>DASZBR010000001.1:0-162519 GCA_035943935.1 Gammaproteobacteria bacterium
CCGGAGGAAGAAGGTGCCCGAAGGGCGGATGAGGGGGATCAAAAAAGCACAAAACTCGCTGTAAACTGAGGTTTCGACCACCAAACACAAGGAGTGTTTAATGCCTCAGTTCAGCGAGTTGTTAGGGATATTATCAAACAGTTTGCCGTTGCATAAGTCCCGATTAGTTTGCCTTGCACGTCTCATCATGAGTTTGATGTTAATTGGCACAGTTAACCTCACTAAAGTAGCACTCTCTTTTGGAGGTGAAGCTCAAAATGAATCTCGTTATCGACGATTAAGACGCTTCTTTGCTCAAGTCAAAATGGATTTTGACCAAATTGCTACGATTGTTATTGTGCTTTTGAATATCAACATCGATGAGCCTTGGATTTTAATTTTTGATAGAACGCGATGGGATTTAGGTGAAAGCGCAAACAATGTTTTAGTGTTGTCTCTAAGTCTTGGAGATATTGCTGTTCCTTTATTTTGGAAACATATTGAAAAGCGTGGGAACTCCCACGCTCACGATAGAATTGAAATTCTAGAAAGGTTTTTTCGTGTATTTCCAAACGTAAAAATCCATTGTGTATTGGGTGACCGCGAATTCGCAAGCAGTGAGTTTATGTTGTATTTCATTGGTAAAGATATACCTTTTTGTATTCGCGTTAAAGATAACTGTTACGCCGTAAGCAGCAAAGGCAGAAGAGTTCGATTAGATAGTTGCTGTCGGCGTTTAACCGAAGGTGAAATGTGGTACGGTAAAAAACCTTATGTTTTATGGGGTAATAAAATTACGCTTGTTGCTCTAAAAATTGACGGCGATTTAGTTGTTTTAGCAACAACACTGAACCCTCTTGAAGCACTTCCGCTTTATGCAAAACGCTGGGAAATTGAAACGTCATTTGCGGCATTAAAATGCCGCGGATTTTGTTTGGAGGATACACACATGACGAAACCCGATCGTATTGAAAAATGGTTCGCCGTTTTGGCGATTGCATTTGCGTGGGCATATCGAACAGGACAATGTCTCGAGAAGAAAAAACCAACACCAACAAAGAATCACGGACGTAAAATAATGAGCTGTTTTAGGCGTGGATATGATTGTATTCGGCAAACACTATTTGATTATTCACATCCATTAAAGCGTTTTGGAAATCAACTTCAACAGCTATTTAAATCCCCCCCTCATCCGCCCTTCGGGCACCTTCTCCCTCCGGGAGAAGCGAAAACATATGAAAAAATTCACTTTTTGTCCTGTACCTTAATAAAACCTTAAGGTTGAGGCTGTAGAATGGGGTTGCAGTTGATGCGGAGACTATAATGAAAGCAAATGAAAAAGAAATAGAGATGCAAGAAATGGGGCCGAATAAAAAAGCACCCGTTGAAGCCTCACCCATTAAACCATTGCCAATTAAAGCTTCATCCATTGAAACAGTGGTTCGACAAATATCAGACACAGGGCTTTTTCGTGCGATTGAAAAATCCCCCCTGACATCTGCCTTACCCGTTGCCTTAGTCTATGTGCCAGAATCAGTTTCAGATAAACCTACTCTAAAAGGTATTTTATTAGGAAAACTCAATAAACAATACTTTTTTAAAGCGTTCGGTGAAAATTTTATTGATGGGATTGGTGTGGAATGTCGAACTGTAACCACAAAAGAAACTGGGGTTGATATCTGGTATCGAAATGGCGAAAGAAGTTATTTACCTCCGCCGCCGCACACTATCGAGAAAAAAATTCTTTTTCATAAAGCTGATTTTGTTTTGTTATTTGCTGAAGATTTAGATGAAGCTGGCCTAACGTCCAATCTAAAGCTTGCAATGGAAAATCTACCAAACTCAGAATTATATGGTATTTCTTACGAAGAGAAACGGGTGACTTTTACGCCTATTAAACGTGAGAACGCAGCAGAAACATTGAATGCTCATGTTGCACATATACATAAAAAACCAGTGGTAATTGATCCTGCTATGCATTGTGCCTTTGCGCGTGCCCTATTAACTCAATCAGCTCAGCTGGTATCAAAGCCAGTAGCAGAAGAAAAGAACTCTTCAAAAGAGAAAAGTTTTTTTAAAAAAATATTTGAAAGAAAATAATAATTTATTTATTAAGCTGTTTACTCTTCAAAGACTCTAACACTACGACGCTTAAGACCAAATTAAGTGTCGTGAAGATCAGATTATAAATTAACGAAGCTCCAGCCATTCCCGCAATTAAATAAAAGATAACATAAGCAATTGCTTCGACAAGTCCAATCACCAAAAATATTACTGTAATATAACCAATATGATTATTAATTAGGTGAAAGCTTTTTTTGAGGGATTGCACAGGATCTAAACCATCAATAACAACTAAGGGATACGCAAAAATCAAATAAGAATAAATAAGCAGCAGTAACATAATTACAACGAGTCCAAACAGAAATCCTAAAATCGAACTGGCCAACAGAAAACAAAGAAGGAAAATACCGCCCAATCCGAGAAAAAGCATCAATGCATCGGGAAATCGCTTAAGTGCCAACGAATAAAATTCTTCTTCTGTTCTAGGAAGTTCTTGACGAAAAACATTGGCTAGTTTTAGCAAAATGACATTAGATAAATAAAGCCCAGGAATACATAATAAAATAGCTAAAATAATGCTGTCGAAAATTGCAGTGCTATCGAGACACAACGTTACCAACACGGTGAGTGGAAGAAGCGAAATATAGGTCTTCTTCCACAATTCAAAAATGGACCTAAATGTTTCAGAAGCAGAAAGATTCATGTGTTTTTTATGGCTTAAGTTTGAGATTCTCTGTAATCACCACGGTCATAGAGAGCGTTAAGGGTAATGTAAGTACGCTAACAATAAACGCAGCAGCCATAAAATGGGCAGTGAAAACGTTGAGCGGAATCGTGATCACTGAAATAACCGCCATAATACCGAATACACGCAGCCAGTTTGTTTTGACGAGACGCACGCCGCTGGTAATCGCATCAAAAGGCCATTTGTTATCAATGACGACTAATGGGCTAGCAGGAATTAAAAAGGGTGATGTGGCGACAATCAGTAAGAATGCAATGATTATGCCTAAATAGTAGCTAATATGAGAAAAAAGAAGCCCAAAACGGACGAGAATATACATGGCGACGATTAAGATAATTCCTGTCATCAACATTTTAGGGAAACGTGAAACACCAATACGCAGTGCTTCCACGAGGTCAATTTTTTTTCCATGCAGCGCAGAACTAATAAGCATGATGATGGCGCCCGACGGAATTAAATAAAGTGCATAACTGATGGCATAGACAATAAAAAAAACATGGCTACGGGGTGCTAAATAACTGAGCTTTATACCAAAGGCAGGAAGGGCAGTTAGAAAAACACATAAAATACTCAACGGGAGCAAAGGGAGTATGAGTGATTTCCAGCATAAAAATATGGCAATCAGGGTTTCCATGAACGTCATCTGATTTTTTGGCAAGGTAAACATGTGTTTCCTCCTAGAACAAAATAATGTGACAAACTGTAGCATTGAATGTGAAAAACGTTAAAGGTTTTTTGCATCAAAACCTTATCTCGATTAAAAAACTCCAGGATCAACCATGTGAAAAATAAATGTTAAATTTATCGATTACTGATAATTTTTTGAGCGTTTCATTATATTGCGCAAGAATGTTTGGCGCATCGCCGCTGAGAAAGTTTACGGGAATGAAAACTTCGAGTTCGATCTGGCCATTTAAATAATGTAATCGAATATCCTGATCTCGAAGCTTGTCAGCATAAGGTAAGTCTTTTAGCGTTTCTTTTAATAAAGACACTAATTGTTTTCTATGGGGTAATTGCGATGAAGGATGGGATATTTCATCATCTTCAGGATCCACATGCACTGTCGTATCACTGATTTCTGGCAGTTTTTTCAACGCCAAAATAACTTGGTCACCAATAAAATGTCCCTCGGAAACACTGATGCGTGGCGAAACTAAAATATGAACATCGACCAAAATGCTATTTTTAATGGTTCGCGTGCGTAGCATATGTAAGGTACAGACGCCGGGAACTGCAGTAATAATATCAGCAATTTTTTTAAGCGTTTTTTCATTAACCCCGGTGTCAACTAATTCACTGATACTCTTCCAGCCTAATTCTGATCCCAGCTTAATAATCATGATACCCACTATAATGGCACCAATGACATCAAGATGGCGATAACCTGCAATAGCCCCGAGAATACCTAATACAACTACCGCTGAAACCCACACATCACTTCTGGCGTGCCAGGCGTTTGCCGCTAAAATATCTGATTTTATATTTTTCGATAATTTGAGTGTAAATCGAAATAATCCTTCATTGATAACAGCTGTTAATAGTGCAATCCACAGCGTAATCATTTCAGGTTTAGGAACGGGTAGATGTCCCCACAAGTGTTTTCCTGCATCGACGATAATTCCAAGCCCAGTCAGAATTAAAATTAATGCCAATCCAAACGTCGCTGCAGTTTCGATTCTTCCATGACCGTAAGGATGATTGTAGTCAGCTTTTTGTGCACCATAATGCGCGGCAAACAATACCATGCCATCGACCAGGATATCTGAAAGCGAATGAAAGCCGTCAGCGGTTAACGCGTGTGACTCGCCTGTGATACCAAAAAATAATTTTAAGCTCGCCAAAATTAACGTAAGGAGGGCTGTAAATAAGGTAATTTTAATAGCCGGTTGTGAGAAAAATTTAGCCATTTATTATTTTCAACCCTTTGTTGGTGGCGAGTATGAGTGTGTTAGCAGGACGATGTGCAAACAAGCCATTGCCTACCACACCTACAATATTATTCAGTGTAACTTCGAGTTTTAACGGGTCAATCATGGAAAGATGATAAACATCTAAGATGACATTATGGTTATCTGTAACAAAACCCTCCCGGTAAACAGGCACTCCGCCTAATTTTACCAATTCACGTGCGACATAACTTCTCGCCATCGGAATGACTTCAATGGCAAGAGGGAATTCATCTGTAGAGAGTAAATCGGTCCATTTTGTTTCATCCGCAATACAGATGAATTTTTTTGCCGCCGTCGCCAGAATTTTTTCACGGGTCTGTGCACCACCACCGCCTTTGATCATCTGAAGATGGGGGTCAATTTTGTCGGCACCGTCAACATAGAGCGGTAATTGATCCACTGAATTTAATTCAAAAATAGGAATGCCGAGTGCTTTGAGTCGTTCGGTGGTCTGTACCGAACTTGAGACAGCGCCCTCTAATTTTGATTTAATCGACGGGAGTGCATCAATAAAATGGTTTACCGTACTGCCTGTTCCTACGCCAAGTATGGTATAAGGTTCGACATAATTTAGGGCGGCAAGGGCAGCTTGTTTTTTAAGCGCATCCATGGAGAAAAATCCTTCGCAGAAGTAAATGGGGTGTTCCCAGTGAAGTATGCACACTTGAAACTGGTACTACAATGTGGGGATCTCGGTGACACTTAAGGCTTTCCTGCTATAGCAAGGACTTGCACACCGTGTCGCTATGTCGATCTCCTTAGTGCTTGACTATTAAAGTTCAAGGTAGCACTCCATGAAAACACCTTATAGTAAGTATAGTAAGTATTCTGAATTGCGCAAATCGATAGCCAGGATAGAGAGAGAATGATAGACAGACTCAAAACGCTGCCTCAGTATTGCCTGCCTCAAAAGGCTATCTCTAGCGCCTTCGGGTGGCTTGCAAGGGTGAGACGCCCTTTGTGGTTCAAAAACTGGTGCATAAACCATTTTATTAAAAAATATAATGTCGATATGTCAGAGTCGTTGGGAGGCCAGGCGCAAAATTACTGTGATTTTAACGCATTTTTTACGCGGCTTTTAAAATCGCAGCTTCGCCCCATAGGAAAAAATATAATCAGTCCAGCTGATGGAGCCATCAGTGAAATCGGTCAGATTCATGACAGCCATATTTTTCAGGCAAAAAATCATCACTTTAGTTTATCCACATTATTTGGTGGGGATCTTAAATTAGCGTCATTATTTGAGAATGGTTCCTACGCGACCTTTTATTTATCCCCCAAAGATTACCATCGTGTTCATATGCCTATTTCAGGACAGCTAAAGTCGATGATGCATGTGCCCGGAAAATTATTTTCTGTTAATCAGCGAACAGCGCGAACTGTGCCTGATTTATTTGCCAAAAATGAGCGTGTGATTTCTGTTTTTGAAACAGAAAAGGGAACGGTTGCAGTCATTTTGGTGGGAGCGATGATTGTTGCCAGTATTGGTACCCAGTGGGCAGGACTTGTGACTCCGCCCAGAAAACACGGCATTCAGCGTTGGACGTATACGGATATCTTCCTCGAAAAAGGCGAAGAAATGGGGTATTTTCAGTTAGGCTCAACCGTCATTGTTTTATTTCAGGCTAACCAAATGAAGTGGGACCCCCAATTGAAGAATGGATGTTCTGTTAAAATGGGGCAGTGTGTTGGTGAATAAATTTTGGAGTATGTTTCATGCAGATAAATAGCAAGGGTAAAATTTTAAGCGTTTTTACGCTGATGATGATCAACGTCATTGCCGTCGATAGTTTACGGACGTTGCCTATTAGTGCTGAATACGGTTCTGCATTGATATTCTATTATGTTGTTGCAGCGATTTGTTTTTTTATCCCGACTGTTTTAGTGACAGCAGAATTAGCCACGGCTTGGCCGAATACAGGCGGTGCCTACGTGTGGGTAACAAAAGCGTTTGGACCCAAAATCGGATTTTTAACCATTTGGTTACAGTGGATTTATAATGTCGTGTGGTATCCGACTATATTAGCTTTTTTAGCAGGAACGCTTGCAAGTTTAATAGATCCGGCTTTGGCGAGTAGCACGACATATACGTTAAGTATTATTTTAATTTTATTTTGGGCATCGACTATTTTGAGCTGTATGGGATTACAAATTTCGAGTCGATTCAGTGTCATCGGTGCAGTGGTGGGAACGATGATTCCTATATTAATTATTATTTCGTTGGGAATGTTATGGATTGCGCACGGCCATGTTTCTCAAGTGCATTTTGATCGCGCTGATCTCATTCCAAAATTAGATAATTTAAATAATTTAGGTTTTTTAGTTGCGGTATTATTTGGTTTAGTGGGAATGGAAATGTCAGCCGTCCATGCGGGCGATGTGAAAAATCCGCAAAAAGATTACCCTCGAGCTTTGTTATATTCTTCGCTAATTATATTAGTGACTTTAATTGGTGGATCATTGGCTATTGCTGTAGTAATTCCTCCCAGTCAGATTAGTTTAGTCTCGAGTTTAATAGACGCCTATGCGATCTTTTTCAAAGCTCATCATTGGGTATGGGCAGTGCCTGCAATGGTAGCGATGATATTCATCAGTGGTTTAGCGAATATGTCTGCGTGGGTGATTGGGCCGACGAGAGGATTATGGGTTGCAGCAGAAGAAGGCAATGTTCCAGCGTATTTCGCAAAGCTGAATAAACACGGCATGCCGGCTCGGATTTTAGTATTACAGGCCATAATAGTGACGCTACTCTGTACCGTATTTTTATTGATGTCGAGTGTGAACAGCTCGTATTGGATTTTGACTGCGTTGACCTCTCAATTGGCGCTATTATTCTATATATTTATGTTTGCTGCTGTGATTCGCCTTCGTTACAAATCTCCTGAAGTTGTTCGCGCATACCGTATCCCAGGCGGAAATTGGGGTGTATGGGTGGTTGCGGGTGTAGGGATTTTGACATCCATTGGCGTGATTCTCCTGGGCTTTCTGCCACCGTCTAATCTTCAGATTGCCAGTGTCAGGACGTATGAATTGATTCTGGTGGGTGGGATTTTAGTCTTTTCCCTACCGCCTCTTCTCATCCATCGGAACAAAAAGTAGCGGCTTTCATTGGGTTTTTTTGATTTTGTACGAAATGTGCTATTATCGTATATGGCGAAAGGCTTACAAGATAGCGCACACCTATACCAACGATCAGACAAAAGTAAAAGTCCCACAAATTAAATTACCATTCGCGAACATTAATTTTTTGAAAGATAGACTGAGGTAACTTTATGTACCACGACGATCGAGTGCTGCAAGCTCTGCAAAAACCAAAAGAAACAAAAGATTTGCAGAAAAATTATGACAGAACAGAAGAAGGAAACCCTGTTAAGTTTTCTGTGGGGCTGAACAAATATATGCCTGACGAAGATATTTTATTTTTTTTAAGCCCTACAGCGGATTATGCAAGTGATCCGTGTTATTTAGGAAACCAAATTCGATTCTTATACGATACAATCTATTCCAATCATAAGGGCCGAATTATTATTCTTAATTCGGGAGACCTGGGGTGTCATACTGTTCAGTTGAAGCTAAATAAAGACTCTATCGACGGTGAAGTTATTGAAGAAACAGACAGCATTACGAGAAATTGGCGAAGGCTTTTTTTTGATGGCCTTGGTCCCGACCGAAAAGATAATGTGGAAGAAATGATAAAAAGCGGACGGTTGGTGTATACAGACTGGAGAGATTGGAATGGAATGGATATCGCGCAAAATGATAATTACAAGGAGGATGACGTAGATAAAAGAATACATGCGCTACGAAAACTTAGCAGTGAACTAGAACAAAATAAAGCGCTTTTTGAAGGCTTTAGTAAAAACGCTGATTTGTTTAAAGAATACTATGAATTAACATTACAGGAATATGAAAAAGAGGATTCTGATGTCCGTAAAGCTATAGATGCGTGGACGAAAGTCTTTTTTGATAAATGTTTTAGCCCAAGTCAGATGAAAGGACGGGAAGAAGCAATTTGGAAGTGTGTTCGTTCATACTGTTTAGAAGAATCTGTGGTTGCTGCTATGTGGGAGGAATATGTTCGTCAAATGGTTTATCCTTTTGGCTTAAACAGAGATTTATCCAACCCCGCACGGGCAGCGTGGGCTGCTGTTGCTAAGAACCTGAGGAAAGGAAATCGTGACGGAGTGAAATATTTGACGTTAAGTCTACCCTCTAAAAAAGGTGCTCAACAAGCGGAAGAGGCTGAGAGAATTCGTCAGCAAGCGGAAACAGCAGCAATGAGAATTGCGAAACTGGAAGCAGAAAAAGCGGAACTGCAGAAAAAATTGGAGACATTGACGGACGAAGTGGTCTATAACACAGAAAAGTTAAAGTTGGCGAAAACAGCGAATCCTAAGTTTCGAGAAAGACTCGAACAGGAGGCCGTTGAAGGGTTGGATAAAGTGGTGGAATATGCTAGTTCTAGCTCTGAAGAAGTTTCAGAGGACGACACAAAGGCAGCGTCACCACCAAAACCAGGATCACCACTGGATTCTGGACGTAGAACTTCTGTAGAACACCCAAGAACCGCACCTGTTGTAACACCAAAATCGCTATCCCCCAATGGGTCAAACTCAGTCTCACCGCTAAACTCTGGACGTAAAAATTCAATAGAGATAGAAACTAAAGCTGTAGCAGAAGTAAAAGCAAAAGGTGAAGAAAAAATTACTAAGGAAACCGTTCTAGCTTCAGCTCAGATGGGATATTTTTCAGTAGGCAAGCAGCCACCCTTTTCCTCCGAGCCCAAGAATATTCTACCCATTAATTCTGGAAAAAGGGATGGCGGGTATATGAGTGGAAGTAAGATCGTCCTGCAGAAGAAATAATATTATTTTCTACCGCCGATATGCTTTACTTAATACCGCAACAATATCACTTTCTCTCAACGGTTTTGTATAAAACTCACGAACGCCAACCGCTTGGCATTCGTGTTTGCTCTCCGAAGCCTGTGCGGTCAATGCAATTAATCGAAGATTCTCTTGCTTTTTAACGGATCTGATTTTCTTTGCTAACTCAAATCCCGACATGTCTGGCAAACCCAGGTCCAAAAAAACAATGTCATAATGCCGTTTTTCTAAACAACGTAAAGCTTCTTTTCCGGTGTTCGCAAAATCCACTTCACAATCAAACGATTTAAACAGAAATTTGGTGGCCATCCGAATGAGTGCGTTGTCTTCAACAATTAAAATCGCTGTCATGTGGATTTAGACGCGACAAATTGAAAGGGAATTCTAACCGTAAAGGTTGTGCCTTTATTGACATCACTCTCCAACTGAATGTCACCGTTAACTTCCTCAACAAATTTTTTCACAATTTGTAAACCTAATCCAAATCCTTTGTATAGACCTTGATTAGAGGGATTAACTCGGAAAAATTTTTCGAAAATATCTTTTTGCTTACTTTTTGGAATACCAATGCCCGTATCATGTATGCGAAAATAAAAATTAGCTGAAGTTTTATTGCGTTTCACCATTGTTACATCAATCGACACAGAGCCTTTTTCTGTAAATTTAATGGCATTGCTTATAAGATTAATCAAAATGACTTTTAATCGTTGGAGGTCTCCTACCACTTTTTCAGGAACGGTATTCGCTACACTGTAGCGAAGCGACAAGTTTTTTATTTTGGCGGGCGGTTTTTCCATGTTGATGACGGATTTTACCGTTTTTTCAATCGAAAAATCTTCGTTAACGATTTTGTTATATTCTTCTTCGATTTGAGCGAATGCCAAAATATGATTGGCATAATCCAATAATTCTTTACTGGATTCTGAAATTAAATCCAAGCATTCTCTTTTTTCGGGATCAGTTTCTTGACGTGCCATGGCAGAACTCATGCCATAAATTCCCGCAAAAGGTGTTCGAATATCGTGCTCCATGTTATGAATAAAGTCCGATTTCATACGGCTCATTTCTTCCGCTTTTTCTTTGGCTTCAACCAACGCTTTTTCGGCTTGTTTAAGTTTAGTGATATCGATTGATGCGCCTAACAATCCCGTCACTTTGTTTTTATTGTTAAATAGAGGCGCTTTAACAGATAAAAGGGTCACGGGATTATTGCCCGGATCCAAGAAATTTTCTTCGATGGTTTGTTCTACTTTTTCGCGCATAATTTTTCGATCGGACTTATCCCAAATCTCTGCTGTATTTTTATCCAGAAAGTCATAGAGGGTCTTTCCGATAAAGCTCTTCCCCATACTTTTTGCAGCACGTTGACTTCCCCCCAAATAAACGCCTTTACGGTTTTTCCAAAAAATGTTGGCGGGAATATGATCAATGATTTGTCTGAGGTAATCGATATCTTGTTCAAGAACGCGAATTTTGCGCTTTAATTCGAGCGTTAATTTTTTTGTCATAGGGCAATCCTAAAGCGGTATTTGAAAGGGAAGTGTGACAGTAAAGGTCGAGCCATTACCTAGGATGCTATCGAGTTTAATTTCACCCCCCAGTTCTTCCACAAACTTATTCACGATTTTAAGCCCAAGGCCAAAACTTTTCCACGTATCGTTGTTTGGATTAAGACAAAAGTATTTATCGTAAATTAAGTGGATCTTATCTTTTGGAATGCCAATGCCTGTATCTTTGACAGTGAAAGAAAGAACCGCCTGTTTTTTATTTTTATGTTCTAATTTAACATCAACGGAAACGCTGCCTTTTTTAGTGAATTTAATGGCATTGCTGATGAGATTAATTAAAATGCTTTTTAAACGATTCACGTCACCGACCAATGTTTCAGGAATATTTTTAGGGAGCGTGTAGTGAAGCTCAATGCCCTTGTTTTTTGCAGCCGGACGTTCCATGGAAATGATTGCGTTGATAAGTTTATGAAGATCAAATTCCTTCACGATAATATGACTGAATTCTTCTTCGACTTGTGCAAACGACAAAATGTGATTGGCGTAGCTGAGTAATTCTTCACTTGAATGCGCAATCAATTCCAAGGCTTCCTTTTTTTCAGGATCAGTTTCACGTTGAGCCAATGTTGTGCTCATGCCATAAATACCGGCAAACGGTGTACGAATATCATGTTCCATGTTATGAATAAATTCGGATTTCATGCGGTTCATTTCTTCTGCTTTTTCTTTTGCAACGCGAAGTGCTTTTTCCAATTCTTTTTGTTCAGTGATATCCACTGTTACACTGAACACGCCCATGACCTGTTTTTTGTGATTGATTAAAGGATTTTTATAAGACAGGAATGTTCTAGGGGTTCCATCAATTATACAAATCTCTTCGACTTTCATAGGCGTTTGTGCGCGCATGACTCTATTATGATTTTTGCGAAGGGCATTAATGGTTTCTTGACTCCAGCCAGAGTTTTCTGCTGCTTCATAGATAGTTTTTCCGATGAGGCTGGTCGAGGATTGAAGTCCAAAAAATTTAGCCTGGTTATTGTTGCATCCTAAAATAACGCCTTCTTTGTCGGCCCAGTAAAAATTTTCAGGTAAAACATCGAGAATATTTTGAAAGTAAATACTGGATAAAAATTCTGTTTTCTTTAATTCCGTAATATCCGTTGAGACACCCAATAATCCTGTGACGCGGCCCTTTTTATCAAAGAGAGGGGTTTTTTTGCTTAAATAAATAGCGGGATTTCCGTGAGTATCTGGGCAAGATTCTTCAATGGTTTGAGTTTGCTTGCTACGCATGATTTTTTGGTCGTTTTTTACAATGGCAGGAATATAGTCGCTGTGGATCAGTTGGTCTATGGTTTTTCCTGAAAATTCATTGATGGATTTTAATCCCAGTGTGGCAGCCTGTGCTTTATTGCAGCCCTGATAAACTCCCTTTTTGTTTTTCCAGTAGACATGGGTAGGAATGTGTTCAAGAATCTGTTTCAGGTAATCGATTTCTTGTTCGAGATCTTGAACCCTTTGTTTTAGGTCAATATCAGCCATGGTCTTCCCTCATAAAACTAGGCTGATTATACACGATTAGAGGTAGTCCCGAATCAAAATCTCTGCAATTTGTATGGCATTTAGTGCGGCGCCCTTGCGGATGTTATCTGCGACAATCCAGAGATCCAGGCCTAAATGGTGGGAAATGTCCTCTCGGATGCGCCCCACGAACACGGCATCTTCTCTTTCCGCCAGTAGCATGGGAGTGGGATAGCCACCGTCTTCATGCTCATCAATGACAATAATCCCTGGCGATTCCGTTAATAAATGGCGTGCCGCTTCAGCGGTAATTTTCTCACGGGTTTCGATATGTACGGCTTCAGAATGGCCATAAAAAACAGGCACACGCACAGCAGTCGGATTAATTAAAATATTAGGGTCATTCAGAATTTTTTTACTTTCCCAGACAATTTTCATTTCTTCTTTGGTATAGCCATTGTCTAAAAAGCTGTCTATATGTGGAATTAAATTAAAGGCTATTTGAACAGGATAGACTTTTGGCGTCACACTCTTGCCGTTTAATAAATCCGTGACTTGTTGAGATAATTCATCAATTCCCGCTTTACCTGTTCCTGAAACAGACTGGTACGTTGCGACATTAATTCTTTCTATCCCCACCGCATCATAAATAGGTTTCAGTGCAACGAGTAAGGGAATCGTTGAGCAATTAGGCGTCGCTATAATATTTCGTTCGCGATATTCCGCAATGGCGTCTGGATTGACTTCAGGAATGACAAGCGGCACATCTGCGTCATAACGAAATTGCGAAGATTTATCTATGACAACACAGCCGGCTTGAGCAGCGATGGGAGCATATTTTTTAGCTAACTCAGCATCCACTGCACAGAAACAGATCTGAACAGTACTAAAATCGAAGCCGTCTGCATCTTGAATTAAAATGGGTTTGTTTTTAAATTCAACGGTATTGCCAACAGATTTTTTGCTTGCCAACGGAATTAATTTTCCGACAGGAAATTGTCGTTCCGCTAATATTTCTAATACCGTTTGACCGACTGCACCGGTTGCGCCCAAAATGGCGATATCGAATTTTCGTGTCATATGATTACCTTTTAAGAGTCAATGCCCATTGATAGAGCGTGTTTTTTGAAACCTGAAATAATTCTGCTGAGATCTGAACCGATTTTTTAAGTGGCAAGTCTATTATTAATTTTTTAACCAGATCCTGAGCTTTAAGATGATTTAGTTCTTCTTTTTGATCTTCAGGTAGTCCAGCAACAACCACAACAAATTCGCCTTTTTTATTATCAGGAGATAAGGATAACCATTCGCTAAGTTTTTTGAGTGTGGATTTATATAGGGTCTCGAAAGTTTTGGTGAGTTCACGACATAAGGTTACGTCACGATCATTGCCAAAAATTAAATTCAGATCTTCAACCATTTCTTCAATGCGATGCGGCGCTTCATAAAAAATTAATGTCCGGGTTTCTGTTTTTAATTCACCCAATCTATTTTGTCGCGCGATAGATTTCGCCGGTAAAAAACCTTCGAAAATAAATCGATCACTGGGTAATCCTGATGCGCTCAGTGCAGTAATTGCGGCGCATGCACCTGGAATAGGACAAATTTTAATAGCACACGCATGGATTTTTTTTACGAGAAGATATCCTGGGTCGCTTATCAAGGGCGTGCCTGCATCGCTGACCAAGGCGATGGATTTATTTTCTTGTAGTAATTTAATGATTTTATCCGTGCTTTTTTGTTCATTATGTTCATGATAAGAAAATACTGGTGTTGTAATACCATAGTGGGTTAATAATAATTGGGTATGACGCGTGTCTTCACACGCAATAAAGTCGACAGTTTTTAAAATGTCGAGTGCGCGTAAACTGATGTCATTGAGATTGCCAATGGGGGTCGCAACAATATAAAGTATGCTCACATCTTGTCTCACCGCGTCTGTCAGGAATCAAGGAAATTGAAATGGTAGCAAAATCTCTGCGATTAGGCTTTAGTTGTCTGTGTTTGTTTGCATTATCGGGATGTATCAGCAACGAAATATCATCGATGTCTGCATCAGTGACGAGTTTAACCGCACAACCCGCTACAACTAAAACCTCGGGACCTGTGGAGTTAGGTCCTCAACCCCAACCGACACAAGTGGCGTTATTAGTTCCGTTGATGGGAGGGTTAGCGAATGCCGGCAAAGCGATACAGGCCGGATTTAAGGCAGGTTATGGATCGAGTGCCGTTCATCCAACGATAAAAGTTTACGATACGTCCTCGGGAGATATCACCTCGATTTATCAGCAAGCGCTTAAAGAGGGTGCAAATTATGTCGTGGGTCCTTTAGACAAGCCCAATGTCAGCACACTCGCCAATAGCGGTGATATTAAAGTTGATACGATTGCGTTGAATGATGTTCAAAATAACACCACGGTAATTCCCAATTTCTATGAATTTTCTCTGTCGCCGAGTGCAGAAGCGCAACAGGCTGCAGATAAAGCGTCACAAGATGGATATCGCAAAGCGCTGTTAATTACACCATCCGGATCGTGGGGTGATGATATTGCAAAAGCACTTCAAACACAGTGGCAAAAAGATGGCGGGACGATTGCAGGAAGTCTTTCCGTCAGTAACGACGAAAATTTAAGCGAAAAAATACAAAGCTTGGCGCAAAATTATGATGTGGTTTTTTTAATTGCACGTCCGTCATTAGCACGTGAAATTAAGCCGTTATTAGCAAAAAATATGCCCGTCTATGGAACCTCTTTGATTTTTTCAGGATTGCTTGATTCTGCAAAAGATACACGTTTGAACGGCGTGATGTTTTGCGATGAACCCTTGGTGTTAGATTCTAATGGTCAATGGGCCTCGATGCGTCAAGCATTAACATTGTCTCAACCTGTTGTGATTCAACAATATATACGGCTGTATGGTTTAGGCTTTGATGCAGCGGTATTGACGCAAAATTTTAGTGCAATTAATTCGGGGATCAGTGGTGCAACAGGGCAACTTTCCTTGAGTTCCGATCAACATATAGTAAGAAGACTGTCATGGGCCAAATTCCAGAAAGGTATTCCAATCGAAACACTGTAGCGCGGGCGAGTGGTATTGCTGCAGAACAATTAGCCTGTGATTATTTGCAACGACGCGGGTTAGAATTAATTGAAAAAAATTATCGTGTGAAATTGGGTGAAATTGATTTAATTATGCGTAACTTCAGCACACTCATTTTTATTGAAGTGCGTTATCGAAAAAATAATTTTTTTGGTGGTGCATTAGAAAGTATTACGTGGCATAAACAACAACGATTGATTCGAGCCGCAACTATTTTTAGCATGAAAAGCTCACTGGCTAAATCATTGCAGAGCCGTTTTGATGTCGTTACATTAACGGGAAATTTACAGCATCCTGAAATTATTTGGATTGAAGACGCTTTTAGACTAGATAGCTAACGTTGAGGAGATTGAAATGAAAAAAATAGTGTACAGCTTGATGCTTGTTCTCACCCTTGGATTTGGATTGCAGGGATGTGTTGTGTTAGCAGCGGGTGCTGCAGGTGCGGCGACGGGTGCTGCTGTCGTGAATGACAGACGTACCGTCAAAACCATTACCGACGATCAAAATATTGAATACACAGCGAACAGTGAAATTAATCAATCACCCGCGTTGCATCAAAACAGTCATATCGTTGTTGTTTCTTATAACCATGCGGTTTTATTGGTGGGGCAAGTGCCTAGCGATGCTGTTCGCACGCAAGTAGAAGCGCTTATGCAATCGCTGCCGAAAGTTTCTCGCATTTATAACCAGTTACAGGTGCGACAAAAAACAACGGCCATGAGACGCTCTCAAGACGCGTGGATTACAACGAAAGTTAAAGCCAACATGTTGGCAGAAAAAGGGTTAAATTCAGGACAAATAAAAGTCGTGACAGAAAATGGCGTCGTATATTTGATGGGAATTGTCACAAAATCGCAATCGCAGTTAGCCTCTGATGTGGCAAGACGCGTGACAGGTGTGAGACGAGTTGTGACGTTGTTTGAGTTTACGCACGGATAGGAGGGGCGTAATTAATTGCGCCCTTACCTTAACTCTCTTCTCAAAATCTTACCTACACTGGTTTTGGGAAGAGAATCACGAAATTCAATAATTTTAGGAACTTTGTAGCCTGTCAATTTTTGATGACAGTATTTTCGAATATCATCTGCTGTTAGATTAGGATCTTTTTTAACAATGACGGCTTTTACCTCTTCTCCTAAAACAGGATCAACAATTCCTACGACGCCGACTTCGCGTACGCCAGGGTGTGACGCAATAACACTTTCAATTTCATTGGGAAATACTTTAAAACCCGAAACATTTATCATGTCTTTCTTTCGGTCAACAATATAAATAAAACCATTGTGATCGATTTTGGCAATATCACCTGTGTGTAACCATCCATCCGAGGTTAATACATTTTTCGTTTCCTCAGGATTATTCCAATAACCCAACATAACTTGCGGGCCTTTTACGCATAGTTCACCCACTTCGCCTATCGATAATTCTTTTCCATCATCATCGCGGATGGAGATATCCGTTGAGGGTAGAGGCAAACCAATGCTGCCATTGTAATGTTCTAAGTTCAGTGGCGTCATAGAGACGGCGGGCGATGCTTCTGTTAAACCGTAGCCCTCGAGTAAGGCGCAATGTGTTTCTTTTTCCCAACGTTCTGCGACTATTTGTTGTACGGCCATACCGCCGCCGATGCTGAGATGCAAGTGACTGAAATCAATACTGTTAAAATCAGCATGATTGAGCATGGCATTAAATAAAGTATTAACCCCTGTCATGGCCGTAAATTTAAATTTTTTAATTTCTTTAATAACGTTGGGAATATCCCTCGGATTGGTAATCAACACATTAAGCCCGCCGAGTTCAAGAAAAATCAAACAGTTCACGGTTAATGAAAATATATGGTAAAGCGGCAACGGGGTGATGACGGTTTCTTTCCCCATTTGAAGAACATCACTCATCCATGCACGGCCTTGCAGCATGTTGGCGACGATATTTCGGTGCGTCAACATGGCGCCTTTAGCAACGCCCGTCGTTCCGCCCGTGTATTGTAGAAAAGCAATATCATCAAATTTCAATGTTTTTTCATCAAATAATAACGGTAATGTTTTTCCCCTATTAATACAGTCTAAAAAAGAAATAGTATTGGGGAGAGAAAATTTCGGCACTAATCTTTTAATATATTTAACCGCGAAATTAATTAATTTTCGTTTAAATAGTGGCAAGCAGTCTGCGAGTTCAGTAATAATAATATTTTTTATTTTTGTTTGTGGCAGTGCTTTTTCTAGTGTTGATGCAAAATTCGCCAAAATAACAATGGTTTCTGTTTGCGCATCATTGAGTTGATGTTCTAATTCTGTAGGCGTATATAGCGGATTAAAATTGACGGCAATACAGCCTGCGCGCAAAAGCCCAAATAAAACAATGGGATATTGAAGTAGATTGGGAAGCATAATCGCGACGCGATCGCCTCTTTTAAGGTGTAAATCATTTTCTAAATAGGCGGCGAAATCACGACTGAGGTTATCCAACGCATCATAGGTAATAACATGACCCAAATTGGTAAACGCCGGTTTGTGACGATATTTTTCACACGCTTCCCTAAAAATATCGATGACAGAATGGTATTGTTGGAAGTCAATCTCAGCGGGAACATCTTTTGGATAATGTTTAAGCCAGATTTTGTCCATGCTTGTATGTCACTCCCTTCATCTTGACAATTTATCCGGCTAACCCTATCTTGGTACTCCCAAAAACACAAGCATAGTGGATATCATTAGGAAGATGAACGATACCAAAGCAAATTTAAAAGCTTTTCAACTCAAAGGCAGTGTTCTCACACTAACCGTCCTCGAATTACTCAAGGCAGATATGCCGGCGATACGTTCGCAGTTTCTCTCACTCGTTAAACAAACTCCCGATTTATTCCGCGGTATGCCGGTTGTGCTCGAATTGAAAAAAATTCAGACCGCAACAACGCCGTTGGATTTTGAAGTGATTTTTGCGTTGTTACGCGAGCATGGATTGGTTCCTGTCGGAGTCCGTGGTGGAAACCCTGAGCAACAAGCGGCCGTGAATTTACTGGGATTACCTTTATTAGCCAGCACGCGTGGTGAAAAAACCGAGAAAGTCGATTTGCCGGCATCGCCGTCAACGGGAGAAGAACCCATATTGCGAAAAGTGTCATCGAAATTAGTGACGCAGCAAGTACGCTCGGGTCAGCAAATTTATGCGAAGGGTGGCGATTTGGTTATTTTAAATTCTGTCAGTCCTGGCGCTGAAGTATTAGCGGACGGCAATATTCATGTTTATGGTGCGCTGCGTGGCCGTGCATTGGCCGGTGTTAACGGTGATAGAGATGCACGTATTTTTTGTCAAAAAATTGATGCTGAATTAGTGTCGATTGCAGGACACTATTGGGTGAACGAAGACCTTTCTTCTATGCCCGAAGGACAAACTATTCAAATTTATTTAGATCAAGATCGTTTACATATGGGGACTTTCTAATTTCAAGAAAGATAGGTAGACTACGCGCTATCCATTTTTTTGTCTCTATATGAAAAAGGAACCTCCCCTTGGTTGCTCAGATTATTGTTATTACGTCCGGTAAAGGCGGCGTAGGTAAAACTACGAGTAGTGCCTCATTCGCAACAGGTTTAGCCATGCGCGGTTTTAAAACCGTCGTGATCGATTTCGATGTCGGTTTACGAAATCTTGATCTCGTGATGGGCTGTGAACGTCGAGTGGTTTACGATTTGATTAATGTCATTCACGGCGAAGCCAATCTTCAACAAGCGTTGATTAAAGATAAACGCGTCGATAATTTATTTATTTTAGCGGCATCTCAAACACGTGATAAAGATGCACTCACGCAAGAAGGCGTTGAACGAGTACTACAAGAACTCCAGCGTGACTTCGATTATATCGTTTGTGATTCTCCTGCCGGTATTGAACGTGGTGCCATCATGGCGCTGTATTTTGCAGATACGGCTGTTGTGGTGACGAATCCAGAAGTTTCTTCTGTTCGTGACTCAGACAGAATTTTGGGGCTTTTATCGAGCAAATCTAAACGTGCTGAAAGCAAACAAGAACCTATTCGTGAATATTTATTAGTGACACGTTATTCACCGGCTCGTGTAGCACGCGGTGAAATGTTAAGTGTGAATGACGTTGTTGATATTCTGCATATTCCATTACTAGGCGTTATTCCTGAATCTCAGGCAGTATTGAATGCTTCCAATAACGGCATTCCGGTTTCATTGGAAAAAGAATCAGATGCAGGCCAAGCGTATTTAGATGTGGTGGCGCGTTTCTTAGGTGAAAATCGTCCGCATCGTTTTATTACTGAAAACAAGAAAGGCATTTTTGGCCGACTCTTTGGATGGACCAATAGGGAGAAGCTGGAGGACGTGGTTTAATGAATATTTTTGAGCTTATTTTTCGTCGCCAACAAAAAAATTCAGCAGCGGTTGCCAAAGAAAGACTTCAGATTATTGTTTCGCATGAACGTTCATCGAGCCAAGCCAGTCGTGATTTTCTTCCGGTACTTCAGCAAGAAATTATTGACGTGATTGCAAAATACTTTACGGGCATTGATAAAAATAGTGTTCGTGTGGAATTACAACGCATGGGCAGTTGCTCGGTGTTGGAATTAAACGTAGCGCTTCCGGAGCAAGCGGAAGAAAACGCTTAAAGCTGTCATCCTGAGCGTAGCGAAGGATCTAAAAAAACCGCTTCGGCGGTTTTTTTATGTGTGTTATCAAATTTAAATTTAATATTAGGAGTATAGCCATGTTTGCGAAACATTCTGATGAACCTACTGAATATCCCACAAAAGCTTCTAAGACCATCAAGATAACTTTCATTGCGGCGAATAAACAAAGTAATCCTGAGGTGCTCTTTGAATTTCCTGATCAAGAAAGCGCCAAAATTTTTTTTAAAGATCGAAGTGATATGATTACGGAAGGTGATCTGGGTGGTTTGTCTGCAGGCAGTAACAAGCCACTGTTTGCGACAGGATGTTTTAGCTTGATTTGTGTGAGTAATTTTTCTAAAGCTCGACTGATTATTAAAGCGAATGTATCTACGGAAAGCTTATTGATGCACACGAGTATGTTTTCAATGGTTCTCGACTGTATTACGGAATATGAAAAAGGTGTTATCGATGAATTTTTTCTGAATGGTTTGAATACTGATAAATTTAGTAATGCGGCTATGAAAGTGAATGGTAAAGATTCCGCATCACTGATCCTGCAAGATTTAGCAAAATGTTCAGATATCCGAGAGGTTGTTACAAAAGATTTAAAATTTGAAATAAGTATTGATATTAATGGTTTGGATAAACGTTCACAAGATTATTACGAAAAATTGTTGGCTTTGGAAGTTGAAAAAACTCGACTGACTAAAGCCTATGAGGCAAAAGAAGACGTGGCAGTTGCAAAAATGTCTTCAGCTTCTGCTGAGATTTCTCCCGCAGAAATTGCTATGTGGAAAGAGTTTGCACATGAAAAGAGGTTGGGAAGAGGGTTCAGTTCTGGCGCTAAATAATTGAAAATAGTCCATAAAAAAACCCCGCTTTCGCGGGGTTTTTCGTTGTACCGTGAAACAATTACATCATGCCTTCCATTCCACCCATGCCGCCCATACCACCGGCGCCATGACTGTGCTCTTCTTTCTTCGGCATTTCAGCAATCATACATTCTGTTGTTAACATTAAACCTGCAACAGAAGCTGATTTTTGAAGTGCAGTACGCGTCACTTTGGTAGGGTCAATAATACCCATGCTCATCATGTCACCGTACTCTTTGCTTGCAGCGTTGTAACCATGGTTGCCTTTGCCATCCAATACTTTTTGGAAGACTACAGAACCTTCGGCGCCCGTGTTGTTAACGATTTGTTTCAGTGGTGCTTCCATCGCTTTTTGAATGATGGCAATACCCATGTTTTGATCATGGTTGTCACCCTTCAAGTTTTTGATGGACTGTAATGCGCGGATTAACGCAACACCACCACCTGCAACCACGCCTTCTTCAACAGCTGCACGTGTTGCACATAACGCATCTTCAACGCGCGCTTTCTTTTCTTTCATTTCAAATTCGGTAGCTGCACCGACTTTGATAACGGCAACACCACCAGAAAGTTTCGCTTCACGTTCTCTTAATTTCTCTTTGTCGTAATCAGAGGTCGTTTCTTCAATCTGCGCACGAATTTGAGCCACACGTGCTTTGATGTCAGCGGATTTACCTTTGCCATCAATAATGGTTGAATTTTCCTTTGTAATCACAACACGTTTAGCGCTACCTAAATCAGTTTGTTTTACGCCTTCGAGAGTGGTACCGACTTCGTCTGAAATAACATTGCTGTTTGTTAATACCGCAATATCTTGCAACATTGCTTTGCGACGGTCACCAAAGCCAGGTGCTTTAACGGCACAGACCTTAACGATACCGCGAATGGTATTAACCACTAATGTAGCTAACGCTTCGCCTTCAACATCTTCTGCAATAATTAATAATGCACGACCCGCTTTTGCAATGGCTTCGAGTGTTGGCAATAAATCACGGATATTCGAAATCTTTTTATCGACTAATAAAATAAACGGATTTTCTAATTCACATGACATGTTGGCTTGGTTGTTGATGAAGTACGGTGAGATATAACCGCGATCAAATTGCATTCCTTCAACAACTTCAAGTTCGTCGTCAAAGCTTTTGCCTTCTTCAACCGTAATAACGCCTTCTTTACCTACTTTACTCATTGCGTCACTAATCATGTTGCCGACAGTGATTTCAGAATTGGCTGAAATAGTGCCGACTTGTTTAATGGATTTTGCATCTTTACATTCGATGGATTGTTTCTTTAATGCTTCAACTGCAGCAGCAACGGCTTTATCAATACCGCGTTTCAGTTCCATCGGATTTAAACCTGCTGTAACGTATTTCATGCCTTCAACATAAATAGCACGCGTTAATACAGTTGCAGTGGTTGTGCCATCACCGGCTTCATCAGACGCTTGAGACGCAACAGATTTAACCAATTGTGCACCCATGTTTTCGAATTTGTTTTTAAATTCAATTTCTTTTGCAACGGTAACACCGTCTTTGGTAATCAAGGGATCACCATAAGAACGTTCAATTAATACATTGCGACCACTGGGACCCATCGTTGCAGCGACGGCATCAGCTAAACCATTGAGGCCGACCAAAATAGATTGGCGAGCATCATTGCTGAAACGTAATTCTTTAACGGACATAATTCACTCCTCGAAAAAACAAAAAAATTAAGATACAAAAATATAAAATCAGATCTTTAAAAAACTATTCAAAAACTGCCATGATGTCATCTTCACGCATCACTAATACATCTTGACCGTTGACTTTGACTTCTGTTCCCGAATATTTACCAAAAAGAATTTTGTCGCCTTTTTTGACATCGAGTTTGCGAATGTCGCCATTCTCAAGCAGCTTACCCGTTCCGATGGCAACGATTTCGCCTTTCATGGGTTTCTCAGCAGCAGTATCCGGAATGATAATTCCGCCCTGACTTACACGTTCTTCTTCCAAACGCTTTACAATCACTCGGTCATGCAATGGACGCAGCTTCATCTTGTCTTCTCCTCAATACAGTAAAAAATCAATTCTAGCACTCTTTGAGTACTTCCAGCACACTATCAACGCACTATGTTCATAGACTGGCGACTATAAAGATGGGTATACTTTGCTGGTTTTCAATGGCAAGAGGATGGAATTTCGATGCGTACAGATCTTTTTTTTGGGAGCGTGTTGTTATGTGTTGTGACAGCATCTGCTCATGCTGTTGTGAATAGCGATTCGAGCGATCCCTATCAAGATTTTAATCGTCATATGTTTGCCCTGAACGATTCTCTCGATAAAGCTATTTTGAAACCTGTTGCGACGTTATATCAAACCGTTGTGCCTTCAGTTGCTCGCAAAGGGGTGACGCATGTTTTCGCAAATCTCGATGAAATTCCTACGATTGTGAATGATGGCCTGCAAGGTCAAGGACATCAAATGGGGAGAGATTCTGAGCGATTTGCGGTAAATACCACTGCGGGTGTGGGTGGCTTATTTGATGTGGCGTCTGATATGGGTATTCAAAAACATTATGAGGATTTTGGTTTAACCTTGGCGAAATGGGGTTATGCGCAATCAAGCTATTTAGTGTTGCCGTTCTTCGGGCCTAGTACTGTACGTGATACTGCAGGATTACCCGTAGATTATGTGACAAGTATTTATCCTTATTTGCCTCAAAATGTGAGTATTCCAGTTTATGCGCTTGAAGTCACAAATACGCGCACAAATTTATTGACGTATAACGGTGTTTACGCGCAGGCGTTCGATCCCTATGTGTTTGTTCGAAATGCGTACATGCAACGACGTGATGCGAAGATTGAAGGTAATACTGCCTCAGGTGTTTACGCAAAGACCGGACGCGGGGGCGAGGGAAACCTTTTCCAAGATAAGTCGTAATTTTTCCATAGCGCTTTTCTCAAGTTGTCGAATGCGTTCTGCAGACACTTGATATTCGTTGGCTAAATCTTGCAAGGTGTCTTTATCTTCGTTTAGCCAACGACGATGCATAATATCACGACTTCGGGCATCTAATTTTTCCATCGCGAGAAGCAAGTGTTCTTTGCTATCCGCGTCATCGCGCGACTCGATTTGTTTAGCGGGATCAGAAAAATGGTCGGCAATGTCATAGGCTTCTTCAATAGAGGCATCTTGGCACATCATGCGTTGATTCATGTCTTCGACAGTGGATTGCTTAATGCCCATTTCTTGGGAAATGACGCTCATATTATCGCCAAATTTCTCTTTAAAAGACTTGAGTTTGAAGAATAGTTTACGTTGCGCTTTGGTGGTGGCAATCTTGACCATGCGCCAATTTTTCAAGATAAATTCATGAATTTCTGCTTTGATCCAGTGAATGGCAAAGGACACTAATCTGACTCCAACGGTGGGATCAAATTTCTTGACCGCTTTCATGAGACCTACATTGCCTTCTTGGATTAAATCAGAAAAGTTTAGGCCGTAACCTAAATAACGTCTTGCCGTGCTGACGACATAACGCAAATGGGAGAGAACCAACTGGCGTGCAGCTTCGAGATCTTGATGATAAAACCACCGTTCCGCAAGCGCCTTTTCTTCCGCTTCAGACAGCAACGGAAATTGTTTAGTGGCGGAGATATAAGCATTCTGGTTGCCGATGGGAAGTGAAACGGCAAAAGGTTGTAAGGCGTTTTTCATTGGGTTCTCCACACGGGAAGCAAAACTGCCAAAATTCTAGCATTTTTATAGGGATTCTGGTAGCATCGCGGCTTGATTCTTTTAATTAATTTTTATCGACATATGGAGATGGCGATGTCTGACTCTACAAGTGATTTTCAACGCATATTCCTCAACGCTCTCGTGATTAAAAAAGCCCCTGTTGCGATATACCTCAAGAACGGCATAAAGCTGAAGGGGACGATTAAGGGCTTTGATTCAAAGAGTATCTTGCTTGACCACCCCAGCCAACAGGTTATTTATACTTCCGCGGTGAGTACCGTTGCTCCTTTGGTAACACTGGCAATGACAGAAGAAACCTGATTTACTTAAGCCCTTATGGCTGAAATTCTTGAGACAACCCAAAAGCGCCCGTGTTGCTTACTTTTACGTGAGCTGACGGAGGCATTGCCGTCACTGACAACGCCGGAAAAAACGGCTGAAGTACTAGACACTATTTCACAACACTGTGTGTTGATGAAGCTGGTAGGGCGATCAAAAACCAAAATTGATTTCAGTAAGGGTGCCTGTTTTCTTGCAGTAAATCCCGATGAAGCACAGTCTGTTATTACAGAGGCTCAAAAAACAGCGGAAGCCTTTAATGAATTAGCCCATTTTGAAGAACTATTTAATAAAATAAACCAGATACTGGCGAATAACGCCAATCTGAAAGACATTGGCGATAAAATTCAACTCTTTTTGGCCCAAATGCGTGAAGGCGAAAGACGCTTCGGTGCGGTACCCTTCACGGATATTCATAGAGATCAAAAAGCAGGGCATGGGTTAAGTGCGGGAGAATCGTTACAGTCTCATCCACTCATTGCTGACAAACCCCAATTCGATGGCATCGATCCTAAATCCAATCCGGATACGCAGATTAATCCGGAAGCCGCAGAAAATGCAGCACGATTGCAATTGGAGCTTTCACCGCAATTACGACAGCAGCTTCAACTTCAGCATGGATTAGCTGCTGCACCTAAATTTACACCGAAGGGTGGGTAAGCTATGTCATTGGCGAATACGATTATTTACGGTGAAAAAGAACATGTTTTACAGGCGTTGCAACAAGGCGATGATCCCAATGAAATTGATGAATATGGTTTTAGGCCATTGGTTGAAGCCGCGATTGCCAACAAAAAAAACATCGCCGAGCTTTTATTAGATCACGGCGCGATGGTAGATCAGGAAGATTCAACAGGACGAACGGCATTACACTGGGCAGTTGAAAATAGTAATGCGGGTTTGTGTGAATTATTGTTATCACGTGGTGCGAATCCCGACCATTATTCGCGCTCAAACCAGCCTATTTTAATGACGCCGATTTTGCGTAACGACGTTGTTGTCAAAAATATCTTGTACAGTTACAAAGCAGATTTAAATTTTGCGTTAGATTATATCAACACAAAATTATTGGGGCATCGATTTGAATTAATGGGCCAAGCCGACATTGTGGATCCCAAAGGCCGTTTTGTTGAAGTCGATTTTGAAGGGTTTTTCCTGGAATTTACCGTCGGTATCATTTTGCAATCGCTTGGCCGTTATCGAAATAATTTTGCAGCACGCGGCATGCGGCGTTATTTTAAATTCGTCCGCGTGTTAATCGGCGCATTCGAAATTGCTGCAGAACTCATTAAATATCAGCAATATTTAACCAATCTGGAATCGCACAGCAAGCGCATTGATTATTTATTGTCTCAAGAATTATTAATTATTCCCGTTGCACATCGCGGTCATGCCATCACCTTTGTTTCTTATGGTGATTTATTTGCGAAGTGTGACAGGGGTGAAAACAGTTTAAAAGAAGGCAGTATTTGTATTTATCGCGTAGGGAAAAAATCGGCGTTGACGAAAAAATTTCTCAAGCAATTGATTTACGAGAAAAACTCGCCTGAATTTATTCAAGAAGGTTACAAACATATCTTGGATTTGGATCTCGTGATGCGATTGCCGTTGCCGTCGCAAATTACCGGTAATTGTTCGTGGTCGAATGTCGAAGCGGCCATCCCCGCGATTTTATTTATTTTAATGTGCCAGGAAACCGACACGGATCCGGAAAGTCTTCGCAAAAATATGGACGATGCGTTGTTGTTTTATCAACAATGGCAAACATGGGATGAAGATCGCGCAATCTATGATTGTCTTAAAAGCTTGGATGGTGCATCGGTGGCACGAAAAGCGTCAAAAGCATCAGTATTAGGTGCCGTATTATTTCAGTGTTGCTATCACTATAAAACAAAGGACATTGAACGCGCGGAAAAAATCATGCCGGTTTTACTCTTGCCAGAATACCGTTATATTCTCGAAAGTTATCTTGAGATATATTGGCGGCGAACGAAAACGATTCCGGGTCAAAATTTAGTCCATCTTTTAGATGTATGCGGTGTAAATTGGTATTAATGGGGTTGATGAGGGTATGACAAAAAAATACGATGAAGCATTAGCGTTAATTAAGCGCGGTGTAGATGAAATCTTGGTAGAAAAAGATTTAGAAGAGCGCTTACAAAGCGGCAAACCGTTGCGTGTCAAAGCCGGCTTTGATCCGACTGCGCCCGATATTCATTTAGGCCATACCGTATTATTAAATAAACTCAAGCATTTTCAAGATTTAGGTCATGAAGTCTTATTTTTAATTGGCGACTTTACGGGCATGATTGGTGATCCCACCGGAAAAAATATTACGCGCCAGCCACTCACTCGCGAACAAGTCGACCAAAACGCTAAGACCTATAAAGATCAAGTTTTTAAAATATTAGATCCCAAAAAAACCAAGATTATGTTTAATTCAGAATGGCTTGGCAAAAAATCAGCCGCTGATTTAATAGAAATAGCCGCGAAATATACGGTTGCGAGAATGCTAGAACGCGATGATTTTCATAAGCGTTATGATGCCAATCAGCCTATTGCTATTCATGAATTTCTCTATCCTCTTCTACAGGGTTACGATTCTGTCGAAATGAAGGCGGATATTGAATTGGGCGGAACGGATCAAAAATTTAATTTACTCATGGGGCGCGAATTACAAAAACAGTACGGCCAAAAACCGCAAGTGGTTATCACCATGCCATTATTAGAAGGCTTGGATGGCGAAAAGAAAATGTCTAAATCTCTTGATAATTATATCGGCATTAACGAATCGCCTGAAAACATGTTCGGTAAAATCATGTCTATTTCAGATGATTTAATGTGGCGTTATTTTGATTTATTGAGTTTTGAATCAACGGCACAAATCCAGGAATATAAAGAAAATATTAAATCGGGAAAAAATCCGAGGGATATTAAAATTCTTTTAGCCAAAGAAATGGTTGCGCGTTTTCATGATAAAGCTGCTGCAGAAGCCGCGCATGAAAATTTCACGAGCCGTTTTCAAAAGCACCAGTTACCTGAAAATATCCCCGAAATTAAATTTAAATTAAATACCCCCCAAATTACGTTGGCCAATTTATTAAAAGAAACCGGCTTAGCTGTCAGCGTTTCAGAAGCAAGAAGATTAATTCAAGGCGGCGGTGTGAAAGTGAATAGCGAAAAAATGACGGATATTAATTTTGCGGTAAAACCCAATACGTCTGATGTGTATCAAGTGGGAAAGTTAAAGATCGCGAAGATAGTAGTAGGCTGTTCTTAGCTTTTACCACAGAAGATCAATGGGAATCGCATGCATATTTTTCCCAATAGGTACAATATTGTGACCTAAATAAATAATCACTCCGCGGTGGAATTTTTTGTCGGCCAATACAGAGAGCGCACGCAGTCCCTTGAAATCAGATTCTGTTAATGCTGTTTTTGCTTTGATCTCAATGCCAACTATTCTATGTTCTCTATCTTCTAAGACAATATCCACCTCGTCGTTCGATAGTGAGCGAAAATGGAACAGTTGCGGCTGTATTTTGCTCCACGATGATTGCTTGCGCAGTTCATTACCGACAAAGTTCTCAAATAGTTGTCCCAATAAACGCGTGTCATTCATCAGTTTTTCAGCATTAATACCTAAAAGATAGGAGGCTAATCCTGTGTCATTCAACATTAGTTTGGGTGATTTGACAAAACGCTTACCTAAATTATTTGACCAGGCAGGTAATAATTGAATTAAAAAAGTCATTTCTAATAACGACATATATCGTTTCAGTGTTGTTTGAGGAAGTGACGTAGAGCGTGATAATTCTGCATAATTTAAAAGATTTGCGCTGCGCGTGGCTAATAAAGATAATAATTTAGGGATTTCCGTTAGCCCCTCAATATTAGAAAGTTCGCGAATATCTTTTTGTAAAATAGCCGTAATATACGATTTAAACCACGCTTCTTGGCGTTGAGGAATTTTTCGCGTCAGCATTTCTGGGTATCCACCCCCTGTGATGCGTTGAGCAATTGTCGTGCTCGATTTTGCTTTAGGTATTATCGAGAAGCCTTGATGATCAAATAATTTATCAACAAATGTTTCATGGTGACCTGCTATTTCTCCTTGTGATAATGGCCACAGTGTCAAAATTTCCATTCGCCCAGCCAACGATTCAGAGAGCGCCGGCAATAAAAGCACATTCGCAGAGCCTGTTAATAAAAAACGACCTGGGCGGCGATCTTTATCAATGCTGGATTTGATTGGGCGTAATAGCTCGGGAACATGTTGAATTTCATCGAGTACGACGGGTTCGCTAATACCATTTATAAAACCCGCCGGGTCAGAACGAGCGGCAGCCAAAACATCAACGTCATCAAAGGTTATATAGCGTGCCAGGACCCCATCGGTGACGAGATTTTTCGAAAGAGTTGTCTTTCCGGTCTGGCGCGCGCCATTCAACAACACCGCGGGGCTATCGGATAAGGCATCTAGAAGAAATGGTGTGATATGGCGTTTTTGCATAGTGGGTGAATTTTACCCGCTTCATGGCTGAAATTCAACCACTTGGTGGACGATTTTCAGCCACTTGGTGGTTGAATTTCAGCCAAATTCCTCCTGCCGTATTGACCCCGCCGCTATTCCTCATTACATTGTCCGCGCCACTGGGGGTGCCGAAAGGCTGAGAGAGTCCCTTTGAACCTGATCGAGCTAGGGCTCGCGTAGGGAATGTGAGGAAAGTATGAATGTAGGTATTGCAGGTGCGGGCATTATGGGCCAATTAATGACCTTTATGCTCATCAATGCGGGTCACGACGTTACGCTATTTGATCAATCCAAAAGCGCGAATTGCAGCATGGCTGCCGCTGGATTATTAACGCCCCTTTCTGAGCTCGAAAAAAATGATCTTGATATTTATAGGCTGGGTGTCGAATCGCTGAATAATCATTGGCCGGAAATTATTCGAAAATTAAATCAAGAAGTTTATTTTAAGAAATCAGGGAGCTTATTTGTTTCTCATTCGCGTGATAGCGAAGCGTTAAATTATATTATTAAGTTAATATCCGCCAAATTAAATTCGCCTATAAATCCAATCGCAATTAAAGATCTTGAACCAGAATTATCTAAATTTAATACGGGATTTTATTTTCAAGATGAGGGTCAAATTGATAGCCAGCAAATATTAATGCTCTTACAAGAATATTTATTAGGACATGGCGTTATTTGGCATAAAAACAGTTTTGTGAGTGAAATATCAGCAGGACAAGTAAAAGTTCAAGACAACACTCAAGAAAAAACCCATAAATTTGATGTGGTGATAGATTGTCGTGGTTTGGGCGCAAAACAAATCTTTAATAATTTACGCGGATTACGGGGTGAATTAATCTGGCTGTATGCACCCCATGTCAATATTTCGCGCCCTGTACGATTTCATCATCCGCGTTATAGTTTATATATAGCTCCTCGACCCAACCAAATTTATATTATTGGCGCCAGCGAAATAGAATCTGAAGATTATTCGGATATTTCTGTTCAAACTACGCTCGAGCTTTTAACGGCAGCGTATTACATTCATCCTGGATTTAGTGATGCGAGAATAATAAAAACCATTACACACTGTCGCCCTACGCTTGTTGATCATAAACCTGAAATAAAATATTCCCATAAATTTATAGCCATTAATGGTTTATATCGGCATGGGTTTTTGATTGCACCCAGCTTAGCTTACGAGGTAATGAAAAATTTATGATAAATATATTTTTAAATGGCGAAGCAATAATCCTTGAAAAACACTGCACACTGGGTGATTTTCTCAAAATTCAATCTAAGATCTCAGGCAATTATGCAGTAGCTTTAAATAAAAAATTTATTGCCAGAGCGGATTATGAACACACGGTGCTGAACAATCAGGATCATATAACCATTATTAGACCTATGCAGGGTGGGTAAAACATGTGGAATTTAGCGGATAAAATCATCTCCAGTCGATTTATTCTGGGCACAGCACAATATCCCAGTTTGGACATTTTATGCGACGCCATTACAGAATCAAAGACTAATATCATCACGGTTTCCCTGAAAAAACAGCTTCAACATGATCAAACAGAGAATGGTTTCTGGCGGGAGATTAAAAAATTAAACAGCGTGTTTCTGCCTAATACCGCCGGATGTCATCAAGCGATAGACGCGGTAAATACAGCAGAAATGGCGCGAGAATTATTTCAGACAAATTGGATAAAACTTGAAGTCATTGGTGATGAGTATAATCTTCAGCCCGATATATTCGAATTACTCAAAGCCGCAGAGATTTTAGTCAAACAGGGTTTTGAGGTTTTTCCCTATTGCACGGATGATTTAGTTTTATGTCAGCGATTAGTGGATGTGGGGTGTAGAATTTTAATGCCGTGGGCCGCGCCCATCGGATCAGGCAAAGGGATTTTGAATCCGTATGCGTTAGAAACCCTTCGTGCACGATTGCCAGATATTGCTTTAATCATCGATGCCGGAATTGGCAAACCTTCAGAGGCAACTCGCATTATGGAAATGGGATTTGATGGCGTGTTGTTAAACACAGCGGTGTCACTCGCAAATCATCCCGTTAAAATGGCCGCAGCGTTTCGTGATGCAATTATTGCAGGTCGACAGGCGTACGAGGCAGGGCTAATGCCAGAACGCAATGTTGCGCATCCCAGCACGCTTTTATTAGACACGCCGTTTTGGTTGCAAGGAACTGAATGATGAAAAACAATAAATTTTCTATTGGGCTGTATCCCGTTGTTGATAGTGTTGAATGGATAGCAACATTATTGCCATTGGGCATTACCCATATTCAATTGCGTATTAAACATAAATCAGGTCAAGCATTAGAAAATGAAATTAAACAAAGTATAGAATTAGCGCGGAAATATCAGGCATGTTTATATATTAACGACTACTGGGAATTAGCCATAAGACATGGCGCAGAGGCTGTTCATTTGGGTCAGGATGCATTGGATAAAGCAAATATCAGTGCTATTCATTCTGCGGGATTACGCTTAGGTATCAGTACACACGATGAAATGGAATTGTCTCGTGCCCTGGCGTGTGAGCCTACTTACCTTGCTTTTGGGTCGATATTCCCCACAACGAGTAAAGTGATGACGTTCCCTCCGCAGGGGGTAGAAAAACTTGTCGAATGGCGTAAAAAAATACATTGTCCATTAGTCGCCATCGGCGGAATTAATAGCAGTAATATTGAATCAGTATTATCGACAAATATAGACGGCGTTGCGTTAATTTCGGCTATCACAAAAGCACCCGAGCCCATTTTTGCCACTCAACTATTATTAGAGAGGATTAATAATTATGGAGCTTAATACAGCAGAAAAATTATTTTATGCCAAGCAGATCATGCTTCCTGATGTAGGTATTGAGGGGCAATTAAAGCTGAAAAATACTAGGGTTCTGTGTATTGGCGCAGGAGGTTTAGGCTCGCCATTATTACAAACGCTCGTCTCTGCTGGTATAGGAAAAATTGGGATTGTTGATCATGATGTTGTAGAACTCAGTAATTTACAACGCCAAATATTATATAGGTATGAAGATGTGAATCTTAAAAAAGTGAGTATAGCCAAAAAATATTTACAAAAATTAAATCCCCATATTGATATTGTTGTATATCCCGAAAAATTTGATGTGAGTAATGCGCGAGAATTAATTGCTCAATATGACATTATTGCCGATTGTACGGATTATTTAGCGAACCGTTATTTGGTGAACCAAATTTGTATGGAGTTGAATAAATCTTTTGTCTTTGCAGGAATTTGGCAACACCAGGGGCAGTGTATGTTGTTTCAGGGAAAACAGGGCCCGTGTTTTGAGTGTTTATTTCCAGCTGATTCTACGGCGGAAGTATTGTCAGATTGTAATGAATTGGGTGTATTAGCCGTTTTGCCTAATCTATTGGGAACGCTACAAGCGAATCTTATTATTCAGCATGTTTTAAAACTACAAAATAGTTTGCCCCAGTATTTTTACCACATAGATATCAGTAATCTGGAATTTCGGCCGTATAGTGTTGAACAAAATCTGCAGTGTCGAGTATGTGGAGTAAACAAAATTGCTTATCCCGCTATTAATATTATCTCTATCGAAACACTCAAGCATAAATTAGCTAACACAGAAAATTTTATATTATTAGACGTCCGTTCGAGAGAAGAGCATGAAATACAGAATTTGGGCGGGATATTAATTCCTCTGCCAGAATTATCTTCTCGAATAGCAGAATTAGATCCTGCAATTCCGGTGATTGTTTATTGCCGAACCGATGTGCGAAGCCAGATGGCCGCTCATATCCTCTGTGAAAATAACTTTACTTCCGTGGCGTATTTGAAAGGCGGGATTACTGCTTGGACAACTTGAAATGCTCGATCACTTCTTGTGGAATAAAACCCTGAAGCCATATTTCTACCGGTTCAAAATGTTGAATTAACATCGACCCTTGCCACCAATCTTCTTGTTGCATCGGTGTGGTCAGACGAGCGACGAGTAACAATGCCGCAACCAGTAATACGCCGCGAATTAAACCAAATACAGCGCCTAATAATCTATCCGTTCCTGACAATCCGGTGCTATGCACGAGTGCGGTAATAAAATGATTAATAACAGCACAAATAATTAATACCAGAATAAATATACCCACAAAAGCAGCGCCTATTCGCAAGGTGGGGGACTTAATGTAATTGACGAGTAAATCACTGAGGGGATGACTAAAACCTAAGGCTAACCAAAACGCTAAAATCCACGAAACTAATGAGAGGGCTTCACGAACAAATCCACGAAAAAGACTGATGAGCGCCGAAAGTAAAATGATGGCGAGAATAACAACATCTGCCAAATTAAATCCGACGCTCGTCAATGTGTATGTCCTCTTAAGGAATAACCACAGCGCCAGAATTATTAGCGCCTGTGTCTGAATTGTTATAGCTGGGTTTTGCAGCACTTACGGGCGCAGCGCCAGAATTTATTGATGAAGACCCGACGTTTTCTGGTGAAGCTTTAGCACTTGTGGGTGCTGATTCAGCATTTACGGGTTTAGAAAATTCATGTTCCGTTGTTTTTGCTTTAGCTGATTTTGTCGTGTGAACGACTTTTCTTTCCGTTTTTTCCGCAGTTTTCTTGGTCACGGGAGAAAGAATGCCATGCAATTGAAGTGTTTTGCTTAAATGTAATTTTGTCGTTTCTGCTTGTTGACGCGTTAATCCAGACGCACCAATCACAACACGTGTCATGTTACCGTGTTTTGTTTTGACGGATTGTGTGGTCGCTGTAAAACCACGTCCCTTCAATGCTTTGACTAACGCCATTGCATTTTGGTGGTCAGAGAATGTTCCCACTTGAACAGCCCATGCTTTGGTGACTACCGTCTTTGTCTTTTCTTTCGAATGCTCTGTCGAAGAAAATAGTGGTGAGTTTATATTTGTATTTGTTTTGCTTGTCTTTGCTTTAGTTGAGAGTGTTTTTGTTGAGAAAGCCGAAGACGTTGTGAGCGCTGATTTCGGTTTAGACGGTTGTGTCACTACCTGCGGTGTCACTGTTGGTTGAACGGTGGAAGTAGAAGAATTAAGTGGTATTGCGTGTTCTTCGGCAGCGGGAGCAGTATTCTCGAACGTTTGCGTAGAGGCTTGTTGCTGTTGAGGTTGTGATTGCTCTTGAGGTTGTGTGTTCACGGCGGGTTGAGAAAATACACTCGTCTGTTGTATCGTTGTGTCAGCCGGAAGAGAAGTTGTTGTCGTCGCTGCTTTGTGATGACGATGCGTTGTTGTTGGCGTTGATAAAGAGGTTTGATCATTAGCGATGAGCTGACGTGAATTCTGAAGAGCGGCTTCACGTTGGACCTTGTTATTGTGTAATAAGACGGTGATACAAATGCCAATCAGCGCAAACAATACAATAATGCCCAATATACGTTGCTTTAATGCGTTATCCATAAATTACATTCCTTTTATATAAAAAAGCATATAGAGAAAACGAGCCAAGCTCTTACCTTATGCGCGATGAATTCCACTGCATCCAGACATACACCGGCACACTGCTGAAGAACAACAAGCCGCCATAAAATAAAATCTGTTGGCCTGATCCGTAAATCGCCCAAAACGAATAGAGCATGCCAAGGATACTAATGATGACGGATTTAGTTAAGCGTTTGCCGTTGAATTGTTCTTTATATTTAATAAAGATCATTAATTCAGCAAGACAGGTGAAGAAATACGGAATGAGAGAAGCGAGCGTGGCAATCAAGATAATCAAGGTAAATTGTTGAACCAAACCAAAACCATAGGTTGAAATTAACAAGGCCGTGATTAATAAACTCGACACAATTAAACCCACATGCGGTGTTCCTTGGCGTGTTTCTTTTGCAAATACTTTAGGAAATAAACCGTCGCGTGCAGCGGCTAAAGGAATTTGACCTTGTAATAAAGTCCATCCATTTAATGCACCGAGACAAGAAATAATGGCGCCGATGGCAATGACGTAATATGCCGTGTGACCAAACATCATTTGTGCAGCATCTGCATAAGGTGAATTGGATTTCGCTAATTGGCTCATAGGAATTACACCCATGATGGCGACCGTACTCAAGATATAGACCACTGATGTTATTACAACGCCCAAAATAGTCGCTTTCGGAATGGTTACTTGAGGATTTTCCACATCATCGGCAGGAACTGAAGCAGACTCTAAACCAATGAAAGACCATAACGTTAACGTTGCTGCACCCGTGATGGCAGAGAAATGTGATTGTCCGGATGTATTTACTTGTGTCAAATAACTGGGGTGAATATACAGTAATCCAAACGTGCCGATTAAAATCAATGGAAGTAATTTTAGGATGGTTGTGACGAGCTGAAAAATACCTGCTTGTCTTACGCCAATGATATTGATGATGGTCATTAACCAGACTAATCCAACGCTGACGATCAGTGTCAGTTCACCATTATTTTTAAATCCAGGAAAAAATACCGTTAAATAACTGACGGCGGCAACGGCAATCGCCGCGTTTCCTACCCATAATGCGATCCAGTAGTTGTACGCAATTTGAAATCCGGTGAAATTTCCGAAACCTTCGCGGCAATAGGCATAAGGTCCGCCCACACGCGGCATGATGCTGCCTAATTTCGCGAAAACTAAACCCAAACAGATGGCGCCTAATGCTGTTAAAACCCAGGCAATTAAACTAATACTACCGAAGCTAGCTAACGATGCGGGTAATAAAAAGATACCAGAGCCAATCATATTCCCTGCGACAAGCGCGGTTAACATCCACAGTCCAAGCGCTCGCTTTGGCGCGGGAGAATTTGACATAGCTTTTAGGGCCCCTGAAGTTTCAATGATTTTCCATAATAACTATTTCTCAAAGCCCATAGCAAGAGCAATCCAGGCAAAGAAAGGAAAAAGGATAGAACAAAGTAGTGTGGCCATCCCATGGTTTGGGCGCAGTAACCAGAAAGGGGACCGACGAAAACACGCGAAAAAGCGGAGATGGCTGAAAAAAGCGCAAATTGCGTGGCACTGAATTTCTTGTCACACAAGGCAGTCATGAAAACGATCAAGGCAGCGGCTGACATCCCTGAAAAGAAGTAGTCGGCAAAAATAGTTCCTGCCAAAAGCGGAATATTGTGTCCTGCGATTGCCAAGGCCATAAATAGAAAACTACATAAGGCCTGTAAAAATCCGAAAATCAGTAATGCGCGAAACAGTGAAATGCGGGAGAGCACAATACCGCCGAGGATACCGCCGACAATGGAAGCGACAAAGGCAACAATTTTGTACATGACGCCAAGAATAGCCAGAGAAAAATGCAATGATCGCATTAAAAAAGCCGTTGTTAAACTGACGGTAAACGCATCGCCAAACTTATACAATAATAAAAATAGAAGGACGAGCAATGCCTGTGGACGCGTTATAAATTCTTTGAAGGATTTGACGACCGTTTCTTTTAACGTATGTGGCGGAGTGATTCGAACGGGTTCAGGGCTAATTAACGTAATAATTGTGGTAGCCAACATGAGTGCTGCCATCACTAGATACGTTATTTTAAAACCAGTGCTTCCAGCAAGAATTAGCGCTAATCCTCCTGAAACCATCATTGCAATACGATAACCTGTGATGGTGAAAGATGCACCCAGCCCTCGTTCTTCCGGTGGTAATACATCAGTTCGATACGCATCGATGCCAATATCTTGCGTTGCCGAAAAGAATGCGAGTGCACACGCAAGGCTGGCTAAATAAAATCCATGGGCTTTGGGATCGCCTAATGCCATGAAGACTAACGTGATGCTTAGTGCAAGCTGCATTAACGCAATCCATCCACGACGTCTTCCTAAAAACGGCGGAACAAATCGATCTAAAACAGGCGCCCACAGAAATTTATAAACGTACGGTTGGCCAACAAGAGAAAGAAATCCAATGGTTTCCAGAGAAATATTACTCTGCGCAAACCAGGCTTGAAGTGTTGTTCCCGATAGAGCTAACGGAAGTCCGGACGAGAATCCCAGAAATAATATGGAAAACGTCCGGAGATTGAATAGCGAACTAATCGCTCTTAATTTCTGCCGCATTATTTTGTGGGGTTAGCCGAAGAACCTGGCGTGACGGCAATTAATTCTACTTTAAATAATAGCGTTTCACTGGGGCCAATCGGTCCAGCACCTTTATCACCATAAGCTAACGCAGAAGGGATGGCGAGTTCCCACACAGCACCCGGTTTCATGAGTTGCAACGCTTCTGTCCAACCCGGAATGACTTGATTAACGGGGAATGAAACGGGTTTTCCGCGTGAGTAAGAGCTGTCGAAAACTTTGCCATTAATAAACGTTCCCGTGTAATTGACGGTAACCAGATCATTGCTCGTAGGTGAAGTACCCTCGCCGGCTTTAATCACTTTATATTGCAAACCATCAGATAAGGTTACAACACCGGGTTTTGTTTTATTGTCTGCTAAATAAGCATCGCCATCAGCTTTGTTTTTAGCGCTCATTTGTTCCATTTGGGTTTCTTGTGTATCAACCAGTTTTTTTTGAAAATTAGTCAATGTGGCTTGCATTTCATCGGGTGTCATCTGTGTTTTTCCTCCGGAAAGTCCGTCTTGAACGCCTTGTTGTAGCGCTTTAGGATTCAAGGTTAAGTTTCTATTTTTGAAATTGTGTCCAATATCAACGCCGATGGCGTAACTGACTTTATCGTTGTCGGTAGTCAAAGTTGTTTGTGTCGATTGTGTTGTAGTCGATGTTGCTGTTGTTGTCGAAGCTGTTGCAGGAAGTGTCGCTGCAGAGCATGTGCCAAATACCATCGCGCCCAACAACACTGAAAATCGTAACTTCATAGTAATGTGCCCTCGTTAAAATCTAAATAACAGTAGAGCGCAATTAAAACACATTTTGTACTGAAGGCAAGATTAATTACCAAACGTAAATGCGTAGGCTTCGAGTCCGGGGGCCGTGGTTGTTATTTCTAACACGCCATTTTTAGCAGCAGATTGTTCGGCTAACTTATATAATCTATGTTGATCAACGGTAATGATCTGCAAATCTGAATTATTTAATTTAAGTTTTATAGATATGGGCTTGCCTGTTTTACTGCCTAAAACTAAATATACTTTTCCGGCGGTAAAATTCAGAATTAAACTGGCGCCAGTTTCTTCCGCCGTAATGTGATCACCAGAAATAGCCCACTGACCTGTTAACGTCCAATAATTTTTTGTGGGCGCATTTCTTTCTGAGCCTAAATAAATTTCCGGGGTTTGTTCTGCGCTACTCACAACCGCATCAGATTTAACCGTGGTGGGCGACAGTTTTAATAATTCACGAATATTATTTTCCGTTTCGCTGTAATGTCCTTCGCCATAGTGAATATCAACAATTTTTCCTTCACGATTAATTAAATAATCTGCAGGCCAATATTGATTTTGAAAATTTCGCCACGTGACATATTTATTATCCATTGCGACAGGATAAGTAATCCCAAATTTTTTTATGGCAGCGGCGACATTATTGGGATTTTGTTCAAACGGAAATTCAGGGGCATGCACGCCAATTACAACAAAACCTTTATCTTTATATTTTTCATACCAGCTTTCTATGTAGGGAAGCGTTCGAATGCAATTAATGCAGGAATAGGTCCAGAAATCGACGAGTACAACTTTGCCTTTTAAATCTTGTTGAGTCAGTGGCGCGGTATTAAACCATTGTGTTATTCCTGCAACTTCAGGTGCGGGTTGATTGATTTCAGCGGCATACGCGATTCCTGATAAACCTAACAATGCAAAAATAATAATGATAATTCCCATCACTCGGCGAATTAATACCGCATGTTTTGATATGACCCGCATACGTTGTGTTAATTGTTGTCCAAATAACGCAATAATTAACATGGGAATTCCAGCACCAATACCAAAAGCGAGAACAGTAATCATGGCATCTAAATTAGTTTGCGCTGAAATAATTTGAATTAACGCTGCGGCTAAAATCGGACCTGCGCATGGTGTCCAAATAACGCCAATTAATACGCCAATAAATAATGCGCCCAAAATGCCCTGAGATCTTTTGCCTGAGCTAATATTTTCAGCATTATTCGCAAGTGCACTTGTCATCCGCGCAAAACGTTCATCTAAATAGGGAATGATTAATATCAGGCCGAATAAAAATAATAATCCATAGGCAATATGTTGAAGGGTGTCTTGTTGAATGCCAGAGATTTCGACTATCTTTCGTGATAGTAGTGCGAAAAACGTAAAGCTGATGATAAAGCCCGCAATGATTAAAAAGGGTCTAAGCCGGTTACCGACAACAGACGTCGCCAATATTAAGGGCAAGATGGGTAAAATACAGGGTGACAGAATCAAGGCAAAGCCTTCGAAGAAAGCCAATAGGCTATTTGTAGGGACGATTAACATATATATAGAATAGTCCTTTATATAGAACACCATCAAAAGATGGCGTCCCCAAGGGGATTCGAACCCCTGTTATTGCCGTGAAAGGGCAGTGTCCTAGGCCTCTAGACGATGGGGACTGCTAAGCAAAAAAAACAACTCCTGAGAATTTTCTATCCAACCTGTTTTGGTGGAGCTAGGCGGGATCGAACCGCCGACCTCTTGCATGCCATGCAAGCGCTCTCCCAGCTGAGCTATAGCCCCTTGAAAAAGGGGATGTATTCTAATCGCAGCAGTGGGGGGAGTGTCAAATAAATCTTGATAATTTATTGATAACTGCAATCTTTCCCAAAACTCGTATCGTCGACTGCAACGGTGGCGATACTGTTCCGCCTGTCAAAATCACGCGAACCGGCTGAGCCAAATCCCCCAGCTTTAATTCAAATTTTGCAGCAACGGTATTCAAAATATCGTGTATGGGTTCATCAGAAAAATCAGCCAGATTTTCCAGCTGTTCTTTTAATAATTTCAGGGCTGGTTTTATGGTTTCTGTAATATGTTTTTCCTGGAGTTCTTTTGGAGCAGTAATATCTTGAAAGAAAAACAAACTACGCTCAGCCATTTCTTTTAATGTTTTTGCGCGTTCTTTTTGGATATTAATAATATCTGTGAGTAATGGCCCGTTAGAAATATCAATTCCCAATTTACTTAAATGCCATGCAAATTCGTGAGAACTTTCTGAAGGCGCGTCTGTTTTTAAAAAGTGTTGGTTCAGCCAAATTAATTTCGACGTATTAAAAGAAGCCGCGGCTTTGTTAACATCCGTAATATCAAATAATTCTTCCATTTCTTTCAGGGAAAATATTTCTTGATCACCGTGCGACCAACCCAATCGGACTAAATAATTTAATAACGCATGGGGCAAAAAACCCTCTTCACGGTATTGCATCACACTTACAGTGGTGCCATCTCGCTTAGATAATTTTTTACCATCAGTGCCTAATATCATAGGAATATGTGCATAAATGGGAATTTCTGCACCCAAAGCTTTAAGAATATTAATTTGGCGCGGAGTGTTGTTTAAGTGATCGTCGCCGCGAATAACATGCGTAATTTTCATTTCCCAGTCATCCACCACAACCGTAAAATTATAGGTCGGCGAGCCGTCTGTTCGAACAATAATTAAATCATCTAATTCATTATTTCGAAAAGCCGTTTTTCCATGTACCGCATCATCAAAAACAACTTCGCCGTCATCAGGATTTAAAAAGCGTATGACATGGGGAGTATTTTCGGGATGATCTTTAATGTTACGACATAAACCATCATATCTAGGCTTGGCTTTGTCAGCCATTTGTTGGTTTCTAAGCTTTTCTAAACGCTCTTTTGAACAATAGCATTTATACGCTTTTTTCTGGGCAATTAATTCTTGCGCGACAGCTTTGTAGCGATCAAATCTGTGTGTTTGGTAATACGGACCATCGTCATATTTTAATCCTAACCATTCCATGCCATCCAAAATAGCTTGTACGGATTCTTGTGAAGAGCGTTCGAGATCCGTGTCTTCAATGCGTAATATAAAAATACCCTTATGTTTTTTCGCATAGAGATAAGAGTAGAGGGCGGTGCGTGCGCTGCCGACGTGTAAATAACCGGTTGGACTGGGGGCAAATCGGGTTCTGACTTCTTTTACTGTTGTCATCGTTGTTCTCTCAATCGTAGAATGCCCACTATTCTAGCTGACTTAGGAATGCAATGAAATTACCACGGAAAGTAAAGTTGGTTGAAGTGGGGCCACGCGATGGTTTGCAAAACGAATCGCGCATTATCTCTGCTGAAATTAAAGTTGAGTTCATAAACCGCTTAAGTGAAACGGGTTTGAAAGTCATTGAGGCTACCAGTTTTGTTTCGCCTAAATGGATTCCTCAATTGGCTGATAGTGAATTTGTGCTCGGCCATATTAAACGTAAACCTAAAGTTGAATATCCTGTTTTAGTTCCCAATAAAATAGGCTTCGAAAATGCGATTAAAGCCGGCGCTAAAGAAATAGCCGTATTTACGGCTGCCACTGAAACGTTCTGTCAAAAAAATACTCACTGTTCTCTTGAGGAAAGCTTAAATAGATCGGCAGAAGTGATTGAATTAGCTAAAAAAAATAAAATAAAAGTCCGAGGCTATATTTCATGTGTGATGGGTTGTCCGTATGAAGGCAAAGTAGCGGTTTCTCAAGTGGTTTCAATAGCTGAAAAATTATTCGAGTGGGGATGCTGTGAAATTTCGTTGGGCGATACCATTGGCGTAGGTACTCCCAAACAAGCACAATTAGTCATCGATTCTGTGGCTAAAAAGATTCCCCGCAAATATTTAGCTGCTCACTTTCATGATACCTACGGTCAAGCTCTTGCGAATTTATTTGCCGTGATGGAGCGCGGGATTAGTGTTATAGACAGCTCTGTCAGCGGCCTGGGCGGGTGTCCGTATGCGAAAGGGGCCTCAGGAAATGTTGCTACGGAAGACGTCCTTTATATGCTCAATGGCCTAGGCATAGAAACGGGCGTGGATCTCGACAAGCTGTTAAAAACCGGTAAATTCATCTCAGAGCAGCTGAATCGTGTGCCGCGATCGAAGCTGGGGCAAGCAAAAATGCTATAATCCCGCAATGGATCAGCCATTGCATTTAATTTACATCATTACTTTCCAATCACAACCGACGTTGCGGTATTTTGTTGAGCCGGGTTTGGTGAATGTTTTACGGTCGGGTGGTTACAGTAAGCCTCGATTGGTTTCTACACTCGAAGAGATTCCCACTGAAATTGTCCGAGATAATGACAGGGCTATTTTTAAATTATTGGAAAAATTACCCGAAAAATTATTATTAGACGGCAACCCAGCATCCGTATTATTGCAACATTTATTAAGAACAGGACGATGTCATTTTGCGTCACACCGTTCTAAGCCTATTACTGAAGGCCCCATATTAGACGGCAATGTGCAATGGATAAAAGAACCGGATGGAAAACAGCGTTTGCATTGTTGGGTGAGTGGTCGAGCCCTTAGTGTTATTCCCTTGAAGCCGCTCTGGTATGTTGAACACGAAAAAAGTTGTTGCGGTATTTTGCGCGTGCCACTCGATCCCGAAGCCGCTTCGTATTTATTAAAATCTCCGCCATTGTCTGAAGCAGAATTAAAAGAAATTTACGTGCTATTAAAGCAAACTAAATCTGAAACAGAAGCTAAAAAACAGCTTAAAGAACATCTGCAGAAAATCACCGCGCCGTATTCTGAAAAAGAAATTGATTATTGGTATTGCGATTGGAAAGCGACTTCCTCGCAACGTCATTGGTTTGAATTTGAAATGGGGATTTCTCTCGAAGGCGAAAAGGTCAATCTTTTGCCAATATTATCAGAGTTTATTCAAAGCCAATTGAGTTTGCACAGTTTGGCTGAATTAAACAGCATGCCGGATGATAAAATATTTGTTATTAAACTTAAGAATGAAAAAACGATTGCGTTTCCCATGAAACGGCTTCGAAAAATCCTCGCCATATTAACCGAATTATATGAAGAAGATAGTTTATCCGGCAATGACAAATTACGTCTTTCGCAGTTTCGTGCGTTGCAATTTAATGATTTGCAAGATGTCTTGGGCACGAAAAATATTCAATGGCGTGGAGAATTATCTCCTCATCAATTAGCCGACAAATTCGCAAGCTATTTAAAACAAAGCAAATTAAATTTACCTAAAAACTTTCAAGGCGAATTACGTGAATATCAACAAGAAGGTGTGCGTTGGCTGCAATTTTTAAAAGAAATGGGATTTGGTGGTGTGCTTGCTGATGATATGGGTTTGGGAAAAACAGTTCAGCTGTTGGCTCATCTATTAATAGAAAAAACTAAAAATCATTCTGTATTGCCCACATTAATTGTCGCGCCGACCAGTTTATTAATGAATTGGAAACGCGAAGCAGAGCGTTTTACGCCGAGTTTAAAAGTCTTAATTTTGCATGGGAATTTGCGTAGAGATAATTTTGCGCATCTCAATAATTATGATGTGATTATTACCACCTATGCTTTATTAATACGCGATGAAGAAATGTTAGTGCAGCAAAAGTTCCATTTGCTTGTCTTAGACGAAGCGCAATATATAAAAAATATCCATTCTAAAGCCGGCCAAATCGCGCGGAAACTAAACGCAGAGCAGCGTTTATGTTTAACGGGTACGCCGATGGAAAATCATCTCGGTGAGCTCTGGTCTTTATTCCATTTTCTATTGCCAGGCTTATTAGGCGAAAAAAGCCAGTTTTATAAATTATTTCGAACACCCATTGAGAAAAATGGCGATGGCAAGCGACGTGATTATTTACGCCAACGTATTTCGCCCTTTTTCTTACGTCGTACGAAAAAAGAAGTTCTGAAAGAATTGCCTGAAAAGATAGAAATGATTCAGCCTGTTGTGCTTACAGATGCACAACGCGAATTATACGAAGATATTCGCATAGCGCTCCACGACGATGTCTTATCTGTCATTAAAGAACGCGGCTTTGGTCGCAGCCAGATTTATATTTTAGATGCGTTATTAAAATTACGTCAGGTGTGTTGTGACCCGAGATTATTAAAATGGAACAGAGAAAATACGAATTTTGATGTGTTAGATTCTGCGAAATTACAATGGCTGATGGACTTATTGCCTAATCTTATAGACCAAGGTAGAAAAATTTTATTATTCTCCCAATTTACAGAAATGATTGCGTTAATAGAATCTGCCTGTAAATCTGCGCATATTCCTTATGTAAAATTAACGGGCAAGACAGAAGATAGAGATGCGGTTATTCAGCAATTCCAATCGGGTGAAATACCCTTGTTTTTAATTAGCTTAAAAGCCGGCGGCGTGGGATTGAATTTAACGCAAGCGGATACCGTTATTCATTATGATCCGTGGTGGAATCCGGCTGTTGAAAATCAGGCTACTGATAGAGCGCATCGTATTGGCCAAGACAAAACCGTATTTGTATATAAATTAATTACCAGCGGTACTATAGAAGAAAAAATCTTAGCCCTTCAAAACGAAAAGCAGGCGTTATTAACTGCTATGTTATCAGGCAGTATTCAAAGCATCGATGAATTATCGCTGACAGATGTAGAGACATTGTTTGCGCCGCTGCCGACAAATGTGTGAGGGTTACCCCTGCCTCTCCAATCTCCTATACGATAGCGCCTCCGTCACATGAGGTTTTTCTATAGTTTCGCTCTGCGCCAAATCCGCAATCGTTCGCGCGACACGCAGAATTCTATGATATGCACGCGCAGATAAATTCAATTTCTCAATCGCTCGTTCTAAAAAGGCTTTATTTAAATCAGATAACTCAGATTGTTTCTCTAAACTTTTGCCTGTTAATAACGCATTAATTTTAGATTGTCTTGATAACTGAATATTGCGCGCGTGTGTAACGCGAGCTCTCACTGTTTCGCTGTTTTCATTAATAGACGCTACCGTTTGCGTTAATAATCCATGCGGCAAATTTGGCACTTCAATGTGCATATCAATCCTGTCTAATAACGGGCCAGAGATTTTGCGTCGATATTTAGCTATCTGTTCAGTCGTGCAACGACAACGTCCATTTGGATCGGTTAAATATCCACACGGACACGGATTCATCGCCGCAATTAATTGAAATCGCGCCGGAAATTCTGCTTGAATTGTTGCGCGTGAAATTGTAATTACGCCAGATTCTAATGGTTCACGTAAAGATTCCAGCACATGACGATTAAATTCAGGTAGTTCATCAAGAAATAATACTCCATGATGTGATAACGAAATCTCGCCGGGTTTCGGTGGACGTCCGCCACCCACTAATGCTGCAGTTGAAGCAGTATGATGTGGCGATCGAAATGGCCGTTCTTTCCATTGCGCGGCTTTAAACCCCCTATTACTGATAGATAATAAAGCCGCGACTTCAAAAGCCTCGTCGTGAGTGAGTTCAGGTAATATTGTGGGAATTCGACTCGCCAACATTGTTTTTCCCGTACCGGGTGGACCAATCATTAATAAACTATGCCCGCCGGCCGCTGCGATTTCTAATGCACGACGTGCATGGGTTTGTCCCCGGACATCCGCTAAATCATTTTTAAATTCTGTTTGAGTAATGATTTCACTCGAAGATTTTGTATGCGGCTGAATGGGCATGCTGCCAGAAAGATGCATGCATACTTCAATTAAACTATTTGCCGGATAAATTTCTAAGTCGCCAGATAATAAAGCTTCATCAGCATTAGCTTTGGGAATAATTAATTTGCGTTTAGATTTTCGCGTTTGCAAGGCGAATGGCAATACGCCAGCGATAGAAGAGAGATCGCCGGATAAGCCTAATTCGCCGGCAAATTCATATTCCTTAAGTTGCTTGGCGGGAATTTGTCGCGAAGCAGCCAATATCGCTAGTGCAATAGGCAGATCAAATCGACCACTTTCTTTTGGTATATCAGCAGGGCCTAAATTAACGGTAATCACTCTCGAGTGAAAATCAAAGCCGCTATTAATTAATGCACTACGCACACGATCTTTGCTTTCTTTTACGGCGGCTTCGGGAAGACCCACCATATTAAATCTAGGTAATCCATTAGAAAGATGTGCTTCAACGGTAACGAGGGGTGCGCTAATTCCTAATGAGGAACGGCTGTAGAGAACGGCAAGAGACATGAGGCAATCCTTATTATTTCGGGTAGAGCGAACAATTTATCACACTTGTCCCCGTTTCTTAAGATTTCCTTAAGGTTTCTTGTGTATAAAGACCTAGTTGTTCAGACCCCAATTACAGAAGATAGACGAGGAACCTATGGAAGAACTATCAGTTGATCATAGTAGCGAAGTAAGTAGTGAGCAAAGCGGTGATGCTATAGCACTGGTTTTACCTCCAAAATCACGCCCATTAGTGTATCGAGTTCCAACACCGAGAAATACTAAAGGTCCAATGGGTCGCGCTGACCGTTTATTTTCACCCGATCATTTTAAGGCTTTCCCTGATGCTGAGCTTTTATGCGATGCCCTGGAACTGTATGTTGTAACGGCAGAAGATCTCAAGACAACTCCAAACGGAGCATTGGCTGAATTACGTGCTAACCACAATATGTTTGTGTGTCGACGAGAGGATGCGCCTCTTAATTTACCGCTCACCCAACGAAAGCAATATTTACAGAGCGGGTCACGCTATTTTGTCAGAAATCCTGCTGCTACCGGCGATCAAGACTGCATACACTTCAGCGGCGATTTTAAACGCAATCACCGTATTTGTATCGTGGAAAGAGATGTGAAAGGTAACCCACAATTAAAAATGGTGTATCAATCAGCTGAATTTTTTAACAGGCTGGGAATTAATGATGAAGAGAAAGCAGAAATAAACGGACATCGTTTTATTAAACTTTTGCATGGTAATACGCCCGAGCTTGTTGAATTTCTCGAGGCCAAAATAAAGCCTGAATATCGCGATCAAAAAGTATCACTGGATTTCCTAACAGAAATTGCACAAGCGTATTATCAAAATATTGGCTCTATAATTCAGCATATCGTGGCGAATGCATTTCCCGATATGAAAGGAAAAACATTTCTTCCGTGGGAATTTGAACTCGATAGCGAATTGGTGTTTCACGAAGACGGTTCTGCTGCACTTTATTTGTACAATATTAAAAGCGCGATCACGTGTGCGGATGTGTATGACGCTGAAGGGCGGCCGGTAGTGGCTCCTTGTCCACTTCATGTGGTGGCGGTTATTCCTTATGTGAGGGAACGAAAAGCATTTGTATGTCCTGAATTTTATTGTGGTCCAAAGTTTCCACCTATTCTTTATGCGAATAGAACACTTCTTCGAAAAGATCCTGCTGCCTCTGCTGCAGTATTAAAAAAACAGGAAAATAAAGCAGAAGCGTTAGAACAAGTCGTCGACAGAGGGATTGAAAAAGCAGTTGTAGATACAGATAACGCCAGACGTAGTTTTCTCGGTGAACACGGTTGGAAAGTGGCGACTACGGCGGGGTTTATTATCGTGGGTGTTGCCGCATTTGCTGCATTTGGTCCTGCTGGGTTAGCGACTGCAATAGCAACTTTTTTAGGTGTGGGAGGCACGGCAGCGGGTGTAGGGGGTGTGGGGGCAGGTTTAATCATTATTACAAGTGCGGTTGGAACGGGAGGCACAATAGTGACGTATGGTGTTCTTAAAAAAGGTCGTATGCGAGAAATTGCTCATCAACCGTTAAGTGCATGTAGATTTGTGAAGGATGTAGAAGAAAGAATTATGAGTGGCACTGAAACTGACACAGATGCGGAGCGGGAACACTCGAATTTATTTGCGCGAGGGGTACGTTCACCTTCATTGTTTGACGATGCCGGTGCGGTACAGAGATTTTTCGATAGTGGTGCAAGAGCAGCACTTGTTTTAGCAGCGAACCCGCTGAGTCAAGAAGATTTCTCCGTATGCTATGAGGAAGACCCTCTTTTGGAGGGAGGTGGAGTCGCTAATAGCAACAACACAACAAAAGCACCCGCTGCTACGGCGAGGTCAAGCTCAACATCTTCAGAAAAATCGGTGGGTGTAAATTCCTCGGCAAATGTTGAAGGAGATGATTCAGACCAAGATAACAGTAAAGGGAAAGAATCAGCGTCTTCATCATCTCGCTCATCCGGTGGTCGTTCCCCAACGAAGTAATTCATTAGATAACACCAAAAAACGATGAAAATCTGGTATCCTGTGTCTCATTGATACCCACTTCCTGAAACGAGCGAAGTTATGGCAGCAGAAAATACGAGAGAGCTTACTAAACTAGCTACAGCGGGCGATAAAGCCGCTCGGGAAAAGCTCGCGGTTATTTATGCCGAAGCAGGTAGCCTGAAAGCAAAAGAAGAGCTGGCTTTGCTCTATGCTGATGGTGGTGTGGTCATTCAGAAAGACGAGAAAAAAGCCTTTGGACTGTATTTAGAATTAGCATTGAAGGGAATACCCGAGTGGCAATGTAATCTTGCCCAAGCCTATGATTTCGGTGAAGGAACCGAACGAGATCTTAAAGAAGCTATTCGCTGGTATCTAGCAGCAGCAATACAAGGCTATGTTCAGGCTCGATATAATCTGGGCGTTATTTATGAAGTTGAAGAGGACGTAAAAAACATACCTAGAGCCGCGCGGTATTATTTTTCAGCAGCGGATGACGAGGCGAAAAAAGCATTAACGAGATTGGCAAAAAAAGGCCATTTTATCGCACAATTTTATCTCGCCATGTTAGATCAATCGACGAATAAAAAAGCGGTAGTCGCTTTGCTCAACAGTAATCCCATCGAATTTTCCAAAATTTTATCTGATAAGACACTCATTGATTCAATGGTTGCTTTATCGAGTGATCCAACCATCACGCCAACAATGGCAGAAGTGTGTCATGAATTAGGTGTTCTTTTTTTCGAACGGGCGGATGATTGTGAAAAGGTTTCTGCAGATTCAACAGAATTAGTAGCCGCACTGAGATCGGTTTCGAAAGCGCTTTTTGCTGGGCTTCTTCAAAATAAAAAGGGATTGGAAGACGGCACTACAGAATTTTATTTTGATTTTTTAGAGGCTAAGCAAAAGCAGTTATATCCCTATTCTCCTCGTGCAGCAGCAGCTGTAGATTTCTTCCCCGAAGCACTACCTGATGCAGGTGTTACGACTTCAATTCCAGCTCCGAAAGTTTCTTCTCCAGTAACTCCAGTTTTTCACGGGTTTTAGCTAATACCCGCGTTTGCACATCAAACTCCTCACGCGTCACTAAATTTAATTTCGCCAAAGCAGATTTAATAAATTCATGAAAATGTTTCTCGAGATCTAGCATAAAATTATTCTCATAAAATACAGCAGGTCAGTAAGAACGGTACATCTTTTTCATACGCCACATTACGTTCACGTAATGTCGGATGATAAAACCGAACACTGACACCATGACGCCCTACGCTGATTTCTGGAAACGCGGTAATTTCATTGGGAACGGCAACGCGAATTAATTGGCACGGCATTTGAGGATCTAAACTGGTTTGATAAAAGCCTTCGTGCGCCGTATGCATAATGGCTTGGCCGCTGTGTCTAACTAATTGCAGCATTTCATCAACGACTTGGAATAAATCTTCGAGTTCACTCAGCCATTCGACTAATTGCGTGTGACGTTCTTTGGCAGGTTGGCGAAGCCAATAATAAAAACTGGGGGTGTCGAAACTACACGTGCCGCCTGGCATCGCTAAATGTTGACGGATGCTGACCAGAAATTCATTGTCGCGAAGCTTGGCGCCAAATTTTCCGCTGTTCTTTTGTAACAACTGAATGATTTGTTCTAATCCCAACAGTGCTGAATTAAGTTTGGCTTGATCAATATGTACTTCATTGACGAAGCGCTGCAAGTTTGCCGTTTGGCGTAGAAATTCTTTGGTGAATTTGCCGCGTAAATCAGGGCGTTCGGTTAATGACAAGATATCCGTGAGTGCGGACATAGTGGAACGCGTTTCGTGTAGGTTATTTCCACGAAGACTATTTTCTGCGAGCAGTAATAAGTGTTCAACGCGTAGACATACGCGGATCAATTCATTAACGGGTTGTTCAAAAATAATTGTCTGATTTGACATAATACAAGCCTTTTTATTTCCTGGACGCTATGATAGTGGCTTTTGAGGCGGGCGACAATGAAAGTTGATGCAGTCATTGTAGGTGGCGGATTGGTAGGATTAGCCACGGCGCGCTTGCTTTCGCAAAACGGGTTTCAGGTTTGTGTGCTGGATGTGCATCCGTGTACTCCCTCTCCTCTCTCAGAATCTTATGAGCCTCGCGTCAGTGCCATTACCCTCTCATCGGTAAAATTGTTTCAAGAATTGGGTGTTTGGGAAAAGATGCAGCAGATGAGAGTCGGTGAATTTACTCAAATAAAAATTTGGGAAGGTGATAATACAGCGTCAGTCAGCTTTGATTCCGCGCATGGTTATATTATAGAAAACAAAGTCATGCAGCTGGCTTTATTAGACTCAAATATTGAAATCATCGCGCCCGTTGTAATAAATAACATAACAAAATCCAAAGATAATTTATCACTATCACTGAGCAATAATCAAATTATAGAAACAAAAACTATTATTGGCGCCGATGGGGCTAATTCAAAAATTCGTGAATGGGCAGAGTTAGGATTAGTTGAAAAAAGTTATGACCAATCTGCTTTGGTCGCAACGATTCATACAACATTACCGCATGATCATATCGCCCGACAGCGATTTTTATCTGAAGGCCCGTTAGCGTTTTTGCCATTATCTCAGGAAAATCATTGTTCTATTGTATGGACCAATAAACCTGAGACCACTCAACATTTACTCAAATTAAGCTCCTCTGAATTTAATAGTGAGCTGGAAAAATACTGGGGAAAAGAATTAGGCGAGCTTAAGGTTGTTGGCGAACGATTTGCATTTAATTTAACAAAAAAACATGCAGAGCATTATGTAAAAGAAAGAGTTGTCTTAGTCGGCGATGCAGCGCACACCATTCATCCATTAGCGGGCCAAGGCGTAAATTTAGGATTTTTAGATGCAAAAGTGTTATGTACTACTTTTATACAGGCGAGATCAGAAAATAGAGATATTGGCTTGATGCATACATTGCGACGCTATGAGCGTGCGCGTAAGGGCGATAATCTTATTGTTCAAAAATTAATGGATGTGTTTAATTCTGCAACGATACGAAAGTGTGGTATGAAATTAGTATCAAATTTTGATTTTTTAAAAAACAGCATGCAACTATGGATGACACAACGGGAGAAATGAATATGCAAAAAGTAATGTTAAATCATGTGGTACCGGATTTTTCACTGCCATCAACAGATGGCAATGAATTAGCGTTATCTTCACTGTTGGGTAAAAATATTGTTTTATATTTTTATCCCAAAGATTGTACCTCAGGCTGTACATTAGAAGGCCAAAATTTCAGGGATAATATCGAGAAATTTAAAAAATTAAATGCGGTCATATTAGGTGTTTCCAGAGACGATTTAAAATTGCACCACAAATTTAAAACAGAACAATCTTTTCCGTTTGAGTTATTAAGTGATGCGGAAGAAAAAGCCTGTAAATTATTTGCTGTTATTAAAGAAAAAAATATGTACGGTAAAAAAGTCATGGGGATTGAACGCAGTACTTTTTTGATTGATCAACATGGAAAATTAGTGCATGAATGGCGCGGCGTAAAAGTCGATGGCCATGTTGAGGAAGTCTTAGCAAAGCTGAAAGAGTTCGTGTAATGAAAACGCCGTTATACGAATGGCACGTAACCCACGGGGCTAAAATGGTCGATTTTGCAGGTTGGCAGATGCCTATTCATTATGGTTCACAACTCGAAGAGCACCAGTGTGTGCGAAATCAGGCAGGATTATTCGATGTTTCGCATATGAATGTTGTAGATGTGACCGGCAAAGATGCAAAAGAATATCTACAAAAATTATGTGCGAATAATATTGAAAAGCTTATTCCTGGCAAAGCGTTATATACCTGTATGTTAGATAATTCAGCGGGAATCATAGACGATTTAATTGTTTATTATATTGCTGAGAATAATTATAGATTAGTGCTAAACGCCGGCACGCGAGAAAAAGATTTAAACTGGCTTAATAAAATAATCTCGAATTTTGATGTTCAAATCTATCCCCGAGATAAAATGGCTATTATTGCTTTGCAGGGACCCGAGGCTGTAAATATAGCTAAAAATAGGTTTGAGCATAATTTTCCCGAAAAAACTTTTTATTTTAGTTTTGTAGATAATATTATGATCGCGAGAACGGGTTACACGGGCGAAGATGGTGTGGAAATTATTTGTCCTGCAGATCAGGCTGAAAAAATCTGGAATCAATTTATTCATGCAGGTGCTAAGCCTATAGGTTTGGGCGCGCGAGATTCACTGAGATTAGAAGCAGGCTTAAATTTATATGGCTCGGATATGGATGAATCGGTAACACCGCTCGAATCGAATGTCAGTTGGACGGTGGCTTGGGAACCTGCAGATAGAAATTTTATCGGACGCGAAAAATTGGAAGAACAAAAGAACGCAGGCATCCCTCAAAAATTAATCGGCTTGATGTTAGAAACGGGTGGCGTGCTTCGTCATGGCCAAAAAGTTTTTTCTCAGGGTAATGAAATCGGCGTGATTACCAGCGGGGGATTTTCACCGACGCTGAATGTCTCCATCGCGATGGCCCGGATTGAAAATAAGGTTTTTGATGAGATGGCGGTCGAGATTCGTGGCAAACATCTGCCAGTGAAGCTCGTTCCCCTGCCGTTTATAAAAAAAAGGTAGGGGCGAGGCATGGCCTCGCCCGGCAAAGCCCTATCCGGGCCACCTCAATTTTGCTAAAGTGTGCGCCTATGAAAAAGATTCTTTTTGGAGTACTTACCAGCCTGGTTTTCATGAATTCCGCTTATGCCGATGACCTCTTGCAGGTCTATCAACAAGCGCTGTCCAATGATCCGATTATTCAAGCCGCACAAGCGACGCGTGATGCGAATGAAGAAGGTTTGGATCAAAGTGTTGCAGCACTTTTACCGAATATTGGTGCGACAGCTAATTCAACTTCTGTTCATACCAGCACACCCTTTTCGGCACCAGGAACTTCCACACGAGGTAGCACAACGAGTTTTAATCAACATGATTACACGTTGACGCTGACACAGCCCATTTTTAATTTTCAAGATTGGATGCAAGTGCGCGCGTCGAATGATTCCGCTAAACAAGCACAAGCAACTTACAATGCAGCGCTGCAAGATTTAATCATTCGTGTTTCAACCGCTTATTTTAATGTTCTCAATGCAGAAGACAATCTGACGTATACCATGGCTCAAGAGTCATCAATAGAAAACCAATTAAAACAAACCAAAGACAGGTATCAAGTCGGTCTGGGTACAATGACAGATGTTTATCAAGCACAAGCACAATACGATGGTTTAGTCGCGAGCGTTATCGCCGCTAAAAATACGGTTATTAATAATATGGAAGCATTACGTCAAATTACGGGGCGAACGTATGCTGAGCTCACTCCTCTCGCAAAAAATATTCCCTTGTTGACGCCGGATCCGGCGAGTCCTGAAGATTGGATTGCCGCGGGTGAGAAAAATAATTGGACACTGTGGGCTGCGCGTTATGCTTCATTGGCAGCAAAAGAAAATATTCGGGTTAATTATGCCGGCCATTTTCCGACCGTCAATGCAGTGGGTAGTTATCAAAATGGAAATGATGTTGGTGTTGCGCCTTCCAATCAAACGCAATGGGAATCTCAAGTGGGCGTACAAGTCAGTCTTCCTTTATTTCAAGGGGGCGCGGTCGTTTCAAAAACACGTCAAGCGCAAGATCAATATGTCGCAGCCAGTGATCAAATGGAATCGGCGCGACGACAAGTCGTATTGCAAGCCGAGCAAGCCTTTAACAATGTCATGGCAGATATCAGTAAAATTCAAGCAGATAAAATTGCTGTGACATCTTCTGTCAGTGCATTGGATAGCACACAAGCCGGTTATAAAGCGGGAACCAAAACCTTATTAGATGTATTAACAGCAGAACAAAACGTGTATTTATCGAAAACCAATCTTGCGTCGGATCAATATAATTATATTAATAGCACGCTATCGTTGAAGGAAGCGTCAGGATCATTGGCGGGGACCGATGTGGCTGCGATTAATCACTGGCTTTCAGATCCCAGTGTTGAACAGCCTCAGGCTGTGATCAAAACGCATAAGAAATCCAAGAAAATTAAGAGGGTCACAAAGCATCATCACCCTAAACATGTTAAACCTAAACAGTAGCCCCTTATGAAACCACAGGAAGCGAAATATTGTATCGGACAGGTCGTTCATGATCCGCAGTTTCAATTTCGTGGTGTGATTGTGGATGTGGATTACAGTTATGCGGGTACGGACAAATGGTATGAAAAAAATGCGCCCCATCGGCCGTCTAAACGACAACCGTGGTATCACATTTTGGTTCATAATTCAGATTATCGTTTGTATGCAGCGGAATCGAGTTTAGAGGAAGATACGTCGATGGATGCGGTGAATCATCCTGAGATTGATTACTTTTTTTCAGAGTTTAAAAATGGGCATTATATTTTACGCAGAGGCGTAATGTTTGAATAACAATTTTGTGGGGTGAGGTTAATGGAACAAAACGAATATGTAAAATTTGCAATCGAACACTGGGAGTTGTGCCTCGCTTTTTTCATGGTGCTACTTTATTGGATAACGGCAGAGTTGACTGACGCATTCAGTAAGCACGGCATTTCTGCGCAGCACTTAGTCACATTGATGAATCACCACGATGCGGTGGTATTCGATATTCGTGATGCAGAGCATTTTAACAAAGGCCATATTTTAGGGGCGCTATCTCATCCGGAAAAAGACATTCTCAGCGACTTAAGCAAACTTAAAAAATATCAAGAACGCAAAGTCGTGTTAGTTGATGTGAATGGGCAAAGTTCCAATAAATTAATTAACAAATTGCTCACAGATGGATTTAAAGAAGTCTTTTTCTTAAAGAACGGCATGCATGCCTGGACTGCAGAAAAATTACCCGTAAGTAAATCGTAGGGGCGAGGCAATGCCTCGCCCCTATAAACATTAACCTAAGGAGTCTGATATGACTGATAACACAGCGCCACAACCTGAATTTTTTATTCAACGTTTATATGTTAAAGATATTTCGTTTGAATCTCCTCAGGCCCCAAAAGTATTTCATGAAACGTTACAACCGACCGTCAATTTAAATATTCAAACGGCGTCGAACGTGATGACAGAAAATACGCATGACGTGACCGTTACCGCAACGATCACCGCGGCCGCTGATAACAAAACTATTTTTTTAGTTGAAATTAAACAAGCGGGAATTTTTGTGATTAAAAATATTCCTGATGAAAACATGCCTTTTGTATTGGGTGTGACGTGTCCAACCATATTGTTTCCGTATTTGCGCGAAGCGGTATCTGATTTAGTCGCTCGTGGTGGATTCCAGCATTTTTACCTTTCGCCGATTAATTTCGAAGCGCTGTTTTTAAGCAATCAGAAAGAATCGACAACTACGTCACAGTAATCTATGTCTTTTCTTGTCTTAGGTGCAGGATCATGGGGCAGTGCAACGGCACTCCATCTGGCACGTCTGAAACATGGCGTGACAGTGTGGGGCCGAGATGCTGCCCAAATTGCTCACATGCAAAAAAGTCGAGAAAATAAAAAATATTTGCCGGGTGTAAAGTTGCCCCAAAATATTAGTTTTATTTGTGATGATTTAGATAAACATATTCCCCAATCTGAAAATATTATTCTGGCGGTTCCCAGTCATGTTTTTCGTGAAATGCTGGAAAAAATCAAACCCTATTTTTCGCATCAACAAACCCTTATTTGGATTACCAAAGGTTTAGATCCCGAAACACATGAACTACTGCATCAAGTGGTTCAAGAAATCTTAGGAAATACCGTAAAATTGGCTGTGTTATCCGGCCCGTCATTTGCGAAAGAAGTCGCCGCTGATCTGCCTACCGCTGTTACTTTAGCGAGTAATGACAAGCATGTTGCGGAAAAATTAGTTAAATTATTTCACAGCCCGCATTTTCGTGTGTATGCGTCGTCGGATATTAAAGGCGTTGAAATTGGGGGAGCCGTAAAAAACGTTCTCGCCATTGCTGTGGGAATTGCGCAAGGCTTAGGCTGTGGCGCAAATGCACAGGCGGCATTAATTACACGTGGTATTGCGGAAATGATGCGATTGGGCAGTGCGATGGGTGGATTGCCTGAAACGTTTATGGGGTTATCCGGCGTGGGCGATTTAATTTTAACGTGTACGAATGATCAATCTCGAAATCGTCGATTTGGTACGGCAATTGGAAAGGGACTGTCGCGTGAAAAAGCCTTGAAATCCATTGGCCAAGTGGTTGAGGGAATTCAAACCGCGAATGAAATTCATAATTTAGCTAAAAAATATAAGATTGATATGCCGATTACAGAACAGGTTTATAGAGTTTTATATCAAGATATTTCTCCTGACGTCGCTCTTGAACATCTTTTAGCGCGCGAGCCCAAGGATGAGCGTCGATGAAGGTGTATCTGGTCGGCGGCGCAGTACGCGATAAATTATTGGGTTTACCCATTCAAGAAAAAGATTGGGTGGTCGTAGGTTCAACGCCCGAAGAAATGATGAAATTAAAATATCGTCCCGTCGGTAAAGATTTTCCTGTCTTTTTACATCCTGAAACGCACGAAGAATATGCATTAGCACGAACCGAACGTAAGACGGGAAAAGGCTATACGCAATTTGTATTTCATGCATCGCCTGATGTGACTCTCGAGGAAGATCTCAAACGCCGAGACTTAACGATCAATGCAATCGCTGAAGAAAATGGCAAATATATCGATCCCTATCATGGCCAAGAAGATATTAAACATAAATTATTAAAACATGTCTCTGAGGCTTTTATAGAAGATCCGGTCAGAATTTTGCGTGTAGGACGATTTTTAGCACGGTTTTATTATTTAGGTTTTAGTGTTGCGCCAGAAACCCTGAAGTTAATGCAAGAAATGGTTAAGTTGGGTGAAGTGGATGCGCTGGTTGCAGACAGGGTCTGGCAAGAAATGGATCGAGCATTGGGTGAAAAAAATCCCGAGAAATTTTTTGAAGTATTAGAACAATGCGGAGCTGTAAATATATTATTCCCTTATATAAAATCCCCTCCTAATTTTAAAAACGGTAAAAGTTCTATAAGATTTGCTTATTTATTTTTAAATAATAATCAGGAAAATATAGAGTTTTTTTGTAAACAATATCCCGTGCCGGTTTACTATAGAGAATTAGCGATATTAGCAAACCAGTATCACAGTACTTCTGCGAAGACACCTGAAGATATTATAGCTTTATTAGAAAAACTGGATGCGTATCGACGACCTGAAAGATTTGATGATGTATTAACATTTCTAGCGGACGCTAAGCGATTAAAATCATCTTATGAAAATACTAAAGCAATTGATATTAGGCCATTACAAGAAAAGGGCCTAGAGGGCAAAAATTTAGGCGATGCGATTCATCAAGAAAGAATTAGGAAATTAAAGGATTAAATCATGCCAAACGGACCTCTCTGGTTTGTCTTTCACCAAAATCAATTGTTAATCAATGCTGAGCATCCCAAAGATCCCATTGTTACAGAATCTACCGCTCAAAAATTAAATCTCTCTATTATTTCAAAACATGATATTGGCAATTATCACAATAAACCGTGTTTTGGCGTAGAAGTGGAATTCAATGAAAACCAAACACTTCCGGACAATTTAAAATTCATGCCCCTTCGACAAGCCGCCCTCACCATATTAAGCCAAGAATTATTTCACTTAGCCGGCCGCGCGGCTCAAATTATCGAATGGCATAAAACCCATCAATTTTGCGGTAAATGCGGCGTTAAATTATTTGAAAGTAAAGTTGAACGCGCAAAAGTCTGCCCCGACTGTAATTACCACTTTTATCCTCGTATTTCGCCATCTATTATAGTTTTAATAAAAAGGGGTAAAGAAATATTGCTGGCGCGATCGCCCCATTTTTCTGAAAAAATTTACAGTACGTTAGCGGGATTTATTGAGCCCGGTGAAAGCGCAGAAGAAGCGGTACATCGAGAAGTATTAGAAGAAGTGGGATTGCGTGTGAAAAATTTAAAATACCGTGGCAGTCAACCGTGGCCATTTCCCAATTCCTTAATGTTGGGCTACACCGCAGAACACGCTGCGGGTGAAATTGTCATTGATGGTGTGGAAATAGAAGATGCGGGATGGTTTTCTGTTGATAAATTACCGCAATTACCCTACAAAATTAGCATCGCACACGAATTAATTAATTTGTTTATTAATCAGGAGTTTTAGCATGGCTAAAAATAGCAAACCCAAAAATGTTTTTTACGCTCAATCTGGCGGCGTTACGTCTGTGATTAATGCTTCAGCGTGTGGTGTGATTGAGACTGCCCGAAAATACCCTAAAATTTTTGGCAAAGTCTATGCGGGTCATAATGGCATCATCGGCGCACTGAATGATGACTTAATTGATACGAGCAAAATATCAGCAAAAATTATTGCGGGTTTGCGTTATACCCCCGCGGGGGCTTTTGGTTCTTGCCGTTACAAATTAAAGGGCCTCAAAGAAAACAAAGCCGAATACGATAAATTAATGGCATTATTTAAAGAATATAATATTGGCTATTTTTTCTATAACGGCGGCGGTGATTCACAAGATACTACGCATAAAATCTCTCAATTAAGCCAGCAATTAGATTACCCACTGACTTGTATTGGCATTCCTAAAACAGTCGATAATGACCTACCCTTTACGGATAATTGCCCGGGATTTGGTAGTGTCGCGAAATATGTTGCGATTTCTATTCGCGAAGCCGGATTAGATGTTGCCTCGATGGCGTCCTCTTCTACAAAAGTATTTGTCATGGAAGTCATGGGACGTCATGCGGGATGGATTGCAGCAGCAGGTGGATTAGCCGCTGAAAAAGAAGGCGATGCACCGCATATTATTTTATTTCCCGAAATTGCGTTTGATCAAAAAAAGTTTTTAGCCAAAGTGGATAACTGTGTAAAGAAATATGGCTACTGCGCGATTGTGGTATCTGAAGGCGTCAAAGACCATCAAGGTAAATTTCTTTCAGAAACAGGTTTAAAAGATGCATTTGGACATGCGCAATTAGGTGGCGTTGCTCCCGTGATTGCTAACGTTATTAAATCCGCGTTGGGATATAAATATCATTGGGCAGTCTGTGATTATTTACAACGCGCTGCACGTCATATCGCATCCAAGACGGACGTTGAACAAGCCTACGCTGTTGGCAAAGCCGCTGTTGAATTTGCAGCAAAAGGCAAGACAGACATCATGGCAACGATAGTTCGAAAATCCAATAAACCCTATAAGTGGGGAATTGGCGAAGTAAAATTAGAAAAAGTCGCGAACCAAGAAAAGTTTATGCCACGTAATTTTATTACCGCAGATGGATTTGGAATTACGGCAAAATGTCGTGAATATTTATCGCCATTAATTACAGGCGAAGATTATCCGCCGTATAAGAATGGGTTGCCGCAGTATGTGAAAATTTAATTTAACGAGGAGAATAATATGGAAGATGTTGAATTAGATGAATTTAAATTAAACGTCATTAGGCAGGAAGATCACTCTGAAGGCGACTTTTTGCCAGAAAGCTACACGCTGATGTCGGGTGATGAAAGAAGTCTGCATTTAGTAAGGGAGCGAAAACCATTACCATCAGATGAAATTCCATTTGTTACTCTATTAGGTAGTGGTACTTCCCAACGTTCTGGTTCGGACTCTGAAACACTCTCTGTTATTTTTTCCGAAGAAGATGACGGAACAGGAGAAGACGGTGAGGAAGGACTTTTATCTGAAATGTCTTTGGTACACTCTCACGCAGAGGAATCAGATGATTCTGAAGATAATTTAAACGCTCCAATTGCAGTCGTGCCGAATTTAAAAGCAACAGACGCAGATCTCTATATCCCCTTCAATTGTTATCACGGATTGTGGACGCCAAGTAGATGGGCACCTAAGGAATATGTGATTTCTGTAGCGTTTAAGCATCTTTGCGAAGCCGTAGGAATAGATTATGGCCCTGTAGAAAGAAGCATCGATGCAGAATATATAAGGACTTTTTCGGAAGATTTGCATATCGCGGCATTTAAAGAATTTGTAAACACAGCGTTGGGAAAACGCATATGGCGAGAAGCTATTGAAGATAATGATGCTTGCGTTCTCAAATTGTTTTTAGCATTTGGGGATGCTGATGTTAATCAAGAAGTTTTAGGGAAGCGCATCTCATCCATCCATTATGCGATGGAGTGTGGTTCGCTCTATGCAGCACAGATGCTGATACTTCATGTGGCAGATATCAGTGCGTCAGGTGGAATATCCTTTATTGATCGTGCAAGAACTAAAGGCAGTGAGGTGGTTAAATTTTTTGTTAGATCTGCGCTAAGCGCACTTCAAGATCTTCGTTTTGTTGCAGAATCAGATGGCGCTTATGCACCGAGACTTTTATTAAACGAAAAAAATGCAGTGGAGTTGCTTCAACAATTAACAGGTGAAGAAAGGGAAGCGATTGGTGAAGACACGCTGAGTGTAATTGATAAACCGAAAGTGAGGCTGGGATCGGGAGCGATGAGCATAACGCAATCACGAGCATGGCAAGAATCCACCAGACAAAAGCATGAAGATGCAGCACCTGAAGTAGGGATAGTATCGGCGAGACACGGGTTTTGAAGGTGATGGAATGAAAGAAAATATCATTGAATTGTCTCCTGATAAATACTCTCTCGCATTAGATTTTTTTGATAAAAGTCATCCTAATTATCCCGTTGCGATGGCAGTCTTCGAAGGAAATAATCCAGGTCAACTATGGGTTGATAAATTAATAGATCCGTCAGTATGTTTATTGATTACCCACGCCGGATATTCTTTTATAAAAACCAAGCAAAATAATATCAGCGAGCCAGTATTTTCGGCGATAGTAGAGATTTTAAAAAAACATAATCCTAAAGTTGTTTGCCAGCCTATGGATTTCATTGCCGTAAAGCTTAAAAAGCAGGGGTTTGTTCCGCGACAAAATAGTTCTCCCTGTCGAATTCACTTTAATCATGCGGGAGAGATGACTTTAATCAATAAACTCTGTGAAACATTGCCATCTGATTGTGAAGTCAAAAAAATAAATGCTGAATTGCTGAAGAAAAGCAGCTGGCTAAATTACTTAACATTATTTTACGGCACGGAAGAAAACTTTTTACAAAAAGGGTTTGGATTTGCGTTGGTGCGTGATGCAGAAATAGTGAGCGAAGCATTTGCCTGCTACATTGGCGGAAACTGTGTTGAAATTGGTTATGTGACTTCTGAGCATCACCGCGGAAAAGGTTATGCGCCTATTGTTTCCGCATTTCTGCTGAAAGAAATCTTCAATCGGGGATTAAGTCCCATTGCGAGCTGTGACGTGAGTAATCCGGCGTCTGCAAAAACCGCGCAAAGTCTTGGGTTTGAGGAAAATATGCGGTATGACTTTTTAGTTATCTGATATCCTTTTATCTTGTTTTTCCTGCGCAATTTCAATCGCTCTTCTCAAGCGTTTCCCCAAAACTTCTTTTGGTGGTAGCTGCGTTAAATATTGAGCAACATGAATGCCGCTGCTATTAAGTTCTAACAATTCAATATGTTCTTGTTTTTTCTCAGCGCACAGAATTAATCCCAGCGGTTTATTTTCGCCTTTTTTGCGTTCATATTTATTCAGCCAATTTAAATACAGTTCCATTTGGCCTTTATAATTCGCCGTAAATTTGCCCAGCTTTAATTCAATCGCGACTAATCTGCGCAAGCTTCTATGAAACGTCAGCAGATCAATATAATAATCATCGTTATCAATCATGATGCGTTTTTGTCGCCCTATAAAACAGAAGTCATTTCCTAGTTCTTGAAGAAATCGAGTTATTTCATCTAGGATGGCGTATTCAAGATTGCTTTCGCTAAACGCGTTGGGTAACGATAAAAAATCCAGAATATAGGGATCGCGAAAAACAAGATCTTGTGAGACTTCGTTTTTTTCGCGCAGCGTTGCTAAATCCTGTTGTATGACTTGTTCGGGTTTGTGCGAGATCGCAGTGCGCTCGTAGAGCATGCCATCAATCTTTTTCCGAAGTTCTCTGACGCTCCAATGCTCTAATCGACACATTTCGGTATAGAACTGGCGTTTCAAAGGTTCTTCAATCCCAGTTAATTCGTCAAAATGCGACCAGGACAATAGTGCCGACAGTGTCGGCACTATTGTTTCATCAGGGAATAGTTTGACGAAACGAACCATCTTGAATAAACCGCGAGTATTAAATCCGCGACCATATTTGATAGTGAGTTGTTGTGCCAATTGTTTAATAATGGTATTGCCGTATTCTGCGCGTTTATTTTTGAGTATGTCTTGATTAATACGATTTCCAATACGCCAATACAAATTTACAAGCGTTGAGTTAGTCTGACGAGCAACATGGTTTTTTGCGGATTCGATGAGATGACTGATGTCTTGAAACAAGATGCTATTACTATTTTTAACCACGGGATATTCCTTACTATAAAACGTTTTGCTTATGATGAACTCGAGACAGTATACCGTTAAGAATTAATTTTGAGAATAGTCTCGACAGTGTCGACACTATTTAAGCTATCTTCAACATCCCAATAAACTCTCTCACCTTCGGCGGCAAAAACTCTCGCTCAGGATAAACCGCATATAAATCACTTTTAGGAAGATGATAGTCTTTTAGGCAATGAATAATCGTGCCAGCTGCAATTTCTGCTTCGACCATAAACTTTGGCAAGCTTGCGATACAGGCACTTTCTAAAACCAATTTTTTGCTGAGTTCTATTTGATTTGCAATAATCTTGCCATTTATAACAACAGTAACAGCATGAGTATTTTTTGTAAAAACAAGCTCGCGCGATTTTTTGGCGGCTTCATACACGGCAAAATTATGCGTTTCTAAATCGTTCGGATGTTCAGGCGTGCCGTACTTTTTAAGATAACTCGGTGACGCGCAAATAATGTTTTCAACCGACAGAATTTTTTGTGCTATCAGGCTTGAGGATTCTAATTTTCCGGATCTCAGTGCTAAGTCATAACCTTGTTTAACCAGATCAATATAATCATTGGATAAATTAACTTCTATTTTTACGTCAGGATAGTGTGATAAATAATTATGAATAATACGGGGAAGAACATAAATACCATACGCAGGGGGCGCAGAAATTCTTAAGGTCCCCGCCGGTTTGCCTCGCAACTCATGAATAATCGCATAGCCTTTCGTCGCTTCTTCGATGACTTTTGCGCATTGCTGATAGAAGTTATCGCCGGCTTCTGTCAGCGATAATTTTCGTGTGGTACGGGTGATGAGTTTTGCGTGCAGATGCTTTTCTAAGAGATCTATTTTTTTGCTGATATGCGATTTCGAGACGCCCAGCTTATCTGCGGCTTTCGCAAAGCTCCCCAGTTCTATGACGGTATAGAATATTTCCATTTCGTCGAGTAGCATTGGCTTAATCTCCTGATTGATTCTATATGGAAACAGTAATATTCAGTATAGCGCATTCTCGAGGCTTATAGGACAGCGTAAACTGCCTATGTTAGATAACAGGAGAGCAGTATATGAGTAGTAAGATAATCACACGACCTTGGTTAGCGTTATTGGGCATTGGCCTGGCCAGTTTTTTAGGCTGTATCGATTTTACGATTGTGAATACCGCCTTACCGGTATTGCAGGCGAGCTTAAAGACCTCTGTGAGTCAGTTACAGTGGATCATTAATATCTTTATGTTGGTGTTAAGCGCGTGCATGGTTGTCGCGGGACGATTCGCGGATCTCCATGGACGACGTAAATGGTTATATATAGGTATGATTTTGTTCGGGTTGTCTTCTGTGGGCGCAGGTCTTTCTCCCAGTATTAATTGGTTAATTCTATTTCGGTTGCTTCAGGGGTTGGGCGTGGCGATTTTATATACCGTTCCTGTGGCGATTATTGCGAACAGTTTTCCTGAAGCAGTACGCGGACGTGCAACAGGGATTTTAATTGGCGTAAATGGTTTGGGGCTTGCGGCAGGTCCATTGATGGGCGGCATGATTTTGAGCTTTTTAAGCTGGCGCTGGATATTTTTCGTCAATGTGCCGTTAATTATTGTAAGTCTGATCATTTGTTCTGTTACTTTAATAGAATCAAAAACCGATGAGGTGGGTGCAAAAATAGATTGGATGGGATTGATTTTATTAATGATTGGGATGCCGTTGATGGTCTACGCCGTTATTAATAGCAATAGTGTTTTATTTGGCGTTGGGATGGCTGCCATGATTGCGTTGTATTTTGTTGAAAATAAATCAAGCTCACCGATTATTCAATTTAAATTATTTGCAAATCATAAATTTTTAAGTGCCTTGATAGCCAATTTTTCTTTAGCTTTTTTCTATACGGTACTTTTCTTTTTATTGCCGTTTTATTTGCATAATATTCATTTAGATTCGAGCTGGGATATTGGCTTAATGTTATTGCCGGCTACTGCCATGGTTGCTGTGTTATCACCTGTTGTAGGACATATGGTGGATTCATATGGCCCCAAAAAAATGCTCATGATTGGCTTTAGTTTGTTTATTATTTCAGCAATTATGCAGCTGTTCTTTGGTGTGCAAACCAGTACTGTGTATATTCTTATTGCATTATTGTTATTTGGCATTGGCTGGGCGTTTATTTTAAGTCCTTCGATTGTTGCGGCGATTTCCGCTATTCACAAAAATAGTAGTGGTGTTGCGATGGGAACGATTGGGACATTGCATAATTTTGGTGGCGCCATTGGTTTGGCAATTGGTACGGTGGTTTATCATTACCGCGCTAAATTTATATTATTAGCGGATTTGGCCAAGCAAAATATCACTGCAGGAGCTTGGACTAAACAAATTATTTCAGATCCCGATAATGCTATTAATATACTTTCTACGCATGCAAATATTTCCGTCGCAAAATCAACCGTACTTTTTCAGAACTTTTTTGTGCAGGGATATAACAGCGCAATTATATTATTGCTGTTGATTAGCCTGGGTGCGTTGTTGGCGGTGATGTTTGGGATTAAGGCGGAAAGTAAGTAAGTCCAATCGGTTACATTTTGTAACCGATTGAATTCCACTGTTTATTTCGGTCCCATCTTCAGAGATAATCAGTTCACTATAAAGTTAAATTACTAATATGATGCAAAAACAGATATTTAACTGCTGCAAGGAACTATCATGAAAACCAATCTCGCTATTTTTGAAGAACACCAAATTCGTCGTGTGTATGATGAAAAAACTGAAACCTGGTTTTTTTCGGTTATCGATATCATTCAAGCGTTAATTCAACAGTCTGATTATCGAGCCACTAGAAATTATTGGAAGGTCTTGAAGAATCGTCTCGGCAAGGAAGGAAGTCAGTTGGTTTCAAAATGTAACCAACTGAAATTAGAAGCTGCTGATGGCAAACAATACCTTACTGACGTAGCCAACGCCGAAACTTTACTCCGTTTAGTCCAGTCTATTCCTAGCCCAAAAGCTGAGCCAATAAAGCTCCGGATTTATAATTCTGGTTTCGTAGGGGCGGGATATCGGCTCGCCCTTAATTTAATTGAATAAGGAGATGTAACGTATGGCCAGAATCAAAAATATTTTAATAAAAGGGAGTGCAAAAAAACGCCTTAAGCTAACAGACCAAGATAAAGAATGGCTTAATTTTTCTGAGGTAGGGAAAGAAGCATTGAAAGTATTTAGAGATACTGATCAAAAGCGTGGTTTACGGCGCGCAAAAGACGCTAAAGATATGTTTAAGAAGTTAGGAATTTAATAAGAATTAAAATGCTTCAAGCGGGGTAACACCCACCAGCCTAATCGGCGACTCCGTTCCGTGTTGAATTTTAAGTGGTAATGCAATGATAGTAGAACCTGTTTCTGGCAGAAGTGAGGCATTAGCAATATTCTCAATAAGATATTTTCCTGCGCCGAGAATTAATTGATGAACCGGAAATTCACTGTCTTTTTTATCTGCACTCAGCGTATCAATACCCAAGCCAGCAATGTCGCGTTTAAGTAATAATTCAGCCGCTTTTGCTGAAACGGAGGGGAAAACTAAATTGTTGCGGTATTTTTCAGGCGTATGCCAAAATTTATCCCAACCCGTGTAAAAAATAACCACTGAATTTTTATTTATTTCCCCACATTTTTTTTCAAATTCAAGAATATCTTCTGGCGTAATACTGTAATTTTCATGGGATTTTTCTGATACGCTAATCACCGTGCACGGAACAATCAGCTGCTCCAGCGAAAGTGATACGATATCTTTTCCATTCTCAAAACAATGCGCAGGTGCATCCATGTGTGTTCCAATGCCTGCAGCCATTTCGATGGATTGCACACGGAATTTTGCATTCGAGGGGTAATCATTGTAATCCGATATGTTTTTATGTTGAAAACCACATCCATTTCCCCATTGCGGAATGGTTGGTGTGAGGGTATGCGTGAGATCAATAAAATGTAGATTATGAAGGTCGAGTACTTTACTCATGGGCGTTCCATAGATAGCTGTAGTTAATTTTGAGAGATTATACGTGGTTGAAGGTCGGGTGAGGTAGGTTATCTGTGCATAGATTTACATACACACGATAGTGTGTATAATGACGGGCGTTAGGTGGTTTAACATAATCAAAGTTTGATGGGATTGCGCTTGAAAAAGGCTTACAACAGTCGCGAAATTATTGCTCTATTGAGGGCAGATGGATGGGAGGAGGATCGGGTTCGCGGTTCTCATCATCAATTTATACACAAACATAAAAAAGGTGTGGTGACTGTCCAGCATCCTGTCAAAGATTTGTCGCTGTTTGTAACGAAAAGTATTTTTAGGCAGGCAGGATTGAAGCGTGCTGAAAATTAATATGGCTAGAGATGAGGAGTTAAAAATTATGTCATCAACTTATGTTGCGCTAGTGCATAAAACGAGTAAATCTTCGTCAACTTACGGCGTGTTTTTTCCTGACTTTCCGGGTTTAGTGTGTGCGGGTAAAAATGTAGAAGAGGCTTTAGAAAATGCCAGAGTAGGTTTATTTTTTCATATGGAAGGGTTGTTGAAAGCAGGTGAAGTACTTCCCAAATCAACAAAGGTTGAAGAAATTATGAAGGACCCTGAAAATAAAAAAGCGATGCCTTGCTTGGTTCATATCATTCCACCGAAAGGTGAACTTATGCGAGTAAATATATCGATTAACGCTGCGCTTTTAGCTGCAGTTGATCATACGGCCGGTCGATTAGGTAAAAATCGTTCTGAATTTTTATCAGATGCCGCGATGTTGGCATTGGCTTAACTATTTTCAGTAGCCGTGGGTTATACCCAATACGCTGTGCTCGTCATAATCTTCGACACAAAACTCATGGTCGATTTAATCGGCTGAGGTAATTCTGCTGCGCCAATATTATGAGCAAGTCGGGCATGTTCAGCTTCTTCTTGTCGCATCGTTTCCAAAATAGCGTGAGTGCGTAAATCTGATTTGGGGATTTTTTGGAGATGATCTTCGAGATGAGCCGTGACCTGTTTCTCTGTTTCTTCTAAAAACCCCAGATTCCATTTGTCGCCACAAAGACCTGCTATCACGCCCAAACTAAAAGAACCCATATACCAGATAGGATTTAAATAACTCACATGGCTGTCTAATTCATGAATTCTCGACTGGCACCAGCGGAGATGATCTTCTTCTTCGAGGCCCGCTTGGGTTAATTTAAGTTTTAAGTCTGGGTTGCGCGTAGTAAGAGCCTGGCCTTGATATAGCGCCTGAGCACAGACTTCTCCCGCATAGTTCACTCGCATCAGACCCGCGATATGTTTTTTTTGTTCTGTATCTAAATCAGCTTCAGGAATGGCGAGATTGGGATTGGGGCGGGCGTGTTCAGTCGACGCAACTCGGCCGCCCAAGGTTCTGAGCAGCTTGTCCGCGTGTAAACAAAGTTGATCAACTAGAGAGTAATTCCGCATATAATGCATTCTAAACCAATCACAGGAGCTTCGCATGTCAATTCCAATCCTGATTAACGGCGCCAAAGGAAAGATGGGCAAAGAAATTATAAAAACCTTTCGACAAGATGATGAATTTAAAGTTGTTGGCACAACAGATAGAGAAGATGATTTAGCCAAAGCCATCGCCAGTTCAAAAGCAAAAATTGTCATCGACTTTACCGCATCCTCCGTGGGATTTCAGAACGCCAGTATTATTATTCAATCCGGTGCGCATCCCGTGATTGGCACGACAGGTTTTTTACCCGATCAAATCGATGAACTCAAAAAGCGTTGTCAAAAACAAAAACTCGGCGGAATTATCGCGCCAAACTTTTCAATTGGCGCCGTGTTATTAATGCAATTCTCCAAAGAAGCCGCAAAACATTTTGGGCATGTTGAAATCATGGAAATGCATCACACAACCAAAGAAGAATCACCATCAGGGACCTCTATTCGCACAGCAGATTTAATTGCAGAAGGCCGCAAAGAAATTCATCCACTTAAAAAATATCGAGAAATTGTTCCCCATGCACGCGGCGCGAATCACAAAGAAATTCCTATTCATTCTGTTCGATTGCCCGGAATGGTCGCACATGAATTAGTGATGTTTGGTGGACGCGGAGAAACATTGAGTTTGCGACACGATTCTATTCACCGCGAATGTTTTATGCCGGGGATTAAATTAGCCTGTAAAAAAGTTATGGAACTTAAAGAATTAATATTTGGTTTGGAGCATATATTGTAATGGCCATGTTTTCGCAGCTTACCGACCGTGTTGCCGGTGTCATCAAAAATATCAGCGGACAAGGAAAACTCACCGAAAGTAATATCCAAGATGCGATTCGCGAAGTGCGCGTTGCTTTATTGGAAGCGGATGTTGCCATGGAAGTCATCAAACCGTTTCTTGAGAATATTAAACAAGAAGCGATGGGTGAAAAAGTTCTTGTCAGCTTAAATCCTTCGCAAGTGTTTATTAAAATCGTCAATGACGAATTAATTAAATTGATGGGTGATGTCAATGAAACACTGAATCTTAATGCTCAACCGCCGGTTGTAATGTTAATGGCCGGATTACAAGGCTCAGGTAAAACAACGACAGTAGGCAAATTAGCTAAATTTTTAAAAGATAACCAGAAAAAAACGGTTATGGTCGCGAGTTGCGATGTGTATCGACCTGCCGCTATTCATCAGCTTCAAATATTAGCGAATCAAATAGACGTAAAGTTTTTTGAAAGTCATGCGCATCAAAAACCGGTGGATATTGCAAAAGAGGCGGTGATTGCAGCAAGAAAAGCCGTTGTCGATGTTTTATTAATAGACACGGCGGGTCGTATGCATATTGATGCAGACATGATGGATGAAATTAAACATATCCATTCTGCTGTAAATCCAACCGAAACATTGTTTGTCGTCGATAGCATGACGGGTCAAGATGCGGCAAAAACGGCTAAAGCGTTTGATGAAGCGCTACCTCTTACGGGAGTGATCCTCACCAAAACAGACGGCGATGCGAGGGGCGGCGCGGCTTTATCTATCCGATATTTAACAGGAAAACCCATTAAGTTTTTAGGGGTTGGCGAAAAAATCGATGCGTTATCACCCTTTTATCCTGATCGTATCGCCTCGCGTATTTTGGGCATGGGCGATATTTTGTCATTGGTTGAACAAGCGCACGAAAAAATAGATAAAAAAGATGCGGAAAGAATAGCCAAAAAAATGCAGAAGGGTCATTTTGATTTGGAAGATTACCGCGATCAATTAGCGCAAATGTCGAAGATGGGTGGTGTGGCCAGTTTACTCGATAAATTACCAGGCATGAGTGGTTTGCCGGGCGAATTAAAAGACAAAGTGAATGACAAGACGTTTACACAAGTCACGGCTATTATTAATTCCATGACACCCAAAGAACGCAAATATCCTGATCTTATTCGTGGCGGACGCAAAATCCGCATCGCAAAAGGCTCGGGTACACAAATCCAAGAGGTCAATAAAGTCTTGAAGCAATTTTACATGATGCAAAAAATGATGAAGAAAATGGGCAATAAAGCAGGAATGTTTAAGATGATGAGGAATTTAAAAAATATGATGCCGGGTGGTTTTCCGGGAATAGAGTAATTACGGTATGGATGAAAGAACACGAATAGGTATTATAGGTCTCATCAAAGAAAAAAAATATTCAGATGCGCTCTTGATGAGTGATGATATTAAACATAAAAATGCCGATGATTGCAGGCGGATGGCAGAATGCAAATATGGTGTGGGTTGTCAGCGTATGGAGAAAAAGCTTTTTCAAGGAGCCATAGAGCTTTTTACGTCGGCCATTTTGTGTATCGTAGATGTAAAGTTAAAAAAGGAAAAAGAAACAGAACAAGATACGCATGATATTCGCCGTTTTCTTCCTGCTTTACTCAATGCGATGAATGCATTTTTTAAATCGTCTCCAACTCCAGAATGGAGCAAAGCGTTTGGCACCCTCGAAACTTTTTTAAAGTTTTATGTTTCTACTTTGCCCGAGTTTAATGAAAAAGAAGGCAGATTGCCGGGGCTGGATGAGTTGGAGCTTCAGTTTCTCACACCATTATTCAAGTCAGCTCCTACAGAATTACACCGAGAACGCCTTAAATTTTATGTGGGTATCATCTCTTTATTCCATAGCGGCATGAAGGAGCCTGAAAAAGATTTAAAAAACGTCAGTGACGACCGCATTGTCAAAATAGCGTTTAAGTTATATCAGCGAGCGTTAGAGGTGTTGCGAACCACTGCAGCATTTGTGCGCCCCCTCGAGGAAGAAGAGGTAGTACCTTCTGTAGTAGTGCAACCGCCTGTTGTAGTGCCGCTACCCACTGAAGTACAAGTACTAAAACCAACAAAGAAGAAAGTAAGGTTCTCAGATGAGGAAGAGCAGCCCAAAGCGTCTAAACTTCACACGTGGGAGTATATTGCTCCCGATGAACCTAAACGTGTATTGATGCGTCAATGGATAGCGGCAAAAACGCTGGATAGGTATATAAAGGTCCTCAAAGGGCTGAAAAAAATCATGAATCAAACGACAGAAGATTATCGATTCGAGAGAGAATGTCATTACAGAATTGGCTTAGATCATTGTGGTAAGAATCGACTTCAAGAAGCGATGGAATGTTTTAAGCAAGCGTTCACGGCGTGTACACATCTTCGTGATGAAAAGGATATAAAGGTCATTGAGCTAGATACGCAGAACATAGCTAGCATATTTAAGATTTTCGTGGCTGTTGTGAATGAAGTTATCAAAGGATTTTCAGAAAATGTTGAGTCTGCTAGCAAATGCATGATGGATTTTTTAAATGTGTATTTAGATTGTTTTTGGTTACTCAATGGAGATAAGGAAAAACCGCTGGGATTGGATGGTATTAATATGGAGCCCCTGATTGCATTTCTGAATGCAGTGGGTGATGAGACACCTAAAGAAACGGTTAGGATTTATTTAGCCGTTATTGGCATGTTTCGACAAGATGCGAAGTTGGAAGAAGGTGGATTGGTGTCAGTCATTGAGGAAATAAAAATAAAGAAAAAGATATGGCGTAATGATGCGTCGATGAGCGATGCATTTGATTTATTCGAAAAAGCGTTAGAGCTTGTGCAGCGTTTAAAAAATCACCCTGTGCTGAATCCAGAATTAAGGGCAGCAGTAGAGTCTGAGCAAAAGCGTCAGAAAAAAAGATATGGTGATTCGAGCTCATCGTCTTCGTTGCCTCCCTATGGTTTGGAGGTGCGCTCGGCATCGCCGCCTAGACAAGATCGTCCAGTTCTACCGCAAGGATCTTTGCGATTTTCCTCAAAATAGTTAGTGTTCCTTTTCGTTCTTCGTTTTCTAATTGAGAAACATATTGTTTTGAAATTTTTACTTTTTCAGCAAGCGCATTTTGTGAAAGTCCTCGATATTCGCGATAGGCTTTAATGCGATTTTTGCCGGAGGCAATATCCTCAATTAATGACAGCGGAAATCGTTCATGTTTGTCCATCTTGCTAGCCTGAATAATTTCAATATCGGCGATGTCTTCGAGTTTTTCCAAAATGGATTCATATTCTTCATAAGGAAGAATGGCAAATACAGGTATTTTATTTTGTAAAATAATTTGTGGATGTATTTTCATCGGTAAACCTCTTTTCGATGTCCTATCGTTATAATTTCAATGATCAGTGCTTCATTATGTATGTGGTACAACACCCTCCAGTCGCCTACCCTTAATCTATAACTATTAACTACGCCCTTTAACTTTTTTACGTCGTGATGGTAGTCATAAGGTGATTCCGCTAAGTTTATTAATTTTTCATGGATGGCTTTTCGTACCGTTTCGGGTAACTTCAAATATATCTTTCTCGCCTGTCGAGAGAGCTCAATGCTGTACATAGATGAAATCTTCTTATCGAAAAGTTGGGATATTAAATTCATGGTCAACTAAAGTCAACTAAGTGTTGACATTGGTCTTGTGCTACACCTGTTTAATATCCCGATTAGGGTCACTTTTGGCTTGTCAGACCCTCCCCCCATTTAGTACCCTCTATGGAATCAACTTAATAGAGGGCCGGTTATGACAATCTATACAGATCTTTCTGTCGAAGCGTTAGTCAAACATGCGGTAGATAATAAAGAAGGCGTGCTTGCAGCTAACCAAGCGCTTCGCGTCGAAACCGGCAAACGTACGGGCCGTTCACCCAAAGATAGATTCATCGTCAAAGAAGCCAGCTCTGAAAAAAATATTGATTGGGGTGTCGTCAACCAACCTATCGAGATTGAAAAGTTTAATGCGCTGTGGAAACGCGCCAGTGATTATTTAGCCGCGAAAGATTCTTATGTCTCCCATCTTCATGTTGCTGCGGATGATAATTATTACCTCCCCGTAAAAGTCTGTACTGAATTAGCGTGGCATAATTTGTTTACCAAACAATTATTTATCCGACCAGAAAAATATAACCCAAAACAAAAACCCGAATGGACAATATTATGTACGCCGTATTTTTTAACGGATCCACAACGCGATGGCGTGCATAGTGACGGTACGGTTATCTTAAATTTTGCAGATCGAAAGATTTTGATTTCCGGCTCACGGTATGCCGGCGAAATGAAAAAAGCCATGTTTTCTGTGTTGAATTATTTACTCCCAGAACATGACATATTACCGATGCATTGTTCCGCGAATAGCGGTGAGAAAAAAGATGTCGCCTTATTTTTTGGCTTATCCGGTACGGGAAAGACAACACTGTCTGCTGATCCCGAAAGATATTTAATTGGCGATGATGAGCACGGTTGGGGCGAACAAGGCGTATTTAATTTCGAAGGCGGTTGTTATGCCAAATGTATTAATCTCTCGCAAAAAAATGAGCCTGATATTTGGAATGCCATACAATTTGGTTCTGTCATGGAAAACGTGGTTTTAGATTCCAACGGTGTGCCAAAGTATGAAGATGGTTCTTTGACCGAAAATACCCGTGCAGCGTATCCGCGTGAATTTATTCATAAGATAGTGGATAACAATCGCGGTGGTCAGCCCAAAGCCGTCATATTTTTAACCTGTGATTTATTTGGTGTAATTCCGCCAGTATCTAAATTAACCAACGAACAAGCGGCATATCATTTCTTAAGCGGTTATACCGCTTTAGTGGGTAGCACAGAGTTTGGTCAAGGCACGGGAATTAAATTAACGTTCAGTACGTGTTTCGGCGCGCCGTTTTTCTCGCGTCCCGCTGGCGTATATGCGGATCTATTAATTAAACGCGTAACGCACGCAAATTGTCCGGTATTTTTAGTGAATACGGGTTGGACCGGTGGAGCGCATGGCAAAGGCGGAACGCGTTTTTCGATTCCGACAACACGGGCCATCATCAGTGCTATTTTAGAAAACGAATTAAGTAATACAGAATTTGAAATTTTACCACTATTTAATTTTGCTGTGCCAAAAGAACTTCATGGCGTAGACAGTAAATTATTAAATCCTCGCAAAACGTGGGCTGATAGTGCAGCCTATGATGCGCAAGCAAAAGAATTAGCGCAGAAATTCCAAGAGAATTTCAAGAAATTTGAAAATAAAGTTTCAGCAAAGATTATTGCTGCAGGGCCAATTATATAGGCTGTAGGGGCGAGGCATTGCCTCGCCCTTTGATTAATAAACGGAGTGTTTTTAATGAAAAAAATTGCGATGGTTGTAGATGACGATCCAGTTGCACAATCTTTTCTAAAATCAATTTTCGATGATTTGGGTTATAAAGTCGTGTTTGCCAATAATGGCCGTGAAGCAGCCAGTTTCTTTCGAAGTAATATCAGCGTAATTACCATGGATCACAACATGCCTGAAATGAGTGGCATTGATGCGACCAAAGCTATTCGCAAAAGAGAAGCAGCAGCAAGAACAGAGGCACCCGTCTGGATCTTAGGTATTACGGTTTATGATAACCCTGAAATACTGGATGCCTGTATTGCTGCTGGCATGAATCAAGTTGTGACGAAACCCATTAATGTGGAACAGCTTAAAGCCTGTCTACTTTCGCTGCACAAATAAAATCATTTTCTGATAAACCATTTAAGGCATGTGTCGTGTATTCCACTTTGCAGTAGTTATATCCGACATGGAGATCCGCATGATGATTTTCTTCATGTGACATTTCTGCGAGCTTATTTACAAAATCCATGGTTTGATGAAAGTCTTTAAACTTAAATTCTCGCTTGAGCCATTTTGCATCATCACTCACTTCCCAGCTCGGAATTTTTGGGTGTAATTTTGCGATCTCTTCGCGAGTTAATGCGGGCACTCCACCTTCACAGGCTTTGCAATGTTTTTGTGTTAAATCTGACATAGTTAAAATCTCCTAAAAATAGCCCCTCTTCCGTTTACGGGAGAGGGGTTGGGGTGAGGGCTAGCACGGAAACTTCGGTTCACTCTCTGCCAAATGCACTTCTTTCACTAATTTCATCAAATCCATATTAATTAAATCATATAATTGATTGAAATTATCTAATACATAATAAATCGGCTGAATCACATCAATTTGGTAAGATGTTCTTAGTGCATCATTTACATCAAATTTTCTGCGCTCCGGAACATCACTCTCAATACTATAAACAGTCTCTTTAGGGGAAGATAAAATTCCGCCACCATACGCGCGCACACCCTGCGTCGTATTAATTAAACCAAACTCAACAGTAAACCAATATAATCTTGCTAATAGAACTCTTTCTTCATGCGTCGCATGAATGCCTAATTTTCCATAGTTATGCGTAAAGTCAGCATATGCTGGGTTAGTTAATAACGGACAATGGCCAAAAATCTCATGAAAAACATCAGGTTCTTTTAAATAATCTAACTGCTCTTTGGTACGCAGAAATGTCGTGCACGGAAATTTGCGCTGAGATAATAATTCAAAAAAGCTGTCATACGAGATAATTTCAGGAACAGGTTCTAACGTAAATCCCGTAATACATTCTAATTTATCTGATACTTCTTTGATGCTGGGCATGCGAGTTTTTGGAAGATCTAATAGTGTTAATCCATGCATAAATTCATCGCAGGCGCGATTTTTAACGATGGCTTCTTGGCGTGTGATTAAGATATTCCACACGTCGTTGATTTCATTGAGTTCTGACATAACGTATTCCTCTGGGGAGTTTCGGGGTGAAAATAATAAAATTGTGGGTGAGTAAGATTATCTGCCGGTGGGCAGATAGAGGGAGTAATACGTTGCGTTTATAGCCAGGTTATGCGATTTCATGACTACTTTTTAACATAGCCTGGCTGAGCAGTACAAGAATTATTTTCGCTTACGAGTGGCGTTACTTCGCTTGGCTGCGCTCCCCGCTTAAAAAACAAGCCTCTAAGACAGTTCGAAAAGCTATTTCGTTGTACTGGGACTCTGGCTTGAATCGGCGCAGGCTCATCATCCAGCATCTCAATGCGTGCAGGCGCTTGATTATCGCTATTCGCATTATCTAATTTTTCTAATTGCTTATAGGGCTCGCAGCAGAAAGTAAATATATGAAATTTCTTTTCAAGACAGGCAACGGTAGTACCTCCCGCGGTTGTACCCAATGTTGCCGCACCTGTATAGGTTAACCATGCACAAGAGGTTTCGGGTATGCAGGGCGGGATCGCGAGGCAGAGTATTGCAAATGGGACGATAAAACACAGGGATGTGCATCGATGACAAGTGCTATCACCTGATATGCACAGGCATGATGGGGCACACGAAAAAGTAGTAATGGCACATTCTCTCCTTTGGTCACGTCGACGTTCTTGTTTGGCTTTTGTTTTAATCAAATCGAACGGAACGTTTCCGCCTAAAAACAAATAAAAACTGTAGAGTTCTGCGACATTGTTTTTTTTCATAAGACTGTGAAATAGGATGTTGAGCACTGTTTTTCTTATTTCGTTAGGATTGTTTGCGTTTAGCGCAATCGCGTTTCTTGAGTTGTAACTCCAGCATGATTCTTCCTGAATCCATCGCATACTTTCAAGTAGCATTTTCTTTTTCAATCTCGAGCTTTGATAAAGTTCTCGATTGATTTGCCTAAGACTTCCTAAGTCCTGAATGGATAAATAATTTAAAAAGGGTTCAGAATAAAGTGCGTCGAGCCTAAGTACGGCTTGGTTATTATCGTTCATGAGGCTGCTCCTCTACGCGTTAACAGCGCGCCATACGCTCGGGAATATCTCTCCTGCATTCTGTTGAGTGTGGATGAGATGTGTTTATCGCTGAAGCCAATCGCTTTGAGTGAACTTGTATATTGCTCTGTACGTTTGGGTCGCATGATCGAGAGTCGTAAGTAGGCTTGCATGTCGTATCGGTTTTCTGCGACACGTCGCATTTCAGTCTGACGAAATTGTTCTTGCGTAATAACGTTAGCTTTTTCATAGGATTTCAGTATGTAATAGGTTTTTAACTGTGCGAAGATATTCAGTGTTTGTAAGAGTCGGTTAATCATGGTGCTCTCCTCAAAAGTATTGTTAGTCTCGAGAGTCAATCTAGAGGATTATGATCAATAGCTAAAATCGATTGTTTCGATTGCATCGATAGGTTATATTGATGACTATGAATATCCGAGATCTGAAATATCTAGTAGCAACCGTGGAGTCTGAGCATTTTGGTCAGGCGGCCGAGCAATGCTGTGTCAGTCAGCCGACGCTCAGTATGCAGCTGAAAAAGCTGGAAGATGAGCTGGGTGTGCAATTATTCGAGCGCACGAATAAGTGTGTGATGACCACGCCGATTGGAAAAATTCTTGCAGAACAAGCCCGTATAATCTTGGGTGAAATTAATACCCTCAAGCAATTAGCAACAAATTCAAAGGATCCCTTCTCAGGCGAATTTAGATTGGGGATTATTTCGACCATGGGGCCGTATTTGTTGCCAACGTTATTATCTCAAGTTAAAAAACATCTGCCTAAAATTAATCTCATAGTCTTTGAGAACAAAACCGATGCTATTTTGACTGAATTAAAATCAGGATTATTGGATGCGGTAATAGTGGCGTTGCCTGTTGAAAAAGACGGATTAATTTCACATGAATTATTCAAAGAAGAGTTTTTATTGGCGTTACCCAAATCTCATCCTCTCACTAAAAAATCCAAAGTTACACTAGATGATATTCAGCATGAAGAATTACTGTTATTAGAAGACGGCCACTGTTTGCGTGAGCAAATTATGGATGCGTGTCATATGATGAGTTCGCAGGAAAAAACAGGGTTTAAAGCGACGAGCTTAGAAACCTTGCGTCATTTGGTTGCGTCAGGAGCGGGTGTGACGTTATTGCCTGCAATGGCAACGCAAACCCTGCAAAAAAATAGTGGGAATGTGGTTCTGAAAAGTTTTGCTAAACCAGTGCCTTCTCGAAGAGTCGCGATGTTATGGCGACAAAACAGTGCACGATCCGTGTGCTGCGAGAAAATGCGGGAACTCTTTAGCGAGTAAAACATGAACGAAACCTTCGGATTTTTATTATTTAATGACGTTGAAGAATTGGACGTGGTCGGTCCTTGGGAAGTGATTTCTATCTGGAGCAAAGTCTTCAAAGGCCCTGAGAATGTTGTCACTGTCAGCGAAAAAAGCGGCATAATTTCCTGTTCACGTGGTCTCAAGATTATTTCAGAATATGATTTCAAAACTTGCCCTAAATTAGATTATTTATTGGTTCCTGGCGGATGGGGTGAACGTTCAGAATCCCATAATCCAGCATTAATAAACTTCATTAAAAATACGGCCAAAAATACTAAAGCCCTATTATCCATTTGTACGGGATCGTTATTGCTTCAAGCCGCAGGATTATTAGATGGCAAAAAAGCGACGACACACTGCATGTCGCTGAATAGATTACGAGCCTTTGAAAAAACAACAGTTGTTGAAGAGCGATGGACCAGAGACGGCAATATTTGGACAGCGGCTGGAGTAACCTCAGGAATCGATTTGGCTTTAGCGTTTATTGCAGACAGTGCAGGAGAAGCATTAGCCGGCGAGTTGCAATACTATTTAGAATATTATCCTGTGCAGAAGCGCTATGGGAATTTATCTCAGTCAAAAGATGCGCCGAAGTATTTGAAAACATAATTACGGCGCGTGTTTTTTAGTCGGTGGCTCAGCAGCAGAACCGAGTATCATATTGAGCTTCTGAATTTCTTTTTCGGGTTGTCCCGTGCGTTTGGCACAGTCCAATAGTAGCGCAGGTGCTTTCACACAGAGCGGAACAAGATAGTCTTCGTAGTACTCAGCCAGTTCTTCCCAATACTCAGGAATACCATCGCCTTTTTTGAGCGCTTCGCGTAACAAGAAGCGTGCAATTCGGCTGTCATTTAACTCAATTGCGGCTATTACGGCTTGGGGAACGAGTGTGTTCGCCCCCTTTTCCGCTAAAAAAATAACGATATCACGGTGTCCATTTTCGCATGCCGTTAAGAATAATTCGTGAATGGTAATATCGTCGGGATCTTTACCTTCAAGTGTAGCGCCGTGTGCTAGCAATAATTTGAGAATGGCGAGATGACCATATTCACAAGCATCTTCTAAGGGAGGGTGTTGATGTATGTTGGAATGTATTTTTGCTTTTTTCTGTAGCAATAATTTTACGATGTTCTCGCGACCGTGACGAACCGCTACGTTAAGGGGTACGAGTCCCTCATCGTCTTTCAGGTCGATGAAGGCGAGTCCGGGAGTCCTGCATTCTATGTTCTCTACTAAAAGTTTTACGCGAGGAAAGTCGCCTTGTTTGCACGCAACATGGAGGAGCGGTACAGGGGTGGGAAAAATACCCACACGTTTTAGGGTAGTGCTGGAGTCTTGGGGTGTAGGATTTTTTTCATTAGCCATGGCGCATTGCTGTCTTCACTGTAATTTGCGCGGTATTGTACCCGATGTTTACGACTTCAGGGGTGTTTTGGTAGAGTGCCGGTCTTCTTATACGTTTTTATAAACCCATCGGAGAAATAGAACATGCGTGCATTTGCGAAAGAGTTACTCCCTCGATTTTCTTTAAACAAACCAGCGCCAGCCCTTATTTATATTCCCGATGTGCTACTTTTAGCGGTAAAGGGCAGTGGCGCTGAGCTTGAGCGTTATGTGAGTGTTAATCGTGAAAAACAACAACGTTTGGTGAGTGTGGTGGATTTGAAAGAAAATGCTGAAAGCACTCGATTGGTTTATTTGAAAGGACTTTTCTATGCTGTGAATAAAAATGTTCCGCCTATAGTCACATCAGAAAATTGTTCGGCGAATTGGTTAGGCAAAGAAAGTGAAAAGCTTTATGCGTTGAATAGTAAATATCATGAACACTTTGGAATTGTTGTCACATTGGAGAAAGGCGATTCCTTTACATTACGGTTCGGTGAGGGTGTTTGTGCGGATATTGATGATATCTATGTATGGCGTGCGCTGCAGCAAAATAGCCAAGGTGTCGATCTGCGTAAATTAATTGAAACGCGCGCTGCAGAAAATACGGTGAGGTTAAGACAGTAATTGGCGCCCCGAGCAGGAATCGAACCTGCGACCTGCCCCTTAGGAGGGGGCCGCGCTATCCACTGTGCCATCGGGGCGTGCGCAAATCATAGCATTTTTTACAATAACTGAGGGTTACAACGGCATCTTGTGTTTCTCACCCGGCACTTCTCGTACCAATTTCGGCACTAAATATCCGGGTAATTTTTCTCGCATGATTTTAATTAACTTTTTTGCGGTTTCATCCGGCACATCAAAATGACTCGTGCCTCTGACTTTATCTAAAACGTTTAAATAATAAGGGAGTATGCCGCAGTCGAATAATTTTTCGCTTAATTGTATTAATGTCTCAGAACCATCATTAATATTTTTTAATAAAGCCGATTGATTTAACAAAGTAAAACCAGCTCGTTTTAATTTGGTCATAGCTTTTTTAATAGATATATCCAGTTCATTGGGATGATTCGCATGCACGACCATGATTTTTCTAAGCGGGATTTGTTTCATAAAACCAATAAATTCTTTGGTAATACGCTCGGGCATAACAATAGGAATGCGCGTATGAATTCGCAAGGTTTTAATATGCGGAACGGTTAAGATTTTATCTATAAAGGCTTTTAGTAAATCATCTTTAGCCACTAACGGATCGCCGCCGCTTAAAATAATTTCGGTAATAGTGGAATCAGCCTGTAAATAATCAATAATTTTATCCCATCCTGATCGACCCATATTATTTTCGTTATAAGCAAATTCACGTCGTAAACAATATCGGCAATTCACGGCACAACTCACCGCAGGCATGACCAAAACTCTGCCGTGATATTTATGGAGCAAGCCGGGTATAGGATTAAATTTATCTTCTTGAAGGGCATGGGGTGAAAAATCCGGATGTTCTATTTCTTCTTCTTTAACCGGCAAAATTTGAAGTAGAAGCGGATCCCTTGGATTGCCTTTTTCCATACGTTTTACAAAACTGCGCGGAACGCGGAGTTTGAAGTGCGCGGGAATATGGATGGGTTCATTCAGCTTCAGCAGCCGGAACAACGCTTTTGGGTCAGTAATTATATCCATTGGACTTGACAGTAAAATCAGGGCCTCTATTATGCAGGTTTTTTACGCATAAAGTGAACTACTATGTCAGTCTATAGCACCAATGAATTCAAAGCCGGCGTTAAAATCATGCTGGATGGCGACCCCTGCAATATCATCGAGAACGAATTCGTCAAACCAGGCAAAGGCCAAGCTTTTAATAGAGTAAGACTTCGTAATCTAAAGACGGGCCGTGTATTAGAAAGAACCTTTAAATCAGGCGAAACCTTTGAAGGCGCCGATGTCACAGATGCCAATATGCAATATCTCTATTTTGACGGTGAGCATTGGCATTTCATGCAGCCTGAATCGTTTGAGCAATACACGGTCGGCGAAGCCGCGTTGGGCGATGCCAAAATATGGCTCAAAGAACAAGATACTTGCATCGTGACGTTATATAACGGACAACCCATTGGCGTGACCCCGCCTAATTTTGTGGTATTAAAAATTACCGAAACCGATCCGGGCATTCGGGGTGATACTTCCGGTGGTGGTGGTAAACCCGCGACATTGGAAACAGGCGCTGTTGTTCGTGTGCCCTTATTTGTTCAACCGGGTGAATTAATTAAAGTTGATACACGCACAGGCGAATATGTCTCACGCGTTAAAGAGTAATATTGGGTTATTAGCCGAACGAGCCAAAATATTACATAAAATCCGCCAATTTTTTTCTGAACAAAATACGCTAGAAGTCGAGACGCCGTTGTTAGCATCGGCGTCTATTACTGACCCCTATTTAAATCCCTTATCTTTAATTTACGATAAACAAACGTATTATTTACAAACTTCTCCTGAATACGCCATGAAAAGACTACTTTGTGCGGGATCGGGATCCATATATCAAATATGCAAAGCGTTTAGAAATGACGAGAAGGGCAGAATTCACGAGCCCGAATTTACAATGTTAGAGTGGTATATGGTAGATTTTAATTACGAAGATATCATCAACCAGACTGATCAATTACTTCGATATGTCCTTGGTTGTAAACCCGCGCAGAGATTTTCCTATCAAGAATTATTTATAAAATATGCTGGATTTGATCCGTTAGAAATTTCTGATGATTATTTATTAGACGTTACTTTCAATTCTAAAATCGAACCTAATTTAGATGGTGTTGTGATTGTTTATGATTATCCTGCATCACAAGCGGCGTTATCTAAATCGCGCGGAAAAGTGTGTGATCGATTTGAAGTTTATATTAATGGTATTGAGCTCGCGAACGGCTATCACGAATTGACGGATCCGAAAGAACATAGAATTAGATTTGAAAATGATCTCAAAAAACGGAAAGAATTAGGTTATCCGCTGTTACCCATAGACGAAAATTTTATGAGTGCGTTGGAAGTTGGGCTACCAGATTGTGCAGGTGTTGCGTTGGGCGTTGATAGATTGGTCATGGCGGCGTTGAAGAAAAATCAGATTTCGGATGCGGTGGCGTTGGTGGTGACGTAAAAACGATGAAAGAAGAACCAAAGCGTGCAGACGAGATAATAAATGCACAGGCATTACAGCATTTATTGGATAGGTTGTCTCTTGGTGATCTTCAGAGAGCTGCATCTACATGCAGATTCTTTAGGGATAATGCACGCGAAGTTGTGTTTAGACGTTTAAATAAACATAACATGTTCTATAACATTAGTTCAGTTGATCCATTTACTGTTCCTGTTCACGTACTAAAGCTGTGTGAAGCACTGAATATACCTATTGATCAGTATGCTAAAAAAGAGCGTTATTACGATTCTCCTCTCACGCTACATAGGGGGTTCGCGATTCGCGTTGATGGGGGTACTGTTGCGATTTGTCAGAGAAAAAATAAACAGGACCTCTGTATTGTAGGAACGTTTGTTCTGGATTCCGCAAATTCGAAAAGATGTAACCACGTTTATCAATTTATTGCAGGTGTTGATGAAAATGGTTGTGTATATTTAGACCGCCTAACAAATGAAAAAGTCGCTGAGGTAGTTGAGTATGTGCTTTGGTATAGAGCAGTAGGCACTACTGTTTTTGGTGAATATACCCATAATATGTTAAAGCTCTTAAGCAAATTGCTCGATAGGGTTACTTCAAGAGAGCCTGTAACGTTTGAAACGCTTTTTTCTGATTATGCGACAACGTGTAAACTACATCCGAATCTACGAATTCCCACAGAAAAAGCAATTCGCCTAGCAGAATCATCTTCTCCACGAATGGGGTGTTGTGCGATTTCATAATGGATTAAGCAGCACTCAATCCGGGCTACATTTTCAATTTATTTTTTTATGAAAGTGCTGAAGAATTAAAAATTTTTATATAAACTAAATACTTTGAAATGGAGATTATCACAATGAGAATTACGCAAAAATTTGATTCGCTTGCTGCAGAACTTGTTGAAGAAGTCGAGGTAACAATTTCTAATAGTGATTTTTTGAGGATACAGGAACTCGCTATCCAAGAAGACCTTCCCTATCAGACGTTTCTCGAGGACATAATCCACAAGGTTTCGACGGGTCAGAAGGTTCATTTTGCTCAGGATGAACACTAGTAACTTTTCTATCAACGTGTGAGCAAAGGTATTCCCGGTGATGTGAACCCATCTGTGAGATTATTTTGAGTTTTTTTAGTCATGGAGGTATGAAATGGTAAAAAATAAGAAGTCAGTCATTAATGTTCAGGGTGCATCTATAGGAATTCTCACAAAAGAGAAAGCTGATTTTATTTCAATTACAGATATGGTTAAGAATTTTGAAGGCGGCTCAGCATTGATTGAACAGTGGTTAAGGAATAAGGATACTGTTTTGTTTTTAGGTATTTGGGAGAAGCTTAATAATCCTGATTTTAATTCCCTCGAATTCGAGGGAATTAAAAATGAAGTAGGCCGAAACAGCTTCTTTCTATCAACTAAAAGATGGATTGAGGTAACGAGAGCGCGAGGATTAGTAGCGAGTGCTGGGCGTTATGGAGGAACTTATGCTCATAAAGATATTGCTTTTGAATTTGGTTCTTGGCTGAGTCCGGAATTCAAACTGTATTTGATTAGAGAGTTTCAAAGGCTGAAAGAAGAGGAAAGTAGGCAGTTTTCGTTGGAGTGGAGTTTAAATCGCACATTATCAAAACTGAATTACAGGATTCATACTGATGCTATAAAAGAACATATTATTCCTGCTGTAATCAATACAAAACAGACAGAAGAAATCTACGCAAGCGAGGCTGATGTTCTCAATGTAGCACTTTTTGGGAAGACAGCTAAACAATGGCGTGATACTAATCCCTCGCTTGATGGAAATATGCGTGATTTTGCCACGATTGAGCAGTTGCTTGTGTTGGCTAATATTGAATCGATGAATGCAGAATTGATTCGTCTTGGAGAATCTCAAGCAGAACGGTTAAAAAAATTAAATGGAATGGCAATTCAACAATTGAGGTCAGTATTAAAGCATAAGCACGCATTGAAATTTCTCAGTTAGCATTAAGACGGTGCTGCACCGTTGGAGCGTAGCGAAATCAGGTTATTATTTAAACCGAAACTTTATTCAGCGCGCCGGATAAAAACGACTCACCCGTCAGTATCGGCTTAATTCCCATATGTTCCGCAATCGTTTGACCAATATCCGCAAAAGTATCACGCTTGCCAATAAAGCCTGGTTTAACATTTGGACCAAACATTAATACCGGAATATGTTCGCGTGTGTGATCAGAGCCCGGAAATGTCGGATCACAGCCATGATCTGCTGTAATAATAGCAATATCATCTGGTTTTAGTAATTTTTCAAATTCGGGCAATTGTGAATCTAATTTTTCCAACGCTTTTGCATAGCCAGCAACATCTCTTCTATGGCCATATAACATATCGAAATCCACAAAGTTAACAAAAACTAAACTATTATCTGGCGCTGATTTAGTTTCGTTAATTAAAGCCTCGAATAATTTGTCGTTTCCATCTCCCTTCACTAATTTGGAAATTCCTCGATGGGCATAAATATCCGCGACTTTGCCGATAGCGATTACACTTCTTTTTTGTTCGACAAGATTATCTAATAAAGTAGCAGAAGGGGGAGGTGTCGCAATATCTCGTCGATTTCCCGTTCGGTAAAATTTTCCGGGTTCTCCTAGAAACGGTCGAGCAATGACGCGGCCAATGTTATACGGGTCAACTAAATCACGAGCAATGCTGCATAAATCATATAATTTTTCTAAGCCAAAATAAGTCTCATGGGCGGCTATTTGAAATACGCTGTCCGCAGAAGTGTAGATGATGGGTTTGCCTGTCTTAATATGCTCTTCACCGAGCTCATCAATAATGTCTGTGCCTGATGCATGTTTATTGCCTAATATTCCCGGCAAATTGGCTTGAGTAATTAAGTTTTGGGTGAGTTCCTCAGGAAAGCTGGGATACGTTGTAGGGAAGTAGCCCCAGTCAAATAACACGGGAACACCCGCAATTTCCCAATGACCGCTCGGCGTATCTTTGCCTGAGCTTTTTTCAGCAGCGAAGCCATAAGCAGCAGTAATCTGTGAAGAAAGTGGGATTCCTGGCAGTGAGCCGGGAGATTTCTTAGCGCTTTTTTCAGCGGCGGCACCTAAGCCTAGGCGTAACAAATTGGGGATGTTGAGGGATACTTTTTCAGCGATATGTCCAAAAGTATTGGCGCCCGTATCACCAAAAGCAGCGGCGTCATCGGCTGCGCCGATACCAAACGAATCCAGCAGTAGAATGAACGCTCTTGCCATGAATTGACCTTATATGGAGTAAAGTCTGTGTATAATAGCAAAAATTCAGAACGGGGTGTTGATATGGGTGTATGTAACAAAAGAACATTAGATGTCGTCGATAAAGCGGCGCCTGTGATTTTTAGCGAAAATGCAGCGGCCAAAGTCCAGGCCCTGATTGAAGAAGAAGGTAATACAGAGCTTAAGTTAAGAGTCTGTATAGAATCCGGCGGATGTTCTGGATTGCAGTATGGTTTTCAATTTGACGAAAATATTCGCGAAGACGATGCGGTTTATACGACGAATGGTGTGAATTTGTTGGTCGGAAGTGAAAGCCAAAATTATTTAGCGGGCGCGACGATTGATTATGTGGATGATCTTGAGGGTGAACGTTTTGTGATTGAAAACCCGAACGCTAAATCTACGTGCGGGTGTGGTTCATCGTTTGATATTGAAGATTAGCTTCGCGTATTTTCCTTTGCATCCGCGACTAATTTTATCTGATCTTCACTAATACCTTGCAAAATAAACTCTACTGCTTCTTCACTGATTTTTTTTATCTCCATGGTAATATTTTCATTAATTCTGACAGCCTCACCTTCACGACGCATTAATAGCAACATGGGAAGCACCTCATTTTAAGTTATCTTGTTTTACGTTTTATATTTGTACCATCCGGCGATTCTATCGATTTAAAATAAAAATACAATGCCACCACTTAAAAAATTAACGTCGAAATGAATTTTTTCCCCATTGCATATTGTCGAGTAAATAGTTAAGCAAATCACGCAGTCGATATTTTCTATGGATTGAAATGTTATTTTGCTATTTCTTAACCGTGGTTCATAGCGAGAGATTAAATTTAAAATAGCCTGTTTGAGTTGTTGCAACGATTCGGGAATTTTCTGATAAATTTCTCCCAGATCGGGTAAGCCATAATCAGGCAAATGTTTCAGTGAGCCTTGGCGAGCATTCAACAACCGACTTAAATGCTCGCGTATGCTCGAGACAACATCCACCGTTGGCAACGGATTTAGGATCGTTCTATCCATGTATCTTCTGATGAAATATTTCCGTCGACATAGAGCCATTGGATTTTTTCATAACGAAAAGCGACTTCTTCCATGTGTCCGTAATGTTCTTTGAGTTTATCTTTGACATCTTTAACGACTGGCTTAACCGAAACGACTTTTGCATTGGTTAATGTTTGACGTAAATATTCTTGTTCTTTGCCTGAGTCATCAATGCGATACCAGCTGAGTTTTACTTCTTTTAAATTTTGACCACTGCAACAGGCTTTATTTAATACGGGTGTTGCGCTGCAAAATTGTTTGGTAATCATAAAGGGGGAGTGTTTGCGTGTGCCGCTTAAATTCCCTGTGTGTTCATCCGTCGGAATATAAACTTCATGATGGAAAGAATAAATTTCGGCACTTCCTTCGCGGCCTTTGACTTTAACAGCACTTTTGACATCATTTCCTTGCGCGTCTTTGATCCAGAGATATCCGGGGCTTGGCATAATTAAGATTCCTTAGCAGGTAGTTGTGCAACCAGTGAGAGACGAACGTCGATTCCTTCTACCTGAAAATGTGGCATCACAAATAAATTGACGCGATAGGTGCCGGGGTTATCAGGGAGAGCGATAACCTCGACTTTTCCTTCGCGTAAAGGGTGAGTGGCCATTAATTCAGGACCAGGATTATTCATATGAGTAATTAAGGTATTGAGCCAACGATTGAGTTCCGCTTCGAGTTCTTCTTTGTTTTTGGCGGAGCCAATATTTTCGCGTTGCAGGACTTTTAAATAATGTCCCAAACGTGAGCTGAGGAAAATATAGGGTAGTCGGGCATTAATACGACTATTGGCCGTAGCCTCTGGCGTGTCATAGATTATGGGTTTTTGAACGGAATTTGCCGAGAAGAAGCACGCAAAGTCGCTATTTTTGTAATAACTTAAGGGGATAAATCCTAATTGTGCTAATTCGAGCTCGCGCGTTTCGGGGATTAATATCTCAGAGGGTATTTTAGTTTGTAGCCCACAGCCGACGTCATATTGATGCAAGACGAGGTTTTCAATCTTCCCGCCGGATTCTGGCCCGCGAATATTTACCGTCCAGCCATGGTCTTTAAAGCTACGTGTGAGTGTGGTGGCAAACGCAAAGCTGCTTTTTCCCCATAAATATTTCTTGGCTGTATTTCCCGCAACATCTTCATGTTCATAGGGCAGGCGCAACAAAAACTGGGGTAGAGTTAATCCTATATATCTTGCTGCTTCTGTTTGCCTAAAGGCATTCCACCGAATGTATTCCGCGCGTTCCATATAATTGGGTAAGTCATCCATTTGCATGACGTCATCGAGAGAGGTCTTGTTGAAAAAACCTGCGCCGACATTGGCGATAAACGGACAGTGTGTAGTCGATGAGATACGAGCAATATGAGTTAATAAATTTATATCGTTATTATTAGCCTCAAATTCGTAGTCAGAAATAATAGCGGCGATCGGTTCTCCGCCGGGCGTATCATATTCCTGAATATAAATATGTTTATATAACGCTGAGTGAGTGATATCAGGTGCATCATTAAAATCTTCTCGGAGAGTTTCTTTGTCAACATCTAGAATTTCTATTTTCGTATTGGCCTTAAAGTCTGTTTTGTCGACGACATATTTCAGGCTAGTCCACAGTGATTCTAATTTTTGAAAATCTTCATTGTGTAAAATCATATCCAGTTGTTCATGGATCTTATTATCGATACACCCAATAAAATGATCGAGTAATACTTTGTCTATTTTTTCTATGGGATTATTTTCTTCTAGCATTAAGTTTAGAAAGACGTGAAGGGCTGCTGTTAATCTTTCGCTGGCGCTTTTTTCAGCCATAAGATGTAGGTTATTAAATTGCTGAAGATCCAAGGGTTGGAAGACGGGTGTGATATTTGCGGTTTCGCATAAATTTTCATACGAGAGCATATTCATATTATTCTTCTCCTGTAAGTGGCGATTTATCCTGAATATCATTGCGTAATTGGAGTAGCGAGGTTTTATCTTTGGCGAGTTTTTCTAAGGCTTTTCTGAATTCCGTATTATCAATCAGATTAGATTTTAAATCCTTGAGTAAATTTCGCATGCTCATGAGTTTACGCAAAACGGGAACTTGCGAGACAAGTTGTTCGGGATGAAAATCCCTGAGTTTCTTAAATGTTAAGGCAGTGTGGGTGTCTGGGAGAGTGAGTGTCGGCGAAAGGCTGGCTAATACGTCATCGAAATTATGTTGCGTGATATTCATTCTTTCCCGTTGAGAAACGGGTTTGGTATTTTTGTGACGACTAAAATTTCCGAGCACAAATAGTTTGAGTGGCAATTCTTTCTTTCGGCGGGCGCCGTGGGTTTCGACATCGAGGGTAATATTAACGCGAGCCTGTTTCATAAATCCGTCCTTATTATTTCGTGAATTAAAAGGTAACACAGGAAATTTAATTAATCAAATTATTTTTTAATTTTATTTTTTCTATTTTTCCCACACCCTCGCTGCCGCAAAAATTTTTAAATTAATAGTAGCCCGGATGGAGCGTAGCGAAATCCGGGAATTAAATTAAGAAAGATTTAGTTTTATTATTTAAAGTCGTAATAAAAGTAGGGGTTATCTTGAGAATCCATTGATGAATTGTTTAATAGTTCCCGGATTTCGTTCCACTCCATCCGGGCTACGGGAGTATTATTAAATGTTGCGGGGCGTGCGGTATCGAGGGTGTGGGGAGCATCATAAAACCCCGTTTTTTACTGGATAATTGCCTTGGAAAATGGGTGGCGGGGGTGAGAGCCTCAAAGACTATTATATTTGAGTACTCTATAGTAAAGTAGCGCCTGTTACTTTGAAATAAACCATGGAGATGCATATGAAAGCAAAGCGCGTTAAGAAACACCCCAGCAAAGTATTGAAGAAAGTGAAGCCAAAAGCGGTTGTAAAAGCCAAGGCGAAAGCGACTTCAATGAAGGGACAGGGCACATCGTCCGAACATGATGCGGTAAAGAAACTCCAAAAGGATGTTTCCTTAAGTATTGTGAAATATATGGATAAAGAGAAGATTGGGTTTAATGAGCTGGCGCGACGTTTACGCACAAGCCCGACACAAACACAGAAGATTCAGAAGGGAAATGCCAATTTAACGATGGCGAGTGTGGCTCATATTGCAGCAGTGATGAAGAAGAAAGTTCGTTTGGTGTTTGAGTAAGTAACCCTCACCCCCGCTTCGCGGACCCTCTCCTATACGGGAGAGGGCGCTACCTTAAAATGTTTATTTAGTTTGTAGCCCGGATAGAGCGAAGCGAAATCCGGGTTTTTTTCACCCATCTTTACAAGTCGTTTTTCCTGCCTAAAACAGCCTTCTTCGGGCCTTGGTTGTCGAAAAAGGCTGTATTTCTTCATATTTCCTTAAGGTTTTCCTGATAAACTGTTGGCTCATTTTGATGATAAAGAGGGTGTAAAAATGAAAGAACGTAAGCCTGCTGAGGCAGTGACTCGTTTTAAAAAACAGGTCGTTAGAAACGGTGTGATAGATATTTCGCAATTCATCTGTTTTATGCGACAACAAATGGAACAGAGTGATTTTCAACAATCAGATGTCGAAAAAGCTATTTGTGCTGAAATTACAAAAGCAAACGCTTCAGTTGCAAATCCTTGTAATGGAGTGACTCCTCTCCATAGTGCTGCTGTCGTTGGATTCAGCGATGTTATTGAAAAATTGATTAATTGCGGTGCGAGAAGTGATGCGAGGAATGCGAAAGGTCAAGTTCCGCTTCACTCTGCGGTTTTAAGTGCAGACGTTCTAATAATTGGTCAGTTAGTATTAAATGGTGTTCCTGATGATCTCAATGCGAAGGATGAAAGTGGACAATCTCCACTGGACCTTCTCGTTAAGGATTCTGATTTTTTTGCCAAATTCCTCCGACGTGTCGTGTCTAAAATAGAAGAACATAAACGCGTTTTGGGTGAGGCTAAGGCTTTTGTGGAACAATTTGAACCTAGACTGAAGACGATGGGTCCTCCTTCAGCTAAAAAAGAATACGAGAAACGCGTTTTTGATCGTAAGAATATGATACGAATTTGTGAGGATTTGATTAAGAATTCAGAAATGGTCCTCAGTAAAATAGACCTGGCTTTATTGCTTCAAACAAACAGGTTACTTCCCGAAACACTTAAACGTTATTTTCAGGAAAATACTTTTAAGTGTTTGCCAAGAGATCAAAGAATTGCTGTAGTGAAAAGTCTTGAATCAATCATGAGTTCCAGCGAGAGTAATACTCAGACAAAAGAAAAATTGGCTGTTGAATTACTGTGTGAGCATCAGCTTTATAAAATTGCTACATTAATGGGGTTGGTACTTAATCGTAAGCAAAGTATTCCTCAACGAGACGTTGTAAGAATGTTGATGCGTTACACTTTGCTGCCGCCGCATAATGTGCCAGCCAATTTTCAGGTTGTGTTTTCAGCTGAGCAAGAAGAGAAACCAGAATTACCAAAAGTGACGCTGAGTTAAATGTATATTTGTAGGGAGCAGGCCATGTCTGCTCCTAAATCTTCCGCCACGTTGTCTTTCCCGCCGCATCCTCAATGATAATCCCCATCTTTTGCAATTGATCACGAATTTCATCAGATTTTGCCCAATTCTTTTCAGCGCGGGCTTTATTTCTTTCTGCAATTAAATTTTCGATTTCATCAGTATCTTTAGCGGTATCTTGGCCTCGCTTTAAAAACTCATCTGGGTTCTGCTCAAGAATGCCTAATAAATTACCCAAATGTTTCAATGTCGCTGCAAGAATGCCATCTTGAGTTTTATTTACTTCTCGCGCCAAATCAAATAAAACAGAAATCGCTATCGGCGTATTAAAATCATCTTCCATCGCTTCATGAAATTTTGTCGTAAAGCTATTTTGAAGATCGGGTTTAATATGTGGAATATCAATATTTCTCAAGCTTAAATATAATCTTTCTAATGCAGATTGCGCTTGATCCAATAATTCTTTGGAATAATTTAATTGGCTGCGATACTGACTGGTTAACATAAAATATCTAATCACTTCTGCCGGATATTCTTTTAATACATCGCGTATTGTGAAGAAATTTCCCAGAGACTTCGACATTTTTTCTTTATTTATGGTCACGAATCCGACATGCATCCATTGATCCACAACGGTTTTTCCGGTGGCACCTTCGGATTGTGCAATTTCGTTTTGATGATGCGGGAAAATTAAATCAAATCCACCGCCGTGCACATCAAATTGTTCGCCTAAGCAATCCAACGACATCGCCGAACATTCAATATGCCAACCCGGTCGACCTTTTCCCCACGGAGAATCCCAGGAAGGTTCACCGGGTTTTGCGACTTTCCATAAGACAAAATCTAAGGGATCTGTTTTGGATTCGGTAATAGCCACTCTTGCACCGGCACGTAATTTGTCGGTAGTTTGGTGAGCCAATGCGCCATAATGTTTGAATTTATTAACCGCATAATAAACATCGCCATTTTGACCTAAATAAGCATAATTATTTTTAATTAATTCTTCAATAATATGAATCATCTGGGGAACAAATTCAGTGGCACGCGGTTCTTTGGTGGGCGGTAAAATATTAAGTTTTTGTTCATCTTCATGCATGGCATCAATAAAACGAGAAGTTAACGCATGAAAGTCTTCTTTATTTTCATTGGCTCGCTGAATAATTTTGTCGTCGATATCCGTAATATTGCGAACATAATCTACTTCATAGCCAATATGTCGTAGATATCGCGTGATAACATCAAAAGAAACTAATACTCTTGCGTGGCCTATATGACAAAAATCATAAACAGTCATGCCACAAACATATAATTTGATTTTATTGGGTTCGAGAGTTTTAAGGGGCCCTTTTTCTTTTGTAAGGGTATTATAGATTTGCAGCATGTTTTTTCGCCTGTTCTAAACGTTTGAGTAACCCATCTTTGCCTAATAAGTTAAATATATTATGTAATTCGGGGCCATGTAATTGCCCCGTTAATATTATTCTCAGTGGTTGAAATAAAGCTTTGCCCTTAATGGTCAATTTATCCTGAATCATTTTTGTGACACTGGGATAATCCGATCCATGAGAGTCGATACTTTCTATAGCCGTGTTAATAAATTCAGGTGAGATATTTTTGAGATCATCTGAGAAAGCCATATTGCCGAATAAAATATCAGCCCATTCTCGAGCTTCGTGCGGAAACATAATATTGGGTTTCATAAAGTTTATAAAATCTGTTTTTTTATTTTCAGGAATAAGCGTTTGGATGTCTTTCCCTAACCAATTCCAAAAATCCTCATCACTCAATCCCATCACACCATGCTTTTGCCAGTGTAATAAATGCGTCATATCAAATTGTGCCGGCGTCGTTCCAATATGTTTTACTGAAAAATGTTTAGCCAGTTTTGGTAAATCCATTAAGTGAATTTCTTCATAGCTATGACCCAATCTTCCCAAATAATTATTTAAAGCAACAGGGAGAAAGCCTTCTTCCCTTAGAGTTTTTAAATCTTTACTTCCATGTCTTTTAGATAATTTTGATCCATCATTGCCAATAATCAAAGAAATATGGCCGTATTCTGGAACAGGTAATCCTAAAGTTTGTAATATCAAAATTTGTCGGGGTGTATTCGTCAGATGATCTTCGCCGCGAAGCGCATGTGTAACACCCATCACAGAATCATCTATCGCATTACAGAAAAAGAACGCGGCTGATCCATCGCTACGTCGAATAATAAAATCGCCAATATCATCCGTTCTAAATCTCTGATAGCCCTTTACTAAATCATTGAAATTAATTTCTTTGCCGAGTGGAACACGGAATCTTAAAGTCGGTTTTAAGCCGTGAGATTTTTTCTCAGCAACTTCTTCAACACTTAATTTTTGGCATGTGCCTGCATAACGGGGCGGTTTGCTTTGTGATAATTGAATTTTACGCGAGAGGGCTAATTGTTCGTCCGTACAAAAGCATTCATAGACCTGTTTTTGTGACAATAATTTTTCATAATATTCGTGATAGACATCCTGACGTTTGGATTGGTAATACGGACCCTCATCCCAATTGAGACCCAACCATTTTAAGTCTTCAAATAATAATTCAGTAAATTCGTCTTTGGAACGCATTTGATCCGTATCTTCGATGCGAAGCAGAAATTCGCCATGATGGTGATGCGTCAGCAAATAACTGAACAAGGCCGTTCGGACATTGCCTAAGTGCATTTGGCCTGTTGGACTGGGTGAAAACCGGGTTTTCATTTTTTCTGACTTTTTCATCGTAGATATTTACCTTAAAAAAAAGCATGATAAACCATGTGAGCAGGAAGGAAAACGACATGTCAGTGACTTTGTTTATCTCAGATTTACATTTAAGCCCCGAAAATCCGGCAATGACGGACTGTTTTGTGCGGTTTTTGAAGCGTGAAGCTGCCAATGCAGATGGATTGTATATCTTGGGTGATTTATTCGAGGCTTGGATTGGGGACGATGTTCAGGATGATTTTACTCATACCGTTACAAATGCCCTGAAAAGCTGGCCTAAGCCGTTATATCTCATGCAAGGCAACAGGGATTTTCTCATGGGAGAAAAGTTCGCTCAGAAAGTTAACGCGACATTACTTTCTGATCCAACCGTCATAGATTTATATGGTAATAGTACGCTGGTGTCTCACGGTGATTTGCTGTGTACGGATGATGTTTCTTATCTAAGATTTCGAAAAATAGTTCATATTAAGTTGCTTCAAAAGCTTTTTTTATATTTACCCTTAAGCCTTCGCCTAAAAATAGCCGCAAAGCTAAGAAGCAAGAGCTCGAGCCATGTTAAAACGCTTTCACCTGAAATCATGGATGTTACCCCTCGAGCGGTCGCCGAGTGGTTAGCACAGTATGGAGTCTCTAGCATTATTCATGGTCATACTCATCGGCCGGGTATCCATTTCGAACGAAAGGTCCTTCCAGCGTGGCACGGCCGTGGTGGCGCCTTGGTGGTGAATTCAGCCGGTTCGTCAGAGTTGGTCTATTTCGACTGATCCTTTGCTATACTCTATATATATGCGTAAAGCGGGGTCTGTGTGATGAATGTCGAACGACGAGAACAGTGGGTTGACACGGTTGCCAAGGAAATGGGCGGGCCGCTGACTGCACTTGATATCGCCAAGATGCTCAAAGATCCCAATTCTATTCTCAATAAGGCGTTAGCGGGTTTTGTAACGACTGTTGAGCAAATGAAGATGGTTGCGCAATTTACGGTTATTCTCAATCTGATCATCGCATTACGAAAAGAAATCATGAGCAGAGTCAGTGAAGTAGTCGCCACCGCAAGTGATAGTGATTTCTCACCGAGAACATCAGATTCAGAAAAAGGTCCCTTATTCAGTCAAGTATCGATTGTATTTCCTGAAAGCATTAAACAGCTTGAAACAGAGATCAAAGGGCTGCAAGTAGATTCTCAGAAACTTAGAACGGATCTTGCGACAAGCCAGACGAAGCAGCGTGATGATTTTTACGAAGATGTGAAAAAGATGGAGCCAGAGCTGAAAGAGAGACTTAACTTTACCGTGATGACGTTCGAAAAACAAAAAGAATTTGCAGCGATTTATGAAGACAGAGTCAAAGGCGTTGATGAAATTCTTAAAGTCTCTAAAGGTGCACTGACAGAAAGCGATCGTGGTACATTGGAAAAATCGGTGGGTTATAAAGCTGAATTGCTCATGGTAGCAGATATGTTAAAACGCGATGGCGACGAGAATTTAAAGCCAACTGAAGTGTCAGCATTAAGCAAAGCCGTACTTGGAAAATACGTCAAAAAACAAGGCGAGCATCACAAATTAGCACAGGATATAAAAGCCGTTGAACAAAAGATGGCGATGAAAATGGAAAAATTAGTGGAAGAGACGAAAGAATTTGTGCAGCATTATAAAATTCCTAAAGCACCACCGCCTCCAGCGCCACATCCTCGATTGACATTATAGGAGTAGAGACTATGGGTCTTGAGCATTCAATAAATGACTTTACGCGTATTACCGCCTGGCTTTCTAAAGGTCAAAAACCAGGTCAAAACCCTCTTTTGTGGAGTGGAGCAGAGGGTAAAGTTGCGAAAGGTGCAGTAGAGTTACGAGGAGAGTTAAGTGAGTATATAACTCAGCTCACCACAAATCTCCAATTTATTGCTGATACGCGCGCAACACTGAATAAACCGCTTGCTCCTCCGGCTGAGGGACAAGAGGAAGATCCAGAATTGCCGATCAAGCGTGATGCGCTAATCGCTGAACTGGGTACTCTCGAAAATCAAATTGGTAGAGATTTGGTTGTTGCGAGAGAGTTATCTGATTCATTAGATGATCGGTGCAGAGCGTCTCAATCTACGTTGAAAAGTTATGCAGAACAGTTACAAGAAATTGCCAATCGAGCCTTGTCAATTATGCCAGGTATTAAAGATTTAGATAAATCGACAATAAACGATATGAAAAAACTGCTTACCGCCGTGCCGTCGCAAAATCGCGAAAAGGCACTCAAAGAATTAGCGACGAGTCGCGATCCGTCAGGCGCCGCAGAGTTAGATAAAAAAATGGGTGTGGTTGTCGCAGGAACTAAAGAAGGTGCTGAAGAGTTTAAAGACAGACAAGACAAGGAATTGAAAAGAGCGATGTCTTACCTCGACAGTGTGGTCAAACAAGTGAAAGCGCTTGAAAAGAACATTAAAACGGATAACGGTGACCTTAAAGCATCTGTGGCAAAAGCTGCAAATTTCTTCAAAGAAGATCGACAAGCCGCTGATCAATTACTCAGCATGGAAAAGCATTTGGACGTACAATTACAACGTAGAGCTATTTCTGTGAAATGAATATAAATTCTCCTCACCGATTAATCCGCGCGTTTTGTCGACAACCTGTCGATAAAACACCGGTGTGGTTAATGCGCCAAGCTGGTCGTTACCTTCCTGAGTATCGCGAACTCCGCCAAAAAGTCGGCGGATTTTTAGCGATGGCGAAAAACCCTGAGATTGCCTGTGAAATTACCTTACAACCTTTAAAACGCTTTCCGCTCGATGGGGCTATTATATTTTCTGATATTTTGACTATTCCCGATGCGATGGGATTGGAATTATATTTTGTTGAAAACGAAGGACCTAAATTTAAAAATATAATTAACCATCAAAAAGATGTTGATAAAATTATTATTCCGGATCCAAACGAAAAATTAAAGTATGTTATGGATGCCATAAAATTAACCCAAAAAGAATTAAACCATAAAACGCCGTTAATTGGCTTTGCAGGAAGTCCATGGACGGTTGCGACGTATATCGTCGAAGATGCAAAAAAAATGCTCTATCAAAATCCTGAATTACTGCATAATTTATTAGAAAAATTAACCCAAAGTACTATTTTATATCTTAATGCCCAGATTGATGCAGGTGTGGATGCCATTATGTTGTTTGATACCTGGGGTGGATTATTAAGCACAAAAGACTATAAAAATATTTCTTTATCTTATGCCCAGAAAATATTTGCAGGATTAAATAGACAGCAAAAAGATAAAAAAATCCCCTGTATTTTCTTTACTAAATTTGGTGGTCAGTGGCTAGAAGAAATGGTGTCGACAAGCTGTGATGCGATTGGATTAGATTGGACCATAGATATTAATACAGCGCGTGAGCGTGTTGGAGAATCTGTTGCGTTACAAGGCAATATGGATCCCATGATGCTTTATACCAATCCTGAAAAAATTCATGCCGAAGTTGAGTTTATTTTAAAGTCGTACGGCAAAAATACGGGCCATGTCTTTAATTTAGGCCATGGGGTGCCCAAAGATGTTCCGGTTGAAAATGTTGCGGCGTTAGTGGAGGCAGTTCACACAGTGAGTGAGAAATACCATGTTTCAAATTGATGTGGTTCACCATATTCAAACTTTATGGTTATCATTGGCAGGATTAATTATCCTGTCTTCTTTCTTTTCGTTTACTGAAACCGCTTTCATGTCTGTTAATCACTACCGGTTACGACATCTCGCACGTCATGGGAATCTCAATGCAAAACGTGCGAGCTTATTATTAGAACGTCCCGATAAATTATTAGGTTTGATTTTATTCTGCGATACGTTTGCGGATATTCTTGCTTCTGCTATTGCGACGTTATTAGCAGTCCATTATTTGGGCGCGATTGGTGTTTTAGTGGCAACTGTTGGAGTCACCTTTGTTATTTTGATTTTTGGCGAATTGGCACCGAAAACACTTGCTGCATTGCATCCTATGCGTATTACGCTGTATTCAGCTTTTCCGTTATGGATATTATTGAAAATACTCTCACCTATTATTTGGCTGGTGAACTTTTTATCAAATGGATTTCTCTATATTTTAGGCGTGCGACAACACAAGAAAAAACTGGATAGCTTTACCATTGATGAATTACGAACCGTGTTGACCGAAGCGGGACGTCAAATTCCCGGTAATTATCAGCGCATGTTGCTGCAATTATTAAGTTTAGAAAAAACGTCGATTGAAGATGTGATGATTCCGCGCCATGAAATTGTGGGCATTGATGTTACCGAAGAATGGTCAGACATTTTAGCGCAATTAGCGACGTGTCAACATACGCGATTACCCGTGTATGAAGAGCATATTGATAATATTGTAGGAATTCTGCATGTCAGAGATGCGTTGAATTTATTAGCAAAAGATGAACTCAGCAAAGCGAGTTTGGAGGATATGCTTGAAGCGCCTTATTTTGTTCCGGAGCAAACTTCATTGAGCCAACAGCTCGTTGAATTTTCACACCAAAAAACGCGGATGGGACTCGTTGTTGATGAATATGGCGATATTCAGGGATTAATTGCCATTGAAGATATTCTCGAAGAAGTTGTCGGCGAATTTACGACAGATACTGCAGCGTCAACGCAGAAAGATGTGCTTCAAGAACCCAATGGGAATTACATATTAGACGGCGGTGTGAATTTGCGTGTGTTAAACCGTAATTTGCATATTCATTTTCCGCTCGACGGACCTAAAACGTTAAGTGGACTGATTACGGAATATCTCGAGATGATTCCGCCCGCGAATACGTGTGTGCGTATTGCGGGCTATCCACTTGAAATTCTGCAGATCAAAGATAACATGGTGAAATCAGTACGATTAATTCAAGGGGAACAGAATGCGCAAAGAAACTGACAGTATGGGAACGATTGACGTAAAACAAGATCGGTATTGGGGTGCTCAAACAGAACGCTCACAGCATTTTTTTGCGATCGGTGACTTGATGCCACATGAAGTGATTCGTGGAATGGTTATCTTGAAAAAATCAGCCGCCAAAGCGAATGCTGAGTTGGGATTATTACCTAAAGAAAAAGCAAAATTAATTATGTCTGCGTGTGATGAAATTTTAGACAATAAATTATCTGACCATTTTCCGTTGAGAGTTTTTCAAACGGGCAGTGGTACGCAAACCAATATGAACGTTAATGAAGTCATTTCGAATCGCGCGATTGAACTCGCCGGCGGTGAATTGGGCAGTAAAAAACCAATCCATCCGAATGATGATGTGAACATGTCTCAATCATCTAACGATACGTTTCCTACTGCCATGTATATTGCGGCGGCAGAGAATATTGTTCATAAAGTGATGCCCGCGGTGATGAGTTTGCGAGAAAGCTTGCATAAAAAACAAAAAGAATTTGAGAGTATTATTAAAATTGGTCGTACGCATCTTCAAGATGCTGTGCCCCTAACCTTGGGCCAAGAATTTTCAGGTTATGTCGCCCAATTAGATTTTGCGTTGAGTAATATTAAACAAACGCTGTCTGGATTGTATTCGCTTGCCATTGGTGGAACAGCGGTAGGCACGGGATTAAACGCGCCTGAAAAATTTGGGGACTTAACCGCGAGTTTTATTGCAAAAGAAACAAAATTACCCTTCGTATCTGCCAGTAATAAATTTTCTGCATTAGCAGCGCATGATGCGTTAGTCATGGCCAGCGGCGCATTAAAAACATTAGCAACCGCCTTGATGAAAATAGCCAATGACATTCGATGGTTAGGTTCAGGTCCGCGCTGTGGCTTGGGTGAATTAATTTTGCCCGCAAACGAGCCAGGCTCTTCTATTATGCCGGGCAAAGTGAATCCGACTCAATGTGAAGCCATGACCATGGTATGCGTTCAAGTTATGGGCAATGACGTAACCATAGGCTTTGCAAATTCTCAGGGTAATTTTGAATTAAATGTATTTAAACCCGTCATGATTTTTAATTTTTTACATTCGGGTAATTTATTATCAGAAGCCTGTTTGTCTTTTAAAAAGCATTTGGTTGATGGCTTGGAAGCAGATAAAGACAGAATTGATTATTTTTTACACCATTCTTTGATGTTAGTCACTGCATTAAGTCCTAGTCTTGGCTATGACAAAGCAGCTAAAATAGCGCATACGGCATTACACGATAAAACTTCTTTACGCGACGCGTGTATTAAATTAGGGTACATGACTGGTGAAGCGTTTGATAAAGCAGTAAGACCTGAAGACATGGTGAGATAAATTTAATGGTGAGAAGGATTCTGTTGTTTTGTGCATTAGCGTTTGCGTCTGCGCCTGTATTGGCACAAGTTAATCCCAATCCGCCGGTTTATCAGCAAGAAATTCAGCGTATTTTGCATGATTGGCGTTCGCGCTCGGGAATTCCGGGTGCTGCATTAAGTATTTACCTTCCCTACCATACTTATCCTATTACTATCTCCAGCGGCTCAACGCAATATCGCGGTGGAGAAAGCATTGATAGCGATACGTTATTTCAAGCGGGCAGTATTACCAAATCGTTCACGTCTATGATTATTTTAGAATTAGAAGCGGAAGGTAAGTTGAATCTGAATGATCCCATTACGACTTATCTGCCACAATATCCGCGATGGCAGGATGTCACTGTTCGCGAATTATTAAATCATACCAGCGGTATTTTCAATTACACCGAAGCGGGTCAATTTAATCTTATCCGCAAAGACAATCCTGAGCAGGGATTTAGCCCTGAACAATTAGTGCAATTAGCCGCTGAGCACCGGGATTATTTTTATCCAGGCCAGGGTTGGAAATACTCCAATACGAATTATGTTTTAGCGGGCATGATTATTCAGAAAATTACAGGCGAACCTGCGTCGACCGTGATGAATGATTATCTGCGCAGCAACACGCATTTGGATTTAATTAATACCTATTATTTATCGGGAATTTATCCGAATGGATTTTTGTCGCGTATGGCGCACGGCTATAACACGCGTGGTCAGGATGTGACCTATGACAATATGTCATGGGCTTACACGGCGGGCGCGATTGTGACGACGACGCAAGATTTATTAACGTGGTGGCATGATTTATTTCAAGGTCACATTTTGCCGGAACAGCAATTAGATCAAATGAAGAGTTTGGTGTGCGAAGAAAATTCACCGGCGTGTCGCAGTGGTCAACCGGTTGCGCCTTTATCGGATGGTTTTACGGGCCATGGTTATGGTTTGGGCATTATAGAAACGTCTTATGGGTCAGAAAAATTAGGTCCCGTCTGGTGGCACAATGGAAGCACAGCTGGCTATAAAGCGATCGTGATGTGGTTTCCGAAAAGCGATATTTATATGGCGTTAACGATTAATCGTGATCCAGGATATTTATTAAAGCCAGATGCGCCGTTGATTCGTAGTGTGATGAGTGTTTTAGCGCCGGATGCAGAGTGGCATTTAGCACATCCGCCGCGAGCTCGGGTGGAAGTCAGACGGAAGCGTTACGTTCATCATATTTATTATCGTCATCGCAAGATTTATCACAAACCAAAGCTAAAGCCGCATCATAAAATAGAGCGTAAATCCAACGGCGTCTGAATAATATAATCTGCGCCCATGTCTTCAGGTTTTTCGCTTTCGTGAATATATCCATAACTCGCAAAAATCGCTGTCATGTGTGCGGCTTTTGCTGCCTGCATATCGCGCTCTGCATCACCAATGTAACAGCAGTCTTCTGGTGCTACATTCAATAATTTTGCGGCATACAACAATGGTTCGGGATGTGGTTTGCGTTCTTTTACGGTATCCCCACACACCACACAATGTGTTCGTTTATCTAAATTCAACGCATGAAGTAATTTGAGGGTTAAATCTGTGGGTTTGTTGGTCACAATTCCCCAGGGAATGGCTGAACGTTCAACGAGATGTAAAATTTCGTCTATGCCCTCAAATAATACGGATCGATCAGCGATGTGTTTTAAATAAAAGTGTAATAATTTTTTACGCAGATCGCCGTACAACGGATCTTTATCACTGATATGAAAGCCTAAATTGATAAGACCTTTTGCACCATCCGAGGCAACATGTCGAATATCATCAAAGTCCAGCGGTGCGCGATTATCCATGATTAAAATATAATTCAATGCTGAAGCCAAATCAGGCGCGGTATCGACTAAAGTTCCATCCAGATCAAATATCACGGCTTTAAATTTAGGTGTGCTCATCAGGATTTTTCACCATAGGCTAAATAATTGACTGAAATATTAGTATTATCTAATTTATAGTTTTTTGAAAAAGGGTTATAAACTATTCCCTCAAAGTGTTTGAGAGAGAGATTGGCTTGACGTGACCATTCGCTTAATTCACTGGGTTTAATGAATTTTGCATAATCATGGGTACCGCGTGGCAAAAGATTTAAAATCCATTCTGCCCCCAAAATCGCAAAAGCATAAGATTTTAGGTTGCGGTTGATGGTCGAGAGAAATAATTTCCCGTTTGGTTTTAATAATTTATGACAGGCGCGAAGTATGGAGCTGGGATCAGGAACATGTTCGAGCATCTCCATGCAGGTCACGACATCAAATTGTCCAGCATGATTTTCAGCAAATTCTTCGGCACTGATGTAATCATAGTGAATCATGAGATTATGTTCTTTGCTGTGCATGCGCGCGGCTTCAAGTGCGGTGTGAGATAAATCAATGCCCGTGGCATGCGCACCGGCCTTAGCCAGACTTTCAGTCAGAATTCCGCCGCCACAACCAATATCGACTGTTTTTTTATGATTTAAATCAACACGATCTTGAATAAATTTTAGCCGAAGGGGATTAATATGATGTAATGGCGCACATTGGCCAACGGGATTCCACCAATCGTGTTGAATTTCGCTGAATTTGTGAATCTCATCGGGATCGACATTGGTCGTTGACATGGTTCTGCTCACAGTTTGAAATAAGCGCTATTTTCGAGGAGATTGCACATGCTGTCAAAAGATTCGCTGGCGCGTTATGCGGTCATCCCCCTTTTCATTCTCGCATTGCTCAATGAAATTAGTTACCAGATGGTTATTCCGGCGTTGAATGTCTTATTGAAAGCGATGTTAATTCATCCGACGGCATTGATGGTCGATACGATGTATGGCATGGGAATTGCGGCGTTTACGGTTGCGATGATTGTGGGTTCACCCATCATGGGCTGGCTTTCCGATAAATTTGGCCGCAAGAAAGTGTTGTTATTTTGTTTAGGTGGCGTTTTGGGCAGTTCCACATTATTTATCACGAGCTTGTATTTGCATAACATCAGCCTGTTTATTTTAGCGAGAATATTAAGTGGTGTGGCGGCGGCAAGTACGGCCATTGTTCAAGCGGCGGTTGCTGATATTAGTTTTGCGCGGAGCCGAGCAGTTCATTTTAGTACCGTGGGATTAGCGCTGACGTTGGGATTAATTTTAGGACCGTTGTTGGGTGGTTATTTTATTCGTGGATTTGATGTTAATTTAGTTGAATTATCGTTACCCTTTTTAATTACGGGAATTATTGCGGTTATTAATATTATGTTATTAGCCGTGCTTTATCATGAAATTCCCCACAAAAAATCAGATCATATTGCTGTGTATTCGATGAAATATCTGACAAAATATTTGGGTTTATTTTTTATTTTAGAATTTAGCTGGAGCTTATATTACTTATCTTTGCCGACCTATTTAACCCAACGCTTTTTATATGACAGCTATGAAATTAGCTTATATCTGTCGAGTTTAGGTGTATCTATGTGTTTTGGGTTGATCTTTTATCGCTGGATTAGCCAGTATTTGAGTAATCAAAAAATAGTTCAAATCAGCTTTGGAATATTTATAGTCAGTTTGTTTTTGCCGATGTGGTGGATGATCGTCCCGATTACGTGGAGCGTCGCGTTAAGTTATGTAGCGTTGATGGGATTATTATCAGATGAAGTGGGGCATAAACATCAGGGTATTTTGATGGGAACGACATTAACGACGATGGCATTGGCGTGGACGGTGACAGGATTTGCGGTGAAGTTTTTGGCGACGATGAATGTGTTGTATCCGTTTATGGTGTCGGGAGTTGTGTTGGCGGTGGGACTTTGTTTGGCGTTATAAAAAATTATTACACTTGATGTGCTTCCCCGGAATGTATCTCTCTCTGCTCACCCGATGGCAACGTTAAGATCAAATTACCTTTATTATTAACTCCACTCATAACGCCAGTGATATTTTGTATGGTGATAGTTTTGTTTTTTAAATAATCTATTTTGTCCCATTCTGGAATAAAAACATCGAAATTTTTAATCTCAAATTCTTTAATGTAATCCAAGAGAGTGGTAATTAAAAAAGTACAAAATTCATTTCTATTTATCTCTTTACCCGTAATATCTTTGAGCGAAATCCAGGGATCTTGAGACATATTAATATTAATGCCCGTGCCAATCACCGCATGTGTATTGTGTTGGATTTCAACTAAAATACCCGCTAATTTTTTATTTTGACACATCACATCATTAGGCCATTTGGCGAAAAACTCAGCCTCTGGGGCGAAGTTTTCCAATGTTTTAATGACCGCCAAGCTGACGACTAAACTTAATCCCATAAATTTTTTCAGGGGTAATCTTAGGGAAAAATAAAGGTTTTGCCCAAACGGCGAATGCCACGAACGGTTTTCGCGACCATGCCCCGCGGTTTGAGTTTCTGCTAAACAAATTTGTTTGTCATATCGAGCGTAGTTAAGTAGGTAGGTATTTGTTGAATCTATAGCTTCGAATATTTCTAAGGGAATATTCGTAAGAATTAATTTTTTATCCAATAATTTAGACATGGCCCCTCTTCGCTTCAAGATAGAGTAACTGGAGATACAGCATTTCAGTGAGTGGCATAGAAATGCCATGTTTCTTAGCTATATTTATAGCATTCTCATATATAGCATGAAGTTCTAGTTTGTTTCCTGCATCGTAATCATCTTTCATGCTGAAATTATTTTTTTCCATTTCCCCCATTTTCTCGAAGGCTTTCATGCGAAAGTCATAAAAATCATTGGGTATATCTGCGCCGCATTGTAGGGCTACAGAAATAACTTCTTGTGTCATGCTTTTTAAGATTTCAAAACTGGACGGGTTGTTAATTAATTCATTGGTATAGGCATCTAATACAACCGCCAATCCGCTGGTGGGAATATTGGCAGCAAGTTTTTTCCAACGAATTGTGGGGAGATGGGGATGTGAAGTGCTGTTTAATCCGGCATTTTTGAAATCATCCGCAATACTTTGTGCAGCAACTGAAATTTCTTTGTGGGTATCATCAGTATAATATTGTGCCCATTCAAATAAATCCCATCCAAAGTGTTTTATGACACCGGGCGATGTTTTGGTGACTTTAAGTAAATTACTCGCGCCGACAATTTTCTCGGGATCAATGAACTCAGCGATTTCTGATTCTATGCCAATGCCATTCTGCACAATACCCACAATACTATTTTTATGTAATAAATGGGACAAAGAGTTTTTTAATATATGATTTGCAGTAGATTTTAAAGCAATTAAAACAACATCGCATTTGGGTATTTTATGAATATCATCATAGGCTTTTATAAAAACAGTCGTGGGTTTATTGTCTTCTATTAAGTTCAAGCCATTTTGCTTAACGAATTCATAATCTCGGTTCAGTAAACAATGCACATCAAAGCCCGCTTGTTTTAATTTAACGGCGCAAAAACCACCGATCGCGCCGGTGCCAATGATGGCGTAGGATTTTTGAGAAGGTTTGTTCATCGTTGTTTGGCCTCAAGGTATAGCAACTGTAAGTAGAGCATCTTAGTTAAGGGCATAGTAATCTGATTTTTTTTAGCGATATTAATAGCGTTCTCATATATAGCATGGAGTTCTAATTTATTTCCGGCGTCAAAATCATCTTTCATGCTGGAATTGGTTTTGGTTGTTTTTGCTAATTTCGCAAATACCTGCATGCGGAAATCATAGAAATCATCGGGAATATCTGAGCCGCAATATTTAGCCGCAGAAATCGCTTCGCGTGTGATGGATTTTATAATTTCAAAACTAGACGGATTATTAATTAATTCACTGAGCGACGCATTTAATATAATAGATAATCCGCTAGTCGGAAGATTTGCAATTAATTTCTTCCAGCGAAGTGTTGGGAGATGTGATGTCGCGGTGCTGTTAAATCCTGCTGTTTTAAAATCATTTGATATTTGTTGGACTGCTAGGGAAATTTCTTTATGTGTCTCATCTCTATAATATTGCGCCCATTCAAATTGATTTAATTCATAATGTTTTATTACGCCAGGTGAAATTTTCGTGACTTTTAATAGACTGCTGGCGCCGATGATTTTTGCGGGGTCAATAAATTCTGCGATTTCGGATTCTATGCTAATGCCATTTTGTATTACACACACAATGCTGTTTTTATGTAATAAATGGCCTAGTGAATTTTTGAGTATATGGTTTGCGGTAGATTTGAGCGTAATTAAAATTACATCACAGGAGGGCATTTTTTTAATATCATCATAGGCTTTTACGGGAATCGTAATTTTTTTGTTATCTGTTTCAATCAGGTTCAGGCCATTTTGCTTAACAAATTCATAATCTCTGTTCACTAGACAATGCACATCAAAGCCTGCTTGTTGTAACTTAACAGCACAATATCCACCGATCGCACCGGTGCCGATGATGGCATAGGATTTTGTCGGTTTAGTCACGAGCAATTTTCCCCACCATAAATAATCTGTTATAAACCAACAAGATTTTACCATTGGCTTGTTTAGGATATTTTGCCGCAATAGCGTTGACATATTCTTGCTCAAATTTTTGTTGGTTTTCTGCATCCATTTCCAATAATACGGGTCTTAATCCCGTGCCTTTTACCCAATCAAAAATCGCCTGATGATTGTCCATTTCTTGAAAATATTCCGTTTGCCATAGTTGAATTTCTTTTGCGCCTGATTTTATCAGCAAATCATAATATTTTTTTAAATCATAAAAGGGTTTATCTAATATTCCATAACGTAATGTTTTTAACAGGGAAGTCCAATGGCTATTATTTTGTAAAAGTTCAACGGTCGTTTGGTGTGAGGGTAAATGCCAATTATTCGGCATCTGAAAACCAAACATGCCATTGGGCGAAATTGTTTTTAACAGCGTTGGGAATAAGTTTTCATGATCACCCAGCCACTGCAATGCCGCATTGGAAAATAAACAGTCTAGATTTTTGTTTTTTTCTTGAGGCGAAAAATTAGCTATATCTTGTTCTATAAATTCTATATCAGGATATGTTTTTTTTGCTTCTGTGAGCATATCCACAGAACTATCTGTGCCCACAACTTCAGCATTCGGCCAGCGATTTTTTAATAGAATAGTCGAGTTGCCAGGACCACAACCTAAGTCATAAATTATTTTAGGCTGGAAGTTTGGCGGAAAGGCGGATAATAAATCACGCGCGGGGCGTGTGCGTAAATCGAGAAATTGACTGTAGGTTTTGGCGTTCCAGGTGTCTGACATGGGCTATCTCCGGTTTCATCTAAAGTAGGGTCTATTCGGCTCATAAACAAGCGATTTTTGAGCCGAATAATCGGGCTAATCGGCTCAAGCCCCCAGAAGCCCTTCTTACAAGCCCTCAAGCCTTCATTTTATGACCTATACTCAAAGTAAGACATTTTAAAAGGCGGGGGTGGGTATGAACGAGATGCTTGAGAAGGAAGAGAAGCGAAAAGCATTCGATGCATTGGGGCGGGCGGGTTCTTCTTTAAATCCCGACGGGTCTAAGTTACTTGAGGCATATCATGACGTCAGCCGTTTTGATATCAAGGACTTTGTTGATCACATGATAGAAGCGTATCCCTCAGAGCGAAATGGAGTCTTAAAAGCCATGAGAATTTTACAGATCTCTGGGCATGAGCGTAAATTCGGGGAACAAATGACAGCGTTATTTACACAACAACCTGAATTATACGCAAAATTTTTAGCTCAAATCGTGAACCGTCAGGCGTCCGACGTTGCTGAGATTAAGGTGGGGTGCAATCTTCTTTTAGGAATGGAAGGATTGGATGAAAAATGTAAAGGTGAGTGTAGAGAGAAGATGCAGGAGATGGAATCTAACGAAATGTATAAGTACGACCTCAACCGTATGAAGCAGATGGATCCCAACACTAATGGTTATATAGAAGCAAAGTCGCGCGTTCAAAAGATTAAACTGGAGCCATTGGAATCAGCAGCGCCAGCAGTAGTACCACCAGCACAAAAATCGACAGCAGTAGAGTCACGCACGAGCGGTCGGGTGGAATCAGCACCACCGGCAGCAGTAACACAAGGTAAAAGAGAGGCAGAGGTTGTTTTACCCAGTGCTGCTCGAAAATTTGATACGAAAGATTTTAATGAAAAAGAACTTTCAATAATCAATATTACTCTTTGTGTATCTGAATTGGATAAGATAAATAATGAATCAGTGAAAGGAATATTCAAAGATGAAATCATTGAGCTTATGCGTCAAAAAGATGATGAAAAAAATGATGGAGCAGCAGTGCGGTTAACGTATTTAAACATGCGTGAGGTTCAGCATTTTGTACAAGAGGTAAATCGAGCGATAAGTGCTGATCGAAAAATAACATACAAAGATGTTCAGCCGCTAATGCTAAGTAAAAACACGCCAGGTAGCATTAATGTTGTTTTCAGTGGTGTTTACGATAGGACTAATGAAAAAGTTTTTGAAGAGAGTCAACAGAAAGAAGAAGTGAAAAAGCCTGGTCGATTAGCATCGTTTGCAGAGAAAGCAAAAGCAAAATTAGGAGGTAAAAAAGATAAAGAAGGCATGGAAGCTCCCGTTGCGGAGCAGGATGCTGAACCTAAAAAGGAGAAAAAAGGTTTACTTCAAAGACTTCAAAGAAAGGATAAGGCTGGAAAGGATACGGGTGGTTACAGAGATCTAAGTGATTTGGACGATGTTAAGCCAGCAGCAGGAAAAGGCCCTCGCTCTGGTGGTGGTGGTCCTGCTTAGCGTAAAAACGTCTTTTGTATAATTCCCATAATTTGCTGAGCGAGCTGTTTCTTCGACGATTTAGCAAGCTCAGTAATATTCTGTGAAGTAATAATAGAAACGTGATTGTCATCCGTATTAAATCCCAACTCTTTACCCACTTGATTCGCAATAATCATATCTAGTTTTTTAGCGAATAATTTTTGTTTGGCGTTTTCTATAAGATTTTCAGTTTCTGCAGCAAAGCCAATAGTAATAGGTTTTTTATCAAGAGTAGATATGGCTTTTAATATATCAATATTTTTAGTTAAATTTAGGGTTAAATTGTCAGCAGATTTTTTGATTTTATGTTGAGAGATATTTTCTGCTTTGTAATCACTCACTGCTGCAGCGGAAATAAAAATATGCTGATTTTCAATATTTTCTAATACCGCTTTATGCATATCTTCAGCTGTAATAATATTTATTTTATTAATATTAGGTGAGCTAGATAAATTGGTTGGGCCAGATATTAACGTCACATTGGCGCCAGCTTGAAGAGCCGCTTCGGCTAATGCGTAACCCATTTTTCCCGAACTGTAATTGGTTATGTATCTGACGGGATCTAGCGCTTCTTGAGTAGGACCGGCTGTAATCATAATATTTTTATTGGCTAATAATTTCGGCGCGAAAAAATTATTTAAATTAGCAAATAAAGTTTCTGGTTCTAGTAATCTTCCCGGTCCAATTTCACCACAGGCTTGTATACCCGAATCAGGACCCCAAATGGTTATATTATGGTTTGTTAGTTTATTGAGGTTTTCTTGCGTAAATTGATTTAAATACATTTGTTGATTCATCGCAGGTGCAACAATAATCGGCGCAGTTGTTGCAAGACATAAGGTACTGAGTAAATCATCGGCAAAGCCGTGAGCGAGTTTTGCAATAAAATTTGCGGTTGCTGGTGCTATAAGAATAACATCCGCCCATCGTGCTAAATCTATATGGGCCATGGGAGTTTCTGTTTGATTGGCAAGGACTTCAAGTGTGAGTGGCGCGACAAATTTCTCGGCGTTTTCTGTCAGTACTGTTCGAACAATGGCACCCGCTTGAGTTAATAACCGCACTAATTCTGGACATTTATAGGCGGCAATGCCGCCGGTGATTCCCAACAGAATTTTTTTATTGTTTAGCATGCGCCAACCTCAAGCCGTGTAACACTAATTCGGGAATAACCATTGTAAATATGTGCTCGTTCTCAAATAAATTAGAAAATCCACCGGTGCCAATAACAATAGGTTTTGCTTTATCAAAAGCCTCTTCTGAAATTTTATCTATGATGGTCATCATGGCGCCTAAGTGACCGTAATATAATCCTGATTGGATATTGGCAATAGTAGATTGTCCAATGACTTTTTCGGGTTTTAAAATATTGACAGGCGGTAATTTGGCTGTATTTTCATTGAGTGCGCTCATCGCGATTTTTAATCCTGGCATGATAACGCCGCCCAAATAATTATTATCTTTTCGGACAATATCAAATGTCGTTGCCGTACCTAAATCGACAATGACAATATTATTTTCCGGGAATTGATGCACAGCAGCAATGGCATTGGCGATACGATCTGCGCCGACTTCGAGAGGATTTTTATAGGATATTTTCAAGCCCGTTTTTACGCCGGCTTTTAGAAAGAATGGCTCCAGATTAAAATATTTAACCACGGCTGATCGTATAGAGTAATCCACAGAAGGAACAACAGAGCCTACGGAAATATGTTTAATTTTGGTGATATCAATATTATTTTCCAGTAATACTTGTCTGAAAAATATACCTAATTGATCGGATGTTGAAGCCGCGGTTGTGGGATATCGAAATTGTAATATTAATTTATCGTTATCAAATACACCGCCATAAATATGTGTGTTGCCGACATCTAAACATAGGATCATGTTGTTATCTCCACGTTATCTATTAATCTAACACCTGCAAACTTCACCGCCCCAAACCGCCGCGACTCATAATCTTCAATATAGTCCACCTCAAAGCCTAATTTAATTAACTGCGCCGTAATTTCTTCAGGACTTAAATCTGCATGAAATATTTTGGGAAATAATTGAACATGCTTAAATTGCTCAGGCGTAAATCTGCTATTGCGCGAACTCAAAGGTAAGCCGTTTTCATTACGAATCGGCGGGCATCCAACTACTGTTGTGTCCAGAAAAAATGCTTCAGCCATTTTTTTGATTAATTGATATTGTTGATAATCTTTTTCACCAAAATAAGCTCGAGTGGGACGTATAATTAAGAATAATTTCATCACGACAGTTAATACACCTTCAAAATGGCCCGGTCGAGATTTACTTTCTAATTCTGACGTTAACCATGAATCGGTTGCGAAAACTCTATACGCATAATCATCCGCGTACATATTTTCTTTCGTCGGCAAAAAAACGATATCTACGCCCAGTTGTTCAGCGAGTGTAAGATCTTGTTCGACAGTACGGGGGTAATGCTTAAAATCATCTGGATTATTGAATTGTGTGGGATTCACAAAAATACTGATGGCTGTAATAGTATTTTCTGATTTAGATTTGGCTAATAAGCTGGCATGACCGTCATGCAGATTCCCCATCGTTGGCACAAAGCCAATAGAACCCTGAAGATTTTTGCGGAGTTGTTGAAATTCTTGGGGTGATTTAACTATCTGCATAACAATGCTCCTCTATATTAGGAAATACATTCGATTTAACTTCTTGATTATATTGGTTCAACGCGTTTTGAATTAATTCCGTGCCGTTTAAATAATGTTTTAAAAATTTCGGTTTAAAATTGCAGTTCATGCCTAACATGTCTTGTAAGACCAGAATTTGGCCCGAGGTATGCGGCCCCGCGCCAATGCCAATCGTAGGAATAGTCAGCGCATCAGTGATATCTTTTGCGAGAGTGGAAGGCATGCATTCTAATACCACCGAAAAACATCCGGCATCTTGTAATTGTTTTGCTTGCAGCATGATTTTTTCAGCCGCTTTTTGATTTTTGCCTTGAACTTTAAAGCCACCCAAACTGTGAATCGATTGCAGGGTTAAGCCGAGATGTCCCATGACAGGAATGCCGGATGTGACAATGTGTTCGATTAATTCTAAATTCCCTGCTGCGCCTTCGAGTTTGATCGCTTGCGCGCCGGCATGAGCGAATTTTTCAACGGCATTCATGCTCTCCACCAAACCCTTTCGATAAGAACAAAAAGGTAAATCGCCAATGATGAATTTATTCGGCGCGCCTTTTACAACTGCCTCAATGTGATTGGCCATGATATTAACGGTCGCGGGTAAAGTGTTTGCATGTCCGTACATGACCATCGCAACACTGTCACCCACTAAAATACTGTCAATTTGGCTCTTGGCAATAATTTGCGCTGACCAATGATCATAACAAGTTACCATCGTAATTTTCTGGTGGTTGTTTTTCATTTTCTGAAAATCATGCATGTTCATGAATTTTCTTTCTCCTGTTTTCAAATAAATTCACAAAGGCTTGATAGATTTCTTTAAATTCATCATCACTCAAACTGTCTAAATGTTTATGAATAGTATTTTTGTCATGACGTATTAGGGGTCCCGTAAGTGCGGTATTGGGATCGCGAATAATATTTTGAGTAATCTGGTTTAAATACAAATGGCCTACCGTAGGAGGTAGTTGGAATTTGGTTTCAAGTTCGCTGAAAAATTTCTGCCATAAAATACAGGTAAAATTGCCGCTGAGTGCGCAGAGCATGTGATAATAAGATTTCTGTTCGGCTGGAATTGCATAAAAATCATTGGGTAAAAAAGACAAATGATTTTCTTGATGTGTTTCTAGTATAAAATTTATTTTTTTATAAAATTCGAGAGTGTATAAGTTTTCAGCAAAGCTCATGAGGGGATGTGCGCTGAATATATTTTTTAGAGATAAAGCGCCAGAAAAATGTACAACAGGCTTGGTTTTTAAATAAGCATGAGAATCAAGAAAATTAATTAAGCTATTATCTGAAATTAATAATAAGGTTATGGTTGAGTGTGAGAATAATTTTTCGAGAGCAATATCAGAATATTTTTTTCGAGACCATTGAGAATAGTTTATCCCGAGTAGAGATAAATAATGCCCAAAATGTGTTGCCATCTTGCCGTCGCCGATAATCAGCGGGTGAGGTACCTGTCGCATGGATCAAGTCCTATAGTGTAGAATCTGAGGCATTCTAAACCAATTTTGCTCAATGGAGAAATTCAATGCTGCCAACCCGCGCGTACGCTGCTAAATCCTCAACCTCCCCTTTAGCGCCTTATGAATTTGAACGCCGCGAGGTGGGTGCGCATGATGTGTTGATTGAGATTTTGTATTGCGGGATTTGCCACTCGGATATCCATACGGTGCGCGGAGAGTGGGGAAATATGCCTTATCCCGTTGTGCCCGGTCATGAAATCGTTGGGCGCGTGGCTAAAGTCGGTGCTCAGGTTAAAAAATTCAAAGTGGGTGATGCTGCGGGTGTCGGTTGCATGGTTGATTCTTGCCGTACGTGCGGACAGTGCAAAGATCATACGGAACAGTTTTGTGAAAATGGTATGTCAGGTACCTATTGCAGTACAGAACAAGATAAAAAAACGCTGACGCAGGGTGGTTACTCCTCTCAGATTGTTGTGAATGAAGATTTTGTGCTGAAAATTAATTCGACAATGCCACTGCAAAATATTGCGCCATTGTTATGTGCAGGTATTACAACGTATTCGCCATTAAAGAAATTTAACGCAGGCCCAGGAAAGAAAGTCGCTGTCATGGGATTAGGTGGTTTGGGTCATATGGCAGTGAAGCTTGCGGCATCGATGGGCGCTGATGTTACTGTATTAAGTCATTCGCCATCAAAAGAAAAAGATGCGAAAAAATTAGGCGCAAGCCATTTTCTATTAATGGCTTCACCCGATCAGTTCAATACACATAAAAAATCTTTCGATCTTATTTTAAATACCGTTGCGGGTGATCATGATTTGAATGCGTATTTGGGATTATTGAAAACGCATGGAACGCTGGTATTAATCAGCGTTCCTGAGAAACCGTATGCTTTGGGCGCATTTCCTATCATTGTCGATGCGCGAACAATTGCGGGATCATTGATTGGTGGAATTAAAGAAACGCAAGAAATGTTGGATTATTGCGCCGCCAAAAACATTGGTTCAGATATTGAATTAATTCCCGTGGAAAAAATCAACGAAGCATACAACCGCACCGTAAAAGGTGATGTTCGTTATCGCTTTGTCATCGATATGAAAACGCTTTAATACACCAAATCTGGCGTAATTGTGCTTACTGCGTTTTTAAGAATCATCTGCACGCCGGAAGTATCTTCAAGAAATAAAGCCTTTTCGTCTTGGCCCACAAGTTTGCCTCTGAGACGAATACCGTGTCGGAGGTAAATCGACACAGGGGTTTTGTTCCTAATTAATTCGGGTAAAAAAGTGCTCTCAATATTACTTATCGTCATCGTTCAACACCGTCTAAAAGTGGATAGTCTATTTATCAAAATTGAAATTACAGAGAAGAAACATTAGAGGGTTTTTAGTTGTTACGATATTGGTTTAGGCGAGGATGATATCTCCTCAAGTTACCCAGATCAAGCATTTTGTTCACTGGGGCGCTAGTAGGGGCTTACCTATCTATTAAAGCATGATATTGCTACCATTAATTGGGCTTAATACGGGCTCAATTTAAAGGGAGTTAAGTTATGTTGCGTTGGGTTATTATATTTTTACTTGTCGCTATTGTCGCGGGTATTTTAGGGTTTACGGGAATTGCTGTGCAGGCTGCAGGAATTGCGCAAATTCTTTTCTTTGTTTTCATCGTGTTATTTTTACTTTCTCTTGTCATGCATATTCGTGTCGGCAGGAAAGATCAATAGGAGTATCTTATATGAAATCGAGTATAACGTTGGTTGGAATTTTGTTTATTGTTCTGGGTGTTTTAAGTTTGGCTTATCAAGGATTTACCTACACGCAGCGAGAGAGCGTGGCCAATATAGGAAGTCTTAACATTACGGCAGATAAGCAACACACAGTTTACTTCCCACCTCTTTTAGGTGGATTAGCTGTTGTGGCGGGAATTGTTTTAGTTGTGGTAGGACGAAATGGTGGTAACAAATAATTTATAGCCACTTTTTATATTTGGCGTATCTAAAAGGTAACAATGCTGCTAGTACCATGAGAACAAGCGAATAACCATACCCGAATTTCCATGACAATTCGGGTATGTGGAAGTTCATACCGTAGATACTGGCAATCAGTGTTGGCGGTAAAAAGATCACGGCTGCAACTGAAAATATTTTAATAATATTATTTTGTTCAATATTGACCATCCCTAGGGTTGCATCCAACAAAAAACTTATTTTACTCGAGAGAAAGTGCGCATGGTCGCTGAGTGCGACGATATCTTTGCTTTGTGTTGCCACGTGAGGGTGTTCTTCGGTACCTGTTTTTGCAATTGTGGTTTGTCCAAAAAAAGCTACTAAACGATTAAGATTGATCAAACTTTCGCGAGCTTTTGTCGTGAGATCTCCGTTGGCACCAATTTCTTGCATGAGTTTTTTATAGTCTATTTTTTCGGACGTATCATCGGTGGGTCGAAAAATAGTTTTTGAATAGGCATCTAGACGATGTCCGACAAGTTCTAATAAATCAGCGAGACGGTCAATGCTAGCGTCGAGTAATCCAATAAATAGGTGAAATGCATTTTGTTCTGAACTTTCAAGTTTGTATAAGTGTGCAGAAAATGTTTTAAATGCTTGGGGTTCAATATACCGTATTGTGACGAGTTGTTTATCAGTGAGTACAAAAGTAATGGGGTCTAATTTTGGCTCGGAAGTATCGCCTTGCGCAATCATAGCGGCGGTCATAAAGAGAGTATTGTGTTCTTTATACAGTCGACTGGAGGTTTCGATTTCGGCCATTTCTGCGCGAGAAGGAATTCCCAAATTCATCACTTGTTCAACTAATTTCTCTTCTTCTATGCTGGGTGAAATGAGATCAACCCACACGGCCTCTTTTAGAAAATCGCTATTTCCTGCAGCGATTTCGCGAGGTTCAAGTGTTTTTCGGACGATGTAGGCGATAATCATGTTGGAAATAACTCAAGAGGTTTTAGTGTATCTGACGGAACGGCGCTTTTTTCGGCGATCAAATAAAATTTCTGTGGAGTTTTTAATCGTTGTGCGGCAGCTCTAGCTTCTTCGAGTGTATCGAATTCGTAAGTTTCTTTATTTGAGATGGGAATAAAATTTCCTTCCATGGTTCCGCTATAGAGTTCGATGGCGTAGAGAACATATTTTTTCATCAGATTTCCTTTCGTTTCAAACATGGTGATCACTCCTTATCTTTAATGAAATTCTACGCAGAATGCTGTGTTTTCGCAATTATATCCTTATACTCTAGTTTCGCTGAAAATAACGGATCCCCCATGAACCGCAAACGCAAAAAACGTCTTACAATCATTTTACTCATCGCAATCATTCTACTCGTCGTGCTGCCGCGATTAATTCCGCATAGAAATTCATGGAGCCCGACACCCAGCGTCCATCCGAGTGTCGGAGTATGAAAAACTAACTCGTGAAACTCCCCGCGTAAAGAGGAGCAACGGTACTGACTGCATCTTTTAAAATTAATTGAGCACCTCTTTCGTCTTCTAAAAATAAACTCATCTCGTCAAACCCTACTAATCGACCTTTAAGTTTTATGCCATGTCTTAAATAGATCGCGATAGGAATTTGGCTTTCAATTAATGAGGCTAAAAAATGATCTTGAAGTGTCGTGTTCATATGGCACCTCCTCCCCCAATGTTGGTGAAGAAGCAATATGTCCATGAAGGTTTAGAATGAAGCTTTGCGTCGTCTTATTATACGCTAGTTGTTTGCAGGTGGCTCTGTCAATTTGTGCCAGGCCGAGGTTGCTAGCATGGCTCTTATCAACATAATCGACATCAAAACGGGAAGAACGACATAACTGTGGTGCATCACAATAACGATATTGATCAGAGACCATAAAAAACATACCAATGTTACGGTGGAATTTCGGATGAAATAAATCAGCGGAGCATAAGCAAAACAATAAAGTCCTGTCAGCAATAACGGCTGTGCGAAAATCGCACCCACCACTGCACTGAGCATGCCTAAACAACAGAGCGCAATCGCACAGACTTTTAAAACCAGTCGCGCATCTGCGGGTGTTTCCGCAGGTCCAAAAAATGCAAGCTGATTTCCTTTCGTGGTGTCGGCATCTGATTTTGACATGGCGTTCCTTGTGAAAGTGATCCAAAATTACCGCCTTGCAGTGTAATGCTTTATACTTTGCCTTTCAAACAAGGGAGTGATGACATGGTTCTGGATCGCAATAAAATCATTTTGGGTATTATTGTTCTGGCGATGATTGTGGGTTTCATTACCTGGGAAAGAATGCCAAGCGATCTGCAAAAAGTCACTGAATTTAACAAGCAGTTAGTGGCAGTAAACGCTCCCTTGGAATCAGGCGTGGCGAAATTTAGTTACAGCTACAAAATAGCGATGGGAACTAATGCAACGACGGCAGTTTATTTCGACGCAATCAATTTGAATTTGGCCGCAAAGCAAGCGCTGGCTCAATCAAGAACGTCTCTTAAAGTCCCTCAATTGAGAAATAAAACCGCACAAACGGATGTTCAACATGCGCATGATTTTTTTGTGCAATATGCACTGGCCGTTGAATCCATGTCGCAGTCAGTGATTAATATCACGAAGCAAAATGGATTCATGGCAAAATTTCCGCCAATTACTTTACCGACAACCAATGATATTTCTATCAGTCTCGCGCAAGCATATGCGGCGGTGAATCCCCAAGGTAAAAAATAGGTTAATTCACGTTATTTAATTTCAGTAAAATAAATATGAGTCTATTACCCATTATCATCGCAGGATTAATTAACGGATCGTTCGTGGTTCCGGTACGATTGATTAAAAATGCGTCCAACGAAAAAATTTGGTTTTATCATAGCCTGATTGGTTTTTCACTTATTCCCTGGGTGATTCTTTTTTTCTTGTCTTCGAGCGTTTTTCAGGATTATGTAACGCTTGCGCCTAATCTTTGGGGCGTCATTATTGTTGGTGGGCTGATCTTTGGATTCGGCCAAGTCTGTTTTTCATATGCCATCAAAAAAATTGGTATGGCCATCAGTTTTGCGATCAACTTAGGGATTGGTGTAACGCTGGGTTCGATGTATGTGGTTTTTCATGATTCTGCGCTTTCTACGACGCAAAGTTATTTAGTGACGCTGGCCGTGTTATGTATTGTGTTGAGCTTAGTGTTTTACTATTTTTCAGAAAAAATTAAAACGCATTATCACACAGGCTGGTTGTTGGCATTGTTTGCAGGGATTGCGAGTGGATTTCAAAATATTACGTTTGTGTATGTGGGTTTTTATGCTAATGCGCAATTTCATTCCATGAATTCTTTTTGGGTATGGCCGCCGTTTTTATTGGCTGCAGCCGTTCCTATGGTAATTTTATTTTTTACCCAGATGAAGAGAAATCACGAGAATCTTTCGTTGCCCACATTCAACAGCCTAATATTAGTGGGATTAATGGGCTTGAGTTTTACGGGTTCGCTGGCGTTATACAGCAGTGGGATGAGTCAGTTGTTGCCCGAACAAAAAATGATTGGTTGGCCGATTTTGAATGTGTTGATTATTCTAACGTCTCAAGTGTGGGGTGGATTTTTTGGGGAGTTACAAAACACCCATAAAATATACCGCATCATCAGCTTATTGCTGTTAATTATTTCAATAGGCTTGTTATCGATTAGGCTCTAAGCCTTACCATCCTTGTTGCGGAACAAACGGTGTACTGGAGTCATTATCAACAAGATTGGGTGCATGATCGTTGAGAGTAACAGGTTGATTAGTGGATGGCGTGGCGGGAATACAACCTGCTAATAAGAGTGTTAACAATGCAACGCTGATGGATTTCACTGGGTTCACGGTACGATTCCTTCCTTTAAGTTCCTGGTACAGCCTGTGAAAATTACACAGCATTTCGCGTATGAAAGCAAGGATCTCACACTCTTATTTAAGGGATCGGGAAACTCCAATGAATTTGATACGGTGTGCTTGTGTTTGTGCCTGGTCCGCACTTTGGTTTTACCATTCCGCAGCTGGATACCAGTAAGCAAACACACACCAGTACACTATATTTAATACCACGCGTTGATTTCATGTGCGACAGTATATCATTTAAATATATGGCAATATCAGTATTTTTTGGCATACTAGTTATCTCAGGATATGTTTAGTGAAGGAGTCTCACCGATGAAACTACGAAAAGCATTACCCGAAGAAGCGGATGTTTTAAATCAATTTATTCGGGCCTCTAAAGCGGTTTGGGGTTATTCAGAAGATTTTCTGGATGAATACATAAAAAACTGGGGTATTACCAAAGAATCTATCGAGAAAAGTTCTATCAAAGTATTAGAGCATGATGGCGAAATACACGGCGTGTTTCGTTTAGCAAAGAACAAGAAAAAAAATGCCGAATTAGACTTGTTTTTCGTGAACCCTAAATTTATCAAAACAGGGATAGGGCGCAAAATGTGGGGAATCATTGATGAATCGGCCCGCGCGAAAAAATGGAAAGGATTTGAACTCGTTGTCGATCCCAATGCTGAAAAATTTTTTCACCGCATGGGTGCAAAAACGGTTCGCGTCGCAGAATCGTTTGTTGTGATGAAATATGAATTACTGCCGACAGCAAGGCATGATGCGATTTAGTGCTGACACTCTACTTCGTAAATCCTGATAAGCGTTTACTGACTCTAGCGATTGCTTTAGTGCCTTGTTCGGCACACTCAGCTGTTGGCGCTTCTTCTGTTTCTGGCGCGTGATCCAACCGTTCTTTCAATTGAGCTAATGCTAAAAGCGCTGCTTCGTCCGTTGTTTTTATTTCACAGATGACATGTCGATAAAACGTTTCAGCGGTTTGTTCAAGTGATGTCATGAATGTTTCTTCTTTTGCAGGAATGTCTGCCATCCGATTGAGCAAACCAGCGGTGGGTTGATGCAGTTCTTCCATTTTTGCACGAACAGAAAGAAAAATTTGATTGTTGTGATTATCTTCAGGAGTCGATTGATTAGACACAAATTGCAATGCTTTAGAGAGCAGAATATTTTGACCGACCAACGCGGGGCAAATCAATCGAAGAAAAAATATGGCGCCCAATATTTTTGAGCAATCGGCAGGGTCAATTTTATGCTCAATCACTTTCGCTTTTATCAAACGCAATACCATGATCAGTTCCGGTGGAAAATTTTCGTCTGGAAGACGGCTGAAATAACTTATGCAGTTTCTTAGCTGAAGAATTAACTTATTTCCCTCACTCAGTTCGGGCGTCGTTGGTTCTGAATTTTTTAGGAATGAAAGTCTTTTTTGAGGTGTTCCTGGGACTTTTTTTTCAGGTTCTAATGTCGCTTTGAATTGCGTACAAAAAATGTGCATGGATTGCTCTGTTTTCAGCATCGCAGAAATAAGTCTTCGCGCAGCGTCATCTTCTCGTAACAATACATGCGGATTTTTTGCATTTTTGATAAATTCTAGTTCAAGCAATTTGGTTAATGCGTCCGGCAGACATCTTCGAGCGCGTAATAATCGAGCGAAAACATCTTCATGATCAGGAAGTCCGGGGTAAGTTGTAGTCAAAACCGTCTCTAATAAAACAGGATGGGCTATGAATATATCAATAGTAGGCATAAAAATATCTTTTGGAGGAGCTGAAAAAACGTCGCTGGATATGGGTGAGCGTGGAGTACTGGAAAATCTTTTTTTGCTTACGCCAGTTTCAGAAGGATGGCGTGCCGGTGGTGTGGAGGAGTTATCGTTGTCCATAGGGCCTCTCAGATTTTGTATTTTTAGCGTACAAAAGCTTACCATACGAATTTGTTTGCGCACAGCTACATCCGGAGAAATATGAAAGCACTGAATTTAATTGAAAAAGGTTTATCACTCGAAGGCTGGCAAGGCGAAGTGGTTGCAGAATTAGGCGATGTTGTTGCCAGACTGTTTCACTTAACACCCAACAAAGAAATGGTCATGGATGAAGAAGGTCATGAGGTTAACGAATGGATTGTGGTTTTGCAGGGCGAAGTTAAGGTTCAAACTTCTCATGGAAATTTAGTTTTAAAAACCGGCGACAGTTTTATTATGCCGCCCGGTTATTCGCATCGTCTAAATGTCGATAAACCTGCTATAGGTTTGATTGTTCGTGATATGAAAAAAGCGCCGACACATCCGATACCCGGCGCGGTAGTGGATAGATAAGCGATGCAGCCCTGTCCTTGTGGTTCTGGAAAACATTACGCGGCGTGTTGCGCACGATTTCTTTCGCATCACGAAATTCCGTCTACGCCGGAAGAATTAATGCGTTCGCGCTACACAGCTTATTTTGAAGGAAATATAGATTATATTGTTGAAACGATGAAATCGCCTGCGTCAGATCGTTTTGATGCTGTTTCAGCCAAAGAGCGGGCGAAAAAAATTAAATGGGTTAATCTTGAAGTTGTTCGTTCTTCACAGAATAAAGATACGGGGACGGTAGAATTTTATGCGAGTTTTACAGATGGTGTTAAGACAAAAGTTTTACATGAGATCAGTGATTTTGTTTTAGAGAACGGCAAGTGGTTTTATGTGTCGGGAATTTTTCCGGATTAGCCCCTCTCCTGTTCGCTATACTCACGGAGAGGGGGAATTTGTTGGTTACGCCTTACTCGTACTCGGACTACTTCTTAATTCTCGTTTCAATTGATTCAATTCATCAATCAGCACCTTAATATTTTTCTGCTGTTCGCCAATTTGTACGGTTTCCGTTTTCATCGCAGTAACACCTGCTGACATACCTGCAATGGATTTCGCATTATCTTCTTTTTGAAAGAATTTAGCCGGTTCGGTTTGTGCGAGTTTAATTTTTGTAGATAAATTATCGATTTGCTGGTTGGTATGGGTAAGCTGTTGATCTAAGAAATCAGAAATATTTTGGGCTTTAGAGGTAACATCATTCAACGTCGTATTGGCTTCAAATTGCCCCGATTTCATATTCATTCTATTCGCATGCATGATGCTGCAGGCATAGGAAGCAACGAGGACTGAAAGGGATAATAAGAAAAGTGCACCGGGGATAACCAACATCCATCGCATTCCGTTAGACATATAACTCTCCTTCGTGAAATTTAGTTATACTGCAAAAATGAAAAGGAACTCACTATGACGCGCACTATAGCATCAAAAGATTTTCGTGTACCAGCTGGGAAAAAAGTTGATCTGAAAGAATGGCCAACAAAAGTAAAATCTATTTGCGAGACAAAAGAAGAGTATAAAATTCTCTTACAAGAACATGTCAAAGAATTAAGTTCTCTGCAACGATTATTGTATGCGTCCAATCGTTATGCCTTACTATTAATTTTTCAAGGTATGGATACATCGGGAAAAGACGGCACGATTCGACATGTCATGTCGGGAATTAATCCGGAAGGTTGCGAAGTATTCAGTTTTAAGCAACCCAGTGTCGAAGAACTCGAACACGATTTTCTCTGGCGCACCACGTGTCGTTTACCGGAACGCGGAAAAATCGGTATTTTTAATCGTTCGTATTATGAAGAAGTGCTGATTGTTCGCGTGCATCCTGAAATACTCCACTATCAAAATCTTCCCGAAGAATGCGTGGAGGATAAAAATATCTGGAAAGATCGGTATCGCTCTATCAATAATCTAGAAGAGCATCTACATAACAATGGCACACGTGTGCTCAAGTTTTTTCTCCATTTATCGAAAGAGGAGCAACGACAACGTTTACTCAATCGCATTGATGACGCTGAAAAAAACTGGAAATTCAGTCTTACGGATATCGAAGAGCGGGGACACTGGAAAGACTATATGCACGCGTATGAGAAATGTTTAAGTGAAACGAGCACTGAAAATACGCCGTGGTATGTGGTTCCTGCAGATGATAAAGAAAATGCGCGATTAATTGTTTCTAAAGTTGTTCTTGAAACCCTCGGTGATCTTAAAATGGCGTATCCCAAAGCGACCGCAAAACATCGAGAGGAACTGAAAAAGATTCGTGAAAATTTGTGATCATTGCATTGCGGGTTTTACACACACGGAATTAGGTTGACCTTCGAGTTGCAGCCGAACGCAACCATTCGCGGCATAAATAGTGACGTGAGGATCTTTTGCCGAATAATTAAACTCCCCAGGTTCTGCTTGTTGCCATACTTGTCCGTCGGATAAATGAAAGACAGTATCTCCATGCCATCCATCGAATTGCCCCGCGATTTGCGTGTGAATAGGGTTCATGAAGGGAGTGAAAGGCGCAGGAGGCGATGTTACTACCATTGCAGTGGCGGAGAGAGAAAACAGCAGGGTGAATAATACAAAAACCATCTTGGTTAATTTCATAAACTCTCCTGAGTTATTCCAAATGCATGATAAATATCATAATGCCATAACCGATGGCTGTTAGGGTGATCGATGATCCCAGTGCCACATAAAAATTTACGCTCTTTTTTAATAAGAACGGCAATGCCAAAAAGAAGATAAGAGAAGGCAGGACTAACCAAAAAATATCATAAGATAACGCGATAATTTTCTGCGTATCTTTCGACTCCGAATAGAGCCAGAGGATGGCTAATACACTGGTTAAGGGTACTGACGCTAAAATACCGCCTAACAGCGTGCTGCGCTTGGCGATTTCGCTGATGGCGACAATGAGAATGGCGGAGATCAGGACTTTCAGGGTCAGATACAGGATGCTTGAATTCATGGGGTTTCCCTTAATAAAACCTTAAGGTTTGACGAGTATAATACCCTTCAATCCGTCTAATAGGAAACAAGAGGAATACATGAAAAAGCATCAAACTGAGAGCAAGAGCCTCATCAATAAAGTATCACAAGTGACCATTTTATTTTGGGTCATCAAAATTCTGTCTACTACCGTGGGTGAAACCACTGCCGACTTTTTTTCCCATGCCTTGGGGTCTATTTCTATAGCTTTATTTGGTACCCTGCTTTTAATCGCGGCTTTTATTCAAATGCGCTTTAAACAGTATGTCCCGTGGATGTACTGGACGGTCATTGTGTTTATCGCCATATTTGGCACCTTATTTGCCGATGGTTTGCATCATGCCGGTATCCCCTTAGGATTTACGACGCTTATTTTTGCGACAGCCTTAAGTCTTCTTTTTGCACTCTGGTATGCCTGTGAAAAAACCTTGGACGTTCATAATATTCATACCACTCGACGTGAAATATTTTATTGGCTCGTGATTTTATTCACGTTTGCGTTGGGAACAGCAGCGGGCGATTTTTTAGCGCATGGATTTCAGTTTGGATTTATGAAAGCGACGCTTGTATTTGGAATCATCATGGTGATTGTTCCGATCATCTTATATCGAGCACGAGTAAATTCAGTCGTATTGTTTTGGGCGAGTTACATATTAACCCGACCTTTTGGTGCGTCGGGCGGTGATTTGCTTTCACATCCTGTTAACGTGGGTGGTTTTGGATGGGGGACGGGAACGACGAGCTTGATTTTCTTAGGAATGGTGATTGCGTTAATTATTTATGTGACCATTACCCATAAAAAAGAAATGGACGACGCGGAGCTGCTTTAGTCGGAACGATTATAGAGGAGGTAATATGTCGCGCTATTTATTGAGATTATTCTTTTATCTGTTTATTGCTGTTTCTCTTTCTGCGTGTGCGACGCTCTATCAACCGGCAAGCAGTACGGGTTTTGGCTATTCTGAAACACAAATCGATCACAATACGATTCGCGTTAATTTTAATGGTAATGGCGATACCACGAAGAGTACCGTAGAAAACTATGCGCTTTATCGATGCGCTGAAACGACGTTAAATCATGGATACGATTATTTTGTGATTGTTTCCAATAATATCGATGCGAGAGATCAGTCTGTAGTCGTGCCTCCAACCTATGCGATATCGCCTTATTCAGGTTTCCCTGTGTATCCGTACGGATATGGTTTTGGTCCCGCTGGATTTTATCCTTACGGACCTTACTCGTCGCCACCCGAAGTGTATAACTATCGACAATATGGCTCATCGGTGACGATAAAAATGTTCAAGGGCAAAAAACCGGCGAAATTACTGAATGCGTATGACGCACAAGAAGTTGTTGAATATATGAGTGGAAGTATCAAGAGAGCGCGTTAGTTTGCTGTGATTTCACCCAAGTAGACCATCACTATCCCAAAAAATACTTGTATCCCAATATAAAGTAACGCTTCCGCGGTATATCCATGTTTTAAAAACTTAAATCCTTCCAATCCAAATGCCGAGAACGTCGTAAAACTTCCCAGAACACCTGTAATTAAAAATAATCTATAAGCTGGATTGATTAACGAACTCGCGGTGCCGATCAAAAAACAGCCGCTTAAATTAATGATAATAGTTGCGGTTGGCGAGCTATTAAATAAGATAATAATTAGATATCGAATAACAGAACCAAAGATTCCGCCGAGGCTGACTAAAATAAGGGATGATTTCATGTGCATTCTCCTACGTAATGTAAATTGTTGATTTAACGTAGGAGTCATTAGCCATGTGGCGGTTGAGGTGAACTCCATCACCGGTGAGAATTACTGTAACATAAGTGGGATTGTAGGAGAGAGAGTTATGACTACAGAAATTATTGCTTTACAAGATATTATCGCACCCGACGGTGTGTGTTTTGGTTGTGGCTCAAAAAACGCGAACGGTTTGCGCATCAAAAGTTATTGGGATGTAGATAACGTTCACGTCATAACAACGCATATGCCTGATACTCGCTATGTCGGTTGGCCATCATTAGTTTATGGTGGATTAATCAGCTGTCTCGTCGATTGCCATTCAAATTGGACGGTGATGGCAAATCACTATCGCGCTGAAGGTCGTGATCCAGAAACATTACCGCGCATTGATTGTGTGACTGGTTCGTTGGGCGTGAAATATATTAAGCCAACACCGATGGGTGTTTTGCTGACACTGAAAGCGCGTATTGAAGGTGAGGTTAAACGCAAGACACGTGTTGTGTGTGAAGTATATGCGGGCGATACATTAACGGCGCTAGGTGATTCGATTTTTGTCAGAGTCGATGTGGGTCATTTAGCGAAGACAGCAATGTAGGGGCGCGATTTATCGCGCCCGTGCAATTTTTACATAGTGCTATTAATTAGCAGGGGTGAAACAAGAATACGCCTCTGCATTTAACACATGTACATACATGCCGTTGTTATAGACCATGTGATTGTGTCTAATCACGACAGTATTTCCACCCAGATACAGTGTTTTATCTTTGATTTCATTTAACTCAACGTCTGTTATTAACAGATTTTTAGGCTTATATCTCGTCGTGCTCGCTAAAACTTGTCCTTTCAACGTACAGTTTTTCAGTGTCACAACATTTTGTGCAAACGTTGCATCAACGACATCGACCGGTACACTTGCAGGTAACATTACAGGCTTTTCTGCGGCACAACCCACTAACATCGCTACGCCTAACACCATCAATACTTTCTTCATCATAAATTCGCACCCTTTTAATTGAACAACAATATTACTTCTTAAGACTCAACGTCGATTTTACGCTTGATACACCGTCTACTGATTTTGCAAGTGCAATCAGTTTTTCACGTTGCGCCGCAGTGTGTACAACACCACTTAAAAGCGCTACGCCATCTTGTGTTTCTACTTTTACGTCTATGCCAGTAGCTAAATTGTTTTTAAGAAACACGCCCTTTATTTTCGCCGTGATATACGTATCAGTCAGCGGTTGAGTGCTGCTTGAGACCAATAACTGACTCGCATTCACATTGTTTACGCCAACGGTTGATTCAGAAATTTCGATAGCCTTTGACGCTTCCGTTGTAGAACCTGCAGTACCTTTTAAGGTAACAACCCCATTATTGGTTTCAACGCCAATATTTAATGCGTGAGTGACTTCGTTCATAGCAAGACTACTTTTAATCTTGCCCGTAATAACGCTATCACTTACCGCTGCACCCATGGTATTTGAGGTTGCTGCCAATGCGGAAAAAGAAACGCCTGCGAGCAAAATAATACTGTATTTTTTCAATCGTTCAATTAATGATAATTTCATAAGTATATCTCCTGGTATTTGGTGTGCATGATGAAACAAGATGAGTGATTACTCACCTAACTTTTGTTCTTTAATAAAAGCATTGATTTCGTTCTCTGCTTGCTCTTTTTGATAGCCATACGTTGCTTGAATTTTTCCTGATAATTCTTCAAACGACCCTTTCATGGTAGCAACATCATCATCGGTGAGCTTGCCCCATTGTTGCTTAATCTTGCCTTCGATTTGTTTCCAATGACCTTGGATAATGTCAGTATTCATAGTATTTCCTTTCAGTAATGAAAAAATCAGATTTTGCTCATGGAGAGCAATATGAGTATAAAAACGAGTACAACAAAAATTGAGAAAACATCGAGAGAATTGAGACGTAAGGATGTGCTACACCTTATTTATACGCGGTATGCTGCTCCAGGTCAATGTAACCCGGACAGAGCTTCACTCTATCCGGGAAAGTTAAAAAAACTATTGAACCACCGTACCGCCTTTATCGTCACATTGTTGCGCTGTTAAATTCGTCACAATGCTTTTCGGATTGATGGCTCTGCAGGCATTTTTTCCACCACAACCATTTGCACCTGATTTACAGGCGCCCATGGATTTACAATTATGTACGCCCATGCAGTTTACGGTGGGAGCTGCGACGGGAGTTGATGAAGGTGTCGCGGCATAACTTTCGGTCGCAAATAAACCCGCAATAACAGCGGCAATAATGGCGCGTTTTCCTTGAGAATTCATAAATAAGCTCCTTGAGAAGTGAAAGTGGATATTACCAAAATAAGTTAAATGAATCTTGGTAGTTATTACGAAAATATCGTATTAGCATGGCATCAGCAGTAAAGGATAGAGAGTATATGCGGCCATGTGGACAGGACGCTAGAAAAACAAATTGTTTTCGTTGATGAATTTTATGATTTCTTGTTTTCGCGTACAGTGCAATTTAATTTTTATTTGATTGATAAAAGATTCAATCGTTCGATGCGAAATGTTCAGTACGCGTGCAATGTCCTTTGCGCTATAACCGCGAGAAAGATAGTAGAGACATTCTGTTTGTCTTTCCGTAAAGGAGATATCTAAAAGCGTGCTGTTGAAACGAAAAGGCTTCTCTTCTCTTTTGTGATGCTGTGTAAAACCTCTGACATTTGAGCGCATATGATCAGGCACCCAAATTAAATGATCTTCGAGGGGTTCAATGATACTGCTCGCAGTTTTCTTGAAGTCTTTCGTAAAGCGCTCAATGGGATCTTTTTGGTTTAAACAAAAATTGATGTTTCGATCAATATCTGTATTTGAGAGGCCAAAACAAAATAATTCGTAATAACCAACCCCTCGCTTAATGATGTCGAGAATCGTGACGAGATTGTAGCGAGATTCTATTTGATGTAACAAGTCAGAATTAAAATCTTTTTTTGGGCGAATGTAATAAATATTTTCCTGTGTTTTTATATGCTCTGGAATAGTGGGTTGCCATTCATTTTTAAATAAACATTTAACAACATTAGCCTGTGTCGGTAAAAATAAGCATCTTCCGTCGTCATAAAATTTCCCGTAATCAAAGAACGAGATCTCAGTATTTCCCATGAGAGAGTTGAAAATGGATTTGGTTTCGACGCATTTTGAGAGAGAGGGGTGGTTATTGGGCAGAAGCATAGTGTTATCCTCTAAGGTTGTTTTAAATAAAGTTCTGCAATCAGTGTCTTATCTCATCTAAATTATATGAGTTTCCCTCCGAAAAACACCTAGTAGTTTCTCTAGGTCTTGTGCGTATTTCTTACGGATTTTGATTGTTTGCCGTTTCTTGCATGCTGGTTTCCGTAAGTTGTATCCATCTTTAATAGGAGGCTCACCATGAAAACACACTGGATTCAAAACCTAAAAGCTAACTGGATTGTTTTTGTTGCCATTATCGCTTTTCCGCTTCTAGCGGCAGCGTCTAATAATGTGACTGCGGCAATCAATGATACGGTCATTACGGGAAAAATAAAAAGTAGTCTTGCAACAAATGAAGTGACGCGTGCATTACAGATTAGCGTAGAAACAAATAATGGAATTGTCTCTTTATCCGGTACGGCAAAATCTGAAACAGAGGCGACGAAAGCAATAGAAATTGCAGAGTCAACGGTGGGTGTCAGAAGTGTGGATACCAGTCGTTTATATGTGCAGAACAGTGGGCAGCCTCTCACGGATGCCTATATTACGGCAAAAGTAAAAGGAATGTTTATTAAACATAATTTAATTACAGAAAAACAAACTGTACCGTTGTTGGGTGTAACAGTCGAAACACAAAACGGTGTGGTGTATTTGAGTGGTGCGGTAACAAATCGTGCACAACGTGAAACGCTGATAAACCTTGCAAAATCAGTGGATGGTGTTGCCGATGTAAAGTCGACCGTGAAAATCAAATGATGATTTTTTTATAAACCTTGAGGAGAGCATTTATGACAACAGATATTTTGGCAGGAAATTGGAAGCAGTTTTCAGGGGAAGTTAAAAAGCAATGGAGCAAACTCACGGATGATGATTTGGGACAAATAAAAGGAGAGAAAGATAAATTAGTGGGGCTGTTGCAAGAAAAATACGGTTACGCAAAACAGAAAGCGCAAGAAGAGTTGGATTTCTTTCTGCGAAGTAAAGAAGAAGAGGACGATTGGCGTGATGAGGAAAGCAAATAAAACTTAATCCGTATTACTTTATAGGAGAACGTACCATGGCTAACGACATTTTTTCAGGAAACTGGGAAGAGCTTTCAGGAGAGTTTAAAAAACAATGGAGCAAATTGACGGATGATGATCTGGGAAAAATAGAAGGAAAGAAAGATGAGCTCTTAGGCGTTCTACAGGAAAAATATGGATGGGCTGCAAAAGACGCTAAGAAAAAAGTGGAAGAGTTTATGGATGAAAAAGGAATCGATTTAATGGACTTGAAAGAACGTGCCACGCAGGCCATTCAAGATCTTCCTAAACAGCTTGAAGACTGTGTTCAGGAGAGTCCCATGAAATCATTGTTAATTGCAGCAGGGATAGGGTTTTTACTTGGGGCTTTGTTTCTCAATAAATAGGGATTTTATTATGGAAACTGAAAGCGCAAAACGATGGGTGAAAGGTGTCAACGTGTTCTTGGGAGGACTTCTCGGAACGGCATTAAAATTAAAGGCTATTTCTAATTTGGCAGAAATTAAGCGTTTGCTTCATGAGGATGGAAGCGAAATGAAAAAAAATTTGCCGCTGATTGGAATGTTGTTGGCTCTTCTCACTGCGGGGTTCGTGATCAGTTGGGCAACCCTTTTCGTTATAGCCGTTTTTCTATTACAGGGTGTATTGAAGAATTGGCTAGAAGCGATCGGGGTTGCGGGATGTGTAAATTTGTTGGCTGTGTTTTTAATTATACGTGCATTAAATAATGTTTTAGGACGTATGCGGTTTTTCAATACACGAGAGTATTTATCTCGTAAAAAGGCTGTTAAACCATCGGTAAAAAACTGAGGAGAGTACTATGAAAAGTATCATGTTAGGTGTTGGAGTGTTATTGCTGGCATCGTGTGCAGCAGAACCGCCGATAGTTGTTCCTATGGCCTCGCCTGTAAACGTTATGGATGCCACAACGCCACAAAGTGTTATTTCACATGACAATTGTTTGCTCAAGGGTCACGTGTTGGCAAGAACATGGGATCAGGGCAATCCGAATAATCTTTTGATTACGCAAGAAGAGCTGCGCGTGATCAAAGAGAAAGCGGCGGTGTTGGGTGCTAATTCTATTGTGATTCGAGCCAATCAGGTCGTCTATGACAATGGTCGGTATGTGCATGTCATCAATGCAGATGCTTATGCGTGTTTAATTCCTTAAGGAGAAAATTATGAAATTGATTAAATTAACGGTTGTGTGTGGATTATTGGGTTGTTGTTCAACAGCGATTGCCATGCCAAGTTGGTATGCCTATAACCAAAATTGTGGAACGGGTTTTTATCTCGGTGCCGGTCTTGGTTATGGTCAAGCAGATTTTGGTAGCAAAATAAAAGACGCGTATAACGCTTATCCGATTCATTCTAACGATGAAGATGATATTGCCGGACGTGCGTATTTGGGTTACCAAATCACGCCTATCATTGGTGTAGAGGCAGGCTATAGTCTTTATGAAGACAATACGTATAAAGGCCAATCAGCGAATGGGTTAACGACGTCCAAGAGTCGTTTAGGGACAGAAACGATTGATCTTCTCGCAACGCTTGGTACGCCCTTATATTTTCATGGTTTTGGTCTGACCGTAAAAGGCGGTGCCGCGTATGTGATGTCTGATTATCATCATTCTGGTAATGGATCGGATGCGAGTTTTGCCCCTGCAGATAGATCGAATGATCGATTTGCGGCAGCAGCAGGTGCCAGCATTATCTATAAATTACCGGATAATATGGCGGCAGATATTTCTTATTTGCATATATTTGCGCCTGCTCATGTGGATTCGCCTGAAACGGATCTGGTCACCCTTGGTTTAAGTTATCGATTTGCATAGGAGAAATAGTATGGATCCCATTGATCAATTGAAGAAAGAGGCAAGTAGTCAATTTAAAAAGGGCACAACGGAAGTCCAAAAATCAGCAAAAGACTGGTATGGCTATATTGAAAAGCATCCCCTTCAAAGTATGCTTTTTGGTACGGTTGTTTATTTTGCGGTCAAAGGGCTTTTAAAAGATTGATTTCTCACGACTGAACGCGCTCTGTTATTCAGCTTAACAGGGCGCGTCTGAGTTTATCATTTCCCAAGGCCGCCTATGTGAAGTCACAGGTATACAACAAAAATGACACGTAGTATTTAATTGAATGTGAGTTTGTGTTTGAATTTGAATGCGAGGGAGGGTGCGCATGAAACGAGGGGAAAATAGGGTGCTTTTTTCAATCGTTATTTTACCAAGACAATTGCCGTATTTAAGGCTAAAAAACGAGGATGGTTTTCACATGAGAGAGTTAGAAAAAAGGGGTATGAAAAAGAATGGATGTCGCAAGTAGCGTCGTACATGTATTAGATGATGATGTTGCGCTTTGCAACGCCATAAAATGGTTATGCAAATCGGTGCACCTGAATACGCGTATCTATAACAATCCTCATGCTTATCTGGCTGCGTATGACAAAAATTGGAAGGGGTGTTTATTGTTGGATGTCCGTATGCCTTTTATGACGGGATTTGAAGTGTTAGAAGAATTGAAAAAAAGAAAAAACCGCATGCCGATTATTATGCTCACGAGCCAGGGCGATGTCCCCATGGCTGTGCGCGCGATGAAAGAAGGTGCGATGGATTTTATTTTAAAACCTTTCGGTGAAGAAGAGCTGCTGGAAAAAATTCAGCGTGCGGTTGCGGGAAGTAAAACAAGACAAAATAAACCCAATGATGCTGTTTATTACGCCGCCCTTGAACGTATGACAGCCCGTGAACGTGAGGTGATGCAATTGATTGCAGAGGGTGCCTTGAGTAAGCAAATTGCCGCAAAATTAAAGATTTCAGTGTCTACCGTCGATTTTCATCGCGGTAATGTAATGCGTAAACTTCATGCTAAAACGTTGGCAGAGCTTATCAAGGTGTATCTTTATTATTCTCAGTTTCTTGATTAATACACTTTTTCACGGGAAGAAAGAAATATGAAAGAACGATGGATCAAGCGAATGATAGATTCTCTTGCCGCATTAGCCAGGATTGCTGTGCTCCCCACGTTAGCGTTTACTTCAGATGAGATCGAAAATATCATCAATCATCGACGGCTTACGGTAAAGGAACAACGATGAAAAATAATGTAGCACTCAAAAGAAAAATAAAAGCTTTGGAAGAGGAAAATAATTTTTTAAAACAAATTATTTCTCGTTTGCCTGGCAATATTTATTGGAAAAATAAACAAGGTTTCTATATGGGCTGTAATAAAAATGCCGCTAAATTGGTTAATTTAAACAGTGAAGCGGATATTGTAGGAAAAACGATCTATGATTTGGTCGGTCCTCAATTCGCTGAATTAGGGAAAGAAATCGATAAAACAGATAAACGAATTATGCAGGCAAAAAAAGAAGTGACCTTAGAAGAAATCGGTTTTGATAGTCATCGAAAACCTGCCACCTATCTTTCCATAAAAGCACCGCTGTTTGATCAAACTCAGAAGGTATCCGGCTTAGTCTGTGCTTCCATGGATATCTCTCGCATTAAAGAAGCCGAGCGTATCTTAAGGGAAGCTAAAAATAAAGCGGAAGAAACCAGTCGCTTGAAATCAGAATTGGTGAATATTGTTGAGCATGATATTCGCGCGCCATTTTGTGGAATTCATGCGATGAGTAGTCTACTGGCTCGTCAAGAAACCGATCCCGATAAAAAAGAAGCGTTGGAATCCATTGCAAATTCCAGTAAAGCCTCGTTGGATTATGCGACACGTTTATTGTCTTTTGCGAAAATTGAAGAGGAATACAGTGAAGTGCAGTTTAAAGTTTTTTCTGTTACCGCACTCATTCAATCTGTTGTGGCAATAGAATTGCCTTTTGCGCAAGCCAAAGGACTTGAACTATTGACGGCTATTTCTTGGCAGATTCCTGAAAAAGTGATTAGCTGTCCCGATCGGTTAAAGGGCATTTTAATTAATTTAATCAGTAATGCGCTCAAATTTACCTCGCAGGGATATGTGAAAATTAACGCTGATTTTATAAAGAAAAAGGGTCTGCAATGTTATCTGGAGTTTAGTGTGGAAGATACCGGTATAGGTCTTCCACCGGGAAAACAGCATTTCATTAATGAAAATTTTTTTCGCGCGAATTCGACTTCTCAGGGTCTTTTGCCTGGATTTGGGTTGGGTCTTCCGGTGGTTAAAAAATTTGTGAGTGATTTGAAAGGTGAAATTGAGATCAAGAGCAAAGAGGGAAAGGGAACAGTGATTATTTTCACCATTCCCATTGAAAATAGGGATTAATAGGTATTTCCTGTTTTTTCGGGGGAGGTGGGAGTGAGGGTCGTCTGTGCAATGGTCGCTAGATTGAAGGGAGAATTGCTCGACGATGACCAAAAAGCAGAAGAAGGGGGTGCTGAGTTAGTACGAACTCCTTTAGCGGCGCGGATTTCAATACGTTGCTCTAATTCTAATTCTCTTTGTTCCAGCGCGGCGGTTGCTTTATCAAGAGCTGCTCTCTGTGCTTGCAGAGCTGCTTTTTCTTTCTCTATCATTTGTCTTTCAGTGTAATATTGTTTGATAGTCTCATATGCCATATCTTTATCTTCCGTAAATGCGTCGAGTTCAGCATCTTTTCGAGCGAGCTCTTCATCAAGCTGCTTGATGCGTCTATGTGCTGCATCAAGTTCCTCGAATAGTTCCTTGAATAACTGAAGCTGCTCTGCAGCCTTGGGATTTGCTCGTACTTTTTCTTCTGTTTCTGCGAGTCTCCTTTGGAGTTGTTCTACCTTAGTCGTACTCTGCTGGAGTTTTTGCTGGACCAAACGTTTTTGTTCTTTTAAGTTATCAATATAGGCCTGTTTTTCCGCTATTGCTGCATCAGTGCTGTTTCTGCGACGTTCTTGTTTGGAAACAAACCCAGGGACGCGAGGCGTAATTTGGATGTTTACCATCTTTATTCCGGATGGGTCCTGAGGATTGCAAAAAATGGGTGTGATAAGGGAGAAGAGAGCGTCATTTGCATTAGGACCTTTACCATAAAGGCGTTTGTAATAATCGTCAGGATATAACAGCTTGGTAATTCCCGCTTTTATCAACGCACCTATCATGCGGCATTCTTCATCTCCATGGTTCCAATATATCTGAGTGACATACGCTTCTCCTTTTTGGCAGGTGGCTTGGAAACTTGCGTTTGTGCCATATTCTTTCGCGTAAGCCCTATCAAAAAAAATCTTTGCTAACTTAGCGGTTTGTTCATAGTAGGAAATATCTCCGGTTTGGGCGCGTTTTGCGAGATCTTTCGAAGCACTCTCCAGTTCAGCAGCGAATTCTTTTTTTGCTTCTTCCCAACCCAAAATTCTTAATTTCCCTGCTTTTTCCATTTCTTCACGCATTTCACAAATTGCAAGATCGGAGTATAAATTCATGATTTTCCAGTCTTCATTTGCTTGTTGGGTGATACCTTGAATGATCGGAGTACTTGCAGAAGGTTGGTTATATATCGCCTGAAGATTATAACCTTCTAAGGTATCTGGGAGGATAAGATAAAAAAATGTCCCTGTTTCTTTAAATACGCGAAACATTTCTCTAAAAATGAAGGGAAATATAGGTGCATTGCCATAAGGTTGTTTAAGGCTAACGCAAACCGCGACTTTTTCATTCGGTTTGAACTCACCTTCAAATTTCACATCATATTCTTTGGGTGCGGTTTCTTGTTTTCGTGGGGAATTGACATGAAATAGAGCGGCGGGAGAGTTGGGGTAGAGTAACGGATCGCGATCGTCTTGCATAAAAAAAATCCTCTTTCATTAACGTCACAATATCTAGGTATACTTCTAGGTTGTATTAGTAATATAGATAGTGTTGATAGAATTGGTATCTAGGGTTGAACACTATAATAATTTTTTTATTAAACCGTCAACGTCTTTTGCGAATAGGCCTTGGGGCGGGTTCGAAAACTATTGAACCACCGTACCGCCTTTATCGTCACATTGTTGTGCCGTTAAATTCGTCACAATGCTTTTCGGATCGATCGCTCGGCAGGCATTTTTTCCACCACAACCATTCGCACCTGATTTACATGCACCCATGGATTTACAGTTATGTACGCCCATGCATTTTACGGCGGGAGTGGGAGCGGGTGTTGTTGACGATGTTGTTGCAGCATAACTTTCGGTAGCAAATAAACCCGCAATAACCGCTGCAATGATGGCATGTTTTCCGTGAGAATTCATAAATAAGCTCCTTGTGAGGTGAAAGTGGATATTGCTAACAGTGGTCAAATTAACAGAATTCAGGGAAATAAAAAATTCTATTGCGGCTCCTGACCATTTTCCTGGCGCCAGGAAAATGGTCGAACTCGGGTCTGGTAGTCAACGAAAAGTTGATGACATTATGCTGACGCGCTATGCCTGTTATCTCATCGCTCAAAATGGGGACCCACAAAAGCAAGAAATCGCATTTGCTCAAACGTACTTCTCCGCCTCATCAAATACCGTCTGTATATCTGCATTCTTCCACGTCACAAATTTGTGAAGTTCAAGTGCAATTATCGATGGCGCTAATTTTTTAATCATCTCCAATGCTTCACGCTTTTGTTCAGCACTACTTTCTGCAGATTCATAAATGCGCGTGTTCGCGATTGCTGCACCAATCGTTCCTTTTCGGACAATTTGTCCATTAAATTCAGCAGAATTTTGTTCATCCGATAGCAAATCTTCAGGTTTAATACTCATACGATTCTCCCATTAATCTTCATCTATCTATTTCACGTAAGCGTAGCCCGGATAGAGCGCAGCGAAATCCGGGGAACTAATTTTTCACCACAACATCAAACGACGCTAGCGGACAAATCTCGGTAAAGTAATACTCTTCTGCCACATCCCATATGGAATGCCACTCTTCCATAAACGTTGTTCCTTCTCGATGGAGTAGACGATTACGTCGAACATCATCTGAGCTTTCTACAAGAATTCTAATATCAACGAGATCGCTAAGCTCTGGTCGAGCAGAATACGCGCCATCAAGAATAATTATTTTTGATGGTTGGAGTGTCACACTATGCTGAGCGAATTTCGCACCGGTTTTAAAATCATAAGGATGATAATGGGCGGTTTTTCCCTCAAGCAGTGGCATCAATGCTTCAGCACGAAGTCGGCGCCAATCAATACATTGCGCCACTTTTTCTTCGGGTGAGCATGAAGCCCACGTATTATTTTCACGCCCGCAATAAAAATCATCACTTTCAATAAGTGTTGCGCTAAATTTATTCGCGAGTGTTTTTGCTAAGCTGGATTTTCCTGTGCCGCTACGCCCATCTAATGCAATGAGCAGGGGAGTATTTCGTCCGGATAATTTTTTCTCAATTAAAGAAATGATTTTTTCGCTGGGTTGGAGTGGCATGGTTTGTCCGAGGTAGGGTTGTTTAGAATCGTTAAAAATCTGGTGCCGACGCCCAGAGTCGAACTGGGGACCTACTGATTACGAATCGTCGAGAGAGTTGTTCTCGTTTTTTCTGTTTTTATCTAAAGTGTTGATTTTTATTGGATTTTTTAACTTTTCGTATTCTATCTGATTCTCTCAAAACCTCCAAAAACCCCCACTTTTCTTGGCACGATTACACAGGAATTACACAGAAAAATCTTCTCAAAATGGCCGATTTTGGCCTGTCATGGTCTATAATTAGGCATATCTAATTAAAACTAAGGAGTACTGTATGCAACAAGAAGGCCAAGATGCGGTTCCACCAGCCCCCAAGATTATCCACTTTGTGTGGGCCGGGGGAAAAGGTTTTATGCCTCCCGAAAGCATGGAGATTGTTCTCCAGTGGTTGATTAAAAACCCTGATTTCACCATATATTTATGGGTTGATGAGAAAACCGGCCTGAATGTAGACGATATGCTTCTCTACTATGACGGTAAATTTCAAAATATTTTTTATGCCCTCCCAAATGACGGTGGCAATCGCTTAAATTCCGTACTTGAACCGCCTTTCGTTGTTTATGAAAAGTCTACTCAGAAAGAACTAATCCCCGGAAAAATCATCTTAAAAGATATCAGCAGAAATAACCTTAGAAGTGACTGGGTTTCTTATTTTATTGAATTACCAACACCAAATTATGGCGCTTCAAGTGATTTACTTCGAGAGCGGATTCTCGAACTTGGGGGAGTTTATTTTGATTCTGATGTTGGCCCAGGTCCGACGTGTCTAGGCACCTTACCATTTTTCAATGAAATTGGCGGTCATAGACTACTGCTAGATGATTTTATGCAAGTCTCAGATCTTAAGGAGGAACAATTAGCTTCACCTTTTAGGCTAAAAAATCCTGCGTTAAATCAGTATGTGGGAAATGATGTATTAGGAAGCACTAAAAAAAATCCTCTACTCCGATGTTTATATGATTTTTCAATTAATAGATTACTCGCACTTGGCAATAGTCAGAATGAGGCACAAAGGTTTGCGTTCTGCTACGGAGCCAGAGACATAAAATACTTGTCCATTTATGCCACAGGACCTTCGGCTTTACGGGATTGCATCCAGTCTTATCCAAACCATTTCAATAATGTAACTTCACGTGGTGGCATTGAGGTTGTTATTAGTGAACCCCCTGGTTTTTGGGGCAGTTTGTGGGGCTCTCCAAGTGGTTCAAGAGTACAAATTATTCCAATGCGTCACTCTGATGCTAATCCTATCTCTCCATTAGTTCCAACCAATAGTTGGCTAAAAGAAACAAAAAATGATTACGCTAATGTTAAAGAGCTGAAAATAGCTATTGGCAACGTGATTATGTTTGAGTTTGCCCGTTTTAATATTGTAAGAGTTGATGATCATATCCAAGACTTGATAGAAAGATCTCGAGAATTTGATGAGCGTGATCAATTCAACGAAGAAACTGCTTTTGAATTTATCTGCCAAGCAGCTCCGGTATTAAGAAGGCCTGAGAGTAGAGCTCGATTACTTTTAAAAGTTACGGGAAAATTTGAGGTTTCTCTCAGAGAATTAAGAGATGCTTTACCAAAAACAACGTCAGGCATAAAAAATATGATTTCGTGTATGTCTTACTGGGGAGAGTTTTGCGGGCATTTTACCAACGAAAAAAAGATAAGAGAGGGCTCAAAGTTCCTAGAAAGCTTAAGAAAAAATTTTGAAGAAAGCGGTGTTCTTTTTCCCACAATGGGCAATATTTTCAGGTTTATTAACGCTAGTCTGGATGCATTTGCGGTATACTGTAAGCCAAGAATAGCCTTTCTGGCACCTGAATTGGAGATTGAGGCTAGGGTGTTGATCGGTGGGTATCTTCAAAAATACCTGAGTTTTATAGATCGCCTTATAGCAACTGTTCCGGCTAAGGCGTTCGTGGGTTACAAAGGCCAAAAACCGGATGAATTAAGGACTAAGATTCTTGATATGGTTCAAGGCTTGAGTTTAGGCAAAGGTAATTCAATAGTATCGTCGGTTAGGGTTGGAAAAAAGTGAGGTTTTTATGTTAGAGAAAGCAAAAAAAATTATTGAGCGAGCAACAGACAAGACAACCAAGGTTAGTTTTGTTAATTATGGTTTTCTTGACAGTGATATTGCGGCATTAAAAGAGTTTCTTGAAGGAAAACCGCATATTACTGAGATTGATCTCAGTAATAATAATTTAACAGCAAAATCTGCAGAGACACTTTCTAGCATAGGGTCGTTGAAGCGTATTTCTCTGGCTGAAAATGGTATTGGTGATGAAGGCGCCAGAATTCTTTTGGCGAAAAAAAATCTCGAATTTCTTGACCTAGAGCAAACCGGTATTACATTTAGAATCGCCGATTTTTTAGCTGAACGCAGGGCAAAAAATGTTGAAATTTTTACTTCGAGCAATCCCAAGCTCAATCCAAATTATCCAAATGTGAAAGTAGATCCAGAACTGATAGAGTCAACCGCTACCTTTGAGCCTCAAGGATCAGCAGTAACTAGAGAAAGACACTTAAGCCGAGCCAAGTCAGTTGAGAAATTTGGAATGCGATCCTCTGTGGAAAAAACACCGAGTGTAGAAAGTTCGCCTGAGCAAACCGATTTAAGAGTGGAAGATCGTCTTCTTGAACAATTCGGAGCTTATCTCGAGCAACATCCTGAACGGTCTAGTGACCTTTTGAGTAGGATAAGCGGTCTTTGCTCATCGCTTAAGTTGATAAAATAAAATCATTTTGTGAAATTAAGTGAATCCTGTTCAAAGACAGGCCTTGCTTCTCGATTTGTTCTCAATCCTCCTTCCTCCAAAATTTTAAATTTCTGTCGCCTTCTAGTTACAGTTGAAGCCATTTTCTAAAATCAGGTCTTCCATCTTTGAGGTAGTTCTAACGGACCAAAAAGCACAACAAACGATAGTTTGTATAAGTGCGCTCTTAGACAGAATGAAATTTTAGAATGAGTCTTCCAGACAAGAATTAGTGAAATTAGTCAAAGAAGTGAAAACTACTTCTGGGTCAAAATCTTCAAACTGTCCAAAGGCGCACTTATGCATTGCTTCGCAAAGTTGAAAAAGAACCTCTCCGTTTCTGATGAGGGCCTCCGATTTTTTGACGAGCCCTCCCGACAAGAATTAGTGAAATTAGTGAAACTTGTTCCCGACACCCCCCCGATCCAAATTTACTTCTTTCACTAATTTCACTAATTCTTGTCTCAGAGAAAATTTTAAAAATCTTCAAACCGTCTAAGAGCGCACTTACACAAACTTCGTTTGTTGCGCAAAATCCCCCCATCCGGAGGGCTTTGGTTTGGAAAGATATGGGGTGTCGACTAATGGACAGTTTCGGAAGTTTCTTTGGCAAGAGCCAAGGGGTGAACATGGTAGAGACTGGTTGGTTTTCTCGTGGGAAGGATCGCGGCGTCGCTGATGAGATTTCGATTTCTCAAAACTTTTAGAGCCTTGGTCAATCTTTCGGTCTTCCCTAATTTTTTATTTCTCGTGCGCATTAAGATTTCAGATTTTGTAAATGTGAGTTGGCCTCTCGCCAAAATCCATTCCCAGATCCATTTTGCATCTTCGGTTGCCTCATCCATCGCCATCAACCCGAAAGCAGCCAGTGTGTGAGGAATGAGCAACTCTGAAATCGCAATCGCGCGATTCATGGTTTGAGAATTAATTTCATCGAGTCGCGTTCCGTGTTCGGCAACATGAAGCAGTCCTGCGATCCGAAGTGCGAACCCACAAATCTTTCCACCCCATCCCTGGCAGTTTCCTAATTTGCCATCAGGGCGAAGTTCAATTTCTATTTCGCGCTGAAATTGCTTCCAGGCGTTTTTTGCATCTGGGGTTAGGGTGAATATCTTCTCAGCTGAGATCTCGTCAAGGAACGCTTTAATCTTCGCGCTATAGGTTGATCGAAGTTCTTTTCTCAAGGCAGGTTTGTCGTGTGTGCGATAACCCAGTTTGCTATTAGGAAGAACATACAGAAAACGTTCGACCATTCCGTTGCCTGTGTATGCTTGTTTGGAAATTAAATTTTGAATAATGATTGGCTGAACAGCTAACACCATAGTTAAATACGGAATAAGAGAGATGCTTTTATCTTTACGCCTAACACGAATTTCTCCGCCATCAATTCCCTTCAGTAAAATATCTACATTCGCAGCTCCATTACTGTAAAGCCCGCCTAATGTTTCTAACACACCGCCTTCATCAGAAAATATTGCCAGTCGTCCGCGTTGTTCACTCAAGATTGTTGTGAGTGATTCAGGTGTAACGTCATTTACAAATAATTGTGGAGCAACAGGAGCATCTTCTAACGCAGATTCTTTTGCAGTTATTTCATGAATTAATTTTTGTTGTTCATTTAAGTCTTCTATTTTTGATGCTTTAGTTCTCAATCCTTCAATAATTTTCTCTTGAGTTTTACGTTCTGAAAGGTGCTGTTTTATTTTGGCGCGAAATTTTTCTTCCTGTTCTTGTTCCCACTCAACTAAAGGTTCTTTGCAGCGAGCGAGCACAATGCTTTTATGATTAGCGGGAGGAAGAGCAATTAATGTGTAAATATTAACGGGTTCTTCCCAACCTTCGAAAGGTGATACTTTGCAGAATTTTGATGTTACTGATGAAATAACTCCCAAGACCGCCATCACACATAATGCTTCAGGAATTTCTACCGACTCTGCTAATGCTTGCGCAAAGTCATGAAACACCCCAGGCAATAAACATGCGGGAATATCAGGGGTATCGTATTCATTAAAAAAAATGGGATCATCCCAAGCATCGGCATGGATGAGTGAGGGCAATTCTATTATTCCTGTTTTCATAAGAGTTCTCCAAATTTAAGAGGCGTTTACGAGGATAACGAGCACTTTGAGACTGCCTGCTTGCTGCACTTGTCTTGCGAAGTGCATAGCAGATTCAAAGTATTTCGTATCGGAATACAACACCCAGATTTCCTGTTGATAGCAAAACGAAAGCGCTCGTAGTTCTCGGTAGAATAAACAAGCGCTTTTATGTCGTTTGAAATAGTTAAAGCTATCCCAATCGATAGCGATAAAAATGAGTTTTGATTCCATGGTTATCGTGTTGCGCGCGCACCGTGAAAACTTTGTGCTGTGCTGACAAATCGTCCGTCAGCATTTAACCAAAGATCTAAATCCTCTTTGAAATAAAATACGCGGCCGCGTTTGATGAATTTAGGACCCACACCTCGGCTACGCATCATAGCCAGTGTTTTTTCTTTCAATCCTAAATAATTCGCAGCATTGTGAGCATCAAGTCGCTCATCAGGAAACATATAGATTGGAGAAGATTCAATTGGGTTTTTAAGTAATGTCATTAGTTCTACCCTCACAGTTTTGATTAAAAGTACCCTAAATATAAACAACGAGAAAATCGTAGAGCAGTATTTAAATAATTGCAATAGACTTCGTGCTAGTTTGAAAAAATCGAAAAATGTAAGCCAATATGAACCAGTATTAGTCATCATTAATCAGTACTAATTCTATGTAACACGATTTTTTTAGATATTATGCTAGGATCATCTGAATTATTTAAGGAGACGACCCAATGATTAAATTCACGAAGTTAACCAGAGTGAACATGCGTAAACTCCAGTGCACAAAGAAATTAGTCGAGCACGGGATTGTATTTGAACGATTAGAAAATGGTGATGGGAGGTTTTCCATCAATGTTATGGTGGATGGTCAACGTATTCATCGTGTTATAGGTAAAGAGTCTGAAGGTCTAACTATTCAGCAGGTTGGAGAAACCATTTCCAATCTACGCACTGATGCTCGGCATAGCAGACTCAATTTACCGAAGGGCCGAAAGACTGTTTTTGGTTTCAAAGAAGCGGCAGCAAAATATCTCGAGAAACAAAAAACTGAAAACGGTAAAAATTTGAAATCTAAAACCTACCAATTAAATTTACATCTCACGCCATTTTTTAATGAAACGCCGCTCGATAAAATTAGCAGCTTTGATGTCGAACGATATAAAAAATCTCGTCATGACGCTACGGTTAAAAATAGCAGTATTAATCGAGAATTGGCTACTCTTTCACATTTGTTAACCAAAGCGATTGAATGGAAATGGTTGGATTATAAACCGTGCCAAATTAAAAAATTGAAAGAAGAAAATAATCGCATTAGTTATTTAACGATTGAACAAGTTGATCGATTAATCGATTCTGCAAAACAAGATATGAGCCCACACATTTATTTGTTTATTATGATTGGTTTAAAAACCGGCATGCGTCGTATGGAAATTCTCTCGATTAAAATTGAGCACATCGATTTAGATAAGCGAGTAATTCATATTCCGCATGCAAAAGCAGGTGCAAGACAACAACCCATAACTTCACATCTCGTTGAGATTTTATCTGCGCAATTAAAAATGTTACCTAAAGATCAAGAATGGTTATTTCCTGCAGGTAGATCTAATACGGGTCACACAATGAATATTGAAAAAGCTTTTCGTCGAGTTGTTGAAGCGGCGGGTTTAGATCCGAAAGAAGTTGTGCGACATACCTTACGTCACACGGCGATTACGCATTTAGTTCAAGCTGGAATTGATTTGCCAACCGTGAAAAGAATTTCAGGCCATAAAACATTACAAATGGTAGAGCGATATAGTCATCAAAATGGTGCGCATATTGAAGCGGCGATGGATAAGTTGGATGAGCGGTATCAGTTTCAGAGAGCGGCGTAGTTGAAAGGTTTAAAACTAAGGGGTTTTAGAAAATATGAGTGATATACACGAGCCGTTGATCGATGATAACCCTCGGGATTTTTATGTTAAATTTGTTCGACGATCTTTTGACGATTATCTTAGGGCAAAAAGCTATCAGAATAGTGAGGATGTTTTCTATTATGGAACACGAGCTTGTGAAGAGGCCTATCATATGGCTGAACACATAAAAAATAATTGGCAAATAACAAATAGTAAGCTTGCGCATGTATTACCGAGTACACCAGTTTCAATTGAGATTAATCAAGACTATAGAGAAACTTTAAAAAAATGCTGGCCCTCATTTGAGCTTCTTGGGTTAGTTGCAGAATCAAAAAAACATAAAAAATTTATAAAAAAAAGGGATCGTCAAAAATGGGTTGAAGGAGATTTTAATCCAGTAGCTTCTCTCGGGTCAGTATGTATTGAGAGTACTATGACGTACGATTTACATATTTGTATTTGTGGTGAAGATAAAAATATTTCTTTGGCATTGGAGGAGGTTGTTGATGGTTGGGGTTTCATTCTCAATCAGTTGCCGGATTAGACATTTTTTTTGTTTTATCTGTTATGAGGCATTTGTATTAAATTAAAGAATGGAACAGGACGTTTTGTGGGCTACAAAGATAATTTATTCACTAATTAATCAGCAATTTAATAATAAGCATCCCTCCAATCAATATTTACAGGATTTACAAAACCCGGGATAATAATTTTAGGTGGTAATGCAGAATAATTTTTACTTGCAACAACGACATCTGAAAACTTTAATTCACCTGTTGGTTTTATGCGAATGTTTCCCGAGTCGAAAAGTCTATGGATGTCTGAACGTAGACATATCCCGTTATCGGAGCTATCTGCACCACCATGTTCGACAGGAATTATATGCGCGGCTTCCAAGACTTCAGGAATTTCTTCTCCAGTTAAGAAGCAGCGACCAGAATATTTTTTGAGGACAATTGTGCGAAATTTTGCCTGATTAAGTCGTCTGAGAATTGTTATTGAGGTGCGTTGTCTTTCGATGATTGAAGGTAATGGACTGTGTCGAACAACCTCTATAGCTTCTTGACTGCTTTTGGCATCAGTGAAAATTGAAGCAGAAGTACCAGCTTGAAGTGCTGCATTGTCGCATAACTCATCTAAATAGTAGCGTTCATTCAACTTTCTATCCTTTTCCACTTTGCGGCAAACGCCGAAATTTGATAAAAAAAGCAGGAATTCTCGGGCTAATCGACGATCATTGGCATCTGGTGCACAATTCGGCCACGCTGAAATGTCCAAAGCGCCTTGTCGATATTTTGCTAAGTAACCAGCGATTTCTGTGGGAGATTTTTTCGTTCCAGCAAGTGGGATTACAATTTGAATTAATTCATGAGGAGTAAGAAAGGCTTCTTTTCCATTTCCGTGGTGGATGCCAAGTTCTGTGATGATGGCTAGGATTAGTGCAAGAGGTCTTATTTCTAGATTTGCTGCTTTCCATTTCATGATTTCATCTGAAGTATACGTCCATGTATTGGGTAAAACTGTTTGCTGAATCATCAGAGCTGCGAATTCTCCCTGTGTAACTTGACCCGATGCTAGGCTTTGTCCGAGAGAGGTTAAATGGATCACTCCTCTATCTGGTGTAAGTAAACCGGTCCCTTTCCAATATTGTCCTGAGTTACGAATAATGTTGCGATTTGCAGTCCGAGCAAGATTAACAGTTGTTTTGGTATCAGTTTGAACTTTTCTGAGCTCATCAGTAATGTTGGGTGCGGACGGGGGCTGACCTTCATGGCGAGCAAGTACTCGTAAAACTCCTAATAGAACGGGCGGACTAAGAAGACTTTCTGTTGGCGCAACGCTAAGCCATCTCCATTTGTAGGTATCAAATGGTTTAATAGGGATCATGTTTTTACCTCGTTTTAGTGCTTGTTGCATTCACTGAAGATTTTTTGGCTATTTTTTCTGCATTGGAAAGCATTAATCCAATCGCTTTGCCTAGAAGAGGTGGTACAGCGTTGGCAATTTGTCTGTATGCAGATGTTTTTGTACCAGCAAATATAAATTTATCGGGAAATGATTGTACAGCAGCTAGTTCTCTTGCTGTCATTCGTCGCTTATTGCTGGGGTGATGTAAAACCACTACACCACCTTTTTCATCTCCACGTCCAGTTACGGTTGGAGAAGGTTTATTTGGGTCGATAATCCTATGTCCCAAGTGGCCATTAAAACGCAACTTATATTTAGAGCATTGATGATTTGGGATATCATTGTTTTTTTCTGGTGGTGGTAGATGTGCTACTGCTTCCCCAACTGTTTTCCATGGTTGCAGTTTAAGTGCTTTAGCTTGTTCCGGGTTAGCATGTGTCTGTTTTAGTTGAAATGCTGAGTCGGTGAAAGAAAGATCTTTTCTGACTCCAAAAATTATTAACCTCATGCGATTTTGTGGGACTCCATAGTCCGCAGCATTGACAACTTTCCATTGAACATTGTAACCAATTTTTTCAAAGTCACTTAGAATAATACTTAGTACTTTTCCGCCTCCTAGGGACATCATGCCTTTAACATTTTCTCCGATGAAAAATTTTGGTTTTTTATCATTAATAATTCTGACCATCTGTCGATATAACTGATTTCTTATATCGTCAATGTTTCGATTTCGATTGGCCACTGAAAAACCTTGGCAAGGAAATCCACCTACAATAACGTCGCAGTCAGGTATATCAGAGGAAGAAATATTCCTAACGTCTCGTTGGTCAACGTGCGTGCCAATGTTATTGATATAGGTGGCAGCAGCGTCGGTATATATATCATTTGCCCAAATGACTTTATGTCCTGCTTGAATAAGGCCAAGATCAAGTCCACCGCAACCGGAAAAAAGTGATACTACTTTCATTGTGCTGCCTCCAATTTTTTTTCTGCTAGAGTCAATTGTTTGCCTAGTTGTTTTGCAAACAGGGTGGGCACAGCATTTCCTACTTGTCGATAACATGAATTCATTGCGCCAATAAATTCAAATGTTAATGGAAAGGTTTGAATAGTAGCTTGTTCTCGAATAGACATGCGTCTGTGGTTTAAAGGATGCTGGATGGCACAAACTCCACCTTTTCCATCTCCTCGAGCTAAAATAGTTGGAGAAGGTTTATTTGGATCAGTTGTTCTGTGGCCCGTAAAATTCCTGTTAGTAATTTTGTACAGAGAATAGATGTGGTTGATGAGAGTGTGCTTTTTGTCAGGTTCGGGGATTCCCTTTAAAGCATCACTAATTGTCACCCACGGTTTTAGGCTTTTATTTTTTATAATGTTGTGTTTGCCATGAGTTGGCGAGGGATAAATGTAGTTTGCTTCCGGGGGTAGGTCTTTTCTTGTCCCTGCGATAATAACGCGCCATCTGTTTTGAGGAACGCCAAAATCAGCTACATTGAAAAGTTGTTTTTGAACTCGATAGCCCGCAGCAGCAAAATCAGCTTCAATTTTTTGGATAGCTTTACCTTGTGCCAAGCTGAGAATACCGCGGACATTTTCAGCTAGAAAATATGCGGGTTGTTTTGCAGTAATAATGCGAAGAAATTCCAGGTAAAGTTTGTTTCTTTTGTCATCTTCGAAGCGCTGTCTATTGGCTTGCGAAAATCCCTGGCAAGGAAAGCCGCCGACAATGATGTCGCAGTTTGGTACGCTTGACGATAGAATGTCTTCGATTGGGCTCAGAACGGCATGACTGTTGATATTTTTGGTGTAAGTGGCGACAGCATCAGCATCAATGTCATTTGCCCAGATAATCTCATGCCCTGCCTGGATAAGGCCAAGATCAAGTCCGCCGCAACCCGAAAAAAGGGATACTACTTTCACAATACCGTTTCCTTTTCCATTGATTTCCAAGACCTATTTTGTCTCTGGAGTGTCTACGCTAACTTCAGTAGGCTTGTATCTGCAAGTATCATTAATAAATGGAAATACGAAAAACTCTCTTTTTTAGAAAAAAATAATTTTAAAAATGTAGGCTCTTCGGTTGCACTAAAAACAATACTTTTCCTTTTCACAATAAATAAAATCTTAGTTAGAACACTTTCTTAATTTTAAGTTTATGAGAATAGACTATAAACCACAAGCTTGCCTGGTTTTTTATAAAAAGTATTTCAATGGAGTTTTAAGGGGGGGGATTTCAGACAATTAAATTGTTTGTAGGATTTTACACAGGTCGGCCGCAATTTTTTCTATTATAATATTTTTATATTAAGTTTTCCGTGAATTTTTTTGACCGTTGCTAGTTCAGTTTCATAAAAAATAAGTTACATCTAGTGGGAAGCTGCAAATCTATATTGGTAACCTATCTGTTTCTGCGGTTCATCATTGCGATAATGCTTGTTGGTGATAAAGCTAGGTGTGGTCTAGGTGGAGGCGACAAAACATTTGCACAATTACACAGGAATTACACAGAGACGAATATTTCTAAAATCTTACTTGCCTTGAAACCCTTGTGGATACTGGTGCCGACGCCCAGAGTCGAACTGGGGACCTACTGATTACGAATCAGTTGCTCTACCAACTGAGCTACGTCGGCTAATCTACATAAGGTCGGGGATTATATGTCGATATTTATATAGATGGTAGGGATCGGGCCATGCCCGGTCCAATAAAACTACTTACGCTGTCTTACCACCTCAAACAAACATATCCCCGCCGCGACAGAAACATTCAGGCTTTCAATTTCACCGACCATGGGAATGGACACAAGACCATCGCAATGTTCGCGTGTGAGACGTCGTAGGCCTTCTCCTTCACCGCCTAATACAAACGCCGTGGAATGTTTGAAGTCTTCAGCGTAAATTGTTTTTTCAGCAGAACCGTCTAAGCCATAAATCCAAATATTATTTTTTTTAAGTAATTCTATGGTTTGAGAAAGATTGGTAACAGTAATAATTTCCGTAAATTCTGCCGCACCAGAAGCTGCTTTTTTTGCGGTTTCATTCAGAGGCGCAGCTCTGTCTTTGGGAATAATCACAGCATCCACACCGGCAGCGTTCGCAGAACGAATACACGCACCTAAATTATGCGGATCTTGAACGCCATCGAGAATTAAAAATAAAGCCGGTTTTGTTAAGTTTTCTAAAACTGTTTTTAAATCAGTGTCATGTTTTTTAGCGGAACAATGTGCAACAACGCCCTGAGAATGTTCAGGAATGGGATCTAATTTCTGAATGGCAATATTATTTTCTTTAGCTAGATTTATAATTTTTTTGAATTTTTCATCTTGACGTAAATCATTCAAAAACAATTCTTGAATTTTATCAGGAGAATGAATAAGTAATGCTTCGACAGCATGTATTCCAATGACGGTATTTTTGGGAAAATTAACGTTTTTTGGATTTGCCATGTCTTCTGCGCTTCTTTTTTGTGGTTTTGGGTTCAGCTTTGGGCTCTGCTTTTTTCGTGCCGGCTAATTCAAGATCAATTTTTTTATCATCAATATCGACACGCACAACGCGAACTTTAACTTTATCGCCTAAATTAAACGTCAATCCACCGCGTTCACCCAAAAGCCTGTGTTTCTTCGGATCAAATCGATAATAATCGCTGGGTAATAACGTAATGTGAATTAAACCCTCAACATAAAGATCTTTTAATTCGACAAATAATCCAAAGCCGGCAACTGACGTAATAATACCGTCAAAGTTTTCGCCAACACGATTTGCAATGAATTCGCATTTTAATGCAGTCATCGCATCACGTGATGCTTCATCTGCGCGGCGTTCGGTAAATGAACAATGCTCGCCAATTTGCTGTAATTTAATGCTGTCAAAATCACCGACATGTTTAATTTGTCGATGCACTAATAAATCCGGATAACGTCGAATCGGTGAGGTAAAATGTGTGTAAGCGTCATACGCCAATCCAAAATGTCCCTCATTCTCAGGACTATAAACCGCTTGTTGGAGAGAACGTAATAATACAGTCTGGATAATGCCCGCTTCAGGTCGGCCTTCAATGCTTTCTATTAATGCAGAATAATCGCTAGGGCGTGGGCTATCTCCGCCGCGTAAACCCAAATTAAATTCTTTTAAGAAATCTCTCAAATCATTAAGCTTTTCTTGATTCGGGCCTTCATGAATTCTATATAAACCGGGAATTTTGTTTTTTAATAAATGTTTGGACGCACACACGTTTGCGCATAACATCGCTTCTTCGATCATCTTATGTGCTTGATTACGAATGACTGGAACGATTTTTTCTATTTTGCGATCTTTGCTAAAAACAACTTTCGTTTCGACGGTTTCGAATTCTAACGCGCCACGCATATGACGGTTTTTTAATAATTGCTGATACAGATCATGAAAGTCTTCAATATGGGAATAGAGATTACCCAATAATTCACGCGCTTTTTTATCGCCCGCTAATGCATCAGCCACTTGTGTATACGTGAGTCGCGCTTTGGAATTCATCACGCCTTGATAAAATTTATATTTTTTAATTTCGCCATCAGCCGTAATGTCCATATCACAGACCATGCAAAATCTATCAACTTTTGGATTTAATGAACATAAACCATTCGATAAATTTTCCGGAAGCATGGGAATGACTTTGCCCGGGAAATACACAGAATTTCCGCGCTCGTAACCTTCTTTGTCTAATTCAGATCCCGGTTTTACATAATGACTGACATCTGCAATCGCAACGACTAAACGCCAGCCATTTTTTGCGCGTTTTTCGCAATAAACCGCATCGTCGAAATCCATGGCATCTTCGCCATCAATTGTCACTAATGGCATATCGCGAATATCTTCTCTGTCAGAATAGGTTGCGCCAGGTGTTAATTCTTTATATTTACGCGCTTCTTTTAATACCACTTCAGGGAATTCGTAGGGTAAAGAATGTGTGCGAACGGCAATATCAATTTCCATGCCCGGAGCGCGTTGGTCGCCCAATATTTCTATAATTTTGCCAATGGGTTGTTTATGTATCGACGGCTGTGACGTAATTTGAACCGTGACGATTTGGCCATTTTTTGCGCCACCTTCTTCACCGGGTGGAATTAAAATTTCTTGCGTGATGCGTTTGTGATCCGGAATGACGAATAATAAACCCTGTTCTTTCACTAATTTGCCGACTAATTGAGTCGTATTGCATTCTAAAACTTGAACTAAGCCTGCTTCTAATCTTCCGCGTTTATCAATATTGGCAATGCGAACTAATACGCGATCGCCATCAAAAACAGAACGCATATATTTAGCCGGCATAAATAAATCATCACTGCCGTCATCGGGAACGACGAATCCAAAACCATCACGGTGGCCGATGATGCGACCGGAGATTAAATTCATTTTGCTGACTAAGCCGTATTCGCCGCGACGGGTCGTGTGAAGTTGACCATCACGTTCCATTGCGCCTAAACGACGGTTGAATGCTTCAATTTGAGTGGAATCGCTTTTGATACCCAGTACTTTTTGAAGTTCTTCGGGTTTAGCGGGTTTTCCCTTTTTTTTGAGCACTTCCATAATCAACTCCCGGCTGGGAATTGGATTTTCATAGCGCATTTTTTCGCGTTCGGCGAAGGGATCTGATATTTGACGACGTTTTGCCACGGTGCCTCTCTTTAGTTACAATCGCCGAGTCTATCATTTATAAGGAGTTCATGCGATGAAATTTGCCGTTCAGGGGTTGGTTTTAGTGTGTTTTGTGGCTGTTTTAGCGGGTTGCCATCATCGTCCCAACATTCAGTGGTTTCCACCGGCGAAGAATCCTAGTGGGTCGAAAGTGAACTGTGTCGAGTTAAAACGTCAGCAATTGTATAACCAAACCAATATGAATACAGAAACCAACAACACCCTGCAGTCACAGCGTGATGAGTTAGATGCGTTGATTGCGAAGAATTGTCAGTAAATCTCAATGTGGGGACGAGAAGAATCTCGCCCCCACAGGTTGTTAGATGGTCAACGTTCCCTGTGAATACGCAATGGCCTGAGCTTTGATCATGACTCTGTCTTGTTTTAATTCGCAGATTAAACTTCCACCGCGTTGAGAAACTTGCTGTGCTTGTAAGCGATTTTTGTTCAAGCGACGTGCCCAATACGGCATCAACATACAATGCGCCGAGCCTGTCACCGGATCTTCTTGAATTAATCCTTGGGTTTTGAAATAGCGCGAGACAAAATCTGTTCTGTCACCGGGTGCAGTGACGACTATTCTGCGTAATCCCAAACCATCTAATTTATACAAATTGGGCTTAAGTTGACGAACCTGTTTTTCAGATTCCAATATAGCCAAATAAAATTTGTCGTTTTTGAGGAGTTGTCGAGGCTCAACCCCCAGTCCCAATTCAATACCTTCTGGCATATCAGCTGGGAATGCCGGGTGAGCGGGAAGATTAATCAAATAAGCATCTTGTTGTTTGCGAATAGTAATGGGTCCACTCTTACTCTCAAAAGTAATCTCGTCCAGCCAGGGATAGATCCAGCGTAATAAAACATAGGCGGCGGCCAGACTGCCATGACCACACAAAGGTTCTTCTTCAGACGGTGAAAACCAGCGAATTTCGTGTTTTTCATCTTTGGATATGACAAAACTGGTAGCAGGAAGATGGTTTTCAGCCGCGATGGATTGCATGACCTCATCGGGTAGCCATTCGCTCAATAGACAAACACCCGCAGGGTTGCCGGCGAAAATTTTATCGGTAAAAGTATCTATATGATAAATCGGGAGTTCCATCTCAATATGGTATCATCAAATTCTATGAAAAGCGTAGATAAACACAATCATTTTGAGGTTATCGTCATCGGCGGGGGACATGCGGGCACGGAAGCGGCATTGGCTTCAGCTCGAATTGGCGCGCGTACTCTTTTGCTTTCCCACAATATAGAAACGCTAGGACAAATGTCCTGTAATCCTGCCATCGGTGGAATTGGCAAAAGTCATCTAGTTAAAGAAATCGATGCACTCGGTGGTGCAATGGCCATCGCGACTGACAAATCCGGCATTCAATTTAGAGTATTAAATTCAAGTAAGGGCGCTGCGGTAAGAGCAACTCGTGCACAAGCCGATAGAATTTTATACAAAAAAAGTATTAGATTTATGTTAGAGAATCAAAATAACTTAACCATATTCCAACAGGCGGTTGATGATTTAATTTTGGATAATAATCAGGTTACGGGTGTGATTACCCAGATGGGATTAAAGTTTTATGCGCGCGCTGTTGTGCTTACCGCTGGAACTTTTCTTGCGGGCAAAATTCATATTGGTTTAAGTAATTTTCAAGCAGGGCGTGCCGGTGATCCTCCTGCGTTAACACTCGCTCAAAAATTACGTGAATTATCTTTACGCGTAGGTCGATTAAAAACAGGCACGCCGCCCAGAATCGATGGCAGAACCATTGATTATTCTGAATTAATTCCACAATATGGTGATACACCCATTCCTGTATTTTCATATTTAGGCAGTGCTGAAGATCATCCAGAACAAACCTGTTGTTATATCACTCATACTAATCAAAATACCCACGATATTATTGCAGCCGGATTAGGCGAATCACCGTTATATACAGGTGTTATAGAAGGCGTGGGTCCGCGATATTGTCCGTCTATTGAAGATAAGATTGTACGGTTTGCGGATAAAAGTTCGCACCAGATTTTTCTCGAACCCGAAGGATTAGATACGCACGAAGTTTATCCGAATGGCATATCAACTAGTTTGCCCTACGAAGTTCAATTTGATTTAGTCAGATCTATAAAGGGCTTAGAGAACGCTCATATTATTCGACCCGGTTATGCTATTGAATATGACTTTTTTGATCCGAGAGATCTCAAGCCATCACTCGAAACCAAATCAATTTCAGGCTTATTTTTTGCCGGACAAATAAACGGCACAACAGGTTATGAAGAAGCAGCAGCTCAGGGACTAATGGCAGGATTAAATGCAGCCAGATTAATTCAGGATAAAGAAGCGTGGACACCACGAAGAGATCAAGCTTATATCGGTGTTTTGATTGATGATTTAATTACACGCGGTGCGCCAGAGCCATACCGAATGTTTACGTCGCGCGCAGAATATCGATTAATGCTACGCGAAGATAATGCGGATTTGCGTCTCACAGAAATAGGTCGTGAATTAGGTTTGGTTGATGATATTCGTTGGGAAAATTTCAGTATCAAACGGGAATTAATAGAGCGATCGCAGAAAGATAAAGATCTCGATGTGCCTGATGTTGTTAGAGAACAAGTGGCAATACAGAAAAAATATGCGGGCTATATTGCACGACAACAAGTCGAAATAGATCGCGATAAAAAACAAGAAAATAGGCTCATACCTGATGAGATTAATTATGATGCAGTGCCGAGTTTATCGAATGAAGTTCGTCATATCTTAAAGCAATCAAAACCGGGGACGATTGGTTTGGCGTCTCGTTTACCGGGCATGACACCCTCAGCGGTGTCTTTATTGTTGATTCACTTAAAAAAAGAAGCAGCTGTAATAAAAACTTAATAAAACCTTAAGGTTAGAAGAGATATAATGAACTGCCGAACGATTAAATTAAGGAAACGTTAGTGGAGCAAGCCAACGCTGTACAGCCGCAGGAATCTGAAATTTCCGAGAAACGTCGGGCGGTTGCGCTTGGAATTCTCGCCACCAAAGGTGCAGCTGATGAGGTTTGGATCGCGAAAACAGAAGAAATTAAGAAGTTAAATCTCGAGCGTAAACTTCTAGACGACTTATTTAATATTATTATTTTGGTGCGTGGTTATTCCGACATTAATTTTGATTCTCCACTTGTTAAAAACGCGCTGTTATATATAAGTTTTGTCGAAGCAAATATTTTAGCTGATCTTTCATCTACTCCACGCACATTGGAACAGCGCCTAAGATTAACTCGCCTTTTTCAGAAAAATCGTATGGTTCTTGAGAGCGCGGGTAAGTATAAAGAAATGATCGATGCCGTGTATGACACAGATGTTCAACTTCAGTTATTTCTTGAGGCGAAGGCTGATTCTGAAGAGCGTTTGAACCACGCTTATATTATCGCGAATAATATTAATGCGTATACCAGCACACAAATGCTGACGTTTCTTAAAGAACTCCCTCATGGTAATCACATCGGCAAGTATGAAAGCATTCAAAATACCGTCATTGAAAAATTGGTTGATGGTTTGAAAGACTATAAAGAAAACATGTTTTATTTTAATCCCAAGCGATTGTTTGTGACTAAGTTAGTTGATGAATTAGAGCAGAAAACAGCTGAACTTATCGACACACCTACTTCTCTTCCAGCTGTACTGACTCGAAAAGTTCCGACAAAATTTATAGATGAGTTGAGAAGAACAGGAAAAGAATTCAAACGCTATGGTCATTATGAGCTAATTAAAATCCATCATAGTAAATTTTACGTCGTGGATTTTGAAAAAAAACTTGGACAAGGCAAATTTGGTGCTGTATATCAAGCGTATTTTGTCAATCCAGAAAACGGCGAATTTGGTGAAAAATTTGTCGTAAAAACTATGGCAACGCCTGAAGATAAAGCAGAGCAAGAATATCAAGCCTTGATCAAGGATGAAGTGAAAGCACTGAGCAGAAATTTTAAAGTTGAACCGGCGATTCGTCACCCGAAATCAGGAAAAACGTACTTAATTTCAGAATATATTCAGGGACGTACGCTGGGTCATCACGACGAGAGAAATGTGTTTCACTTGGATTCTTCAGTGCAGAATCTGTCTTCTGCTCAGATGATGAAAGCAATTTGGCTGTTGATGGTCGATGTGGCTCGGGTGCACAGTGCTAAAAGTTCGGGTAGTGCTTTTGTTCTTGGAGACATAAAACCTGAGAATGTTCAGGTTTTGGTCGAGAATGGAGAGGTGAGATCAGTACAAAATCTTGATTATGGATTCGCAACCGAATTTACGTCAGAGGATCCAAAAGCGCTTGTTGATCTAAAGTTACGCAGAGGGAGTCGTGGTTTTGTGGCTCCGGAAATTTTTCAAGATAAGATTGGCCTAACCAGTGATGTTCGTTCATTGGTACCTGTTATTCTCTATATGCTGCGTGCGTCTAATCCTTTAAAAGGATTGACGTACGAGAATAAGGCGCTCGATGAATATTCTTTTGAGGGCATATTTTCTGGAATGGAAAGTGAGATTCCGCTGAAGTATCGAGTGGCCATTATTAATTTTTTGAGAAGAATGGCTTCAAATCATCATAGACAACGACCCACCAGTGCTGAAGCGATGGAATTTTTCCATGTCATCAAAAATTATTTTCTATGTGAAGATCAAAAGGAAAGAGATGCCTTGTTTGAAGATAATAAGTCTCTTCTGGATCAGCCACACCAATACAAGTGGACGGTATTTCTTTATTTGCTCGAAGATAAGAATCCTACTGCTGAAGTAAAAGCGATGTTGGCAGAACTTGCACAAGAAGTTAAGCCACAAGGGCAAGATAATCAATTAATATTGCTGCGTTACTTTGCGGAGAACTCCGCGGGCAACGAGGATAAATTCCAAGAACTTAGCGACAGTATGTGTGACAGCAGAAAACGGGTAATTATTAATAATAAATTAAATCAGCTACGAGATCTTACTAAACACTATGTAGGCAATGAAGCAGAGTGGGAAACAGCTAAAGCTGATGTTTTTGGACATGAAGCGTTCTTCACTGAAGATCAAAAAATCATTTATCATTCGTTATTAAAAACCGTTGAGATTCATGAACAACTAAAAGAATTAAGTCGCCTTACTGAAAACTATGCGGGCAATGAAGCTGCGTGGAAAAAAGCGGCGAGCAGTATGCTTGTTGATAAAGAAGCAGGGAAAATAATCAAAACAATGCCGTTGTCTTTACCGGGAGTTGCGACGCGAACTCAAAAACTAACGTATTATTATTTGTTAAATCAACACAGAGAAGTGGCTTTAACGATTGAAGGTTTAGATAAATCAGCCTTAAATAAAGTGAGTTTGCCGAATTTTATTGCCCTTTCTAAAACGCAGAATTATGAAAATAATAAAGCGTTATGGCGTAATTTGGCGGAAAGTATTGCAGAGAATATTGATCAGTATGACGGGAAAGACATGCTGATGTTTTTGCGCAAGCTGAATAAATTTAATAAGAGTGGAGAGTATAACGTCATTCGTCAAAAAGTTATTGATGCATTGTTAATGGGTTTAACTAAAGCGTACGGTGATAATAAAGCTGAACGACAAAAAAACTCGACCGTAAAATATGTGGAAGATGCCATCAAACAGGATTTATTCTTATTTAAGAGCTACCGTGTGCAGTATCGCCTCAAAAAAGCCTGCAAAGATAAAGACGAGGCTCTCACGGATGTTGTGAATCGTATTACTGCACCCGCCGCCTAATAGTTACTTCTTCCGCACCGTTAATGCACGATATACCGGAATTTCTTTTGTTATTTCATTGAGCCCGTCACCACAGACTATTTTGACTTTAGTTTTATCTTTGATGAAATCCACGCGATCCGCAGCTAACTTTAATTCATACTGTTTTTTGCTCATACGTTTAAAAACACCAAATTGTCCGACGGGTCTGCCCATCTTAAATTGATTATCAAGTATGTTTGCGGTTAACTCAGCGTTCAATTTTTCTCTCACCGCAGAAAAATCAAATACGACAGTGGTTGCATCTTTTTCAACAAAACACGCATAACCCCCTTTCGGATCTTTTAATCGCCATACTAAGATAGGTTCTTGTGGTTGGAAAAAAGCATGTGGATTTTTGTAATTCTCAGGAGAAGCTGCACCCGCCTTTGGTTTTTTGTCAGATTTCTTTTTCTGAGTTCCAATGACTCCAGTGAGAACATGGAGAAGACGATTATCAAGAACAGCGCTTTTTTCTTGAAGTACTGCAGTTGTTTCTTCCGCTTGCGCCTTACGTTCTTCTTCTTCTTCTTCTTCTTCTTCTTCTTGAAGTTTTCTTTCTTTTAATCTCGGCGCAGCATGTAGCGCGCTTTTCAGTTTTTTTGCAGAAACTGTATGAGGGTGAATGAGCACAAGACCGTTATCGTCAAGCGTAGCGCTAATCTTTTGGGTTGCAAGTGCAGCTTGGTAATAATCCAGATCTTCTCGATTGGGCGGAACCAGTATGACATTTAACGTCTCTTCATCGAGCATAACTCGACCAGGATCGCAGCTGATGAGCTGTGGTAAATGCTTTCTCTTCAGGGCGTCGCATGTCTCTTGGAATGCAATGACGTCTGCATTATCTTTGTGTTTGGGCAACAGCAGTGCAAGTGTTTTAAGTCCTGTGTTTAACACATCGAGATAGTCACGGGTTTTCGCAAAGGCGCAGACTAAATCGTCACCCCAGGTTGCCAGTAGAAATACTTCGTCAGGATATTTGCTCAATGATTTGTAATAGTCTAACGCCTTATAAAAATAACCTTGTGCAAAAGCAAATTCAAGACGAATAGAAAGCTTAATGACGCGACGATCTGTGCCTGACGTTACCTCCGGCGGAGCGGAGGGTAATAATTTAATGTAGTCATCGCAGATTACTTTTGCTTTAGTCCAGTCTTGGGTGGTGCGGTAATATTTCATTAACGCTTTTAACGCAGCAAAATGCGCCGTGAGTGCATCTTCGTCGCGCCACAGGTTCTTTGCATGTATGCAGAGTTTTTTAGTGAATTCAGCGCTTAAACACAACGTTGTTTCAACCGTAGTATTTTCGCGTGGGTCTAATGCTTCAAGACAATGAATATATTTCTGCATGACGGTGTTGAGTAATGCCTGAGTCAATTGATCTTTTGCATCAGCCGATTTTTCTGTATTGAGATAAAACGCAAATAGAACGCTAATTTCTGGAGCACACAGCGTTAAAAGTTCGAAAGACGGTTGTGGATTTTTATGCATTTTTGTAATAAGGCGTTTCAGCATTCCCACAACAACGGCATCAAGAAGATCGGTTGGTGTATTTGCATGGTCATTCAGCAAATCGATCATTCTTTTGTCGTGGAAAGTCGCCAGCATGGTTTTAAGATAATTTTTTTGTAATAAGAATAGATCGAGATCTGAATCTCTTTCTGCCATTGTTTCACAGTATCGTGTGATATCTTCAATCGATTTTTGGGCACTTTTACCGAACTCAAAACAGTTTAAAATAAATTTATTGAGTGATTGAACTTTAGGTTTGAGCAACTCAGGTGCTTCAGAGAAAAATAGATGACCATGGACGTGAATAGCGATACGCATGAATTCAGTATTATTATCGACGGGTGTTTGTGTGGCGGTGACGAGTTTGGCCGCAACAGATATACGTGTTGAGTCAACGATTCTTCGACAAATGACACCATTGTCTACAGCAGATTCTATTGTCTCTAACGCATAATCTTGGCTGAGTTGCTTCACGGTTTTGTTCGTAAACAGGCTTATGATATGAGGGAGATATTCAAATCCCGTGCATTGTAGATAGCGTTGTTTTTCTACGGTCATTAACTGCCATGTTTCTAACGGCGTCCAGATTTTCAGTACTTCATCGAGTAATGCTTTGGCCCTTTCTACTTCTACTTCTACTTCTACTTCTACTTTTGTATCGTTATAGTGAATAACAAGGTTATCGCCGACAGCTTCTACAACCAGGAGGCCTTTATTTTTACTGTGGTAGTTGATGATATGGGCTATCAAGGCATAGGTATCGGGGACTTTATTTTGAGGTAACGCAGGGATAGGCGGAAGTTTAGATGTGGGTTGACTGCGCACTCCGTGTGCTTTTTTAAAGGCCCGGCGTTGTGCGTGGTCCAATGTCAGTACCGTCTGCAGTTCCCTTGTTTTTTGTATGAGTAAAGCTTTAAAGAGTTCTTTCATGGATTGCCATTGCGCTTGTCATTAGGTGACTTGCAGTTTACACGCTAAACCTTAAGGTTTTCTTAAGAAATGGCTGAAAATGGGCGAAAAACTCTAAGAAATACACGATTTCTTAATAAAACCTTAAGGTTAGGGTAGTACACTACTAGTCATAATACTACTGACCCAAGAGGTTTTACGATGAGAGAAGATATTTCAACTAATCAGCTTGATGAGCAATTGGGCCTATTTCTCTCCTCTTCTGCCGAGTGGCAGGCATCAGCAGAAATTATTATTGCGAATATTAACCGCTTATCTGGCGATCGTGTTGTCGCATTTCTTCGTAATCTTGATGAGCGTATGAAGAAAGAAAACAGTGAGTCACGATGGTATTGGCCTGTAGCATCTGTTGCAGCACCGCTGAAAAATAAAGCCATTGAGCAACTTCAGCCAAAAGCGGATGAAGATAATTACGCATTATTTCTTTATTTTTCGGAACAAAAAAACTATGTCGGTAATGAAGAATTATGGTCTGCTTTTTTCTTGTTAGTGATGGACCGCTATGAACACTATTCCGACAAACAAAAAATGGATTTTTTTATTAACGCAGGTAGACGTCATCCCGAACTTATTCCGCACTTTTTGTCGGAAACAACCCATGGTTGGAATTTATTTCTTATTGCGTCGAAAGCAGAAAACTATACTGATTATGAAAAACTATGGCTTGCACTTGCTGCGGGTTTTACAGGGATAACTGAGAAGAATAGTACACAACGGGCGTTGGATCTTCTCGACGAACTGAGTCGGCATCCAGAACATGAAGACGTAAAAGAAATGACGGCGCTTATTATCGAGTGGCTCGCTATCGATATCAATACGATGTCAGCTGAAACTAAATTTCGCTTATTTATGTTTCTGTCCAAACCTGAGAACGATTATTCGGGTGTGCAAGCGGTCGCATTTCTTCGTAAGCTTGATGATTCAGTGGAATCGCAGGAAGTAAAAGACAAAGTTCTTACAACATTTCAGCCAAAAACACCTCAGGATCATTTGGCATTATTTCTATACTACGCAGATAAAGATCCTGAAGGGCGTAATATAAAATGGTGGTTGGGACTTGCTGTTGAAGTTTTAAAAAAGATTGAAGATTTCACAGAAAAACAAGTGTCACGCTTTCTTCACGTGTTGAATGAACACAGAGAAAAAGATAAGGCGTTTGTAACCCTTATGACAAAAAGAGTTGTTGCAAAACCGGTAACAGCAGAGTTGCCTGAGGAAAAAATCAGTCTTTTTGTTGTGCTTTCTAAAAGAGCGACGTTTGAACATAATTACGAGAAGTGGTTTTTGCTCGCAAACCAAATGGTAGGCAACATAGAAAAAAATAGAGAGCAGTACACCGTAAAACAATTGCTGACGTTTATTCGCATGTTGAACAAACATGGCGAAATGGGTTTAAAAACCAGAGCGGCAAATGTATTGGCGGAAAGCTTGGAAAGTTGTGTGAATAGCACAGCGGATAAATTCTTCTTAAGCTCAGAACGAAGTGCCGCTCGACAATTAGCGTATGGCCTCAAAGGTGGTATTACCTTTTTTGCCAATCGATATCTTAAAAAGGCCATTCAGGGGCAAGATGAAAAGATGTCTGCGCTTGTCAGTAAACTTACCGTTTCTGCTCCGGCAGCGTAGCGAGAAGCCATTTTCCTAAGGTTTCTATTTCCTCCGGACACACCGTGTGACTCATCGGATATGAATCCAACGTAACTTTATGCTTCGTTTTTTCCAGCGCTTCTTTAGAAAGGACTGCCCACTCGTGAGGAAGAATCGGATCACGCGTACCGTGGGCTAAAAAGATCGGCGTATCATGATTTTCCGGATGTTTCTCTGCTAATAGATGATGTCTAAATGGTAAATACGTCGATAAGCCAATAATACCTGCCAATGTTTGGGG
>DASZBR010000002.1:0-157236 GCA_035943935.1 Gammaproteobacteria bacterium
ATCTAAAATCCCACCGAAATCAGGTGTTCGATTTCACCATAATCGCTGTTCGAGTAAAACCATAATCAGTGTTCGAGATGAACCATAATCACTGTTCGAATAAAACCGTAACTAGTGTTCGAGATGGGCCGTAATATTCACAGTTGCTTGGGAGGAAGTGTTGGGGTGTTCATTTTGTTCTCCTTAACGTGTATCTGTCCTAGTTCTACGATGGGTAGCATTTCAACATAGGGCCTGTTATTTAGGTACCACGATTTTTTGTCCAAAATTTTGGGGGAAAAATAATAAGGCTTAAAAAGGTCATATATGGGTGAAATTGAGACAAAAATGGGGGGTTGGGGTAGAATGAACTTGTTACTATGGTAATACACTATAGTAAATTACTATAAAGATGAGTCCAGCCGGACTTAAGTGAGTAGGGTATGAGAGAAAAAAAACCTGGTTCTCAAGGTGCTATCCCCTCAAGTATTGCGTTATCTGAAAAAAGAAATGGTGATTTGTCTTCAACACAAGGATTTTTTAAACCCGAAGAATATAAAATTCCAACATTATCACTCCTTGATGACATGGTCGAAATTATAAAAACTCAAGTGGGCTTACCAGATCTAAGCAATACTGTATTTATCGGGGTGCAGCATGTTTTGGAAACAACCGTAACGCTATTTGATGCGTTAATTGCGTTGGGCGTTAAACCGTACAATATGTTTTTTTCAGGCAAATGCTATTCAACGTCTCCCGTCATTGAAGCCCAAGTTAAAAAACGTGGCATTCATTTAATGCCAAGTAACAAACCTCTAAAGCCTGGAGAATACGAAGAATATTGTCAGCGCGGTATCGCTAAAATGTGGCGAAATTGTATGGCTGAAATTAATGGTAAACCCATTGATGCAATAATTATTCTTGACGAAGGTGGCCGTTGTTTAGAAAATATTCCCTCTTCAGTGGGTTTAAATTATCGAATTGCTGCTATAGAACAAACTAGAGGAGGGTTGTATACCGAATCTGTGAGTTTGTTACCGTTTCCGCTTATAGAAGTTGCAACCTGTGCAGTTAAAAAAATTCTTGAACCACCTCTGATTGCCGAAGCTATTATTAATGTAGTCATAAGAAAAGTCAGAAATCTTCTTGCTTCTCTACAGACAGAGGCAGGAAAAACCACCTTTGGAATTATTGGGAATGGTGCAATAGGAGGAGCTATCACGAAACTTCTTTTGTCGCTTGGATATACTGTCGCTGTTTACGATGAAAGCGAATCAGCATTTCAACAAATCATAGATAAAAGCTTTTTTAGAATGGAAAACGTTGATAGTGTGATAGCTATTGCAGATATTATTTTCGGCTGTACAGGAAAGGATATAACTAGCAAAGTTGATTTATTAAAGCTTATCAAAAAAGATAAAACATTTATTAGTTGTACATCGGAAGATAAAGAATTTAAAACGCTCCTCCGTTCTATTGGCAGTCAGAGTATTGTGCCCATTGATACTCTTTCTGACATAGTGTGTTACACGAAAAACGGAAGAACGATTACCGTATTACAGGGAGGGTTTCCCATTAATTTTGATCGGAATCCTTGGAATGTTCCCGCAAACAGTATCGAAGTGACGCAAGGTTTATTATTGGGCGGATGTCTCCAAGCTATTTTGTGTGCAACAAAAGCTATTAATGACGGTAAAACCATCAATCATATTGGCAGTAGACAGGCTTTACATCCACTCCTGCAAAAATACGTTGCAATTCATTGGCTTAAACGACAAAAAGATTACGCTCACTTGGAAAAAAACTTGGCGTTTTTTTCAGATGTTCAGGCTATAGAAAAAAATTCTGGAGGAATAGCGCCGGAAAGTGTAGTTATCAATCGTGCTTTTGAAAAAGCTGATCCAGTCAAAAGACTGCTTCCAAGATCGAAGCTATAGAACTATTCTTTTGAAATCATTACGCATCCACGCCAAAACTGACTGGTAGCGCAAAATTCTTTGCCTTTGGATTGATTTTCATTAAACAGAGAGTTGTTGAGTTTAAGAACATTATCGCTTTGTAAGATTTCTCCATATTTATCATTTTCAACATGAAAGTAATCAAATTTCACGTTATCAAATGCGTTATCATCGACTTTTGCATGGTCATGAAAAACGGGTCTTATCGTATCAATCAATTGTTTAATTTCTCTAAGATCAAGCATGATTGTTGAGCCAGGTGTTTTATTTTGAGGCGAACCTTCAAGCAAAGTTGGATATGATAGCGAATAGTAAATGGGTAGATTAGAGTCTTTTTCAATGCTCGAGATGTGCATAATAGTTGGATAATATTTTTTAAGTTGATACGTTTCTATGATCGCCTTTTGTAACCCCGTCGTTGGCGCCACCTGATTTGAGTCATCGGCTGATTTAAACCCAACACTTCGGCCAGCAGCCATTAACATAATATGCTTAACTTGATCTGCTATATATGGGGTGGGTCTAAGGTTGCGAGAGGAGATCGCATCTGCAAAATGCTCCCATGCCAAATTTAAACTTACTTTGCTAATAGCAAATTGTGCTTGAGCCCATGCGTTTCTGCATAAGTAATCTTTAAAGGAGTACCACGCCCAATCTTTTTGATGTGTAAACCAACCTTTAGTGAAAAATATAACTTCGTTATGCCACGGCTGTTCAAAATTTTTATGATTCGTGATGGCATGAAATATTTTCCAATGGTCAGTTAAATATCGGGGTTGTATTTTTGAGTCGAGATCATATGCAATTTTAAGACGTTTAAACCCAGAGATCTCATTTATCTTCGGTAGGGTAAATAAATTTCTGCCTCCCGCAGATACACACCATTTTGAAGTAGAGGCTCTACCAAACATATAGTCGAGTGATTCAAATAATCCTAAAAGGCTCCCAGGATAAAACATGTTTAATGGGATTGCTCTCGAAGCAGAATTTATAAAAACCTCATTGGCATTTTTGAGTGTAAGAAAAAGTGGAATGGCTGAATACGAAAGTTGTTCTTTGATATTTTTTCGAATACTTGGATCTGTTAGAGGAAGTAGCGTGCCATTTTTATCGGGTAGTTGGGTCACGCCGTCTTTGACAATCAAATCGCCAAAACGATAAGAGGCTTTTATCAGGGGATAGCGTTTATCTGGGTTGATGCGGTCTATGATTTCCGCAAGCTCGGGATTGACCTTCTTGACGCTGGTTCGAACATCTTCCCACTTTAGAATTTTAAAATGATAATCTTTTTCGTCCATGTCCATTTCCATATAGCAAAAATCTGTATTCTGGCATTGTAACATACCCCCATATTCGATTTGAGGGTTCTCTAGACCCGAAAAAAGTGGTGAGCTCCATGAGGACTCCAACTATAACAATTGTGAAAGCTGACGAAAGTATGGTTTTGAACCCCAGGAGATTCTATTTCCAACTACGTAAAGTCTAGCTTTTGAGCGACTGACGGCGACATTAAGTAGATTAGGTTTTTCTGAAGCCCAGTCTTTAGCGCCCGGTTTTTTAGGATCGCCTCCTAAGACTAAGATTACAACATCAGCTTCTTTGCCTTGCATGGTATGTATAGTGCCTATTTTTAAATTATATTCGGTCCGAGGAAAATAATTGTACAGCCGCTTTACAACCGCTGTGAACGGGGAAATTATAGCGATATTTTTTTCGCTTATGCCATTTGAATACAGCTTTCTGATCAATTCTCGTGTTACTACTCCTTCTGCTTCTATCCAATGACCATCCCCAGATTCCTCTTCTATATGAAACCAATTGGAACATTCAATAGAAACATTTTCTCGAAGTGGGGTCCCGAAAACCATCATTCCATCGTAGGCAATACGATTCGATATTTCAAACATGGGATTTTCACAGCGACGATGTACACGCAGAGGCGATCCAATCCAAAGATTTTCTCCATTCTCATTTTTTAAATATGTGCCATATGTATTAACTCTATCACTTAAGCTTTGAACAGAACATTTTTTGGGAAGCCAAATATCGTTGATTATAAAATGTTTTTTCAGTGCTTCTTGAACAGTAATTGGAACGGTCAAGATAGGTTCAAGTTGTAAAGGATCGCCTACTGCAACCACGCGTTTTGAACGCCATAACCCACCCACAGCAGCTTGGGGTGTCGCTTGTCCTGCTTCATCAATAAACAACCATCCCAACGATATCTCATTGTCATAATGTGGAAAAAGTTTATCAAAAGATGCAAAAGTTGTGGAAACAACAGGCACTACAAAGAAAAAAGTCGCCCAAGCCGATTGAAATGCCTTTGTGGGCATGGCATTTTGTGCCTTGCCTGAAAGTATATCCATGGCCGCTTTAAGATTTTGTACAAAAATTGGTGCGTTTACTTCTATAAAAGCACGATGTAAATTCAAAGCCTCTAAAAATACACTTACTCTTGCCTGAAACCACGCATCATCCATCCATGGAGAAGACAGTTCCCTATTAATATCATCGTCTAACCGTAAAGTATCTGGAAAATTGGCTCCGAAATTTAGTTTAGCTGCTTCTATTTCAGCTTTATCTCTAAGCCAATCTACTATAATTTTTTCCAGTTTTTGCTGTTCTACTTTCAATAGTATTATCTTTTTTTCTATCTTACTCACTTCAATGAATAAAATATCTATCTCTTTCTCTTCATTAATTATTTGAGTTTGATAAACAACATCTTGTATGCGCCAATTTTGATAAGCTTTTCCAAGCGAAAAAATATTATCAATAAATGTTGGCTTAAATTGGATGTGCTCTTGTCTACGGGTGCGAATTTTTTCACGTTCTTGATGATGTATATCTATGCCTCTCTTAATAGATTCTATTTTTTCATGTTCATCCGTAATATTTATTTTGATATCTGCATTGTTTTTTTCCAATACTGAAATATTTTGTTCAGTATCAGTAAAGTTTTGATATTTTTCATATAGATTCTGTCTTTGTTGACGTAATTCATTTTCAATAGTGAGAGCTAGTTTAAATTTTTTTACAGCGGATTCCCATCTTTCAACAGATGAAACGCAGTTGTGAAGGGTTTTATAAAAACTGGGTTTTTCTGTGTTGGGTAAATCGGTATTATAATGTGATGGGCGTTCTGGGTAAGCCCAGAATTTATTTTTAAAATGATTTCTATTATTTTTATTTCCTAATTTTGCTGTCAATAACGCCCAACAGTCTTTGTCGAGTAATTCTGTTGCGATATCAGAAAAATAAGAAACTTCATTCCCATATAGGGGATCTATAGCGTCAACAGCAGGAATTTCTAATGTCACATTTTCAACGGCGCTGTTATTGGATGAAGCAACGACCATTTCGAAGCCGCAAAAATCTTTTTTCCACAATTTTACAGATCGTGTTTGCGAATCGCTTTTCCAACTTTCTTCACCCTCAAAGGCTGATGTTGGATTAAGACACTCAGATAACTTAATAGCACGCTCCACAACAACCGCAGCAATTAAATCTCTTAATAAAGTTGTTTTTCCAGTTCCGGGCGGTCCATTAACTGAAAAAATTCCGCCTTCTTTATCCAGTGACTTTTTAATGGTATTTACAGAAAATTGTTGAGCATAGACGAGTGGATAAAAGCCTTTACTTGGCCAACATCCTTTTGGATAAGAATTTGGGGCTAAATGGGTCAGTTTTTCTTTGGCGCTCAGTTTTCTAATATCGATTCTATTAGTTTCGTTTACATTTTCTTCGAGGTATTGAAATAAGGGGGTGCTAATTTTATTTTTAGACGTTGCGGCTGAAATTTTTTTTAAATCTTTTATATAAAAGCTATTTAAAAAATCTGAATCAGCGACATTAAAGACATTTTTTTCATGAATGACGACTGATTTTACAAGACACTGATGTGTATTAATTTTTAAATGCTCAAGGTTAAGGGTTTTCTGAATTTCTTTAATGCTATCAAGTAAATCTGACATGGTAATACTTCGGCCAACATTGAAGTTTTGACTTTTTAACTGTAGACCTTCTTTGTCTTCTTCTTGTACAGCAAAACGTTGTTCAAAGTAATTTTTAATGCTACCCATATGTTCTTCAAAATTTTCAAGCCAATCCTTATTTTCTGGACCTGGGTTTTTTAATCTTCCCAGTGCCCAGCCACACATTGATAATACAAAACTATCAAATAAGGGTCGTCCATCTTGGGTCAATAGAATAGAAAACAAACATGATTCTCCGCCGATATATTCATCAAAAACCTGCGGTTCTTTACCAAAAACATTTTGAACCTGTTCACGAACTTCCGAAATCGAGTATGTTCCTGCATAAACAACATGGCGAAGTTTCAATTTTTTGGCGTTATTGCTACTAAGTTTCTTAAAAATCTTATGTTGAAGATTCCATGAAACAATATCATTTTTTCCGAATGTATAAACCGGTTCATATTTATCATTAGGGTTAAATTTAGGCAATTTTTGGGGGAGAAAAAACTCTATGGCTCGCCAATAATCTAATATATTTGATCTGTTTCGACACATATTCATAATATCCCTCTTATGACCTGTATTTTAAAATGAATTTTGTTGATTTAACAATGCCTAGGCTAAAAATAGAGAAGGGTGAAAAAAACGTATATGCTTGGTGTTTGGGAGGTATTCATATTAGTTCTCTAATAAATATGATTTAGGTTATGTTGATGGAGAGACGTGTAAATTGAAACCCTTGAAAAATCTGTGTGGATCAAAAGTGTTACCCATGTCTTCGGTATAATCTGTAACCCATGTTTCCGGAATAGACACCTTATAAATATGGTGGGCCCACCAGGACTCGAACCTGGGACCAAGAGATTATGAGTCTCCTGCTCTAACCAACTGAGCTATAGGCCCTAAAATGATTACAAAGAAGGGCGACGCAATGCGTCGCCCCTACAAAAAAAAATACAAAACAAAAAAATACAAAATAAAAAATAAAAATTATTCTTGTTTCTCGTTATCCAAGAAACTCTTCAACTGCTCTGCACGACTGGGATGACGCAATTTACGCAACGCTTTCGCTTCAATCTGACGAATACGTTCACGCGTCACATCAAACTGTTTACCGACTTCTTCCAGTGTATGATCCGTATTCATGCCAATACCAAATCGCATACGCAATACTTTTGCTTCACGAGCGGTGAGGGTAGAAAGAATATCTTGCATTGATTCTCTCAGGCCTTCTGCTGTTGCTGCATCGATGGGAGAGATCATAGAAGTATCTTCGACGAAATCACCTAAGTGAGAATCTTCATCATCACCAATTGGAGTTTCGAGAGAAATAGGTTCTTTCGCAATCTTTAATACTTTGCGAACTTTGTCTTCTGGCATGGCTAATTTAATGGATAATTCTTCAGGTGAGGGTTCGAGACCCGTCTTCTGCAAAATTTCACGCGATGCGCGATTAATTTTATTTATAGTTTCGATCATGTGAACGGGAATGCGGATTGTTCTTGCTTGATCTGCGATAGATCGCGTAATAGCTTGGCGAATCCACCAGGTCGCATAGGTCGAGAATTTATACCCACGACGATATTCGAATTTGTCGACGGCTTTCATTAAGCCAATATTGCCTTCTTGAATTAAATCTAAGAATTGCAAACCTCTGTTGGTATATTTTTTAGCAATAGAAATAACTAAACGTAAGTTGGCTTCAACCATTTCTTTTTTCGCACGACGAGCTTGATTTTCGCCGGTTAAAATATCGCGATTAAGAGATTTAATTTCAGCAACCGTTAATTTTTTCTCTTGTTCCAGTTTTAATAATTTTTCTTGAACATGTTTAATTTCGGCTTCGTGTTCTTTAAGCGCTTTGACATACGGCGCTTTTTTACGCAATGCTTTCTCTAGCCATTCGTTGCTGGTTTCATGTCCTTGGAAAGAAGAAATAAATTCGCTGCGTGGCATTTTGGCTTTCATGACACAAATTTGCATAATGTGGCGTTCGTGTTTACGCACTTGTTCTAACATTTCACGCACTTTGCGTGTGAGTTTTTCCAATTCTTTGGGCGAGAATTTAAATTGATTAAACGCTTCAGCCATTTTCTCGATATATTTTTCAGTCGTTTTGTGATGCGGGCCATTTTTCTTGGAAGAGGCTGTGGCTTTTTTGTATAACTCACGTAGTGCACCAAAACGTTCGGCAGCCAAAATCGGATCGGGACCGGTGTCAGCTTCAGTTTCCTCGGCACCTTCAGCGCCTTCTTCTTCGACTTCAGGTTCCGCTGCGGCAAAACTTTCTTCGGCTAATTCACCGTCTGGACTGATGGGAACTTCTTCAACGGTATCGGTGTAACCCACAATCACATCACTTAAACGTGCATGACCGGCAATCACACGATCGTAATTTTCTAAGAGAGCGGCAATGACTTCAGGATAATGGGCTAATGCATTTAAGACTTGCTTGACGCCAGCTTCGATGCGTTTCGCAATGACGATTTCGCCTTCGCGCGTTAACAATTCAACGGCACCCATTTCACGCATATACATGCGAACAGGGTCGGTTGTCCGACCGGCTTCACTTTGAACAGCGGAAAGAACCGCAACCGCTTCTGCTTCAACTTCTTCATCTGGTGTGGCGGCCGCTTTGTCACCCATCGCCAGTAAAATGGCATCGGCTTCAGGCGGAGTATCGCAAACGACGATACCTAATTCATTGAGCATGCCAATAATTTCTTCGACTTGTTCAGCATCGACATTGTCGGGAAGAACATCATTGATTTCTGCACGTGTCAAATAACCCTGTTCTTTACCGTGTTCAATCAACAATTTACGCTGCTCGAGGGTGCTCATTCTTTAACGTTCTCGCCAAAAGTTAGAAGGGGGTGGGGAAAAGCCCTGGATTATAATGATTTTAAGGCAATATCGTCCAGATAATCTTTTACACCGGAGGCCACAGTCTTAAAGGTGTGGGCACATCCGACTTTTTCAAGGAGGCTCATGTCTGCTTCCGTAAAATGTTGATAACGGTTTTTGAGTTCATCGGGGAATTTGATATAGACAATCTCGCCTTTGCCGTGCCATTTCAATACGGCATGGGCGACGTCGTTGAACGACTGGCTCTTACCCGTACCCAAGTTAAAAATCCCAGAAGTATCTGAGTTGTCCATAAACCAGAGATTCATGGCCGCGACATCTTTCACATAAATAAAATCACGACGTTGTTCGCCGTCATCATATCCGCCACTGCCTTCAAATAATTTAACATGACCTTCTTTTAATAATTGGTTATGACAGTGAAGGGCGACGCTGGCCATTTTGTTTTTGTGAAATTCGCGTGGGCCATAGACATTAAAATAACGCAATCCAACCACTTGAGTGGTTTTGTTGTGATGTTGTCTGACATAGTTATCAAACAATAATTTCGAATAGCCATAAACGTTTAAGGGACTTTCGTAAGCGGGCTCGACTTTACAGGTCGTATTTGAGCCATAAACCGCTGCGCTGGAGGCGTAAATAAATTGAGTTTTTTTATCTTGAGCAAAGTGAAATAAATTTTTGGAATATTCATAATTATTTTGCATCATAAATTTGCCGTTCCATTCTGTGGTATCAGAGCAGGCGCCTTCATGAAAAATAGTTTTAATTTTGCCGAGTGTGGGTAATATCTCCAAAAAATTATCTTTGTCGATATAATCTTTAAATTTAAGATCCACTAAATTTTTAAATTTTGTGCCATCGGTTAAATCATCCACGATAATAATATTATTTTCGCCGCGCTGATTGAGTGCGTGAACAATGTTGCTTCCAATAAAACCTGCGCCGCCGGTGACTATAATCATGCGTGTTCTCCTGTGTCTGATTTTCGTAAGAAATGTTCTGCACCACAAACCTCTATATTTTCGCTAAGTTTATAGTCTTTTTTGCCTGGGTAAATAACTTTCAGTTCATCTAAGTGTAAAGTTTCATATGCGGTAATCATAGATTTGGACAATTTTGGGGCGTCCGCATATTTGATTTCGAAGCCTAAGCGCTTGCCGTTCTTGAAGATTAACAAATCCAATTCTGCTTGACTGTGTACACCCCAAAAATAACATTCGCCGGGTTCGGCGTGATGTTTTCGGATAATTTCTTCGACCACTAAACCTTCCCATGAGGCGCCTAATTTTGGATGTCGATGCAATAGTTTGGGATCCGTTGCATCTATCAGCGAATGAAAAATGCCGCTATCGCGGAAATAGATTTTGGGTGATTTGACTTGTCGTTTATTGATATTTTCAAACCACGGTTGTAGTTGTCTGACCATAAAGGTATAGGTCAAAATATCGAGATAGCGTCGAACAGTAGTATCTGCAATGCCAAGTGAGCGTCCAATTTCTGACGCGTTAAAAATATTACCGTGATAATGCGCGAGCATCATCCAAAATCGTCGTAATGCCTGAGGAGGTATTTGAATGCCCAGTGCAGGAATATCTTGTTCTAGAAAAGTTTGAATATAAAATTTTCGCCATTCAATACTGTCTTCTAATGTTTTACCTAAATAGGATAGGGGAAATCCGCCGCGTATCCAGAGTTTCTCGAGATCATGTGTTTCTGGGAAAGAGAAAGGCATTAATTCTATATACGCAATTCGCCCCGCTAAGGTTTCCGATGATTGTTGGATGAGTTCTCGTGAAGCACTACCTAAAATTAAAAAGCGTTTAGCTTTTTTTTCGTCGACCAACACGCGCAGTACCGGAAAAAGTTCTGGTCGTCGTTGTATCTCATCAATAACGATTAAGCCCTCGAGCGAAGAAAATGCGAGCATGGGGTTATCAAGTTTTGCCAAATCGGTGGGATCTTCGAGATCAAAATAGTGTATTTCGCCTAGTTCTTTGTGTTGTTTGATGTATTGTTTGGCGAGCGTAGTCTTTCCGCATTGACGTGGACCCAAGAGTGCCACGACCGGGTGTGTACGGTAGGCTTTGGTGATCTGCTGTGAATAGTCGAGTCTTTCCATGGTAGGGATTGTACCACAAAATCATGAAAATTCGGCGGTTAGCGCTGAGATTTCATGATTTTACAGCCGATGCCGTCTATCCTGCATTCTAAAGCCTGCAATGGGTTTATCCCAGTTCTTTGTGAGGGCCATGACTTTAAAGAATTCGCCCATCTCTGCCGGAGAGGTGAGCATATCAATGGCTTTGGCGTCTTGTGCGCCTCGTGTGAGTGCAAGTAGATCGTTATCCAATAAAAAAGCAGCCTGAGACGTATAGCCAGCGACGTCTAAATTATTCTCCACCGCGGCTTCAGCAACTGCCGTGAAATCAATATGCGCGGTGATGTCTTGTTCGCCAGGTTTTTCCAACACATTCGGATGCGCATGATGTTGGTAATGACACATCAGTGTGCCTTCATCGCGATCGGGATGGTAAAGCTCGTGTCGTGGAAAACCATAATCAATAATTAAAATAATCCCCGACGTTAAACATTCACTTAAGCTTTTTATCCAGGGTTTTAGCCATAAGTGCATTTCGCTCGAATAATTGTTGGGTAATTCCAGTGTTTTAACAAATTCGGTGATAGCAGTACTGCTGGGAGTATCAGTGGTAAAACAAAACTCGCCATTTTTTTCAGTGACAAAATATTCATAAGTATTATTATCTTTCCATAAAAATTTTGTCGCGGGGAAGGCATCAATAATTTCATTGGCAACAATAGCGCCTTTAAAGGGTTTCGCAGGAAGTTCAGTGAGCCAAGTAATTTTATGTAAATACTCTTTAAGGGTTTCTTTTTGACGGGCTTGAAGTTCTGCGCTAATTTCTAAAATCCAATATTTTTCGATATGAGGATGATTTTCTAAGAGTGTTTTTGATAGCGCGCCCGTACCTGGTCCAAATTCTAATATATGGTCAAAGTCTTGAATGCTGGGGATGATGCATTTGCCGAAAAGGGGTGAGATTTCGGGGGCGGTGGAGAAGTCGCCGGTCGGCCCAAATTTCTGTAAGCCATTGGCATAATAGCCAAGACCTGGGGCATATAGAGCCAATTGCATGAAGATGGAAAAGGGCATTTTTCCACCCAATTCGTTGATTTTGGCCAAAATGAGGTCGTTGAGGGCATTTTTTTGCATGTTTCGGTGATTCCTTAAGATTTCCTTAAGGTTGGTACTATAAGATAAGAGTCATACGAATTAAACCTGGATGCTGAGGAGCAGACTGTGAATGAATCCCAAAAAATAGATCCTAGAGTACCCGCGTTCTATGCAGCGCTTGATCATTATCGAAGAACAAAAGATTTGGTTAAAGATCACCAGAACATGTTTGCCACGTTGCTGGCGCAATTACAATCGGGTCAAGCGGATCTGACAAAAATTTGTTTTACTCTTATTTATTTGGCGCATGATATTCGAAAAACGGCCTGGGGCTCGGGTGCTGCCGATGAAAAAGATCTCAGAGAAATATTGTCTAAGCACGTTAACGTTGAATATAACGCTGCGCTTGCGAAGCACCAAAAAAAGACAGAGAGACCAACACACGTTTTATCTGTGCAACCGCAACGCGTGAGGGCGTCTGAAACTGAGGTTCTTAATGAATCGCCTGAGATTAAACAGCTTAAAATGGAAAAGAGAACGATTGAAGAATCTATTGCTACACTAAAGATATATTTTACTCAAGTCATGGAGGAACAACTACGTCATAAGAGAAATAATGTTACTCGATTCGGTGCTAAGGTAAAAGTTGTAGATAAACTTGAACAAGATTATATGAACAATTTTGAAAATGATGCTCGAAAACAAGCGGTATCAAAAAAAGCAGCAGCAAGATTTTGGGATTTTCTACCTCGTAGAATGGGTCGTTGGATTGAAGAAAAGTTTGGTTTTTCTGATCCAGAAACGCGAGCAGAACTGATTCAAGATTATTTTGAGTCTAAAGTTATTGTTGGAAATATCGCTAAACAGTTAAAGGCACCCATTGGAAAAGATTTTGAACCACGCTTGAAGTTTAGTATGGGTGATAAACCTTTGTCTTTGTCGTGTATTAATCAGACTAGCTTCGATAGTTTGTTTAAAGACGTGAGTGAATTATTTAAAAAAGAAGAGCGGTTGAATTTGCTACACAATAGAGTCCCTCTGACGATTTTATCTGAAGATGAAAGAGAGCTTACGTTGTATAGTCCTTATCCAACATCGCGCTCAGCATCGCCGAAATAATATTATTAAAACGTAACACCAAAACTATAAGGAGAAAACCATGCAACAATCTGAACCCGCCATAGTACGTGATAAAGTAACCTGTGAACTTTGTCTCGCCCTCGAAGAATCTGCTATTCAATCAAATGAGCCATTGCTCAAAGATTTTAATGAAGTCACTGGGATATTACTTGAGCAGACAGGTCGGCCACTGGCCGAAGTTTGTCAGCGTTTGTATTCCTGGAGTAAAGACGCTATTGAAGATTTTGAAGCTTCTCGAGAACAAAAAATGGCACTGTCCGGTTTCCATTTTAAGATGTATGTGCGCTTTTTACTCGAAGCGTATAAATCGAACGTAGATGCTGGCATGGTAGGGCAGATACAAAAAGTATTGTTGGCCACAAAGCCGACGGATGAAATCTATAAAGCTATTTTGGGGGTTTTCAATCTTGATCCTAAGATGCTGACACAGAATGAGAAAAAAATCCTTGCTGCAATAAAATCGTATGAAGTCATTGGGCATAGAAAGCAGGACAGCGTTCAGCCGCCACCACGCGTTACCCTGGAAATGTTCCCTCCGAAAGTAGTGCCAGCCCCACAGAAGCCAATTGCCGTCCGTGCAGCGAGCCCGACGGTTTCTGTCACTTGTACGCTACTTTAAAATTTTTTCATTACTTAACATTTCCTTAAGGTTTGGGGTCTAAAATGAACTCATACACATAAAATGTTGTATGAGGAGACACCCATGAAAGAGCTAATAATTACGCCGGTTGCCCAGGCAGTTCACGACAGATTTGCTGACTATTACTTGGCAAAAGCGAAGAAATTGGCGCGGTTAGAAAAACAGAAAGCATTTTTGGATTTAGTGGATCAAATCAATACCGCTAAAGATACTCCTGCATTACTGAACGTATGTGAATCTCTCGTTACATTAGCCACTTCCCTCAAGAAAAAGAAAAGTTTTTCATTGTTTGGTTCGAAGAAAATTGAGAAAAATTTGGGTAGAGATATCGCGCAAATTTTGAGTTCGCACGATATCACAACAGAATATTTTAAAGCGGGTGTATTGAATGCATTGCGTGTTTATAAAAATAAAAACGAAGCCGCTCAAGAAATCATTGCTGAAATGGAAGCCGCTGTTTTATCTCATCCCGATAGTCGTCATGCTTCTTCATTAAGAGAAACTCTCGTGGTGAAAATTCACCGAGCAATGGCTCAGCAAATATCGTTGACGTCCGATCAGCAAGATTTAATCGATACCATTAATGATAGTTATTTTATTTATCTTCAGGAAAAATCAGCAGCGAATAATGTGTTGGGTCATATGTCACCTTCACCTGACGCGGAGCGTATTCGCGTGCAATCGTGGATTCACGACACGCGTTCAGAAAATAAAAGAGAAACGCGAGCTCGACGTGTAGAAATTAAACGACGTGAAGACAAAGCGCGTGTGGATGAGACAAATCAAGCGATCAAAATGATTGAAGAAGCCGCCGACGAGTATGATTCCATTGCGCCAGCATTAGACGCAGTCATTCAAGCAAATCAGCAAGCGGATGAGCAACGTCGTGTGGTACGTGAGGAAATCAATCAAGCATTGATTCAGCTTGAAGAAATTCTTGAAACACCTGAAGCACAAATTCTTACGTTAACGTCTGAGATTGAACAAAAAGAAGAGGGCGTTAATCAAAATCAGACTACGATGGCGAAGAGAAAAGAACGCATTCAGCTGTTTTTGCGTGGTCGTCAAACGCATGAGAATAACTTACTTTTAGATGCCGATATTGATGTAACGAAAGTCGCGCGTCATCAAGAAGCGTTTAACAATGAATTAACACGCGAAACCGCACTGAAAAAAGCGGCAGATAAATGGTGGAATTTCTGGCCCATTAAATTTATTCCTGCCGTTAAAGCAGCGTATCAAATACATAAAGATACCGTTAGAAATTATCTTAAAAATAATTTTGAGCTCACGCGTGTCGAAAATATTGTGGAGTTGCCCTATAGCATTCACAGTCAAGAGATTGCGACCATTGCGCTGACAAACTTAAAAGCGTCTGCAAAAGATCATGAAGGGGTCGTTTCAGCTGATACCTTACGTGGTAACTGTGATGAAACCATTCGACGAGTCGGGGAATATTTTGGGGCTTATGGTGCCTACATGGCTGAAATTGAACCATTGAAGGTAGCCAAAGTTAATTTGGGCAATATGACCTTCGACAAGATGGAGCATGATCTTCGTTTGACGAATGCGAAGGTGATTCGACACATGAGTGTGCCGAAGCCTCAGCGGGTTTAACAAACTTTTTCATTACTTAATATTTCCTTAAGGTTCGTGCGATATCATGCTCCCATACAAATAAAGTTCGAGTGGGAAAAAATGACAAAAGCGCTAATTAAACCTCTGGTGGAAACCCATGATGACCCTCGGGCGTCGGTTGTTGAGGCGCTCGATGACAACCTTTCCCTACAAGAAAACCAGCATTTGGTACAGATTAAAAAAGAATTCCTCCAAACCTTTTGTAAAGATCGACTGAGATATGAGCGTAATTTTCTGGCGAATCATGAGATTAATTTAGCCAAAGTGGATTTGTATGAAGATGCGTACGGGCATGACGTGATCCGTGATCTTGCGCTGGATAAAGCGGCGAAGAAGTGGTGGGATATCCCGGTAATCCGTAGAGTTCCTCGGATTCGTCGAGCGCACAAAGCCCGCAGAGCGAAGATTGAGAACTACTTCAACTGTGTTGCAGCGATTCGTACTGTCGAGAATATAGTGGAGGCTCCTTATGACGCCGCCAATGAAACGATTGCGGTGAATGCCATCGTGGACCTAAAAAACCGCGTTTTGGCTCAGGATCTGCACAATGGGGGTGTTTCGCATGCCCTGCAATCCGTCTGTAAAGACAGTATTGCTCGGGTGAGAGAATATTTTGAACTCTTAAGATTTCCTTAAGGTTTCTCCTGTAATATTGACCTATACCAATAGACTCGTATAACGAGGGAAAAACGATGGATTCATTCAAAACAGAGTTCAAAACAGAGTTCGTGCAGCAGCCTACCGCGACTGAGATTTCAGCTAAACTCGAACTTTATTTTAATCGGCTTAAGCTTGCTGAGAACCATCCGAACCGTGTCAACCTTGGAAGATTATTACCTAAATTATTCGCGCAGAAAAATGCGCTTTCGTTTTCAATAGTAGCGGATCAGATTGTCTCCGCGATTCGATCATTTAAACCCGCCGAAGTTCAGTTGCTTAGGGAAATTTTAAGTGTTCTTGGCAACGCAAATATTCCTGCCGAATTTTTCAAAGTAAATGTATTCAGAATATTAAATACACATATAGATGATGAAAAGGTTCTTGGCAGTTTTTCTGAAAGATTATTGCCAGAAAAAGATGCAAAAGAACTGTATGAAAAAACGAAAGAAAATATAGGATTCGTGTGTGATGGCAATGAAAAATTGTACGGAGCGCTAGAAGAAGCTTACGCCGTTTGTGTGAAAGAATCTTTGATCGACGCGATTGAAAAATATTGTGTAGGAAATAAAGAGACGCTTGATCGAAGTTTGTGGTCCGCATTAAAAGGATTAGAGGTTAAATTACGCGAGAGCGGAGCGGGAACGGAAGTGTATTGTAATATGCTTGCTTTAGTGAGTGATATTGAACAATCGATTGAAAAGAATACTGCCGCTAACAAGACGTCTAAGAAACAAATGCCTGTCGCTGGACATCCTGGGAAAATTACAAAGTTTGCTAAAGAATGTTTGGGTGTGATTTGTCGTGCTGATAAGCATGAGAAATTCAAAGCCGATGTTTTTAAAGCATTGCAAGCGTATAAAAAAGATGCGCATCGTTCAGTGCAGGATGAGGTGGAAACGGTACAAAGTCTTTTATGGTTCACCTACGATTCATTTACTAAAGAAGGGAATACTCTAAAATTAATAGGTAAGCTTAATAGAACATTAAGCTCGCAAAACTCACTTGGATTTGACCAACGTTTATTTATCAAAATACAGGAACTTGCAGAATTAACTAAGGAGAAGGAAGCGGAAAAAGTGTTGCCTCCAGCTCCAGCACCACAACCGTCAGTTGTAGTACTGCAAGAAGTAGCAGCGTCAGCAGTAGCAGAGCCCGCAGCAGTTGCGCCAGTAGTAGAACTATCACCCAGTCCTTCTTCTGAAGTATTAGCACCTAGTGATAGTCTCGGTGATACGGGCAGTAGTGGTACTACTTCTCCTCCAACAAATCAGTTTGTTTTAGATGATGATGGTGATGAAGATTCTTCCGAACATCCTGAAGATGCTGATATGCAAGAATCAGAAGGAGAAGAAGCTGAAGAAAAAAGATCTCCTGTCCTCGAAAGATTGATTGGAGTTTTAGATAATTTAATAAGATTGATACAAGAAAGAATTGAAGTATTAACCCGCGAAAGTGAATTACAATCGGGAAATAAGATTGAAAGTGAGCTGGAAGCCGAAACTCTCTATGCAGACTTAGATGATGTTTTAGGGCTTCGTGATGATGACCGTTTGCTTTGTATGGAAGATGATGAGTTAGAAAAAGTGGAAAGAAAAATTGAGGATAAAACTCGTGAATATGTGAAAGACTTAGAAACAAAGCGAGAGTCATCTTCTTCGGAAAAAGATGGTTCGAGCAGTACAGAAGAAGTTTCGTCTGTTAACACTTCTCCTACGGTATCGTCTAAACCCTCGAGTACGAGTGGCGATGATTCCGTACTTCCAGTTATTGATCCTCAAGTTGTTACTTCTCCAAGTCCTCGTCGTTATTCACCTACGATATTTGTTGCAGTAGATTCTTTTCAAGAAGAAACCCAACAAAAACAAGAAGTTAAGCTGCGTCTCGAAAAAATATTAAACCAAGAGCTTGTTTGGGTGGAAAGTCAAATTCAAGAAAATCAAGCGGAATTCTTGAGAGTAAAAGAAGAAAAAGATGAGTTATTAATGAATCCTGTCAAAGAACTCCGTGTTGATCCTTTTCTCCTCAAGGTGCGTTTATTAAAGTTACTAAATGAAAAGGGATTTGCTGAATTAGCGGAGTACGTGGAAAGTGGCGCTGATGCTACTTTAGATAACGTGCTTGCTCGTGCGAATAATTTGGGAGAACAGGGAAAAGAATTGAAACCCGCTATTCGTAAATATTTTAGAATGCTAGAAAAACTTAAGGCGAAGTCTGAAGAAAAAAGCAAAAAACTGGAAGCACTCAAAAAAGTGGGTGGCTTATTAAATGTTCAAAAAGAAAATATTCAGTTAACGCTTAATAAGGTTGAAGGCAAAGAGATGAGTCTTGATGCTTTGCTTGTTCTCGAAAAAGAAAAAGCACCGCTTGCACTCGAAAAAGAAAAAGCAGCTAATGCAAAATTAGCGGAAGCCCAAGCGTTATTGAGCCAAACGCTGAGTGCAATTGACCTAAAGATTCAAGAAAAATTAGCTGAAGCCAAAAAAGTGAGAGAAGAGCAGCAACAGTTAGATATTCAATTCTCTCAAAAGAAGACATCGCGTTTTACGAAGATTCGAGAAAAGTTGCAGGAAGAGCGCCGCCTTATCTTTATGCACAAGCATTTTCCGAAAAAAGCGGGTAGTGCAAATGATTATTCCCCAGCATTGATTGCAGTTGAAACTGATCTCGAAAAAACGCGAGAAGAAAAAATAAAAGATCTTGTTACCACGGGTTGGTTCACACGATTTTTATTTAATATTAGTTCCCGATACAAAAAGGATTTACGTACGCAGATTGGAAAACAACTCGATGATGCAAAGACTGTAAATGACTTAGAGGCATACTTGTCCAAGAAAGACTCTAGTTTTGATCATGCGCCTCGAGAAGCCAGGCGCTTTGTTGATTCGTTTTGGCCGCAAATCCCACTCTTCGAGGTTTTTCTTTCGTCTCACTTTCAGGAAAAGAAAAAGTATGACCAGAAAGCAAATGAAAGCGATCGCAAATTGCAAGAAATTCAAGGTGAATTGCATCAGCTTGAATATGAGCGTTCTAGGGCTCCGGCTAAAATTTCATTGATGTATTCTCAGCTAGTTGAAGTTAGTTCTGAGCAAGTCGAGCGTACTACAGCTTCACCTCGAAAATAACATTTCCCCATGGGCTGACCCGAAGGATGTCTATTTGGGTCTTCCCTAGTGTAGTTTTTGGAGGGGGGTATGCTACCATTACTCCTTATACAAACGAGATCTGAGTAAGGGAGAGACTTATGCAAGACCAAGCTGCTTTATTAAAACAAACCATCGATGCGCTTGTTGAACCGCTTGAAGCTTATCGTGAAGCCCATATTTTTTTAGAAGCAACGCGCGAAAGTTTTAACGAACTACTTCGTAAATTGCAATCCGCAACAACATTGTCTCCCGCGCAGGCTTGTGTCCAGTTTGTTGCTTGGCTCAAAGAAAATAATCTCGTGCTTACATCAGCAGAATACAAACTCGAAAAAGAAATGCTTGCAAATTTGAAGAAATGTAATCCGGATGAATATTTTAAAGCACGTGTGGGTTTATTGTTGGAAGAATATAAAAAGAAGTCTGCTTTTAATGCGGATATTATGGAAGTGATCCAGCGTCTTTTGTTGAGTGGTTTGTCTGCGGAAATAACAAGGCAAAAAATTCAAAGAAGTCTGAACAGTGATTGGGTAATGCACCATGGCGAGGGAGTGCCGTTGGGCGATAAAGAAAATGAATTAATTATGGAGATGGGCAGTATACATAGTGAGGCTTTTCCTGCACCAGTTAAAAAATCAAGTAGTAGTCCTGTTGTGTCTCTGGAAGTTCTTCCCTCTCCTAATACTTCTAAAAAAGTTGAAGTCAGTGGCAGAGCATCTCCTGTTTATAGCGCTGGTCAGCAAACTAGTGTTGAGTTTGGTCGTGCGAGTGAGTCTGTTCAATTTAAGGATTACAAGACTTTAAGACAAGAGTTAATTTCAGCTCCACGCATCGATTTACGAAGACAGCCCGTCGAAGATCCTGCCGACGCAAAAAAACGTGAACAAGAGCAATTGGATAAATTATCAAAACAGCATCAAGCTATTTCTGCAGCAAGAAAAGCATTTATTAATCGAACTGAAGCTGCGCTTCAATTACTTCTTCGAGGGTTATCAGCTGTTGGTGTTGCTGAAAAGAAAACAGACCTTTCAGGTTTAAGAAAAATATCTGAAACATATTATTCACCTAGCGTAGATGAAAAGAAAAAGAAAGCAATAGTAGATGATGTCGCAGAAACATTTTTAGATAAACTCGCTGCTTTTGTACCAAATTTCCTTTTAAGAAAAAAATACCTGGATGAATTAGATGCTCGTAAAAAAGTCGTTGAAAAATCCTTTGCGGTTATTGCCCAAGTCGCAGCACTTCAACAAGCAGTCATATGGAATTCTAAAGATGCTACACAGGTCAACTGGAAGGTCTTCGAAACCAGTGAATTGAAAAGTATTAATCCAGACGTGGGTCATCTAACGAATAAAGCTGAATTCGATGCCCATGTTGCAATAATAACTAAATCAGAAACAGCACTACGCAAAGTCGGAGAGGAGCTGGAATGGCTGAAATCTCAAAGAACAAAAGTTGACCCCCCTGTTAGCGTGAACATTAGCGCTGGTGTGGAGAGCGATTACCTCTTGGATCATGTAGAGACGTATGACTCAACTGCAGCACGAGCTAACAAGTTTTAGCAACCCACCACCACCCCCCAAAATTTGAACTATACTTATATATAAGCATTAATAAGATGTGGGGTGTGCCGTATGCCAACCAATGATGACAAGTCTGAAGGCGACGCCCGCCGTAAGCTCGAGAAGGAGATACGCGCGGCGCAGGACGAGCTTAACTCCATTCTCCCCACCTTCTCCAGACTCAAAGTCGATATCACCAATGTTGTCTTTTGGGAAGGCTATTGGGAGATGCACGGAACCTACCGAAAAGCCGCCCTCCGTAACGCCATCAGTGAAAATATCAGCTTTTTTACCCCTCCCCGCGACCGATCGGCTATTTCTGCTGTTATCCACCGTTTTTTTGAATTGCGTGAAAAGATGAAAACGCTTCAAGAAGAGCTGGATAGACCGGTGAGAGAATCGCCTGCCAAACGCCGTTAAATCCTAGGGTAATAAATAGCGTATAATCCTGGGCTTATGTCTCAGACCGATACCATAAAACGCATCATACCGCCAATCGTCTCGCTCGCGCTCTTTATGGAGGCGGTCGATACGACGATTATCAATACCGCCATTCCTTCCATGTCACGCAGCTTACATGTCAGTGTGATTGATTTAAAAATAGCCCTTATTAGTTATTTATTAAGCTTAGCTATTTTTATTCCTATTAGCGGTTGGTTAGCGGATCGATATGGAACCAAAAAAGTTTTTATGGGCGCCATTGCCGTTTTTACCTTAAGTTCACTCGCGTGCGGATTTGCAACATCGTTATATGGATTAGTGTTCGCGCGATTTATTCAAGGCATGGGTGGTGCACTCATGATTCCCGTCGGGCGATTAATTATCGTACGTTTATTTAATCGTGATGAATTAATTACAGCGATGAATCGCGTCATTATTCCGGCTTTAATTGGTCCCGCGTTAGGACCCTTATTGGGCGGTGTAATTTCTGAAGCATTTTCATGGCGATGGATTTTCTGGGTGAATATTCCGTTTGGGATCGTGAATATTATCTTGGCGTATTATTGGGTCGAAAATTTCAAAAACGAAAAACTTCCACCGTTTGATTGGATGGGGTTTATGTTGTTTGGTTTTGGTTTGGCGGGATTAGTCTTCGGATTTTCTTCGCTCAGTGAAAGCGGATTTTCTCCTGACTTAATTATTATGATTTTTTCAGTGGCGATTATTTTACTATCAGGTTATGCCTATTATTCAACGCATGTTGAATTCCCTGTGTTGCGCGTGAAATTATTTTTAGCACGTACGTTTCGTGTAGCGGTATTGGGAAATCTCTTCACGCGATTTGGTTTTGGTGGCGTAGGATTTTTGTTGCCCTTATTTTTACAACTCCCGCTGGGGTTTTCGCCCGAGTCTGCAGGACTGATGGTTGCGCTTACCGCTATCGGTGCTCTTGTGATTAAATTTTATACAAAATGGTTTATCGGCAAATTAGGATTTAAAAAAATATTACTGATTAATACGGCTTTATTAGGCGTGACGTTATGGTTATTTATGCTAGTGGGTCATGGCACACCTCTCGTGATGATTGCATTTTTTAGTTTTACAGTAGGCATATTTGCTGCGATGCAATTCAGCGCGATGAATCCATTGGCGTATGCCAAAATTGTGCCTGAAGATTTAGGGGCGGCGACCAGTATCATGAGTGTGATGCAACAAGTGGCCATGAGTTTTGGTGTGGGCACCACAGCGCTCATTTTAAGATTATCTCCGACACTGAATTTATCTGATTTTCATCGAACGTTTTTTATATTGGGATGTATGACCATTCTTTCGTCAGCTCTATTTTTAATGCTGAAGAAAGATGATGGCAGGAGTTTGATTCATGAATAAAAATCCTTTCGAGGCTTTCTCAAAATTAACACGACAAGAGCGTTTCGAACGTCTTGTTGCTATGGGGGCGTTGAGTCAAGAAGATGTTTTATTTTTAGAGTCTTCAGTGCATCAAGATTTTCATGATCTGGCTGAAAATTTTGTGGAAAATTCACTGGGCTGTTTTCCGTTACCTTTAGGAGTAGCTGCACATTTTCGTATAGACAATAAAGATTATGCTATTCCGATGGCCGTTGAAGAAACGTCTGTTATAGCGGCCGTCAGTAATACCGCAAAATGGATTCGCCAAGACGGTGAAATTCAAACCCATATTATTGGCAAGGATATTATTGGGCAGATTCAGATAGCGTGTCCCAAGAATATTAAATCTAGCATTAAGCTTATTTTAGATAATAAAGCTGATTTAATTAATTTGGCTAATATAAATATAGTTCCCAATTTGGTTGCTCGTGGCGGTGGCGTATCGGATATCCAGTGTCGTGAAGTTGAGGATATGCTGATTATTCATGTCTTATTAAATCCCTGTGATGCGATGGGAGCTAATCTTATTAATCAAGTCTGCGAATATTTAAAAAAGCCTATAGAAGATTTGACCCATGAAAAAATTAATATCTGCATTTTGTCTAATCTAGTCGATACTAAATTAACGCAAGTAAAAATTATTATTCGACATGTGGATGCGGAATTGGGTATGGGAATAGAATCAGCCTCGAAATTTGCGGAAGCGGATCCCTATCGCGCCGCAACACATAACAAAGGCGTATTAAACGGCATGGATCCGGTCGCTATCGCAACGGGTAACGATTGGCGAGCGCTAGAAGCGGGTGTTCATGCGTATGCGGCACGCACAGGAAAATATGCGGCTGTTACACAATGGCGATATAACAGTGAAAATAAAATATTAACGGGTATTTTTGAGGCGCCAGTGATTGTGGGTATTGTGGGAGGCGTGACGCGACTTCACTCAACCGCAAAATTATGTCTTAGAATGTTAGGTGTTGAAAGCTCAGATGAATTATCGCGTGTTATTGCTGCTGTCGGATTAGTCCAAAATTTAGGTGCTTTAAAAGCATTAAGTACGCATGGCATTGTCGAAGGCCATATGAAATTGCATATTCGAAATTTATTATTAGCCGCAGGGGCAAAAGAAAAAGAACAAAAGTATTTAATTTCTGACTGTGAAATATTTGTTAAAAAAAACAGGAAAATTACAGAAAGCGATGTGAAAAATATTTTAAATCAATTTAGATATAACGGGGAGTCATCAATGATTGCATCAGATTTTCATGTTAAAGCACATGCGAAATGGATTTTAACGGGAGAGCATGCCGTATTGCGTGGACACTCAGCATTAGTATTCCCCATTCCTAATAAATATATAGAATTATTTTATTGGGATAAGCCTGAGCCTCTCGAAGTCGACTTTAATACGCCACAAGGCGAAACTCTATTAGTACTTTTTTGGGGAGTATTTGAGGAAGGTCTGAAGTTATTAAATAAAAAACATACAGATATTCAGGGCAGATTATTTTTTAGAAATAATATTCCGATGGGTGCGGGCATGGGATTTTCTGCAGCATTCTGCGTGAGCTTAACAAAATTATTTCAATATAAGGGTTGGTTAACCGCAGAAGACAGTTTTGAATTTGCGCGCAAATTAGAAGATCATTTTCACGGTAAGAGCAGTGGTGTAGATATTGCGGGATCACTTTACGACGGTGGTATGAAATTTACGATGCAAGAGGGTGCAACACCCATCTCTTTAAATTGGCGTCCGCAATTATATTTATCACACTCAGGAAAAGTCAGTGTGACCTCTAAATGTATAAATCTCGTCAAAGAAATTTGGGAGTCTAATAAAACATTGGCTGAGCAGATTGATTTAAATATGGCGGACAGTTCAAGAATAGCTGAGAAGGCTTTAAATAATTCAGAGGCTGAGGGTTTGCCATTATTAAGATCAGCTATTTTAAAAGCTAATCAATCATTTGAGCAGTGGGGTTTATTAGAGGGTGAAGTAAATTCACATATTCAACAATTAACCGATGCGGGGGCATTAGCGTGTAAACCGACGGGTGCCGGTGATGGCGGATATGTATTGAGTTTGTGGGATAAGATGCCTGAGTTGCCGTTTGAAATGATTGCGGTATTTTGAGGGATAAACAATGTCAGAAATTATGTTGGTCAATGAAAACGATGAGCCGATTGGTGTTGCGGATAAATTAGAAGTGCACCAAAAGGGTTTATTGCACAGAGCTTTTTCGGTATTTGTTTATCGAAAGGGATTAGAGGGGCTGGAAATATTATTACAAAAAAGACACTCATCGAAATATCACAGCGGCGGATTGTGGACGAATACGTGTTGCAGTCATCCCTTATTTGATGAAACGATTAAAGAAGCGGCTGAAAAGAGACTAAAAGAAGAAATGGGTATTACGTCTGATTTGACTGAAATTGGTGTGTTTCATTATAAAGCCGAAGTCGGGAATAATTTAATTGAGAATGAAATTGATCATGTATTTGTCGGCGAATTATTGTTTTCAAAAATAAAGTTTCATCCAGAAGAAGTTGAGGCTATAACCTGGATGAGCGTCAAACAATTGGGTGAAGAATTAAAAAACAATCCGAAAAATTATACGGCGTGGTTGGAGAAGGCGTTTAAGATTTTTCGGGAAGTGGTCCTGCGTGAGGGGTGAATCGCTTCCCCTCCGCAAACATCTCCGCGCGTGAATTTAACATGTCTCGCGCACCCAGCGGTTTCCCACCCGCTAATTGTAATTTCAATAATTTAAGAATATTTTTCCCCGTGCTGATATCAATGCCAATTGCATCAGAATGAATAATGGTGCCGGGAGGAAGGGTGGTGGATTGTGGTAATGCAACCGCATACCAAAATTTAACCAATTGATTATCAAGATAACTATACGCTGGATAGAATCCTCGAATTTGGCGGTTGATCTCTTCAGCGGATTGCGTCCAATTTATTTCAGCATCTGATTTATTAATTTTATGTGCATGCGTAACCAATAACTCATCTTGTTTTATGGGTTTAATATTATCTAGATTATTTAAAGTATTGATCAATAATTCTGCGCCCATCGCAGATAATTTTTCTTCTAAAGTTTTAATATTATCTGTTGATAAAATAGGACAAGAGACTTGAGATAATATATCTCCCGTATCCATTCCCTTTTCCATTTGCATAATCGTCACGCCTGTTTCTGTATCACCCGCTAATAACGGACGAATAATCGGCGCTGCTCCTCTCCATCGGGGAAGCAAAGAAGGGTGAACATTAATACAGCCATATTTCGGTTTGCGTAAAATAAATTCTGGAATTAATAAGCCATATATAGCAACAACAAAGGCATCAATATCTTCATGCGGAAATTCGGTTAATTTAGCCGGTTGATATATCGGAAGATTATGTTGCTGTGCAAATATTTTTACAGCACTTTCATGAAGATGTCTCCCACGACCGGAAGGACGATCGGGCTGTGTATAGACCGCAATAATCTCATGTTCAGATTTAATTAAAGCCTCGAGAATGGGAACAGACAAATCCGGTGTACCGGCAAAGACAATTTTCATAAGCGATGCCGTTCTTGTTTTTCAAGTTTCTTTCGAATCCGCTCTTGTTTGAGTGGCGATAAATGATCAATAAATAATTTGCCATTGAGATGATCTATTTCATGTTGAATGCAATCGGCAAGTAATCCTTCCGCTTCAACGGTTTGAGATTGATTGTTTTTATCCATGTAGGTAAATACGACGTTTTCAGCACGTTTTACTTTTTCATAAATACCCGGCACAGAAAGACAGCCTTCCTCAAATAATTTATGTCCTTCAGCAGAAATAATTTTGGGATTAATAAAGCAAAGTGGTTCGTTGTAGTCATCTGATACATCCATGACAATTAAGCGCTTTTGAATGTTGACTTGGATTGCCGCAAGTCCTACGCCGCGATCGGCATACATCGTTTCGAGCATGTCATCCAATATTTTTATAATCTCAGGCGTGACTTTCTCGACGGGCTCTGCCCTTAGGCGAAGCCGCGGGTTGGGAAAATGTAGGACATTCAGCAATGTCATGGTGTCTCCAGTTTTTTGAGTGTTGTGGTATTATAGGTGGATGAAAAGCCGCATTCCAGTCTCACAAGTTATTGTTACCGCCGGCGCGGGTGCTCCCTCGCTAGGTGAGGTGGCGGACAATTTAAACGGCGCCACCGGCTTTTTCACCAATGTTTTCACGGATATTTTTTACATGGTGGGCGTTTTGTTAGTCACGGCCGCCATCATCAAGTATCGAGATCATCGAATGAATCAACAAGAAACGCCGATTTCACGTGTGATCGTGCTGTTAATTGCAGGGCTGGTTATTGGATTTGGCCCGTTGATGGTCGACTACATTCAGAATTACACCCCCCACTTATAGCACATGAGAATACGATGAGAATTTTGGTCAGTAATGATGATGGTGTTCAAGCCCCCGGTATAATTGCACTGGCGCGTGCATTGCAAACGGTCGCAGAGGTTGTGGTCGTTGCACCTAATCGTAATCGCAGTGGCGCAAGTAATTCTTTATCTTTGCAAAATCCTATTCGTGTCATTCAGCAAGAAAATGGTTTTTACAGTGTGGACGGTACGCCGACGGATTGTGTTCACTTGGCGTTAACGGGATTATTAAAAGAAAAACCTGATATGGTTGTGTCAGGAATTAATGCCGGCGCAAATCTGGGCGACGATATTTTTTATTCCGGAACGGTTGCCGCTGCAATGGAAGGACGATTATTAGGATTACCGTCATTAGCGATTTCATTGAATGAAAAACATGAACATTTTGAGGCTGCTGCCGAAGTCGCAAAAAATTTAGTGTTAGCGCTCATGAGAAACAGATTGTCTGCACAAACGATATTAAATATTAATGTTCCTGATGTTCCGTTAAGTAAAATAAAAGGCTTTGATATTACGCGTATGGGAACACGTCATCGCGCAGAAAAAATGTTACGTGAACGCGATCCGCGAGGGCATGATATTTATTGGGTTGGACTTCCAGGGCCGGGACAAGATGCGGGATTGGGTACTGATTTCCATGCGCTTGAAAATGATCGTGTGTCGATTACGCCATTGCAATTAGATCTCACGCATTATCAAGCGTTTGATAGTTTAGCGGATTGGGTGAAAGAAGTTTCTATATAACGCGAAGCGCGGGTGAGGGAAAAACATCATGCAATTATTCTCAGGCCTGTACAAAAAAGTCATTGCATGGTCTCATCATCGTCATGCGCCTGCTTATTTATATACACTAAGTTTTGCTGAATCTTCTTTTTTTCCTATTCCTCCCGATTTTATGTTAGCGCCGATGTCATTAGCAAAGCCGGAGAAATCATTAACCTATGCCGCGTTTACGACATTATTTTCTATATTAGGTGCGTTGTTAGGATATGCCATTGGCTATTTTTTCATGCATTTATTAGGGCCGTATATACAACACTGGGGATATGCACCGACGTTTGCAAAAGTGAATCATTTTTTTGAAGTGTGGGGATTTTGGGTGATGTTTGTTGCGGCATTTGGACCCATTCCCTATAAATTTTTTACCATTACAGGCGGTGCGCTTCATATGGCATTAGCGCCATTTTTGTTAGGTTCACTCGCAGGACGTGGCGGACGATTTTTCTTGGTCGCACTTTTAATTCGTTATAAAGGTGAATCCATGGAAAAACTTTTGCTAAAATATATTGATCGTTTAGGCTGGGTTGTTTTAATTGGATTATTGGGTTGGGGGATTTACCATTTTATTTAATATGTGTAACAGAATTTTTTTACTGTTGTGTCTTACTTTTTGTTTGGCGAGTTGTGGTGGACCATCACATCATTTTGCGCCTGTGTCTAATGGTTGGAAATCACGAGAAGCGTCACAGATTTATCGTGTTCAACCGACGGATACTTTATATTCCGTTGCATTTCGTTATGGTTTAGATGTCAATAAATTAGCCAAAGCCAATGCTATTTCTCCGCCGTATCATATTTTAGTGGGCCAGACCCTTAAATTATTGCCGGATGCGAATGATAGTACGTTACCCATCTCTGCGCCTGCACCTGTGCTCGTTGTCGCAAAACCCGTACCTACTACGCCTGTCGCAGCAACGCCGATTATTCCCGTAGAAAAACAACCGGTTGCAACGGGACCGATTGGCAAATGGGCGTGGCCTGCACAGGGTAAAATTATTCAAGGATTTTCAGCGGCTTATGCGGGCAATAAAGGATTGGATATCGCGGGCAAATTAGGCGATCCCGTTCGAGCCACTGCGTCAGGACGTGTTGTGTATTGCGGAACGGGATTGCGGAGTTATGGGTTGTTAATTATCGTTAAACATAATGCAAAATATTTAAGTGCCTATGCGCATAACAGTAAAGCGTTTGTTAAAGAAGGCGATAAAGTCAGTCGGGGACAAATCATTGCTAAAATGGGAAGTTCAGATGCAACGCGTGTCATGTTGCATTTTGAAATTCGACAATTGGGTAAACCCGTGGATCCGCTTCAATTATTACCACCACGTAAGGGATAATATGGTACGTAAAGTAGTACCTCAAAAAAAGGACGAAAACGCAGCGAAAGTGTATCTCAGTGAAATTGGATTTACGCCACTGTTAACCGCTGACGAAGAAGTGTATTACGGGCGATTGGTGGCTTCCGGTGATGAAGAAGCGCGCCGTCATATGATTGAAGCCAATTTACGTTTAGTCGTTAAAATTTCACGTCGTTATTGTAATCGTGGGATGGCGTTTTTAGATGTCGTCGAAGAAGGTAATTTAGGATTAATGCATGCCGTTGAAAAATTTGATCCCGATCGCGGATTTCGTTTTTCGACCTACGCGACGTGGTGGATTCGTCAAACCATTGAGCGCGCGTTGATCAATCAAACACGCACGATTCGTTTACCCGTACATATTATTAAAGATCTCAATATTTATTTACGCGCCGCAAAAGTATTGACGAAAGAATTACATCGCGATGCAACGCCAGAAGATGTGGCGAATATGTTGGATAAACCGTTAGATGAAGTAAAAGAAATTTTAGCGTTGAATGAAACCGTGAGTTCTGTTGATCTGACGGTCGCCGATGAAACCAGCAAAACGATTTTAGATACCATACCGGATGATCGCGAAACCATTGAAGACGCTTTTATTGGCGAAGATATGCAATTTCATCTGGAACAATGGCTGGATGAATTATCGCCGCAGCAGCATGAAATTATTGCACGCCGTTTTGGATTTAATGGGTACGAAGCCATGACACTCGAAGAAATTGGTAATGCCATTGGATTAACGCGTGAAAGAGTGCGACAAATTCAAGCAGAAGCACTAAAAACTTTACGTAAAATTGTAGAGGCGCATGGAGTAACGGGACATGACTAAAAAAATCGCGGTGGTTTTTCCGGGGCAAGGTTCACAAAGTATTGGCATGTTAAATAAATTCATGCTTATTTATCCCGACATTATTTCTGACGTATTTAATACGGCTTCTGAAATTTTAAAATATAATTTATTAAATATAATTACAGACGGCCCTGTCGAAAAATTAAATCAAACCGAAATCACGCAGCCAGCGTTGCTTACGGCGAGCGTTGCTTTATGGAAATTATGGCAAACCAAATCAGATATTAATCCTGTCGTTTTAGCGGGTCATAGTTTGGGCGAATATTCTGCGTTAGTGTGCTCAGGCGTATTACGCTTTGAAGATGCCGTGATGTGTGTGGCGAACAGAGGCAAATATATGCAAGAAGCCGTCCCCGAAGGCAAGGGTGCGATGGCTGCTATCATAGGGCTATCTTCTGAGGTAATAGACGAAATATGTCAGAAATCTTCACAGGGTCAGGTTGTTTCTGCAGCAAATATTAATTCCCCTGGCCAAATCGTTATTGCGGGTGATGTGGATGCGGTTGAAAGAGTTATGGCTGCGGCAAAACAATCGGGCGCAAAATTAATTAAAAAATTAGATGTGAGTGTGCCGTCGCATTGTGCGTTGATGAACAGCGCAGCGGATAAATTAAAAATATTATTAGAAAGTATTGCGTTTCATCAACCTAAAATTCCCGTCATACAAAATACGACAGCTTCAGCGACCAATAGTATTGCTGATATTAAGTCAGCTTTATTTCAACAATTATCTCAACCCGTTCGATGGGTAGAGAGCGTAGAAAATATGGTCCGTGATTTTGTGCCAGACATTATTATAGAATGCGGTCCCGGCAAAGTATTAGCAGGGCTAAATAAACGGATTGTGAATATACCGACCATTTCAATTGAGGAAGCCTTACATGTTTAATTTAACGGGGAAAACAGCGTTAGTCACAGGCGCGAGTCGTGGCATTGGTTTTGCGATAGCGGAAACACTGAAAAAAATGGGTGCGACAGTGATTGGTACAGCAACCACAGAAGAGGGTGCAAAAAAAATTCATGGCAAAGTACTCAATGTGGCTGATCCGGATTCTATTGCAGCGCTGCTTGCTGAAATCCCCAACGGGCCAGATATTCTCGTCAATAACGCAGGAATTACACGCGATAATTTGCTTCTTAGGATGAAAGAAGAAGAATGGAATGCGGTAATAGAAACTAATCTGACAGGGGTATTTCGACTGACCAAAGCGTGCTTAAAGCCTATGCTAAAAGCCCGTTGGGGAAGAATTATCACTATCGGTTCAGTCTCTGGTATCATGGGCAACCCTGGTCAAACGAACTATTCCGCTGCAAAAGCAGGATTGATTGGGTTTTCAAAAGCGCTTGCACCCGAAATTGCCAGTCGCAATATTACGGTCAATGTCATTGCTCCCGGGTTCATCGATACAGATATGACGCGTGCGCTGACGGATGAACAACGGGCAAGGATTTTGGCTCAGGTTCCCGCCGCAAGGCTCGGGTCACCCGATGAGATTGCCGCTACCGTAGGGTTTTTAGCCTCACCGGAAGCCGCCTATATTACGGGCGAGACGATACAGGTCAACGGCGGCATGTATATGCAGTAAATTTTGTGTTAAATTCGTTTTTTACTGATTTTTTTATTTGAGGAGAGAGGCCAACAATGAGTATCGATATCGAAAAACGTGTGAAGGAAATTGTTGCAGAACAATTAGGGGTCAATATGGAGCAGGTTACCAGCGAAGCCTCTTTTGTGGATGATTTGGGTGCAGATTCCCTTGATACGGTTGAACTTGTGATGGCGCTCGAAGAAGCGTTTGAAATCGAAATTCCCGACGAAGAAGCTGAAAAAATTACCACTATTCAGCAAGCTATTGATTACATTAACGCTCACAAGAAATAACACTCTATGAAACGGCGTGTTGTTGTTACGGGTCTCGGCATGGTGACCCCATTGGGGCTTACGACTGACGAGACTTGGCAGGCACTTTTAGCGGGAAAGAGTGGCGTTGGCCCTATTACGCAATTTGATGCAAGTCAGTACACAACACGTTTTGCTGCAAGTGTTAAAAATTTTGATCCAACGGTTTATCTCAATCCCAAAGAAGCGCGCAAATTCGATATATTTATCCAATATGCGGTCGCGGCAACAAAACAAGCGATGGATGATTCTGGATTGCAGATTACAGATTCAATTGCATCGCGTGTGGGTGTCGCAATCGGTTCTGGGATTGGCGGATTGCCTTCGATGGAAAAAACGCTGCATATACTGGCTGAATCAGGTCCGCGTCGTATTTCACCGTTCTTTATTCCAGGCACTATTATTAATATGGCACCCGGATTAGTGTCGATGCAATTTGGCGCAAAAGGTCCGAATATTAGTATTGTCTCGGCATGTACAACCGGTACACATAATATTGGTTATGCAATGCGAACGATTGCGTATGGTGATGCGGATGTCATGATTGCCGGTGGTGCAGAAATGGCAACCTCGACATTAGGCGTCGGTGGATTTGCGGCATGTCGTGCATTATCAACACGCAATGACGATCCAGAACGCGCCTGTCGACCGTGGGATAAAGATCGTGATGGTTTTGTATTAGGTGATGGCGCAGGTATTTTAATTCTTGAAGAATATGAACACGCGAAAAAGCGCGGTGCGAAAATTTATGCGGAATTAGTTGGATTTGGCATGAGTGCCGATGCGTATCACATTACTTCACCGGATCCGAGAGCAACCGGTTTTGTGGCGACCATGTCAAATGCCGTTTCTGATGCAAACGTTTCGGTTGATAAAATAGATTATATTAATGCACATGCGACATCGACTCCGGCAGGCGATGAAGTTGAAGTGAAAGCCATCAAATTATTATTTGGTGAGCACGCGAAAAAATTAGCGGTCAGTTCAACCAAATCCATGACAGGACATTTATTAGGTGCATCCGGTGCCGTGGAAGCTATTTTTACGGTATTAGCGATTCGTGATCAAGTTGCACCACCCACCATTAATTTAGATAATCCCAGCGAAGGCTGTGATTTAGATTTTGTTCCACATACCGCGCGAAAAATGAAAATAGATGTTGCTCTATCAAATTCATTTGGATTCGGCGGCACAAACGGATCCTTGATTTTCCGTAAAGCATGAAATACGTCCATTATTCCAATCGTTTTTTATTAGCGTTGTCTGTGCTCATTATTTTTTTAGTGAGCATCACGTTATTTTTAATTGACTGGGAAATCTTTCTTCACACGCCGTTAATTCCGCCGAATACTCAAGTTGATTATATTTTGCCCTCAGGTTCTTCTGCGCGCGGATTAGCGAGTGATTTACATCAATTAGGTTTTTTAAAACGTCCGCGGTATTTAATTTTATTAGCCTACATGAAAAATTATGCGAATCATTTGCATGCCGGTGAATATCGATTTGTTGCAGGCACAACACCGTATCAATTATTAACGCAAATTTATCAAGGCAAAGTATTGTGGCGACAAATTACGTTTGTGGAAGGCGTAACGTTTGATCAAATGATGGCGAATTTAGAAGGTAATCCGTTGATCGAACATAAATTAGCGGGATTACCGACGTTATTAGTTTTAATGCATTTGGGGATTCCTCATGCACATGCGGAAGGATTATTTTTTCCGGATACGTATAAATATACGGCTGGCATGAGTGATCAGACTTTATTATTGCAAGCGTATAATTTAATGCAGAAACATTTAAATCAAGAATGGGCGAATCGATCAAAAGATGCGCCATACACGGATGCCTATCAAGCATTAACTGCAGCATCCATCATAGAAAAAGAAGCAGAAATTAATAGCGATAGGGAAATTATTTCGGGTGTGATCATGCGACGATTAAATAAAGGCATGATGTTACAAATGGATCCAACCGTAATTTATGCGATGGGGCCGAATTTTAAACCGCCATTGCGTTCAGAGGATTTAAAGATCGACAGTCCGTATAACACATATCTTCATACCGGTTTACCGCCCACGCCGATTTGTATGCCAGGATTACCGTCGATTCATGCGGCGATGCATCCTGCCTCGGGCGACGTGATGTTCTTCGTTGCCCGAGGCGATGGAACACATCAATTTTCAGCGACGTATCAAGAGCAAGTTGCGGCTATTGCCAAGTACGAGCATTAATTTTATTGTCTTTGATAAGCTGGAGCACCTTGGCCGAATACTTTTTCCGGTTCAGAATCTTCTGAGGGCCCGCATATTTTAGCCCACATTCTAGTCCAGCATCTTCCCAGAGAAGGACAGCCACGGCCTCCTTTATAGGTTTGTTTTTGGCTAACAAGAGCGACTGTTTCGCCTTGTGTTGCTTGTTCTTCTGTTGGTTTCCCTTTTTCTAGTTCATCAGTGACATCTTCAATTTTATCTCCCAGTTGGTCGTAAACGTTTTTTTGTTTTGGTTTGCAGCACTGGGAATTTCTGATTGCATTAAAAAGCTGTCCAATTTTATTTATGCCTGCTGCCGTTAAATTGATTCCGCCCTCCGTAAGCGCGCGCATTAAATAAAACATCATGAATATTTCAATCGTCATGGATGTTCCGAAAGCTGTTGTGGTGTTATAGGCACCTGCTTCGCCAACATAAATCAATTGAAAATAATTGGGATAAGCACCTAAATAAGCCAACGCAAGCGCGAACGCACCTACCCCCGCATTAATTGTTAACTGTGCAGGTAATGAAAAACGTTTGTCCTCGGGTTTTGGCATTCCCGTTATCCCGTTTATATCCGTCAATGCATTCCAATTGTAGCTCGAGGTGAGATCGTAGCCAGCACACAACCCAAGTATTTTTTTATGGTTCGGGTCAGGATTTCTTGTCAGACTTAAACTAGTCGGAATATCAATAAGATCGCGACCGATGGGGCCGAAGACATTGATGCAACTGAATAATAATAATATTTGGATATAAGCTAATGCAGCTCCGCCTAAAACGTATTTAAAATCGCCACTCGCATTTGCCATGTCTATTCCGAGGGGAAGAAAATTAAAAAGTCCTTTTGCCAGAGCGCCCGTTGAGCCAAGAATGAATGCCACTCCCGTGGATTGAATGACTATTTCGCGTGCGTTTCTGCTTTGGATGGCCCGTGTAAAATCCCACATGGTTTTGTAGACGCCTGCTTGCGTCATTCTTAAGATAGGTTCCACAGACAAGTAGTTGCCGACGTAAGCGCCTACAGCTGCATAGTTTTTAAAAATACCGCCATATTGGAAACCTTCATTAATCGCCAGGAAAAAACCAGTAAGATGATAGAAGTTAACCGTATCTGAAAAGGCGCCCAGTGCGACATAAACCAGTAGCGCAAAGAAAATGCCTGGGAGAGATTTTATGGTAAAGGCACCCAGCGCTTTAAAGACATCGTTCATATCCCATGTGCCATGTTTAAGCATATTCTTGTATTTCTCGAACACTTTGTCGTAATTTTTGAGAAAGTAGTGAAAATCGGCGGTCATTGCAGCGTAAGTTATCAATGAAACCCCGACGATCAGCAAGAATTTTCCGAGAAATGCACCCAGTCCAACGAAGCTACCAAAAGCCAGATCTTCAGCAGTAGGGGTGTAGGTTCCATTGGCGACTTTAGCGAAAATTTCAGCCATGCGCATACCGTATTCCATAAACGCCGCGGTTGAATTTGGCGCTGCTGTAGCATTATTGGGTATTCCACCTGCATACGCTTGAACCCATGCAGCTGCACCTTGCCCCACCATGGAAGCAAACACAAACGAGATAAGAATAGCATAGACAGCAAGTTTGACGGCTTTGTAACTACCTTCTTTGGTATTAGCGTTATAGGGTTTTTCTTTGCTTATTTCTACGCGGAATGATTCAGCATCCACCGGAAAAAATTTAAAGTCGCAACCTGTAGGCAACGATTGAAAAAGTGTCATGAGATTTGTGGCGCGTCTTACAGCCGTTTCGCATCGCGTTTTAGCGTCGTCGTATAGTTTTTTTGTGACGGCGTAGTTAATATCAGTATGTTTAACGTTAGCCAATTTGCCTTTAGCTTTAAGGAAATCAACCTGAATGTCACTCAATTCCTTGAATAGTACGTAAGCATCGACTTCTTTTTCTTCGAGAGTGATAGAAGCAAAACTGTTACCTTTTTTGAGAATATGGATAATCGTTTCGTCTTCTTTTTCTTTCCAATCGATTTCTCCAGAATTTTTTTCAAGGATGCCGTTGCTATCTATAAGGTAGTGTTTGTCATCAAGGCCTTCGTCGCCCACTTCGATGATATGAAGTTTAATATGAAATGTTTGGCAGATGCTCTTGCTGTCTCGTTCAAGATCTCCGGCGCGGTCGTTGGCGTCAACACATGCGGCTCTTAATTTTCGGTGAATCTCTGCTTGTTTGAAAGAATACTCATCTCCGCCTTGTTTGCCATACCAGCCGCGGGCTATTGCGTCATAAAAAGAATCTATGTCGGGTCTTGGATCGACGTCATTTACTTTGAATTCTTTGGGGATAAAAGACCATGGGTTCGGCATGGATTCAGTATCAGCTGCCATAAGGGCCGGTTGCCGACTGAAGGTCCGCATTGCAAAAGCTTTTTTTGCGTCGATATCTCTTTGTAAACGGGGGGAGGCAGGTGGGGATGTGGATTCCATTGTTTTCTCCTTTTATGGACGGGGGTGAGGCTGGGTCGCCGGTATTCTATAGGATATTGGTGAAAGTTTGATGCTATAATTGCGTCGTTATCGAGAAAAGTGTTGTTTCCGTAATAGCATCAATAAGAGAGGATTACCTTCATGAAAAGCCATTTGCCCAGTGATTTATTTGCCTTTGCGCAGGTTGTTGCTGCAGGCGGTTTCACAAAAGCCGCAAAATCCTTAGATATTTCGCCATCGGTATTAAGCAAGCGTATTGCTCGCCTAGAGTCAGAATTGGGTGTGGATTTATTAAAGCGCACGACGCGGACGATTCGCTTAACAGAAACGGGTGAGCGGTGTTTAACCGAAATTCAAGCGATGCAAAGGCAATTTGAAGAAATTCTGCAGAAAATTAAACGAAACCAACATATTCCCGAAGGCAAATTACGCATTGCCTCTACCGCCAGTTTTGCACAAACGCATTTAGAAATAGCACTGTGGGAATTTCATGCTCTCTATCCCAAAATAAAAATAGAGCTAGTCTTGGGTCAGTCATCAATCAGATTAATGGAAAAAAATATCGATGTGGGAATATTTATTCGCGATGTTCCGGATTCGCGTTTAGTCGCTAAAAAAATTGGCGTGCGTAAATTAGTCGTGTGCGCCTCGCCGGATTATTTTAAAAAACACGGTACTCCTAAAAAGCCCAAAGATTTATTGGAACATAATTGTTTGTTATATAGATTCGAAAATAAAAATGATTTATGGAAATTCAAAAATACCGAAGTGAATGTCAGTGGAAATTTCTCCGCCAATAGCTCGCAAGTTTTATTACAAGCAGCGTTACGTGGAAAGGGTATCGTCAAGCTTTCAGGATATTTAGTCAGCCAAGCTATAAAAGAAAAAAAACTAGAAAGCGTGTTGGAAGATTATTGTCCGAGAGATATCAGTATTTATGCCGCGTATCCGTATGCGCGTTATCCGTCATTAAATGTTAAAGCGTTTATTGAATTTTTAGACAAGCGGTTTCGCGGACGTTTTCAATGAGATCGCATGAATGGTGCCTGATTTAATCGCATTATCTAATGCCGCATACACTAATTGATGTTGCTCTATGCGAGATTTGCCTTCAAAGTCCGGGCAGATAATTTCTGCGCGATAATGTTTGCCATCTTTACTCGATACCGTAACGGTTGCGTTAGGCAGATGAGATAAAATTAAGCTTCGGATGTCGTCGGCGTGCATGGCAGTATGGAATCCAAATCGCTAATTTTTGCGGCTGCCAATAACTTGGCAGGTAAGTTTAAAAATAAAATATTCTTATGGGTTTCATGGGCATGACGCAAAAGAGCGGTGAGCAACGCAAGGCCTGCACTGTTACTTTGTGAGATACCCGCGAAATCAAATTTCACTTCGGCGGTGGAGCGAGTAATAATTTCACTGGCTTCTTGTAATACACTCGAGACATTATCAAAGTCCAATATGCCCGAAATATGAAATTCGGTTGGAGATTTGGAGGTAATGGTGGGTTTATTCATTGTTGGTATTACCTTTGAGTGCATCTGCACGTGATAGCTTTTGATTATGTTCTTTTAATTTTTGCGTTAAGTTAGCCAGCCCACCTTGATCTAAATCGCCTGAAAATTGCGCACGGAAATTATTGACCACGCTGACATTGTCTACGCTGAAATCCACGACTTTCCACTGATTGCCTTCGAGCAATAAAATGTAACTGACGGGAACTGCAGGGGCGCTGGGTTGAACGACTTCGCTTTGAACCGTTACTTGTGTTTGACCTTCATAACCGCCGCGAATGGGATAAAATTTAACGGTTTGATCGGAGTATGACGCGAGTGCAGCAGCATACGTGCGTGTTAATAATTCCGTAAATTGGGGAGTAAAATCTTTTTTCTCTTGTGCCGTCGCACTCATCCACGCGGCGCGACCAATCACAGAGCGAGCCATGTAGTCCATGTCGAAATGCGGTAAGAGTACTTTGTCGACAATATTAAAGACGCGATTGGGATCTGATTTTAAGGTGGACTGATGAACTTTAAGTTCTGACAGCATTTTATCCGATGTGGGTTGCAGCATGTCCATCGGCGAGGGTGTTGCATGAGCAACCGCAGAAAAAAGTGAAAAAAATACCAAGAAAAGAAAAGGGGCGGCATGGCGTTTCATTTTGTGATCTCCGAGGTTGGTTTGCTATTACTACTGCTGCTGTTGCTACTGGTGCTATTGTCGTTACCCGAACCGATTTTATACATTAATTGTCCAATTAAGTTCTCCAGGATGAGGGCAGAATGAGTAGTCTGAATTTTATCACCATTCTTCAGATTTGTGTTAGAAAACCCAGGGCTGAGACTGATGTAGTTTGATCCCAACAGCCCCTCGGTAAAAATACTGGCGGAACTATCCGTGGGAATGGCATTTTGATTAGGATCAATATGCATGGTGACGACGGCTTTAAAGGTTGAGGGGTTTAATTGAATGCTCGCGACTTCTCCCACGCGAACTCCACCGATGGACACGGGGGCATGGATGCGTAAATCGCCAATGTTGTCGAAGTTGGCTTGGATTTCATAACCATTTCGGCCAATGATATTTGCGAGTCCGCTGACTTGAAATGCGAGCATGACTAACGACAGAATGCCGGCGAGTAAAAATAATCCGACAAAAATTTCAACTGTTCTGGTTTTCACGTTACCAGCCTCCTAACATCATAGTAGTTAAAACAAAATCTAATCCCAATACCGCCAGTGAAGCATAGACAACGGATTTCGTGGTTGCGCGACTAATACCTTCTGCAGTAGGAACACAATCATAACCTTGAAATACTGCAATCCAGGTGACCACACCACCAAACACAATGCTTTTAATCACCCCATTTAAAACATCTTCATGAAAATTAACGCCAGCCTGCATGTTACTCCAAAAGGATCCACCGTCGACGCCTAACCAACTGACGCCCACTAAATATCCGCCATAAATGGCAATCGCGCTGAAAATGAGCATGAGGAGGGGCATTGAAATAAAACCTGCCCAAAAACGCGGAGAAATAATTCGCCATAAGGGATCGACGCCGATCATTTCCATGCTGGTTAATTGTTCGGTGGCTTTCATTAATCCAATTTCAGCGGTGAGAGCAGAACCGGCTCGACCAGCAAATAATAACGCGGTGACAACAGGACCTAATTCACGCACTACACTCAATGCAATTAATTGTCCGAGTTGTTGCGTTGCACTGAATTTTTCGAGTGTGTGGTATCCCTGTAATCCTAATACCATGCCAATAAATAAACCCGAGACTAAAATAATTAATAAAGATAACACTCCAACACTGTAAATTTCGCGAATTAAGAGGGGGAAGCTTTTTATAAACCGGGGACGACGAATTAAGGTTCGTAATAAAAAAACAGTGGCGCGACCTAAGCCTTCTAAACCATCTAATCCCCAGCGGCCTAATGAGGCGATACTTTCAATCATCGTTGAGTTTCTCCCAAGAGATCTTTTTTGAAATCAGCGGCGGGATAATGAAAGGGCACAACACCATCGGGCAAGCCTTTAATAAATTGCACAACAGCAGGAGCCTGACTACTTTGTAATTCAGTAGGCGAGCCTTGTCCAATAATTTTGCCATTCGAAATAACATAAACATAATCAGCAATCGCAAAAACTTCTTGTACATCATGTGAGACGACAATACTGGTCATACCTAATGCATCGTTTAGCGTACGAATTAATTTCATTAATACGCCAATGGCGATCGGGTCCTGTCCCGTGAATGGCTCGTCGTACATAATTAATTGCGGATCGAGTGCAATGCCTCGAGCGAGTGCAACACGTCGACTCATTCCACCGGATAATTCACTGGCCATTAAATCACGCGCGCCGCGAAGGCCTACGGCTTGTAATTTTAATAAGACGAGATCGCGAATTAAATTCTCAGAAAGTTTGGTGTGTTCTCGTAACGGAAAAGCCACATTTTCAAAAGCAGATAAATTCGTAAATAAAGCGCCACTTTGAAACAACATCCCAATACGACGGCGTAATTGGTATAAGTCATAGCGAGATAATTGATGAATATTTTGGTTATCGAATAAGACCGTGCCTGAGTCTGGTTTTAACTGTGCGCCGATGAGTCTCAGTAGGGTTGTTTTTCCTGTGCCACTCGGGCCTAATACGGCCGTAATTTTTCCGCGAGCAATATCCAACTCCACATTATTAAATATAATGCGGTCTTTGCGATTAAAGCTTACGTTACGAAGGGTGACGAGATTGTCGGACATCTGGAATTTATAACCCATATCAGAAGATTATGCTAGATTGGTGAAAGAGCATCGCGTGAATATAAGGAGAGTGTAAAGATGGCACAAGAAACAGAAGCGGTAGATGTAAGAACAGTAATAGAAAGAACAGAAGCAGAACGAGAAGAAAATATTCCGCCTTCATTTGAGCCTCCACTTGAAGTTACTTCTCCCGCCATGGTTGCAGAGCTTCCTCCCACACCGCCACAAACACTATATAACGTCCGCCGAAAAGTGATCCTTTCTATAGGAGGGATTTTTATCATATTTACATTTGTTCCTGTTGCTTCAGTGTATTCATACGCAGCGACGTGGGTCATCTTGACCATTAAACAGTGGGCTCAATGGATTGCTATTGCTGCGGGTGTTATTAATTTGGGGGGAAAAGCAACGATATATGCTAATTTTGTGGGTCCCACAACGGGAGTGGTGGTTTCATTTTTGTCGGCCATCGATGGCCCCTCATTAATCGCCGCAGATTATTATCGTATTGCAGCCTATTTAGGAATCGGCACGCCTTCAACGGCTGTTTTCTCAATGTTACAGCTGGAAACATTAATTACGTTTAATACAACAGTGACGCAATATGCGCCTATATTAAACTCCGCTTTTTTTGACTTAGCGGATGTGGCGATGGATGTGGCTTTTCAAGCGTGCACAACACTGGCGGTAGGCGCGCTCAATTTTTTCGGTGGATATTTTGTAGTAGAAAATGCATTGCGTTTACTCAAGGAATTCTGGAGAGAAATTCCCCATGTTCTAGGGCGGGGTACTCCGGCTGACGGTGAAGACCCTGCGGTTTATCTTGCGAGGCGCAAGAAACTTCTTTTGAAATGGATTCCAGGTCTCGTTTTTCAGGTGTTTGCAACACCGGGTATGTATTCCTATATTGAGCTCACTCATAAATTATATGCAACTTTTATTCTTCCAGCCGTTGTTGCATGGTTAGGTTATTTTCCTTTGGGTGCGTGGCAATTTTTATTTATGGTTTTAGGCGTCGCTGTTGTCACAGCGATGAAGGCAGGGCTGAGCGTAGGGACTTTTCTGTGGGAATTTCTTCAGCCTAATTACAAATGGCCTAGTCGAGTGCGTGTAGGTGTTAATGTATTCGAAGTGTCTCTGACGGTTTTTCTGGCGATAGTGAGTGCGTGGCAATTGGTTTATCAAGCTCAGTTGGCAGGACAAGGGGAAACCGAACAGGTCCTTTCTTTTATTACGTCATTTTTTATCGAATTGGGGCCCTTCATGTATGTGATAGGTGCCGTCGATGATGGTATCACTTGGGTGATTGACAAGATTGCGGCAAATTGTTGCTTGGCTCCTCCTGCTAAAGTTATGCTCGTGCCTGATAATGGCAATGACAGCACGGATGACTCAGAGCTGACAGCAGCGTCGCCCTCGATTCAAAGTCCAGATGAAGAAGAGGGCCGACCGCCAAGCCGTGCACCTTCTACTGATCTTCTCTTAGACTCTGAGTCACCCATTCGACCGGGTTCTCCCTCTCAGCAAAATATGCCACTTCCCCAACAATCATCATCATGGTGGTCTTTCTTTGGATGTTGTAAAGGAAATAGGGGTAAAATACCCAAACCCAAGAATAGTGATGAGGTCTTTACTAATGTGGTAGTTGCTGCACCTGCGGGAGGGATGGGATGACGTCGACACATTACAAAAAATTTGGTCAAGCCGTAATTAATATTGAAGCTGAAGCCATTCATGCATTGAACGATCGCATTGATGAAAATTTTACCAAAGCCTGTGAAACTTTATTGCAGTGCTCTGAGCGTGTCATTGTCATGGGTATGGGAAAGTCCAGTTACATTGGCGGAAAAATCGCCGCTACTTTAGCCAGTACTGGGACGCCCGCTTTCTTCGTTCATCCCGGCGAAGCGAGTCACGGTGATCTGGGAATGATCACACAAAAAGATGTTGTAATAGCCATATCAAATTCTGGCGAAACTCCCGAAATCCTGACTTTATTACCCTTAATTAAACATTTAAACGTTCCACTTATATCTATAACAGGAAATACCCAATCTACTTTATCTAAAGCCGCGGAAGTAAATTTAGATGTCAGTATTAAAGAAGAGGCGTGCCCGTTAGGATTAGCACCCACGTCGAGTACAACCGCAGCACTGGTGATGGGCGATGCGTTGGCTATTACGTTATTACAAGCGCGTGGATTTACGGCAGTCGATTTTGCGCGTTCACATCCGGGTGGACGATTAGGGAAACGACTACTTTTAAAAGTCAGTGATTTAATGAAAACGGGTGATGCACTGCCCATCGTAAAATCAACTGTAACGGTGTCTGAAGCGCTGAAAGAAATGTCTCAAAAAACATTGGGAATGACAACGGTCGTCGATTCCAGTAATAAATTATTAGGTATTTATACCGACGGTGATTTGCGCAGAACACTGGATAAAAATTTAGATATCCGAACAACATTAGTTCAAGATGTCATCACAAAAAATCCAAAAGTAATCAACGCAGATAAATTAGCCGTCGAAGCGCTTAAAATAATGGAAGATTTTCGTATTACCGCTTTAGTGATTGTTGATGAACATCATCATCCTATAGGTGTAATTCATATGCATGATTTATTAAAAGCAGGAGTGGCCTAATGGACGGACGTAATCAATCTTTTATTGAAAGAGCCCGTAAAATTAAACTGGTTATTTTTGATGTCGATGGCGTGTTCACCGATGGCACGCTTTTGATGGATGACAATGGCATTGAAACAAAAGTATTTTATATTCTCGACAATCAGGGCATAAAATTTTTGCAACAAACGCCAGTGACTATCGCCATCATCAGTGGACGAAAATCTCCCGGTGGGTTGATTCACTTGCAAAAAAAATTAGGGATTGAACATGTATTTTTAGGTGAGATCAATAAATTACCCATTTATGAAGATTTATTAAAAAAATTAAAATTAACGGATCAAGAAGTGGCTTTTGTGGGAGATGATCTTCCTGACTTGCCTATTTTAAAGCGTGTGGGATTGCCGATGACCGTTCCGGGTGCTGTCCCCCAAGTGATGAAGCACGTTGCTTTTGTGACGCAAAATAGAGGGGGAAAGGGCGCGGTTCGAGAAGTGTGTGAAGCGATCATGAGTGCGCAAGGCACGTGGGAAACGATTGTGAAAAATTACGTATGATGCAGCGGCCTTATTATTCCCTGGGATTATTCTTAACGACGCTTTTTTCATTGTGGTTGGTATGGCATTACGTGATCGATTTTAAATTAAATGCGCCTTCCGATCCCAATACACCGGATCAATTTGCGAATAATGTGCGCGTAAAAATGATGAGTAAAACAGGAGAGCCTCAATACGAATTTTCATCGCCGTTGCTGCATCACTATTCGGCGAACGATCGAACCGCTTTTGAAACGCCTAATTTTATTATGTATCAAGACGGTCAACCTCCCTGGAAGGGTACGGCGAAACAGGGCGAAGCGATCGAAGGCGATAGCAAGGTTACCTTAACCGGCGATGTTTTTTTTCATCAAGCCAAAGGGGCCAACAACGCTGAAACCAGTATACAAACGCAATTATTAGTCATTTATCCCGAGACAAAAATAGCCACTAGTCCCGATTTTGTTTTAGCAGTACAACCGTATGCAACGGCCAGTGGTATTGGAATGAAATTAGATGTGAATGCGAATACCTTGGATTTGCTTTCAGAGGTACACGGCATGTATTTGCCTCAGCCTCCTCAAAAAGGTGCGCCTATGTATGTGACGTCAAACAGTGCGCATTTAGATAAAACGACCGACATCGTTACGTTTATAGGTGATGCGAAATTAAAACAAGGGCCAAACAGTTATGCGGCTCCCAAAATCGAGTATCATATTAAACAGCGCATGGCCATATCGCCAGAATCCAACGAAGGAAGAACCACGATTATTATTCAACCCGATTCTCTGAAGAAAGGGAAAATGTAATGGACAAATTGTCTGCGATCCATCTTCAAAAAACCTACAGTCGACGATTAGTGGTGCAAGATGTGTCGTTTGAAATTAACCGGGGAGAAATTGTCGGTTTGTTAGGTCCCAACGGTGCTGGAAAAACAACCAGTTTTTATATGGTCGTAGGATTAGTTCCTGCAGATGCAGGGCAAGTGTTATTTGACGGCAAAGATATTACGTTTATGCCCATGCATGAACGCGCACAATTGGGTATTGGCTATTTACCGCAAGAGCCATCGGTATTTCGTAAACTCACCGTGTATGAAAATATTATGGGCGTATTAGAATTACGCCGCGAATTGACGAAAGACAAGCGAGAAAAAATCGTTGAACAATTACTGAATGAATTTCACATTAATCATTTGAAAGATTCACACGGTATTAGTTTATCCGGTGGTGAAAGACGCCGTGTCGAAATCGCACGTGCGTTGGCGATGGAACCGAAATTTATTTTATTGGATGAGCCCTTCGCAGGAATTGATCCCATATCCGTCGTTGATTTGAAACGCATTATTCATCACCTTAATGAGAAGGGCATTGGCATTTTAATTACGGATCATAATGTCCGTGAAACCTTGGCGATTTGTCACCGAGCCTATATCGTCAATGAAGGAAATGTCATTTGCGAAGGTTCACCCGCAACCATATTAAAAGACCAGCGTGTGCGTGAAGTGTATTTAGGTGATGATTTTGAGCTGTAATTTTATTAAATTTTATTTTATATATGTTTTATCTATTTTATAAAGGAGCAAATGATGAGCATTCCAATGACATTTATGGGGCACCATGTTGATGTAACCCCAGCATTAAAAGAGTACGCAACCGAAAAATTATCCCGTTTAGAAAAACGCGGCGATCATATTACGCATATCAATGTAACGCTTGCCGTTGAGAAATTAAATCAAATCGCCAAAGCGACATTGCATGTGAAGGGCGCTGAAATTCATGCCAGTCATGAGTCTGGTGATATGTATGCGTCGATTGATGGTTTGGTCGATAAATTAAATCGTCAAATTACGAAGCACCGTGATTCAGCTACCGACCATCACTAAAATCATTGTCATAAGCGCATTTTTTTTGAATGCGCCCTATGAAAAAATGAACTGTCAAAACTATGTGGAGACAGTGCTTGCGCGCGCTGTCTCCAGCAATCCTCAAGACGTGGATCACAATGCGATTGCGATTCGTTACAGTCATCTTCCTGCGGATTATTATACGCGTAATCATTTTCCGGCAGCGGATTGGATTCCTAATAATATTCACAAACACTATATTAATTACAGTCCCTTAAATACTAGCATCATTACGAAATTTGAAAATAAACAAGCGTGGTGTGTCACTCAACTCCATAATAAAAAACTCTGTGATGAAAAATTTAAAAATACCTGGGCGCATCTGCGTTATATTCCCATCAAAAAATTACCGGATGTTGCGGCTGAGATTCCGGGGGGAAGTATTATTTTTATCGTTAAACCGACAAAATATACGTTAATTTCGCACATGGGTTTTGCTATTCAAAAAGATCATGAATTATATTTGCGCGCCGCGTCATCATTGGCGGGAAAAGTCACGGATTATAATTTAATGGATTATTTAAAATTCGAGCCGAATACCTTAGGCATTTCAGTTTTAGTGCCCGAAGAACAACGGCAGCAACCAACAAAAACCTAACCATCTTGCCGGAAATTCTTTCGGAGCCAGCAGTAACATTACGCCAATAAAACTCGGCAAAATTAATTTCATGTCTATCACGTGATAATATTGGCTATGAGGAATCTTTGCCAACATATGCATCAGTTGCCAAAACTCCATCAATAAAAATTCAGCTAGTTTCCATACCGGATGAATAATAATGCCTATTAAACACAGCGGCAAAATAATAAAGCCTATATAGGGTATTGCTATTAAATTGGCTAAAAATCCCACCCATGAAATTTGTTGGAAAAATAATAAATTAAGGGGAATTAATCCGATCGCCATCACCCATTGCGCACGTGTCCAGTGCCAGAATAATCCGGGTTCTCCCACTCTGCCACCGTTACCATAAATTAATAAAGCGACTGCTGTGAAAGATAACCAAAAAGTAGGCGTCCATAAACTTAAGGGCTGAATCAGTAAAACTAAAAAAACAGCCATAAAATAACTGGTCGAAATATTTATCTTTCGCCGTGAAAGTTTAAAAAATACAAAAACGCCTAACATAATCACAGCCCGTTTGGCAGGAATGGCAAAGCCAGATAAGGCGGCATAACTCAGCGCGCCAATAAATCCACTGGCTAATCCTGCTTCTTGTGCAGGGAGAAATAACATTAACTTTTTTGAGAGCCGCCATAATTTATTGGCCAGATAAAAAATAAATCCAAACAGAAATCCAATATGCAATCCTGCAATGGCCATAAGATGGTTAGTCCCTGTACCGCGTAAATCATCCCATTGGGTTTGTGTGATCTGGTCGCGCATGCCAATGGTTAATGCGCTAATAAATCCCAGGCCCGGTTTATTATGCAGAGTTTTTTTTATAGAGGTATAAATATTTTCTCGGATTTTTTGTAAGGGGAAAGTGGTTTTTTTTGGTAAAATTATTTGATTTTTATAATCAAATTTTACCGTTCCTAAGCCGTTTATATTTTGTGTTAACAGCCAATTTTGCCACGCGGGTTTGAGGTCTATTCTCAGCATCCATTGATCGCCAATCTTTAAATTAACCGGAGGGGGATAATACCAACGTAGAAATATTTTTGTATTGGTATTGTCGGGAATAAAAATAAATTGTGTTGAGTGATTAGCTTGTTCGGGAATGCTGGCAATAATTCCAGTCGTGAGAATGTTTTGGGCGGGGAGTTGTTGGGGAAATGTAAAATTACCTCGCATAAATATCAGCAAAACAATTATTAATATCAATAATAGTAGCGTCCTGAGGAGCGCGTAGCGTGACGAAGGAACTCCATCTATCACAGTGGGAGTTCCCTCTTCGCTGCGCTCATCGGGACTAAACGCTCCATCCGGGCTACGGGAGAATTCGTTCATAATACGCGCGTCCCCCACGATTCAGCGTTACTTTATAGTGATTATTAATCACAAAACTTCCATTACTTCCCTCTGACAGTCCACTAGGCTGAAATGTAATAATATTTCTTCGGGATAATTGAATGTTCGTAATTGAAACTGGAGAGGGCGGATAAATGCTTAAAATATCTTTATCCCTAATAATTTCCCAGCCGTTTTGATAATTATTATTAATGGGCTTAATTTGAATGGCCTGATTAGTTAATAGCGCCTCTATTCGCGCATAACTCAAACTCTCTATAATTCTTTCGGTAATCAGTTTGGCTTGCAGGTGAATTTGAAAAGTTTTCCAGGAGGGAATCGCTAAGCTGAGTACAACACCAATAATCGCCAATGTGACGAGTAATTCTAATAAAGTGAAACCCCAGCGATGGTCATGCATAGTAACGTCAAATTTATTATGGAAAATAAAAACATCTTACGGGCCCAAATTTTATTGTCTTGTGATTTTAGTGTAGAGAGTCCCAGGATAAACCAGATTAACCCCAAAAATAAAGCCACACAGAAATAAAAATAATTCATCGTGCCAAGAAAAGTCGGTAATAAAGTAACAAGAGTAAATACTAAAATATAAATTAACATCATAATTTGAGTGTAATAAATGCTTTTAGTGATGGGCAACACAGGAAGTTTCGCGGCTTTAAAGTCTTGTATTCTGTATATCGCTATGGCGTAGAAGTGGGGCATTTGCCAGAAAAATAAAATTAAAAAAGCTAATATGGTGCCCGTATCAAAATTATTCGTCACAGCACAATATCCCGCAACGGGTGGTACAGCACCGGCAATTGCACCAATCGGTGTGCTCAAGATGGAGCGGCGTTTTATAAATAAGCTGTAAATTCCGGCATAGCCCACAAATCCAATAGCGGTTACCACTACAGTCAGTAAATTGGTATAAAAATTTAAAACGAAAAAACCTGCGAATCCTAACAAGGTGGCGTAGATGAGTGCTACTGCAGGAGAGAGTTCATCTTTGGCTAATACGCGATTTTTGGTTCTTTCCATAAGCCTATCTATATCGCGGTCAATAACATTATTAAATACGCAACCAGAAGCTATGACTAAAGAAATGCCTAACAAGGTGAATAATAAATAGAGGAAATCAGCGGGATGAGGGGAGGCTAAAAAATAACCTCCCAATACTGCAATTAAATTACCAAAAATAATGCCGGGTTTAGTGACAGAGATAAATCTCACTCAGTGCGCCATCATGTTGTAGTTTAAGTTATACATAATCCACAACGAGCCGCCAATTACGACAAACACGACGAAAACGGCAAACATGAAAGGGTATAAATTCCATCGACCTTCGGGGCCTGCATTTAAACGCAGAAAACACAAGGATTGCACACAAAATTGAATAACGGCCAATATAGAGACAGCAATATAAAGCGATGAATTGCTGAGCATATGTTTGCCGACCAATAGAAACGCTATCACGGTGAGCAAAAGAGAAAGAAACAGACCTATAATATAAGCAGACAGCGTTTTAGGACTGGTGCCGTAATTTTCTGTCACTGGAACATCAGCATGCGTAGACATTTTTTAGATAACCCCCATTAAATAAACAATGGTGAATACGAAAATCCAGACGATATCCAGAAATGCCCAGAATAATCCTAAGTACGTTAATCGTCTTCGCATTGCAGGCGTAATACCATACATCGATAGTTGAACGATGAGCGTGAGCATCCACAGTAGCCCCATACTGACGTGGAAACCGTGTGTTCCGACCAACGTATAAAATGCTGACATTGCAGCACTGGTTTGCCAACCGTGTCCCTCAAAATACATATGAATAAACTCTTTGACTTCCATCGACACGAAACTTAAGCCGAATAAAAAAGTTACGCCTAACCAAAATAGAACTTTAGTTTTGTTATTTTTATACATTGCCAATATAGCCATACCATACGTAAAACTGCTGGCCAAGAGCGCCATCGTTTCAACAAACACATACGGTAAACTGGCTAATTGTCCTATGCCCAGTCCGCCATAGGTCTTGTTATGAAGAACGGCGTATGCCGCAAAAATCGCTGCGAATAAAACGCAATCGCTCATGATGTAAATCCAAAATCCGAAAACATCCATGGCGTCTGAACTGTGATGATGATCGTGCGTGCTCATACGCGTCTCCTGTTAGCAATTTCTCGTTCTATTCTTTCAACTTCAGCCGCAGGAACATAATAATCGGTGTGGTGATTAAACGTTCGTCCGATGGCAGTGGCAAATATTCCGAGCAGACCTAAACCGACCATCCAGAAAATATGCCAAATCATGCCGAAACAAAATACACCACCACACATGGCAATAATAAAACCTGCACCAGTATTGTGTGGCATATGAATATCTTCATAGGGACGTGTTTCAGGTTTCAAACCGCGTTGTTTCATTTCCCAATACGCATCACGGCTATCGACTTCAGGAAGGAATGCAAAATTATAAAATGGTGGAGGAGAGGCGGTTGACCATTCCAAAGTTCTGCCGTTTTCCCATGCATCGCCCGTAATATCTCTGTTCTTTTCACGGTCTTTAAAGCTGACAATGAGTTGTAAGACTTGGAAGGCAATACCCAGCGCAATAATTCCCACGCCAATGCCGGCGACAACAAAGTAGGGATGCCATGCCACATCGGTATAGTGATTTAAACGTCGCGTTGCTCCCATTAATCCCAACGCATACAGTGGCATGAAGGCAACGTAAAAACCAATAATCCAACACAAGAAAGCACAATTGCCTAATTTCTCGTTTAATTTAAAACCAAACATTTTCGGAAACCAGTAAATTAATCCCGCGAGGTAACCAAACACAACCCCGCCAATGATCACATTATGGAAATGCGCGACAAGAAATAAACTGTTGTGGACTTCGAAATCTGCTGCAGGCACGGACATTAATACACCCGTCATACCGCCGATCGTAAATGTCATAATAAATCCAATCGTCCATAACATGGGATTCGCAAACGTAATGCGTCCTTCATGCATAGTAAATAACCAATTGAATATTTTGACGCCGGTGGGAATCGCAATGATCATCGTCATGATTCCGAAGAACGCATTTACATCTGCGCCGGCGCCCATCGTAAAAAAGTGATGTAGCCACACGACAAACGATAAAATGGTAATGACTAATGTTGCACCAACCATTGTTGCATAACCAAATAAGCGTTTTTTACAAAAAGTCGCGACTACTTCAGAAAATACTCCGAAGGCGGGAAGGATCAAAATATACACTTCAGGATGTCCCCAAATCCAAATCATGTTGATATACATCATGGGGTTGCCGCCGAAATGCGATGTGAAAAAATGCATGCCAAAGAAGCGATCGAATAACAACATCGCGAGTGTGACGGTTAATACAGGAAAAGCTAGGATAACTAAAATCATGGTGCAGAGCGCAGTCCACGCAAAAATCGGCATTTTCATCAATGTCATGCCAGGGCAACGCATTTTTAATATGGTAACGAGAAAGTTAACGCCAGAAATTAAACTTCCCACGCCGGATATTTGTAATGCCCAAATATAATAATCTACACCGACGGTGGGACTGTAAGAAATTTCAGAGAAGGGTGGATAGGCTAACCAACCTGCGCCTGAAAAATCACCTACAAATAGAGAAATCATTACTAAGCCTGCGCCTACCACGGTCAGCCACAAACTCAATGAATTTAAATACGGAAACGCAACATCGCGTGCACCAATTTGTAGCGGCAATGCAATATTGATAAGACCAAACATAAACGGCATGGCCATAAAGAAAATCATGATAACGCCGTGCGCAGAAAAGATTTGTTGATAATGCTCAGGTGGTAAATAACCTTGGTGAGGACCATACGCCATCATCTGTTGTAAACGCATCATGACGGCATCAGAAAATCCACGCAATAACATAATAAAAGCAAGAATAATGTACATGATGCCGATTTTCTTATGATCAATGGACGTAAGCCATTCTTTCCAAAGATAGGTCCATTGCTTGAAATAAGTAATCGCACCAAGAATAAGAAGTGTGATGAATCCCACCACAACACCCGTACCCATAACGATAGCGTTATGGTAGGGAATTGCATTGAGCGTTAAATTGCCAAACAGAATTTGTTGTAGAGTAGGATTCATGAATTTACCTTTTTGGGCTCTGAAGGAGCTAATGTTTTCAATGGCTGAGATAATTCTTTTGATTGGGGTACTCGTTTTGTTGATGTGGCTGAAGTTTCGATCGGCGGAGTCGCTGGCATTGGCATCATGTAAGACATGATGACATTATTAAATAAATCGTTTGTGACAGAAGAATAAGTGGCGACAGGATTATTTTCGCTGGGTTGCTCTAATTGTTTGTAGGCCTCTTTTGAAAGTCTTTGATTGGATTTGGATTGTTGTACGCTTTTTACCCACGCATCAAAATCAGCTTGTGAGGTGGCTCTGGCGGTGAACATCATGCCTGCAAATCCAATGCCGCTGTAATTCGTGGATAATCCTGCGTAATCACCATTATGCGTTGCCATTAAATTTAATTCTGTTCGCATGCCTGCCATCGCATAAATTTGGCCAGCCAATTGTGGAATTTGGAAAGAATTCATGGGGGCATCAGCGGTAATATAAAATCGTACAGGAACATTTACCGGAAATTGGACAAAATTAACGCTGGCAATGTTTTGATCCGGATAAATAAATAACCATTTCCAATTCATCGCAACCACTTGAATGACAATAGGCTTGGTGTTGACATTGAGCGGACGGTAAGGGTCGTAGCGATGTGAGGTGATCCACGTAATGGTCCCTAATATTGCAATAATAATAATAGGGATAGTCCACCAAACAACTTCGAGTACGGTGCTGTGCGCAAATTCTGGACTGTATTTTGCTTTGGTATTGCTGGCGCGATATTTCCACGCAAAGTAAAACGTCAAGAGGATGACGGGAATGACAACGAGTAGCATGAGCGCAAATGAGGTAAATATTAACAATCGTTCGTCCGCCGCAATCAACCCTTTTGGATCCATTACACCCATGCGATCCATTTTGCAGCCGGCGGTCAATAACGCGACCGATCCTAATAGCAGGAGATGTCGAAATTTAATCACAGTAAAGCCCTTTAAGTTTTGCTACTGTTACAGGGAATTCCCAGGTTTGTGGCAAATGCCCAACCATATCCTTCGGGGCATTGAAGTCGGCACATCCGATCACCCCAAAACATATCTTCTGGAGCACTCAATGATTTCGCGCCGGATTCTACCGCATTTCGATGGAATTCATCTACATTTTCGCAATATATATATAGTGTGATGGGGGATTCGGTGTGGCTGGACTTCGGGGATTTTGATGTGCTGCCGTAAGAACCTTCTTGGCCAAACATGAGAATTTGGTCTTTGTAGCGCAGTTCAGCGTGTTCAGGGGTCTTTTCTTTAAGTTCAAATCCAAAGGCTTTTGTGTAGAACTCAAGCGCGGAGTCGAGGTGACTCGCCATGATGTAGGGGGAAACCCACGGAAATTGTGCAGGGCGAGTCATGATAGATTCCTCTGGATAATTTTAAAACGGGATGTCGTCGTCTAAATCAGTTGTTGCCGTTGCAGCAGCCGGTGCTGATGAAGGTCGAGATTCAGCCGTATTTCTAGGTTGATCATCCGTGGGGAAGTTTTGACCACCACCTTTGCTGTCCAACATTTGCATTTCGCTACCGACAATTTCAGTCGTATAACGATCTTGGCCGGTTTTGTCCTGCCATTTGCGTGTGCGCAGTGAGCCTTCAATAAAAACTTTTGAACCCTTTTTTAAATACTCGCCGGCAATTTCGCCTAAGCGGTTGAATAAAACGACAGTGTGCCATTCAGTGCGTTCATGTTGTTCGCCAGTCTGCTTATCTTTCCATGATTCGCTGGTTGCTATACGTAAATTCGCGACAGCTCCACCACTTGGCATAAAACGTACCTCGGGATCTGCTCCAAGATTGCCAATTAAAATTACCTTATTAACCCCTCTAGCCATGACACACCTCCTATGAAATTATGAGCCAACATTCTCGACTAAATTACGTGATTTAGCAATCCACGTAAGATGAAACCGCCTAATAATCCTCCGACAAAAATTCCTAAATATTGACAGGTGGAATATACCCCAATTGCTGTGCCTTTTAGATTGGGTGGTGCAATGCGAGAGACAAGAGAAGGCAAATTTGCTTCGAGAATATTAAACGCCGTAAAAAATAAAAATAAGCCTAAAAGTAATAACGCTTGATTCATATGAAATTGCCATAAAATTAATTCTGCGATGATTAATCCAATAATGGCTGTGCGTATATATTTCATAAATTTAAACGTAAAAAATACAGAGAGTATTAGAGGCACAGCATAATTCCATGAAGCATGTACATAGAGGGGAATTACTGCAAATGTCGCCATTAATACTGCGTGTAATAAAAAAATGCCCAGATCTAAACTTAATAATTCAGGATGTTTTAAAAGCTTTTTGAGATTTTTTAAAAAAGGTTCAGACGGTTTAATTTTTACAGCATGATCAGGTGTGGGTACCCAAAAATAAATTAATAAAAGTGCTATACAACCTAATCCTGCGCTGAGCCAAAATATTCCCAGTATGCCAATGATAGTGTTTAAAAAGGGTCCGATTAATAAAGCCATAAAAAAAGCAAAACCTATAATCATTCCCGTAATGGCCATAGATTTTGAGCGTTGTTCAGGGCGCGTTAAATCCGAGAGCAATGCAATAATCGTACTGCCCACCGCACCTGCGCCTTGTAATGCTCGGCCTATAATAATTCCCATAATAGTATGTGAAAGCGCCGCGGTAATGCTGCCTATTATAAAAATAATAAATCCTATGGCTATAATATTTTTGCGTGGAAAATGATCAGATAACGCGCCGAAGGGCAATTGAAAAATAGCTTGCGTCAATCCGTAAATCCCCAGCGCCAACCCAATCAGAAAGGGCGTTGTTCCCGGGAGATTTTTTGCAAACGGCGTAAACACCGGCAAAATCATGAACAACCCGAGCATGCGTAAACTAAAAAGTGTCGCCAGTGAAAAAGTCGCGCGTTTTTCAAGAGAAAGCATGTGTTTTTCGAAGACCTCGTTTTCGGGAGAGAGCGTGCTATTATAGCGCACTATGAACAGCATACGCATCCAAGGGGCTCGTACCCACAACTTACAAAATCTTACGCTTGATATTCCCCGCGATAAATTAGTGGTGATTACGGGCTTATCTGGCTCAGGAAAATCTTCTCTCGCATTTGATACGCTCTATGCAGAAGGCCAACGGCGATATGTCGAATCACTGTCTGCTTACGCCCGTCAATTTTTATCCATGATGGAAAAACCCGATGTCGATCACATTGAGGGACTCTCTCCTGCGATAGCGATCGAACAAAAATCGACGTCGCATAATCCCCGATCTACCGTTGGAACCGTCACAGAAATATATGATTATTTGAGATTATTATTCGCTCGCGTGGGTGAACCTCATTGTCCAACCCATAATATTATTTTAAAAGCGCAAACCATAAGCCAAATGGTTGATAATATTTTAGCGTTACCGGAAGAGACAAAGATTATGGTCATGTCTCCTGTGGTTCAAGAAAGAAAGGGTGAGCATGTTGAATTAATAAATGATCTCAAATCAAAAGGCTTTATTCGTGCAAGAATAGACGACGAAATTATTGAATTAGATCAATTTAAACCTTTATCTCTCCGCCAAAAACATACTATAGAAGTTATTGTAGATAGACTAAAAGTAAAAGCGGATATTCGACAGCGTTTAGCAGAATCGTTAGAAACAGCCGTAGGTTTATCTTCTGGTTTAGTTAAAATTGGTTTTCTTGAGAGCAAAAAATTAGACTGGCTTTTTTCATCAAAATTCGCGTGTCCGCATTGTGGTTACAGTTTACAAGAACTCGAGCCAAGATTATTTTCATTTAATAATCCCGTCGGTGCTTGTGCAGAATGTGATGGTTTAGGCGAGAAACAATTTTTTGATCCCAAGCGAATTATTCATGATGATAAATTAAGTATTGAAGAAGGTGCGATTCGCGGTTGGGATAATCGTAGCGGATATTATTTTAGTTTATTAGTGGCGACCGCGAAATATTATAAATTTGATCTCAAAGAGCCTTTTTATAGATTGTCTGAAAAAATTAAAAAAATTATTTTTTATGGTTCAGGCAACGATGCTATCCACTTTCGATATACAAACGATAGAGGGACGGTCTATGAAAAAATTAAGCCTTTTGAGGGAATTATAAATAATTTCGAGAGAAGATACCGCGAAACGGATTCCGATATGATGCGCGAAGAGTTTTCGAAATATTTATCTCATCAGCCGTGTCAGTCATGTCATGGTTCTCGTCTAAAAGAAGAAGCCAGAAATGTTTTTATTGCTAAATTAAATTTGCCGAAGATAACCAGCTTTTCTATAACAGAATCTTTGGACTTTTTTGATAAATTAAAGCTAACGGGTCAGCGGGGCGAAATAGCCTCGAAAATACTCAAAGAAATTATTGCCAGATTAAGTTTCTTAAAAAACGTTGGCTTAGAATATTTGTCTCTAGATAGACGTGCTGAAACACTTTCGGGTGGCGAAGCACAGCGAATTAGATTAGCCAGTCAAATTGGTTCTGCATTAGTGGGTGTAATGTATATATTAGACGAACCGTCTATTGGCTTGCATCAAAGAGACAATGCCAGATTATTAAAGACGCTTAATTATTTAAGAGATTTAGGAAATACTGTTTTGGTTGTCGAACATGATGAAGAGGCTATATTAAGCGCGGATCATGTTATTGATTTAGGTCCGGGTGCAGGCGTGCATGGGGGAAATATTGTTGCGCAAGGTACGCCTAAATCTATTATGAACAATAAGAATTCGCTTACAGCAGATTATTTAAGTGGCCGAAAAAGTATTGCAATACCCTCACAGCGTACGCCCTTAAATCCCAAAAAAGTTATAGAGATAAAGGGTGCGAGTGGCAATAATTTAAAAAATATCTCCGCTAAAATTCCCTTGGGATTATTAACCTGTATTACGGGCGTATCAGGTTCAGGTAAGTCAACGTTAATTAACGATACGTTATATCCGCAAGCGGCAAGATATTTAAATGGCGCAACGTTAATTATGCCGGCCACACATGAAAGTATTAAAGGCTTAGAGCAATTTGAATCGGTTGTTGATATTGATCAAGCACCGATTGGTCGAACGCCGCGATCAAATCCTGCAACGTATACGGGTATGTTTACCCATATTCGTGAATTATTTGCGGGCACACAAGAAGCGCGTGCACGTGGATATTTACCGGGACGATTTAGTTTTAATGTGAAAGGCGGGCGATGCGAAGCGTGTGAAGGTGATGGTGTCATAAAAGTCGCGATGCATTTCTTGCCTGATATTTATGTGATGTGCGATGTGTGTAAAGGCGCAAGATATAATAGAGAAACACTGGAAATAAAATATAAACACAAAAATATTTATGATGTATTGGCAATGACGGTCGAAGATGCGCGAGTATTTTTTGATGCGGTTCCCGTGCTTTCCCGAAAATTACAAACTTTAATTGATGTGGGATTGAGCTATATTGGTTTGGGGCAAAGTGCGACGACATTATCAGGTGGTGAAGCGCAACGTATTAAATTATCGAAAGAATTATCGCGTCGAGATACGGGTGATACTTTATATATTTTAGATGAGCCAACGACTGGATTGCATTTTCATGATATTGCGCAATTATTAGAAGTTTTGCATAGACTAAAAGAGAAGGGCAATACGGTTGTTGTCATAGAACACAATCTCGATGTTATAAAAACCGCTGATTGGATTATTGATTTAGGTCCGGAAGGCGGAAACAATGGCGGAAAAATTATTGCGTTTGGTACGCCGGAAGAAGTCGCAAAAAATAAAGCTTCGCATACGGGGATGTATTTAAAAAAGATATTATCTTAGGAGAAGGTTATGACAAAAGCAGTCAAAGCAATACCGGAAGGCTATACCTCAATCACACCGTATATCATTGTAAAAAATGCCAGTGATGCCATAGAGTTTTATAAAAAAGCATTTGATGCAAAAGAGTTACATCGTATGGCAGGTGAAGACGGCAAAATTATGCATGCGGAAATTCAAATTGGAAATGCACGATTAATGTTGGCAGATGAATTTCCGGAAATGAAGTGTTTTGGTCCGAAAACTTCAGGTGAAACACCCGTTTTAATTTGTTTATATGTGAATGATGTCGATCATACTTTTGATGCAGCTGTGAAAGCAGGTGCGACAGTGGTGCGTCCGTTAAAAGATCAATTTTACGGTGATCGTATTGGTTGGATTACTTGTCCGTTTGGTCACAGCTGGAGTATCGCAACACGTGTTGAAGATCTGTCGCACGAAGAAATTGCGGAACGGGCGAAGACAGCGACGTGTGGTTGAGCAAATAAATAATTGTAGGGGCGAGATTTTTCTCGCCCTTTATAATGTCAGGATGTTCTTCTTCCTTTTATAAAGCACCAAACAATAGCGCCAATCGCCGAGAAACTAACACCAGCTCCAAAAAATGAATATCCTTTGGTGACTGCGAATACTCCCATAATTAAAGCAATGAGAGTAATGATAAATGCAAATACCTGGCCGAGAACTGCTTCCATATCTCTTCTTCTAAGATGATCTGCTTGAGTGTTCAGATTTTTAGTTTCCAAAAGACGGCGATGTTTTGATTGTTTTTCAGCCAGAATAAGAATCCGATCGGCGGAACCCGGATAAATTGATTCATATTTAGCTAACTCTTCTGCAGTAGGAATAGGCGCAATCCTAATCGTGGTGGTTTTTTGAATCGCGTGCATTATATGATTGTTGTTCATTGAGGAAAGTCTCCATTGCATTGTATAAATCATTACCTACAATTTCCCAATCTTTACTTAGGGCTTCTTCATCAGAAAGAATGGGTGCTTTAAGTTTGGCAACTTCTTTGTCGTCATCTGTCGGAAATAAAGTAAAGATACTTCCGTAACCTCGTAAAAAATCTTTAAAACGCATAAATAAAAGTCCTCATGTCAAATTGAATGAAATAGGTTTTGGATTTGTTCAGGTATATTTCGATCAGGAGAGCGGGTTTGTTGATATAGGTAAACGCTTTGAGAGACAATAATCTAACGAAGATTGAATATTAAGTAAACAACTATTTTTTTATTATTGTAAAAAAATTCAAATTTTCTACCCCCGAATCCCACACGCATACTTCACCCGATCTTTAAATGTCATCGTCATCATATTCATTCCCATCGCCGTATTTTTGAGATTCGCCATAACGAAGAAGAGAAGAATGGCAATAAGAATGTGCACAAATCCAATGCGTTGATGTGTGACAACGGTATGACATTCTTTATCCCACGAGGTTGAACCGCTCGAATTTAATGCAGCATACGCATAAATTAAAGTGATAATGGATACGAACGGGATTAATAACGCAAAGCCTCGGAAATAGACTAAGAACGTTCTTTCCAGCGCTACTCTAAAAGATAACTTTTTGCCTTGCGTATCTTTAATGGAAATTTTAAATACCCATTTTCCTATGGTTGTTCCCATCGTGCTTAATAATATTCCCTCGAAAATAATATACGCTGCGAGACTGACTAATCCCCATGCGGCGAGTTGGTGTAAAAGATTCATCCACTGCGGTGGAACGTTTTCTCCCCAGATTACGGTGAAATTGGCAAGATCGGGAAAAATAAAGGTCAAAATGGTTGAATAAATACTGATGTCTAAAAGTCGTGCCCAAAATCGTACCCAGGGTCTAACATTTTCCATTGATGCTTCTCCTATATGACAGTAGCTGAAATTTTTCCGTCTTTTACTTGCGCCGTAATTTTCTCACCAACTTTAACATCTTTAATAGAACTTAAAACATTATTATCTTTATCCAATAATAACGCATAACCCCTATCTAAAGTTCCTAATGGGCTCATCGTATTAAGGGCTCGGCTTAATTCTAATAAATTTAATTTTTTTTCTTGTAATAGATTTTGCATAGCCCGTTTTATTTTTTGTTCGAAATGATCCAATTGCTGGGTAATATTTCGAGAGGTTTGATTGAGTAAATTTTTTAGGCGCGCGGTCATTTTTTCTAAAATATTATTTAATTCTGTTTGATCCGGACTTAATAATTCTGCTGCAGCGGATGGAGTAGGCGCACGCAAATCCGCCACAAAATCAGCAATAGTAGTATCAACCTCATGACCCACGGCACTCACGATGGGTAGTTCGCTATTAAAAATAGCTCGAGCGACACTCTCTTCGTTAAACGGCCACAGATCTTCGAGTGAACCACCGCCACGCCCGACTATTAATACATCACACAACTTTTGTTGATTGGCGGTATTTATGGCTTGAGTGATTTCTGCTGCAGCTGAGGCTCCCTGAACAGAGGTGGGGTAAATAATAATCTTTATCATAGGAAATCGGCGGTTTAAAACATGCAAAATATCATGTATGGCAGCACCCGTCGGAGAGGTCACGACGCCTATTGTACTTGGCCATTTGGGGATGGGCTTTTTATGGATAGCCTCAAATAGTCCCTCTTGAAGTAGCTTTTCTTTGAGAAGATTGAATTTTTTCTGGAGTAAGCCGTCACCTGCTGCTTCGAGATAATCTGCGATAAATTGGTAATCGCCCCTCGGCGTATAAAGACTCACTCGGCCATGTAATAAGACTTGGGCGCCATTTTCAGGAATAACCGTAATTCCACGAGATTTGGGTTTGAATAAGGCACAGCGTATTGAGGCTTGAGCATCTTTCAGCGTGAAATACCAATGCCCCGAGCTGGGACAGGCAAAATTCGAGATTTCTCCTGTGATCCAGAGCGGCATGACCTGATTTTCCAGGAAATCCCGGATTTCTGAATTCAACTGTGAAACGCTATAAATGGGCTCTGCGATTTCGGTATTCATGCTACAATTCTGGCATTTACACGCGGAGGGGTCTATGAGAATTTTCGGGGTCTGTTTTTTTCTGCTATTACTGAGTGCTTGTTCAACACCCACCGTACGTCCGCCTGTTTCGCTTTATCCATCTACTCACGTCGCTGCTTCTTCTATAGGTAACCAACAGCCTGTATTTGTTACGGTGTCCGATGCGCGAAATTTACAAAGCTATAGCACGGCAAATATCAGTGGGTCCGAAAGCGTTTCACAAATCATGGCAGATCAAATTACCAAGGGTCTAAAAACACAAGGTTTTATGCCAGTAAATGCTGCGACCAATCAACAAGATCAATTAAGCGTAAAAATACTGACGATGGATTATCGTGCGTTATCAGGATACATGTCATCGAATACCGAGACCTTTGTTTCTGCCGAAGTGACGGCAACCAAAGCATCCGGTGCTACTTTTACGAAGACTTACAATGCCAGTGCTTACAATGACAGTTATATGAGTATATCCGCGCAAACGCCATCGGCTCAAGTGAATCAAGCGTTTGATAAATTATTGAATAATATTTTAAATGATTCTTCTCTTATTCAATTTCTAGCGAAGCCCTAACATGAATGATCAAGATTATTTGAGACTTGCTTTAAATCTAGCCCAAAAGTGGCGAGGATTTTGTGCGCCGAATCCTTCTGTGGGTGCAATCATTGTCAAAAATGGTCAAGTCGTTTCAGAAGGCGAGCATTTAGGTCCGGGACATCCGCATGCTGAAGTGGTTGCCTTAAATCAAGTCGAAAAAGATATTGAAGATGCGACGCTCTATGTGACATTGGAACCGTGTTGTCATTGGGGAAAAACTCCGCCGTGTACCGAGCGTATCGTTCAATCCGGTATTCGCGAAGTGGTATACGGTTTTCGAGATCCTAATCCAAAAGTAAATGGTTTAGGTGAACAGACTCTAAAAGAGTTGGGTGTCGAGTGTCGATATGTACAGCTCGATGAAATAGATGAGTTTTATGAAAGCTATGCGTGGTGGTCGACGAATAAAAAACCGTGGGTGACCGCAAAATTGGCGATCAGTTTAGACGGTAAAATTGCCGGCAAAAATGGCGAGCCCATTTCAATTACAGGGCAAGAACTCAAACAATTTACACACGAATGGCGTAAACGATCGGATGCCATTTTAACCACAGCAAAGACGATTATTAATGACGATCCGGCATTCAATGCACGGTTATATGGCGAAGTGATTCCTAAGTCGGTTTACATCATTGATAAAAATTTAGAAATTCCGGTGAGCGCACAAATTTTTCAAACCGCAAAAGATGTCATGGTATTTCAAAATGAAACCTTAGCTGAAATGTTGGAAAAAATTGCGGAAGACGGTGTGCATGATTTATGGGTAGAAGCGGGCGGACAATTATTTACCAGTTTATTGACAGAAAATTTAGTACAACGGGCGTTTGTGTATGTTGCGCCAAAAGTCATTGGTAATGGTGGGGTAGAGGGCTTTATTGCAGAGAATAATGTCTTTAGAAATGCAAAAGATATTCGTTGGGAAAATTATGGTGCGGATGTGGTATGTGAAATGAGGTGGGTATAACAATATGTTTACAGGTATCGTTGATCATTGTGGTGAAGTCATTTCGTTAGAAAATATTCCCAGTGGCTTTCGCATTAAAATCAAATCCAATTTTGATGAGTTTGTGAAGGGCGAGAGTATTGCCGTGGATGGTATTTGTTTGACGGTGACTGATTTTGATAAAAATTATTTTAATTGCGAAGTTTCACCTGAAACCCTAAAACTTACGACAGCTAATAAGTTCAAAAAAAATTATAAAATTAATCTGGAAAAATCCTTAAAATTACAAGACCGTATGGGTGGTCATATGGTGATGGGGCATGTGGATACGCAAGCTGAATTAATTCACTTAGATAAATCAGGTGATTTTGTTTTGATGAGATTTGGAAAATATTCAGCTGAATATAATAAATATATTACTAAAAAGGGCAGTATTAGTATTAATGGCGTAAGTCTAACCGTTAATAATATACAAAATAATAGCCAAGATAATTATTTTGAAGTTATGTTAATCCCCCATACTTTATCTAGAACAAATTTAGCGGATTTACAGATGGGCGATAAAGTCAATTTAGAAATAGACTATTTTGCGAGATATATTATTAATTATTTAGAGAGCCAACAAAAATGAATTCCATACAAGAAGCGATCAAAGATCTCCGTGCGGGAAAGATGGTTATTTTAGTCGATGATGTGCGTCGCGAAAATGAAGGTGATTTTATTATTGCCGCAGAAAAAATAAAGCCTGAACATTTGAATTTTATTACCCAACACGGACATGTGATTACGTGTCTAAGTATGGTGGACGCAGATCAAAAACGTTTAGGTATTCCACTGATGACACAAATTAATAATACGCATATGGGCACGGCTTTTACGGTATCCATCGAAGCCGCAAAAGGTGTTACCACAGGCAGTTCTGTATTCGATAGAGTTAAAACCATTCAAGCAGCGGCGAATCCAAAATCAACCCCTAAAGATATTGTCATGCCAGGACATGTATTTCCGCTCGCCGCAAAAACCGGCGGTGTTTTTGTTAGACGAGGACATACGGAAGGCAGTATTGATTTAATGCGTATTGCGGGTTTAAGACCGATGGCCGTGATTTCAGAAATTATTAAAAAAGATGGAACGATGGCGCGTATTCCCGATCTCGAAAAAATAGCAAAGACACATAAGCTAAAAATAATTTCCATACAGCAAATTATTGAATACCGCGCACAGCATGATCCCGTGTTTACTGAAACGGCAAGCGCGAAACTACCGACAAAGTACGGTGAATTTGATGTCAAAATATTTTCTTCGCCATATCACCCTGAAAATCATTTAGTCTTGACCAAAAAAAATACTAAAACTAAAAAATCTGAAAAATCTAATTTAGTCAGATTGCATTCAGAATGTTTAACCGGTGATTTATTAGGTTCATTACGCTGTGATTGTGGTTGGCAATTAGATGCGTCATTGAAAAAAATCAGTCAAGAAGGCGGGACATTATTATATATGCGTCAAGAAGGTCGCGGAATTGGCTTATTAAATAAAATCAAAGCCTATACGCTACAAGATAAACATAATTTAGATACCGTTGAGGCCAATGAAGAATTAGGGTTTTTGCCGGATGCGCGAAATTATATTGATGCCGCACAAATGTTACATCAATTAGGTTTAACCAACATTAAATTACTGACCAATAATCCCCATAAAATTAATAATCTCAAATATTATGGAATTGAGGTGGTTGAGAGAGTGTCATTGTTGTCTGAACCGAATAAATATAATCAAAAATATTTAAAAACCAAACAGGAAAAACTGGGGCATATATTATGAAAGTCGCACTGGTCACGAGCAAATTTAACCATGAAATTACAGAGCAATTACACAAAACAGCCGTGGCTCGATTAAAAGAAAGAAATATATCGGATGAAAATATTGTGAGTGTCTTTGTACCCGGCGCCGTCGAAATTCCCTTAATGGCTCAGCATTTTGCAAAACAAAAAAAATACGATGCCATTATTTGTATGGGCGCGGTGATTCGTGGTGAAACCAGTCACTATGATTATGTTTGTCAGCAAGTCAGTTATGGTTGTCAACGTGTTGCGCTGGATAACCATATGCCTGTTATTTTTGGGATTTTAACCACAGAGAACGAAGAACAAGCGCAAGCGAGAATAAATACAGCGCGTGATTGGGTAGACGCGGCTTTTCATATGGTTTCATTACTGAGGTAATTTATGAAAATATTACAAGAGGCGTTAACATTTGATGATGTCTTATTAGTTCCTCGCCATACTGAAATATTACCCAAAGAAGTTCAGCTCGCAACAAAACTGACTAAAACAATTTCTCTTAATATTCCTGTTTTATCGTCTGCCATGGATACCGTAACAGAGTCTCGTCTTGCCATTGCACTTGCGCAAGAAGGCGGCATAGGCATTATTCATAAAAACATGACCATCGAAGAACAAGCGCGTGAAGTGCGTAAAGTCAAAAAATTTGAAAGTGGCGTTGTGAAAGATCCGATTACGGTTACGCCAAAAATTTCCGTCAAAGAATTGTTGAAAATTACCGAAGCGAATAATATCTCCGGCGTGCCGGTTGTCGATGGCGAGCAACTCGTCGGAATTGTCACGGGACGCGATATACGATTCGAGACTAATTTAAATCAACCTGTGTCTAATATTATGACGCCCAAAAATAAATTAATTACCGTGAAGCAGGGTGCATCTCGCGAAGAAATTATAAATTTATTACACAAAAATCGCATTGAGAAAATATTGGTGATCAACGACAAATTTCAATTACGCGGATTGATTACCGTCAAAGATATTCAAAAAGCGAAAACCAAGCCGTTTGCGTGTAAAGATGATTATGGGCATTTACGCGTCGGTGCTGCAGTAGGAATTAATCCCAGTAATGACGAAAGAATTAAAGCGTTAGTGGAAGCACGAGTCGATGTATTAGTCGTCGATACTGCGCACGGTCATGCTCAAAGTGTATTAGACCGCGTGAAGTGGATTAAAAAACATTTTCCGCAAGTACAAATTATCGCCGGAAATATTGCTACAGCAGATGCGGCAAAAGCCTTAATTAAAGCAGGCGCCGATGGATTAAAAGTAGGTGTAGGTCCCGGGTCTATTTGCACAACACGTATTATCAGCGGCGTGGGTGTGCCACAAATTACGGCTATTCAAAATGTCTATGCGGTTGCGCATAAAGCGAATATTCCGGTTATATCCGACGGTGGAATTCGATATTCGGGTGATATCTGTAAAGCATTAGCCGCAGGATCTTCTTGTGTCATGATTGGCAGTTTATTTGCCGGTACGGAAGAGTCGCCGGGTGAAATAGAGCTTTATCAAGGTCGAACCTATAAATCATATCGAGGCATGGGATCATTAGGTGCAATGGCACAAGGATCCAGTGAGCGATATTTTCAAGATGCTCAAGAAAATTCTGATAAATTAGTGCCAGAGGGAATAGAGGGACGAGTACCTTATAAAGGAGCATTAGCAAATATTATTTTCCAACTCATGGGTGGTGTACGCTCTGGGATGGGATATTTAGGTGCGAAGACAGTGAAAGAATTACAAAAGAAAGCTGAGTGGGTCAAAATCACATCGGCGGGTTTTCGTGAAGGTCATGTGCATGACGTAACAATGACAAAAGAACCTCCAAATTATGCAGGCGAATAAAACGAGTAACGCAGATAAAACCCATAAATTATTAATTCTTGATTTTGGTTCCCAATACAGCCAATTAATTGCGCGACGTGTGCGTGAATTAGGTGTGTTTTGCGAATGGATGTCGTGTCATGCGGATCCCGAAATCATCAAAGCATTTCAACCGTCAGGAATAATATTATCCGGTGGACCCGAAACAGTATTAGACAGCATTTCTCCGCGTATTCCTGATGTGGTGTTTGAACTCGATGTTCCGGTATTAGGCATTTGTTATGGCATGCAAGCCATGGCCATCCAATTGGGTGGTGCAGTAGGTAATAATCATCACAGTGAATTTGGTCATGCCAATTTAAATTTAAATGCTAAATTAAGCTCTCCGTTATTAAAAGATATGACGAATCTAAACGTCTGGATGAGTCATGGTGATCAAGTAACCCATCTGCCGAAAGGATTTGCTATTACGGCATCGTCTGAAAATACGCAGATTGCGGTGATGGAAAATAAATCCAAAAAATTATACGGCGTGCAATTTCATCCGGAAGTGACGCATACGCCTGACGGTAAAAAGTTATTTGAAAATTTTGTATTTGAGATTTGTGGCTGTGAACAAAATTGGACCTCTGAAAATATTATTGATCATATCGTTACGGATATTCGAAAAAAAGTCGGCAAAGATAAAGTTTTATTAGGATTATCCGGTGGTGTAGATTCTCTTGTAACAGCCGTGTTGATTCACAAAGCGATTGGCGCGCAATTAGTGTGTATTTATATTGATCATGGCTTACAGCGTCTCCAGGAGTCAGATTATTTATTAAATCACCAGGCCCGTGAATTAGATTTAAATATATTAGTCAGCGATGCACAAGATTGGTTTTTAAGTAAATTAGAGGGTGTTGAAGAACCGGAGCAAAAACGAAAAATCATAGGCCGGTTATTTATTGATGTTTTTATGAAAGAAGCCAAACGCTTCCCGTCAATCAAATGGCTCGCACAAGGAACCATTTATAGCGATGTGATTGAGTCTGCTAAATCGGGTACGTCTTCGCATACTATTAAATCTCATCACAATGTTGGTGGATTGCCTGCGAAATTGCATTTGAAATTAATTGAGCCACTCAGAGAATTATTTAAAGATGAAGTTCGCAAAATTGGCGTTGCTTTAGGACTACCTTATAAAGATATATACAGACATCCGTTTCCGGGTCCGGGATTAGCATTAAGAGTATTGGGGCCAGTTACGAAAGAAGCGCTAGATACAGTCCGAAAAGCCGATTTTATTTTCATGGAAGAATTACATAAAAATGATTTGTATCATAAAGTCTCGCAAGCTTTTTGTGTATTTTTACCGGTAAAATCAGTGGGAGTTGTGGGTGATGCAAGATTGTACGCACCCATCATTGCATTACGTGCAGTCGAGAGTACGGATTTTATGACGGCAACGTCTGCGCATTTATCACATGATTTTTTAGAGCATGTGGCGCGCAGAATTATTAACGAAGTTAAAAATGTTTCGAGAGTTGTTTACGATATTACGAGTAAACCACCGGCGACGATAGAGTGGGAATAAAATCATGTTTGAAAATATCCGAAGTACAGTAAGTACTGCAGCAAGTTTTGTGTGGAATAACAAAGGGTCAATAGGTGTTACCACAGGTGCAGTAGCAGTGACCACTTCTTTGACTGCATGGGGCGTGCGCGCAGTCGTTCTTGAATCCGCGTCGCCTGCTGTTGCAACCGTCGTTGGTGTTGGCGCTTTTGTCGTGACAGCTATTCCCTATGCGTACACGCGTTTTGCACGACTCTCCAATTTTTTTTCAGGAAATTATTCTCCCGCAGCTGATAACATTCATTTTCAGGATTTAGACATCCCTGAAAAAATTGTGTCTGCAGGTGTTGTTGGTGTGGGAACAGTCACGATGGGTTTAACCATTATTGCTGTCGATAAAAGTTTTGCATCGATGTTGAGTAATATTTTTAATTGGGATTCCAGTAATCTTTTGGGTGTTTCATTTGGTGTATCACCGCTGACCTTATGTTTTACAGCAGGCGTTTTGGCGTATGGGTATAATTTCTTCGTTAAAAATGCTATTGCATTGTCAGAAGTGATAACGTCGTGGGGCACATTCAAAGAAAAAGCAGGTGTTGTGTTTGGAACAGCATCGCTAGTTTATATGGTAACGGCGTTAGGGTTAACTCAGCCGTTATATGAGTTTTTATTAGAAAATTTTTCGGCAAGTATTGCGATGTCAGTTTTGGCGGCCGGTGCGGATGCCATTACCTATATGGGTCAGTTAGGAGATCATCGAGAAATTCTTGAGAAAGCCTACGCAGATCCAGCATCGCGTTCCACGTTTTGGACCAAGAACGCTATCATCGGAGGTAGTGTGGTATTCAATGCCATGGCAAATTACGGAACGTTGAAGGAACCAACAAATAATATTACTGTGCTGAGAGTTGCGGGGGCGGGTATTGCAGCACTCGTTCAGAATGGTTTGTTTAATATTCCGTTTCATCAGAGGCTTTCACAACAATCACGTGACAAAGTGGTTGATGAGGAATCTTCGTTGATTTCAGACAGTGACAATACGACCGGAGAAAATACTACCGGACTAGGTAGTAGTCGATAGTTGTCACTAATCTAACAGTTTTATTAATCGAACCCGTTTCGTTGCCCGAATTCGTTCCACTCGAATCCTGACTGCGTAATTCAAATACGCCTTGATTCGCACGGCGAATAGTCTCTAATTTACTGCCGGAGTCATTCGCGAATTGTACGGCAACCAATTTGGCGCTTTGTGTCGCAGAGGCCAACATCTCCGGTCGAATGCTGTCTAATTGCGTATAAAAATAGCTGGGGTTGGTGGTCAGGTCTGAAGAATAGTCGGCGCTGTTAAAACTCAACGGCACGCCTTGCTTGATCAAATCACCTGTCATCTGGCTGACTTTTTGAATCTGGTCGACATTGATCGAGCGAATGCGAATGCCGCCAGCGATAATATAACGGTTGTTTTGGGTTTGAGGATTGGCTTGGTTGTAGCTGTTGGCCAGTTGATCCGTCACTTTGGTGGGGCGGAGGGAGACTTCGTCTTTGGTGAAGCCATTTTGGAGCAAGAATGTCATCGTCGTGCTTTGGTCTTGCGCCAGCTGAGTGCTGATTTGAGCCAGATTATTGCCGACTTCTTGATAATCGACTTCCCAGACGCCGAGATTGGCCTTGACGTTTTTCTCAGCCAGTCCCTTAACCGTGACGAAACGGTCCGCTTTTTTGGCTTGAACGACGGCTTGTTCTCCCCAATACCCGGCACCTATCAATCCTGCGCTTAAGATGATTGCGCTCAAAATCAGGGAAAAATTCATGGATTTACTCCTCGGGGCTTTGCATTTAGGGCGTCGACACAGTAGAATTCGGGCTCATTTTAACTAGTTATGGAGTCGATTGATAGATGCCGATTATCCGAATCAAAGAAGGCGAGCCTGCAGAAGTTGCCTTACGTCGTTTCAAACGTGCGTGTGAAAAAGCGGGAATTTTAATGGAATTACGCCGTCGCGAATTTTATGAGAAACCTACCGCTGAACGTAAACGAAAAGCCGCTGCTGCCCGTAAACGTCACTTAAAGAAAAAAATGCGAGACATGCCTCAGCGTGCCGGTGCTCCTGCTCCGACAACTGAACGCGAGCGCAATTAATATGACGCTGAAAAGCCGATTAACTGAAGATATGAAAAACGCCATGCGTGCGCATGAAAAAGAAAAGCTTGGCGTCATTCGTTTAATCCAATCAGCCATCAAGCAATATGAAGTCGATGAACGCAAAGAAGTCGATGATAACCAAGTATTAATTATCCTTGAAAAAATGCTTAAACAACGTCGTGAGTCTATTGCACAGTTTGAACAAGCGAATCGTCAAGATTTATTAGCGATTGAAAAATACGACGTTGAGATTATTCAGTCTTATATGCCTAAGCCGTTATCAGAGAGTGAAATAGAAAGTATTATCAAAACAGCTATAAGCAAAACAGGTGCGAAAACCATGCAAGACATGGGGAAAATCATGGCTGAAGTGAAACCGTTATTATTTGGTCGAGCAGATATGTCAGCCGTGAGTGGAAAAATCAAACAGCAACTAAGTTAGATCAATGTGTCAAATCTTATACCACGTGAATTTATCAATGAGTTAATTGCTCGTACAGATATTGTCGAGCTTATTGACGCGCGCGTTCCTCTGAAAAAAGCCGGTCGAAATCATCAAGCCTGTTGTCCATTCCACACCGAAAAATCTCCGTCGTTTACCGTTAGTGCTCAGAAGCAATTTTATTATTGCTTTGGATGTGGCGCGAGTGGAAATGCGCTGGGATTTCTCATGGCGTATGACCGCGTGGAATTTATTGATGCGGTAGAAATATTAGCCAAGCAGTTGGGTTTAGAAATTCCTGAAGACGATAATAGTAAAAACAAGAAAAAATATTCTCAAGATTTATATGAGCCGCTTAATAAAACCAAGTTATATTACGAAAAATCTTTGCGTAGTTCTCCCGAGGCTATTCAATATTTAAAAAACAGAGGATTGTCGGGTGAAACAGTCAAGAAATATCATATTGGCTTTGCGCCCGATCGCAAAAAAATTACGTTTCCTATTCACGATAGACGGGGTCGAGTCATTGGCTTTGGATGGCGTGTATTAGATAATTCTTTGCCCAAATATATTAATTCACCTGACAGCCCGCTGTTTCATAAAAGCCAAGTTTTATATGGCTTATATGAAGCACGCGAAGCCAATCGTGATCTTGAAAAAATATTAGTGGTTGAGGGATATATGGATGTCGTGTCTCTCGCGCAAGCAGATATTACGTTTGCCGTAGCAACATTAGGTACCGCGACAACGCAGCAACATGTTACTCAGCTTCTTTCACAAACAGACAAAATTATTTTTTGTTTTGATGGAGATACGGCAGGTAAAAAAGCCGCCTGGCGTGCATTGGAATCTACTTTACCTGTTTTACAAGATAATACAGAAGCCAGATTTTTGTTTTTACCCGAAGGCGAAGATCCCGATTCTTTGGTTAAGAAAATTGGCAAAGATGATTTTTTGATGTTATTAGAATCAGCCCAATCACTGGGAGATGTTTTCTACGGGCATATTAAATCTCAAGTCAGTAGCAATACCACAGAAGGTCGTGCGCAATTAGTTCACTTAGCGTTACCCTATATTGAAAGCATTTCAGCACCTATTTTTAGGGAAATGATGTTAGACCGATTAGCGGAGATGGTGCGAATGGAAAAGAATCAGCTAAATAAATTTGTCGCAAAAATAGCGAGAGCAGAAAATTCAGGTAAATTGCAGCGAACGCCGATGCGTTTAGCCATTGCACTTTTATTACAAAATCCTATTCTATTTAATGCTATTAAAGAAGATTTAGAAAATTTAGATTTGCCGGGCAGTGAAGTCTTAAAAGAAATATTTGCGGAGCTTAAGCAAAATTCGTCAGTGACGACGGCGAGTTTGTTGGAATGTTTTCGAGATAAGCCCAATGTAGAATTGATTCATAAATTGGCGGCGTGGGAACATGGTGTGCCGGAAGAAGGGATTACGCAAGAATTTCAAGGTATCGTGACTCATCTTTTAAAGCAGCAGCATCAAAGTAAAATAGAACATTTGCTTAAGAAAGCGAATTTAAATACCCTGACAGAAGATGAGAAACGAATGTTGCAGGGGATGTTGGGAGAGAAAACGTGAGCGACAAGAATTTATTTTTAATCGCCGGTCCGAATGGCGCAGGAAAAACAACATCATCATTCCCTATGTTGAAAAAATTTTCGATCGATGAATACGTTAATGCAGACGCTATAGCCTATGGTTTGTCGCCATTACAATACGATACAGTTGCTATTAAGTCTGGGCGGTTAATGTTGGAACGGATTCATTATTTATTAGAACAAAATAAAAGTTTTGCGTTTGAAACAACGTTGGCATCGAGAAGTTTTGTTAATTTGATTCAGCAGGCAAAAAAACAAAATTATAATGTGAGTTTGATTTTTTTATGGTTGGATAATGTTGAGCTTGCGCTTGAACGAGTTGAGCACAGAGTTGAAGCCGGTGGTCACGATATACCACGAAAAACTGTTATCCGTCGTTATGAGAAAGGCTTAAAGAATTTCTTTGATTTATATGCTCCTATTGTTGATAGATGGAGTTTTTATGATAATTCAAGATCATCACCAAACTTGATTGCTGAGAAATTACATGGTGCACTGTTAGATGTGCACAACACGAAACTTTGGGAGTTTTTATCTAAGCATGGGGATAAAAAATGATATCTGAGAAAGAATATTCAAGAAAGCTTGATGAAGCAATTCACGAAGCTGTCGCAAACGCCATCGAGCGTCATCGTAAATTGGGCGAATCCATTGTTGTTTCTGAAAATGGCAAAGTCGTTATTTTATCACCCGAAGAAATTTTGAAACGCCAACAACAGGGTAAAGCATGATCTCCAAAACCATCGGCAGTATCTTAATGATTCTCGGCACTGCCGTAGGTGCCGGAATGTTAGCGTTACCGATCGCATCCGCTCATGCAAATTGGGAAACAACTTTTTTAATGATGTTCGGCAGTTGGTTTTTAATGACGACGGGCGCGTTTGCCATATTAGAAGTCAATCTCTGGTTTTCTGCTGATACGAATCTTATCAGCATGGTCGATAAAACCCTGGGAAAATATTTTAAATTATTAACCTGGTTTGTATATTTATTATTATTGTATAGCTTGCTCTGCGCGTACTTATCTGGCGGTAGTGATATTTTACGCGGATTAATTCCCCAATTATCTGCACCCGTTTCGACTATATTAGCGTTGGTGATACTGGGAAGTGTAGTCGTCCGCGGCGTGAGTTCTGTAGACATGGTCAACCGAGGCTTAATGTCTGTTAAATTATTAGCCTATGGAATCTTGGTTATAGCTATATTTCCCCATATTAATCTCACTAATATTCATGCGGGAGATTATGTCTATAAAACCAGTACTTTAATGGTCATGATGACGTCGTTTGGATTTGCCATTATTGTCCCGACACTTAGAGCCTATCTCAACAGCGATGTGCCTCGATTAAAAAGAGTGTTATTGATCGGCAGTTTATTGCCATTAGTCTTATATTTATTATGGATTTTTGTGATTCAAGGATTAATTTCCCGCGCGGCGTTGTTTCCTATGATCTCCGGCGATACCAATTCTTTATTAATGCATACCGTCAGTACGTTATTGAATAAGGGCGTATTGGGTGATATTGCGAAATTATTTATTTCTATTTGTGCCATTACCTCTTTTCTCGGTGTGTCTATATGTTTGGCAGATTTTATTGCAGATGGTTTGCAGTGGGAGAAAAAAGGATGGGTGGGAAGTAAAGTCTACGCCTTATCATTTTTGCCACCGTTAATTATAGTCTTATTAAATCCAAATATTTTTATTAAAGCCTTAAGTTATGCCGGATTGTGCTGTGTGTATTTATTAATATTATTACCCGCATTAATGCTCTACAGTGGACGATATATTAAGAAGATAGAGGGCGTGCGAATATTACCCCAGTGCAAATATTTTATTTTAAGCTGTATTGTCGTAGGCATTTTATTGATGGTGATCAATGTATAGAAAAACCGCTGGGTGTATTTTAATGTTATTAGGTACCGCGGTCGGCGCAGGCATGTTGGCATTACCGCTTGCGACAGCACCCGCGAATTGGCAGACCACTTTATTAATGATGATAGGCAGTTGGTTAATTATGACCGCCGGTGCGTTTGCGTTACTCGAAGTTAATTTATGGTTTCCCGCGGGTGCCAATTTTATCCGCATGGCAGGCAGTACATTAGGCAAGCCCGCAAAATGGATTACGTGGGTAGTCTATTTATTATTATTTTATAGCTTGTTATGCGCGTATTTATCTGGCACGAGTGATATTTTGCATGGGTTAATTAACAGCTTGCCTCGTACAACCGCTACGCTTATTGCGCTATTTATTTTGGGAAGTATAGTTTATAGGGGCGTGAGTTCTGTTGATTTAGTTAACCGCGGACTCATGAGTATAAAATTAGTGGCGTATATAATTCTTATAGCTGCTATTTCGCCGCATATTACGTTGCCGAATATATCAGATGGCAATTATTTTTATAAAACCAGTGCATTAATGGTCATCGTCACCTCGTTTGGATTTGGCTCTATTATTCCTACGCTAAGAGATTATCTAAAAAGCGATGTTAAGCAATTAAAATGGGTTTTATTATTGGGCAGTATTTTGCCTATGGTAATTTATTTATTATGGATTGCGTCTACGCAGGGTTTGTTACCCAGAGATAATTTAATTCAGATGGCCCACTCGTCTGAGCCCAACTCCATGTTAATGCACGGCATCAGTACTTTATTGGATAATGGCTTGTTGGGTGTAATCACAAAAGTATTTATCTCTATCTGTGCCGTAACGTCTTTTTTAAATGTATCCATTGGACTAGTAGATTTTATCGCCGATGGCCTACAATCAGAGCGTGAAATAAAAGTATATGCGTTAGCTTTTTTACCGCCGTTAATAATCGTTTTGATAGCGCCGGGAATATTTATTAAAGCCTTAAGTTATGCCGGATTTTGTTGTGTATTTTTATTAATCTTATTGCCCATGTTAATGCTATACCGTGGGCGATATATCCAGAAGCATGAAGGCGTACGATTTCTACCCAATACGAAAATCTTAATTTTGGGTTGTGCGTTGATTGCCGTAATCTTAATGATCTTACAATGGGTGAATGTTTAACATGGATAAAATTAAAGCGTTAGTTGAAGAGGCATTGAAGCTTGCAAAGAAAGAAGGCGCAGATGCGGCAGAAGTCGTGGCGAGTATGACGCAGGGATTTACCGCGAATATTCGTTTAGGCGAAGTCGATACGATTGAATATCATCGCGATAATGGCGTCGATATAACGGTGTATCGAGATAATTGTCAGGGTTCAACGAGCACGACAGATATCAGTCCTCAAGCGATAGAAAACGCCGTAAAAAAAGCGTGTTTGATTGCTAAAGTCACAGGTGCGGATCCGTGTCATGGTTTGGCCGATGAAAAATTATTGGCAAAAAAATATCCCAATTTAGATTTAAATCATCCGTGGGGTATTGATGTTCCGCAAGCGATTGAATTGGCCAAAGAATGTGAAGATGCCGGACGAAAATTTAATCCGCAAATTACAAATTCCGAAGGTGCGTCGGTAAGTACGTATGACGGAAAGTTTATCTATGGCAATACCAATAATTTCGTCGAAGGGTATGCCTCAACGCGTCACAGTATTAACTGTGTTTTATTAGCGGAAGGGGATCACAATAAAGAACGTGATTATGAATTCAGTGTTGCACGCGATGCGGCTGAATTATGGACGCCTAAATTTATCGGTGAAGAAGCGGCGCGCAAAACGATTGCTCGGCTTAATGGTAAAAAATTATCGACCAGACAGACGCCCGTTATTTTTTCTCCGCGGGTGGCGAGTGGATTATTGGGGAATTTTATTGCCGCTATTCGGGGAAGTAATATTTACCGTAAATCGTCTTTTTTGTTGGATGCGTTAGGCCATAAAATATTTCCTGAATTTATTACTATTATAGAAGATCCGTTGATTCCCAAAGCATTGGGCAGTGCGCCGTTTGATCATGAAGGCGTTGCCACCAAAAAGAAAAATGTTATTGAGAAGGGCATATTGCAAAATTATGTATTAGACACATACTCTGCGCGTAAATTAGGGTTACAAACGACAGGTAATTCGGGTGGTGTGCATAATTTAGAAATTATTCCGACGGCGGGAAATCTCGATGAATTATTGAAAAAAATGGGAACGGGATTATTGGTGACTGAAGTCATGGGGCAGGGAGTGAATATTGTCACGGGTGATTATTCGCGTGGTGCGTCAGGATTTTGGATAGAAAATGGCCAGATTCAATATCCCGTACATGAAATTACGATTGCCGGAAATTTAAAAGACATGTTTTTAAATTTGGTTGCTGCAGGAAATGATGTCGATAAACGGGGTGGTATTTTGTCAGGTTCGTTGTTGCTTGAAAATATGACGGTAGCGGGGGAGTAAACCATGTTGAATTTTAATGCTATTTTAAAAGAACATTTAGAGGTAATTAAAAATTGCGAATCGTTATTACCACAACTCGAAAAAACCGCTGAAAAAATTATTACTGCTTTGAAAAATGGCGGAACGGTGTATTGGCTCGGCAATGGCGGAAGTGCATCCGATGCACAACACATGGCGGCTGAATTAGTGGGACGATTTAAAAAAGAACGTCGCGCATTACCATCTTTATCATTATCAACAGACACTTCTTTATTAACAGCTTTAAGTAATGATTATGATTTTAATATTATATTTTCTAGACAATTAGAAGCGTTCTGTAAACCCAATGATATCGTCATTGCATTATCGACATCGGGTAATAGCGAGAATATCTTGAAGGGTATTGATATGGCGAAATCCAAAGGCGCTTTTACTATAGCATTCACAGGCGAAACTGGCGGTAAATTAAAAGCTAAAGTCGATACGTGTTTTTTAATACCTTCTAAAATTACAGCCAGAATTCAAGAGGCGACGACTTTATTGTGTCATACGATGTGTGAAAAGATTGATGACGTCCTGTCATCCTGAGCGTAGCGAAGGATCTGCTTCTTCTTTTGCTGCGTTAGATACATAAATAACTTTAAAAAAGAAAAAGTGGTTTTACCTTGATGAAGTGTTGGGATTGATGAATAATTAAGCCACGTTTTTTATATTTAATAAGGAGAAAGCTGTGGCAAAAATGAAGGTGTTGAATCAGGAGATCACGTTGTATTCCATTAAAGAATCTGACTTTATCTGTATTACTGATATCGCAAGATATAAAAACCCCGAGCATACTGATGATCTTATTCGCAGTTGGTTGCGAAACCGTAATACGATTGAATTTCTTGGTGTTTGGGAACAATTAAACAATCCCGATTTTAAACACGTCGAATTCGACGGGTTTAGAAAAAAGGCGGGGCTGAATAGTTTTACGTTAACGCCAAAACAATGGATTGAAAATACTGATGCCATCGGGTTGGTTTCTAAAACGGGTCGGTATGGTGGAACCTATGCCCATAAAGATATTGCCTTTGAGTTTGCATCTTGGATATCGGTTGAATTCAAACTTTATCTCATCAAAGAATTTCAGCGGGTCAAAGAAGCTGAACATAAAACATTGGGTTGGGATATTAAACGTAATATCGCAAAATTAAACTATAAGATACATACCAGTGCTGTTAAGAAGCATTTGATTCCCAAGTTGCTCAGTGCAACGCGTGTTTCGCATATTTATGCCAGTGAAGCAGACCTTTTAAATGTAGCTTTATTTGGACAAACGGCTGCGGAGTGGCGTGCTGATCATCCTGGAGTAAAAGGTAACATGCGCGATGAAGCGGATATGGCTCAGCTCATCTGTTTGTCTAACCTGGAAAATCTTAATGCTTTTTTTATTGAAGAAGTTTAAGTCAATCTGAACGATTGACTAAATTGAATAAGATTGCGATTCACCAGATGACTCTGTTGGTGGATGGGGAACAACGATTGTACGGTGGTCGCCAACTTAAAAGTGACGCTTCGATCAAGAATTCTAATCCCGTCGAATTCGACGGGATTAGAAAATAAGATGGCGCTCTGACGGGCTCTTAAATTTTAAACCCGTCGAATTCGACGGGTTTAAAACAGTAAAAGGTTTTCTAAAATACTTTCGTAAACTTGAGCTAACTCATCCAACTCAGAAATTTTCACTTTCTCATTAATCTGATGAATCGTATCGTTACATACACCCAACTCAACAATCTCTGTTCCTAATGGCGCAATAAATCTGCCATCTGAAGTTCCGCCACTCGTTGATAATTCTGGCGTAAAACCTAAAGATTTAATTACCGCATCAATGAGTTTGTCTTTGGAGGTTAAGAAGGGTTTGCCAGAATGATTCCAGATGATTTTATAATTTAATGTATATTTCTTTAAGATACTTTCGAATTTTTCTTGAAGTTGTTCTGCGGTAAAATTGGCTGAATATCTGAAATTACATAATAATTTTAATTCGCCCGGAATAACATTGGTTGCTCCCGTGCCTGAATTAATATTAGATATTTGCAAGCTTGTCGTTTCATCAAATTTAAGATTAATTAAGTCATTAAGGGCAGGAATAATATTATGTATAGGATTATCCGCTAAATGGGGATAAGCAATATGGCCCTGTTTGCCATGAACAATTAATTCTGCAGAAAGAGTCCCGCGTCGTCCCACTTTGACAATATCACCCACTTTATTGGAACTAGAAGGCTCGCCGACTAAACAGTAATCTATTTTTATATTTTTAGTTTTAAAATATTCAACGACTTTGGCGACGCCATTTATAGATGGCCCTTCTTCGTCGCTGGTCAGTAAAAATCCAATTGAACCCATATGATTAGGATTATGTTTAATAAAATTTTCGATGGCTATTATCATAGCTGCGATATTACTTTTCATGTCTTGCGCGCCACGGCCATATAAAAAGCCATTTTTTTCTGTGGCAGTGAAGGGTGGTGAATGCCACTTATCTAATGGCCCTGTTGGAACGACGTCAGTGTGGCCAAGAAATATAAATAATGGCGCGGATTTGCCGCGTACAGCCCATAAATTTTTAACATCATGAAAGGGCAGATGATTAATTTCAAAGCCTAGTTTTTGTAATCTATCTGCAATGAGATCCTGGCAGCCATTATCATCTGGCGTAATAGAAGCGAGATTAATTAATTGCTTGGTTAGCTCGAGAGTCATGAGGTTATTTCGTTCCAAATAATCGGTCACCGGCATCACCTAAGCCCGGCAAAATATAACCATGTGAATTTAATTCGCGATCCAATGAGGCCGTATAAATTTTGACATCGGGATGAGCTTCCAGCATTTTTTTCACGCCTTCGGGAGCTGCAACTAAACAGACAAAAATCATTTTTTTGATCCCTGCTTTTTTTAATCTATTGATAGTATCAACCGCGGAACCGCCGGTGGCTAACATCGGATCACAAATAAAAAATTGTCGATCTGAACTCTTCGGTGGAATTTTAAAATAATAAAATTGCGGTAATAACGTTTCTTCATCGCGGTATAACCCAATATGGCCTACGCGTGCAGAAGGCATTAAGGTTAAAAATCCATCCACCATTCCAAGACCCGCTCTTAAAATAGGCAATATGACGGGCTTTTTGCCTTGCATAAACGGCGCATCAAAAGATTCGAGCGGCGTTTTAATATGTTTGGTGGTAATAGGCAAATCTTTGGTGGCTTCATAAGCGAGTAATAACGTAATTTCGCGGGTTAATTCACTGAATTCTTTGGTACTGGTTTTGGTTTCGCGTAATGAAGATAATTTGTGTAACAAGAGGGGGTGTTTAACTTCAATTAAGTTTGGAAACATTAGTAGATCTCCAGATGTCTTCCCGGATGCAATTCAGAGGCTTTAATTCTATTCCATTTTTCAATGTCTGCAGGTGTAACATGATATTCGCGCGCTATTTTATCCAATGAATCGCCTTTTTTGACAATATACACATGCGTATGTGTGGCATGACGTTCATGTGAAACGTGATGTGTAACGCCACGACGTGTGTGTACCATGCGTCGTTCATCTTTTCGCCAAATAATAATATGTCTGCCGGTATGTAATGCTGAGCGAGTACTGAGATGATTCCATCGCGCGAGTTCTACTACCGATACGCGATAGTTTGCCGCGATACGCGATAAGGTTTCACCGCGGCGAACGATGTGTGTCAATTTAATCAGGTGTAACCCTTGTACCGGATGTGAAGCGTTTTGCCGGTCATACGATTGCATGGCTGTCTTGTCCAAATCGGCGGCATCAGAAAGCGACGGCGAAGCGATATCTGTGCCATTATTATCAGTAGTACTAGCCGTATTGTCAGTAGTACTTTGAGCAGTAGCATCTGGCGTTTGTCTTTGTACAGGTGAGGTTTTCGCCAGTGCAGTGGCTGCAGCAATCGCGCCTTCGTTATGTTCATTTTCGGGAATAAGTAAAATCGCACCGAGCGGTGGTGTTGCGCTTTCCATTTTATTAATTGCTTGTAAAAGCTTAATGGGTGTTGTGAATTGTTTCGACACTTTCTTCCAGGTGTCGCCCGGTTGTACTTTGTAACGTCCCCATAATGACGATTCAGCCGTCGGCGTTCCATGTAACAGATTTTCACGGAAGAAATTAACGCGATCGAGCGGTAATAAAATTTTATACGGACGATTGGGATCAAGCGTGTTTCGACGATAACCCGGATTTAATGTTTTTAATTCACCTAAACTGACGCCAGCTAAACTTGCAGCTTTTTCGAGTGTTAACTGCGAGCTGACTTCCACTTCACCTAAATACGGCGAATTACTGATCGGGGGTAAGGTAACATGATATTTCGCGGGATCGCCGACAATAATGGCTAAGGCTAATAATCGCGGAACATAGGATTTTGTTTCTGCCGCGACGGGTAATGACCAGAAATCGGTGCTTAATCCTAATCGCGCATTATGACGAACGGCGGCTTCAACGTTACCTTCTCCGGTATCATAGGACGCAATCGCTAATAACCAATTGCCGTTAAATAAATTATGTAAATACGTAAAGTAATCAAGCGCCGCTTTGGTTGAAGCGTTGATATCACGTCGACCGTCATACCACCAATCTTGTCGTACACCGAAATTGCGCGCCGTGCCCGGTTCTAATTGCCACAATCCTGCCGCACCTGCAGATGATGAAACGAATGGGTTGTAAGCGCTTTCTATAATAGGCAATAAAACAAGTTCAGAGGGGAGATGGCGTGCTTTCACTTGCTGATAAATATAGTACATGTACGGCGCTGCTCGTCGCGCAGTGCGATCTAAATAAGCTTGATTGTGCATGAACCAGTTTAATTGGACTTGAACGTCGGGGTTATTCACATTGTGATCAATCTGGAAATTATTGCGTATCGATGTCCAGAGGTTATTGCCTTCGGGTACATTGCTGAAATAGTCTTGGCTGGCGGCGTTGTCGGCTCCACGGCGACCGGTGCTACGTGGGGGGGTATTAAAATGGGAGTATCCTATCCCGCTGTTTCCAGGAAATTCTGATAGTAGACTGCTTCCAGTACAGGCGGATAGTGTAAGTGCCACGGAAACGGAAGCTGCTCGATATAACCAGTGTCGTAAACGCATCCGGACGATGTTACGGATTAAGGGGGGGTAGGTCAAGCGCTTCAGGACAGCTCCCCGAAAACCCCAAATATGGTCTATATATATAGTATGGCTAACGAAAGCCTGAGGAGGGGTTATGGAAGAGGTAGAAGGTAAATCAAAAGCAGGAGATTTGACACCCGGAAAACCCATTCCGCTTTACGATGTGGATGGGACGTTAACTGCCGAAGGAGTTTTTAAAGAAGATGTTATAAAGCAAATGAAAGATGATGAGCATACGAACCCCACTCTTTTCACATCTTACAGAGAAGGTCCTTTTAAAGCAGAAAAAGGTAAGACAACTCGAGTTGAAGTGATAGAACATCTTGCAGCACAAGGAATAACAGTTGCAAGAGTGGTGACTATTGATGAACCGAAGTATCTCGCGTTGCATCCGAATGCACCGCTTGGCGAGTTATACGAAAAGTATATGAAGCCTGCTGAGCAAATCGTTATACAGATAAGAGAGTTGGATGAAAACAATCCTGCGAAAAAATCCGGTCGAAGAAAATTACGTGAACTTAGATGCGAGCGTGATATAGCTCTTGAGCCCGGAATGGAAGGATTACCTGAAATGTATGCGCAGATTAAAGCGCTGCATGTGGAAATTGCAGCATTAGAAACGCAAGTTGCAGAATTAGAAACGCAAATTGCGAAATTAAAAAAAGAACCTGAACAATCAGAATCCACGGTTGCTGCTGTAGCGGAATTAGAAAAAGAAGCTAACAGTTTGGCTGATAAAATTAATAAGGCTGGTCTGGTTGAAAGAGATAATAAACAGGGTGTTAGTCAAGGTGAAAAGAACGAAATTTTTAAGTTGATGGTAGATGCGCATCCCAATGCTTCTTATGTGTTTTGTGATGACGTCGCGGTCAATCTCGATTTAATCAGGGAGAAGTTTAAAGAAGGGCAAGGTATAAATATTGAATTAAGATTAGTTCCGGGCACTCTTGGGTCAGCAATTGGCTCCAAATTTGGTTCTTTAACAGATTTGATTAAAAAAAATCCAGAAGACATTAAGGCTTATCTTGAGCATTTGGATTCCTATCTTGATTATCTTCCGCCCGAAATGAAATTTGCAGAGTGGGAAAATATTCTTGATCAATTAAATACTAAATACAGCCCCAGTTTTTATGATAAGACAATAAACGATCAAAATACTACTGACGAGATCAGAGACAGAGCAAGAGAAAATAAAGTTAAAGCTCAGGCAAGAGTCGCGCTGCTTAAAAATGAAGCCGTGAGACAGCAATATAAACTATTGGGAGATAACGGGTTAGCACTTTTAGGCGATAATGGCATATTAAATAAAAAAAATCTCACTGATTATTTGAAGGGTAAATACCCAGCAGAACAACTGAAAATATTAGAAAATATGTTTAGATATATTAAAGTGAATCCCGCTAAAGCTTACGGCATGGGAAAGCTGCAAGAAAAAGTCAAAGGAGCGCTTAATTCCGAGTATTCAAATAAACAATATGCAGATATTAAAGTATTGCAGGAACAGTATCTCAAAATTGTTAAAACTCACCAGCTTGAATCTGGTGTTAATGAAGGCGTGAAAACCAGCCATCTTTTAGATTTTGAACCGAGAGATTTTTATATCAATCCGCTGAATCCCGTTACAAACGCACGTAAACGCGCAATAACAATGTATGTAGATGCAAATGATGCGGATGTGGTGTTGGCGCAACTTTTCAAGGTAGTAGAGGCGGGTCAAGATCCTTTTGAGAAAAAAGCGGGTTTTCTGGGGGCGGTCTCACATCGCATATTAGATCCGTCGAAGAAAGTGGGGATGCTATCGACGGGAGCTATTGTTGATTATATGTTAAAGCATCCTGAACATATTGAATTTTTACTTCCGCAAATTAAAGATCGAAAAGATTTTGTGTTCCCTCTTGAGTGTCATTTTGAATTGAGTCAAATGGCGCAGAAATTAGCGGTTGATATCGGTCACTTTAATATCTGGTCATTTGGTACGCAATATTTTTCTCAGTATTCACCAGAGCAGTGGGAAGAGGTGCAGTTGATTTTTCTGGCACTTTCTACGAAAAGCGAAGAGGCATTCAATGCTAATTTGCATTTAGGTAATTTTCTAGAAAAGTATCCTGTATTACTCGCAAGAGCCAAAGCAGACGCAGAAAAACTCACAGCAGAACCTGCTCAACAAACACCAGAATCCGCACCACAAACAGCACAACCCACAGTGAACCAAGAAGCGTTTAACGCAGTGTATGAAAGCGTCAAAGCAAATGTTGAAAAAGAAAATCCGGATACCGTTATACATCATACTCAGTTAAAAGATCCGTCTGGTCAGACATTATTTGATGCTGCAGTGAATAAAGGCAATGCAAAAGTAGCACGATGGTCCATGAGTCAAATGGATATTCCAGATGCAGAGGCTTTAGCTAAACTTCAAGCACTATTGTTGTCAGAGACAAGCGCAAAAGAGGCAGCAAAACCGAGTGAAAAGAAACCTCCAGAGTCAGGGAATGCAGCAGCCGTGACAAAGGCTTGGCAAGAACAGGTAAATCTGGCAGAGGCGAAACAAGCAGAACCGAAGCAAGCAGAAGTGAAACATGCAGCGCCTACAGAACAGGCATCTATTACTCCAGAAGGTAGTCTTTCTACTTCTTCACGGGATATTGCTGAAGGGATTGAAGACTATGCGCAAGAAGTAGGTGAGGAAGCACAACAAAAATTAATGTACGAAGGCGGTCCCAGTTGGGATAATTTTTGGAAAGCGATGGGCGGTGAAGTTACGTTAGAGAAATTGGATCACGTGTGCAAAGAACTGAAGATGGGCGATTTGCGTGGAAGACAGCTTGAGAGAACGTTTGCATTGACTTTCTTTTATGACGGGCTAGGAAAAAATATTAGCAGTACACTCAGTGATGCTGAAAAAATGAGAAGACAAACTATTTTTGAAGGTAAAATTAAAAAGGTAGGTGCTTTTCTGAGGAATGAGACAAGAATAAAGCAATGTGAAAAGGTTGATCATTTCTTTGAGTTGGCTAAAAAATCTGATGTTACACAAGATGCGTTACAGGCGGCCTATAATAAGATTCGAAAGTATGACATCAGTGTTTTTGCCACGTATATGGCGCTCTATCAAACGAAGAATCAGAAGCCTGCGGATTTTATGGCTGAACTCAAAAAAATGGATCCCAACGCTGAATCGAAAGTGAAGGATGCGCCACCCGCTTATCTGGAAAAGCTTAAAAGATTTGCGCCCATTGTCTATGCCACTATCGAAAAATATATTCCATCACAAACACAAATCTATGAACCCGTAAAAAGAGCTAAAAATCCTGAAATGTTTGAAAAGGGAGATGAATCAAAAAATTGGCAGCGTTATTGGATTTTCTTTAATAAAGCCGATGGTCAGAAAAATTATGACGCGGGACATGTCGCTGCTGCGAAGAAGTTGGGTATTGAAGTGACTAATCTTGGCGAATTGACTCTAAGAGAAAACGAAGGCTATGAAGATTACAAAGAAAGATTTATGCATGAGGCGAAGGTGCAGCCGAGTGCAGAGGAGGCAGGACTTGATGCATTTTTTAAAGCAGACGACGAAAAGTCCCCATTGCCAAAATTGAGTGATTTTGAAGATCCTGAAAAATTTAACGAGATGAGATTGCAGGCGCTCGTTCCTCGCTATGAAATAATGCGTAAAGCATTTGCCACAGGAAATTATGATGCCGCGGTTGATGTGTTGATGGAATTAAGTGCTTCAATTTTCAAAGTCTTAGGAGAGGAAGGTGGCGATAAATTTTTGGATGCAATGATAACAATTGCTGAGAAAGCCAATCCAAACTATTTTGATTACATGATGGTGACAGAATTATCAAATGTTGTTCCGATGTTGGGTGGGAATGGAGAAGCTTATTGTCTTACGGTATTGTCGGGTGCGCTGACACATCTCGATGCTAAAAATAAGACATCTACAAAACCCGCGTCGCAACTGTATCAATTACGCGAGTCGACAGAAGGTAAAGAAAGTGAGCGGCAGCAAGAATTCTATTTCCTCGGTCGTGATAATCCTCTTGATCCCTTGGTTCAGCGACTGATCGGTAATGATAAGCTTGATATGTTATTAAAAAATATCAGTTTTCTTAATCCAGGAACATTATCCACTATTCTCAGTAAATTTCCGTCTCCTGCAGAAAAATTAGCTGTGTTGGAAAAAATATTTAAAGCAGTTGCTGAACAACAATATGAACTCAATAAGATAGCACAAGGCTATAAAAATCTCGTCGGGAGTCCATACTCGAATGAACAGCAGAAAGATATCAAGCTTTTACAGAAAGCCGCTTTAGATATTATAAAAAATAATCCAGCGGATCCCAGAGTAAAAGCCCATGTAAAAGAAAGTGCGTTGCTTAATGCTGAGACCAGAGATATTTACCTGAATGTACCTGGTCATACGTCAGGTGCTCGAAAACGTGTAATGACGATATATGTGAAACTCCAAGATGCTGATGCAGTACTGTCGCAGATGAGTGCTTTGTTTGAAGCAACACAGGGAATTATTTCTGCGATCAAAAGACGAATGCTAACGGGATTATTATCTACGCAAGGTATTGTTAATTATATGTTTGAAAATCCTGAGCATATTCAGTCTCTGTTGCCGTTGGTGAAAGGTCGTCGTGGTTTTTCTGCGGCGATGCTTCCTGAGCAAGGCAATGCATTACTTGCTGTCATGAAGGGAATGCCCGAAGAATTTAATGCCGCACAATTTCGCGCGCAACATTCTTATTCAGACGATAAATTAAAGGGATTGAGAGATTTGTTTCTCGAAATGAGACGCGGTGAGGATAATACAAATATTCTGAAAAATTTCCATGGATTAATTACACCGAAGGTTGCGCCAAAAGTTGATGTTACGGAAACGGAAATGGACGCCTATCTCCGTGAATTAGATGACAAAGTAAAGCATGCTAATGAGGTGGTTCATGCCGTAACCGAGCCTACACCTGAGGAGCCTAAAGCAAAACAAAAAATACTATTGCAACCTGTATGGAAGACTGAATTAATAAAGGAACTGGAATCGTTAAAAAATTCAGAAGTAAAAAGACTATTTAAAGCGATATTAGACGAACACAAAAAACTGCCCAGTCCGGCTACCAAAGAAGCACTCAAAAGTTTGGTCGAGGCTATTAATGTCAATGATCTCAGTAAAGTTGAGGTGCTGTGTAAAAAAGATCCGCTGTTGGAAAAGATGTATGCCAGAGCGGAGGCGCATTTAGCAGAAGATCGTCACGGGTTGCACAAATAAAATATTAATAGTTCTGGCCTGCCCATAGGGGCAATGTTCTTTGTACAAATCGGGCATAGGCCCCCCCGCACACTGTCATCCTGAGGAGCGTCTTTTCGCGACGAAGGACCTGCTTCTTCTGTTACACCATAGTTCTTCATGCAAACTTCTCGACAATGGATTTAATGTTTTGATTTTATTATTATTTGTAAGATCTGCTTTGTCCGCTAATAATTATGAGGAGCCATTTTATGAGTAAAACCTATTTTATCTATATGCTAACCAACATAAAAAACACTGTGCTTTATACAGGCGTAACAAACGATATAATTCGACGCGTCTACGAACACAAAAATAAACTTCAAAAAGGATTTACTTCAAAATATTATGTAAATAAGTTGATGTATTACGAAATGTATTCTGATGTTTCAGGGGCGATTGCAAGAGAAAAACAAATTAAGGGTTGGACGAGAAAAAAGAAGGATAATTTAATTAAAACGTTAAATCCATTGCTGAGAGATTTGTATGAAGAAATATGTTGAAACAGAAGAAGCAGGTCCTTCGTCGCGAAAAGACGCTCCTCAGGATGACAGTGTGGGGGGAACCTATGCCAGGTTTGTACAAAGAATGTTGCGCCTACGTTTGTTTTAAGAGCTCTCTCAACTCCGCAATCATTTTCTGCGACGCTTCTTTGAATTTCCACGGCGGATTTACTAATACTAATCCCGAGCCGTTTAATCGAATGGGCACATCATCGGGATACGGACAACATTCCATAATCAGCATTTCATCTTTAATTTGTTGGGTTAATTTTTCATGAAAAGCTTTTATGACAGTCCGGGATTTAATGGGATACCAAATTAAAAAGCACCCAGTACTAAATTTCTCTAAACCGGTTTTAATTAAATACGGCAAATTTTTAAATTCATCAATATTTTCATACGCCGGATCGATGAGAACTAATCCACGTTTTATTTTGGGGGGTAATAAACCCTTAATAGCAATTTCAGCATCCATATTATGAATATGAACCTGTTTGTCATTCGGGAAAAATTTATTTAACAGTCGAAAAGGGCGGTCCGCTTTTTCAACTAATATAATTTCATCTTGTGGGCGTAATAATTTTTTGGCTATTTTGGGTGAGCCGGGATAATGATGAAAGTCTTTCGCTAATTCGAAATATTGTTTGAGATAGGGATCTTTGAGTGGCTTGTCTTTGAGTCGTGCAATACCGGACAGAAATTCTTGGGAGGGCCTTTCGTATAAATTATATTCACCCGATCCCGCATAGAGATCGATGTAAGTCATCGGCTTGTCTTTTTGTAATAGAAAATCTAACAGCATGACCAGTACGGCGTGTTTGAAAACATCCGCATGACTGCCAGCGTGATAACCATGTTCGTAGTTCATAATCGTTCCAGTATGCTGTGCTCTAGTTGCACTTTTTGTGAAAGCCCGCGACAATACCATACCATGGAACCCAATCACATTCTTTTCAATCTTTTCCTTATCTTTACTGGCGCGGCATTGCTGTCGACGTTGGTATTGTTAACCCGTCAGTCACTCTTGGTGGCTTATTTATTGTTGGGGCTGCTATTTGGTCCATTTGGATTAAAGCTCATTCCTGACAGAGAATTGGCGCGTCAAATTGGTGATATTGGCATTATCTTCTTGTTGTTTTTGCTGGGTGTGGAATTAAATCCCCGTGATCTCTGGCAGATGTTTCTCAAAATCAGTTGGATTGCGATTCTGAGTTCAATCATATTTTTTATCGTCGGCGCGGGTGTGGCGTATATCTTTGGTTTTACCTTAGAAGAATGTGTTGTCGTGGGTGCTGCGATGATGTTTTCAAGTACCATTATTGGATTAAAACTGTTGCCGAGTTCAACGCTGCATCATCAGCGTGTCGGTGAAATTATGGTCGGTATTTTATTGTTCCAAGATTTAATTGCCATTGCGGCGATGTTGGTTATTCATGGAATGGCGACACCGGGTGGTGCATATTGGTTAGATTTTGGGATGGCGCTCATCACACTACCGACATTGTTATTAGTTGCATTCAGTGTAGAGCGCTATGTGTTGCGACCGATGTTGAGTCGATTTGATACGGTGCAGGAATATATTTTTCTGGTGGCCATTGCGTGGTGTTTGGGCATGGCAAAATTAGCGGCGCACTTTGGTCTGTCCGATGAAATTGGTGCATTTATTGCGGGTGTGGCGATCGCCGAAGGGCCTATTGCTTCTTATATTACAGAGAATTTACGACCCATTCGTGATTTTTGTTTAGTGATGTTTTTCTTTACGATCGGCGCTGGATTTAATTTACAACTGTTACCCGAAATTTTAGTGCCGGCGATATTGTTAGCAGCGATTTTTCTCATATTCAAACCTTATGTATTTGAATTTTTATTAAAGCGTTCGGGTGAGGTGAGACATATTGCAGCAGAAGCGGGTGTGCGATTAGGGCAGGCCAGTGAGTTTTCGCTTTTGTTGGGTGTGATGGCGTATCAAATGGTCCCGGATTTAATTGATGCAAAAACCAATTATTTAATTCAAGCGGTGACCATTATTACGTTTATCGTCTCGTGTTATTGGGTGGGTTCAAAATATCCGACGCCCATGTCTTTCGATAAAAAACTTCATAAGGCTTAAGATCACATGCTTAAAAATGTCCAAGATGTTCCTTCTCCCAATTGCAATGAACGTCCCGAAAACGCAGTGATCAATATGATTGTGATTCATGGTATTAGCATTCCAGAAGGTGAGTATGGAAATGATAATGTCATTAAGCTTTTTCAAAACCGTTTAAAATCCATGCAAGAATTAAAAGTATCGTCGCATTTGTATATTCGTCGTGATGGTGAAGTGATTCAATTTGTGCCATTTGATTTACGTGCGTGGCATGCGGGTGTGTCGAATTTTCAGGGCGAAGAAAATTGCAATGATTTTTCAATTGGCATTGAATTAGAAGGTTCGAATCATGAAGTATATACGGATAGTCAATATGAAAAATTAAAAGAAATTATTAAGTATTTAAAAAAGAGATATCCCGCTATTACGAATGAAAGAATTATTGGACATTCTGATATTGCGCCGGGACGTAAAACGGATCCAGGTCCGTTTTTTGAGTGGGATAGGATACGGTCGTAATTAATTACGACCTTACTATACTGATAGATAAAATACAGCGAGACTTTTTATGGTTACATTACTTTCTATTTTAGCGGTCTGGGCATTATTTAAATACGCCCATCTTCGTGGATTTTTCTCCCGCATTCGCGGATTGGAATATGTCATGGAGAAAGTCAATCTTTCGCCGTCCATCTTAGCGTTAATCATATTGTTTTTCTTTTCGATAGTATTAGCGGGTTTACGCGCACACTTTTATCCTATTTATATTTTATTAAGTATTTTTATATTGGCGTATGGTTGGAGTTATGAAGAAAAAGAAATCATTATTCCGGGAACATTGCATGATCAAGTACGATTTGTTTTTTTGCAGGCGTTATATGAACCGTTTGCAATCATTTTTTGGTTTGTAGTGTTAGGGCCGATTGGTGTGTTGTTTTATGATTTCGCGCGACGCGCTAATTTAAATCGTTCTATTTTGGACTGGCCAGCGGCGCGGGTGCTTGGTTTGGGTTACGCGCTTGCGGGATATTTTCCTCCCGCGTTCCGGTATTGGTCTTCCACATTAAAAGATTTGGAGACGACGCGCTTTTTGGAAGAATGTGGGATGTTGGCACTGACGGGCGAAGAGAAAAATCCTCAGATAGAGCTAGATCAAGCGCGTTCCCTCGTGAATCGTGCGTGTATAATGTTGCTTGTTGTTTTAGCGTTGGTTGCTCTGGGAAGGTTTTTGTAGGGTCGAAAAGCCCGCTCGCTATTTTTGCATGGCTTCCCTCTACGGCAGGAACTGCTGCTGGTTTTAATCCGAGTGCAGCAGCTTCTTCAGTTCTTATTGTATTTGGCGTGAGCGGATCAACTGCTTTCTTAGCTACTCTTTCAGATACTGCATCAACTGCTTGATTAGGATTGAGTTTATCCAGACAGTTTTTCTCAAACTTTTTATAATGTTTTTCGGGATTAATTTCTACTGCGCGTAGTCCCTCGAGAAAATCTTTCTGCATTTCAGCTTTGACAAGAGAATTACCCATTGTGGTAAGCGCTGTCCATTTTTCGCTGATTTTGCCATGCGGATCTAATGTGGATACCTTTTCGGGTGCCATGATTTTGTTGTATTCGGCTTCATGCTTATCAATTTCTTCATGAACCGTCGCTTCTCTTGTTTTACGATCCGTGAGTTTGCTTTCTCTTTCCGCACGCATTTTTCTTATCGCTAAAATTGTTATTACAATTAATGCAGTGAGAAGAATGGCGCCGCCAACGGGTCCCGTAATAACGAGTGCACCCGCAATACTCAATCCAAGACCAGCAACAGCTAATGCTAAAAATATAACCGGAATAGCCGTTCTTATATAAGGTTTAAACGCATCGACAACTATGTCGCGTCTTTCTTGCGACGTTAATGTAAAGTTTGCCCCAGTACCTTTTGCGAGAGCAGCATATTTTTTCTGGTTTTTTTCAAAGTCAGGAATGTCGCGGTTTTTATTTTTTTCAATTTCAGCTTGTTCTGCTTTGTATTTATCCGTACAAATTTTAAAATCATTTTTGAGTGAATTAAATTGGGTATTAAAGTCTTCAGTAGAACACGTGCCGTTCATTACACATTTCACGCCTTGCAAAAAGTCGCGCTGAATTTGAGCTTTTGCAGGTAAGTTGCCACCCCATTCAGTATCCCAGTTGTTGTTAATGTCGAGCCATTTATTTCGTAGGTCGTTTTTATTGATGAGCATATTTTCTTGTGAAAGAAGTCTCTCGAATTCTAATTGATTAAACTCCATTTCTTTTTGCGCTTTTTCTTCGCGTTCTTTTTTAATCTTTTCAATTTCGATGTGTGTATTTACGGCACCGACAATAATACCGACGATAGCCGCAGCAACACACAATGCAACTAAAGGCCAATTAAAAACAGCCGGAACGAGAGTGAGAAGTGTTCCAAGATGAACAACGGTTAGTCCGCCGAGAAAAAATACGGGTCCGCCAAATTCTAGGAAAGAGAAACAGGCATTGAAACCGACGCGTAGACGTTCTCGATTGGTGAGATTGTTTTCATTGAAACGTTGATATTTATTTAAGTCAAAAATAGGACCGGGTTTTGTGACGGCTTTATATTGAATGACATCTACTGAAAGCGTAAGAAGGGTTGGTTTTGGTCGTGTGGGATCCAGTCTGCAATCAAAAAATTCTCTTTCGCGCGCTGCGCGTCTACTGGGTTCGCCGATGGCTTGAATTTTTGTCCAGCGTTCTTTTTCCTCAGCAGTTAAATCATTTTTTATTTTGTCATAGTCTTTTTTATGGGCTAATAAATAATCCTGAATTTTTTCTTCGCGCTCTTCGAGTTTTTTGGCACGTTCTATAAAGTAGCGGGGGATGGCGAGTAGCAGTCCAACCGCAACAAATGCCGCTAACATGATCCAACCCGTCGGCGTGGTGAACAATGCGATGAGGGTAGGCGCATGGGTAAAGTTAACGCCCGGAGCGCTGGCCGCACAAATAAACCACATGATACCTAAACCAAGACTGGTCAAAAATAAATTTCTATTTTCCTTTTTGGGAAGCTGATTAACCGGACGCATATCTTGTAGGTCTAATTGTTCTTGCGTGACGATAACAGTTTCAAGTTTTGGGGTGTCGACAGGGATTTTAATTTTCGCTAAAAATTTATTATCAAAATCTGTAAATTTATTGGAATCCGCGATTACAGCACGCATGCCTTTTAGAAAATCATTTTGTATGGCAACACGAGAGGGTGAGGCTTTTTGCTCAGGGCCAAAATGTAATTTCCACAGATGACTAAACCTATCTTTATAAATGCCCTGTTTTTCAAAGCTTAATAGATTCTCAAACAATTGGTTGTTGGCGTTGAATTCTTCTTCGGCTTTTTCATAACGTGCTTCAATAATCTTTTGTTTTCGATGACTGAACGTAAACGTTTTCGCGATGACCGCGAGCACGCCCGCACCTACAGCGCCACCAAAGAAAGCTAAACCAATCGTGTTATTGAAAAAGGCTTTAAGGGGGTTAAAACCAAAACCCGAGGAGCTCACAAAGAGTACCCCTGCAAGACACAACAGCGGGATGAACCACTTAAGGAAGGTGAAGCCGAGAGAAAGACCCCAATAAACTTTTTCTTGGGTAGTTAAGGTGTCATTTAAGGCTTGATGAGAATTAAATTCAGGGATTGCTTGTTGTTCTTGAGCTCTTATCTGCGCTTCAGCATTTATCTTTGCAGCAGCGAGATCTTTTTCTAAAACCTCAGGACGGTGTCGAATCATCCATTGGAGTTTATAACGCGTTTCGTGATCATGAATTTGGGCGCTGAGTTTCCAGAGCTCTTTTTGGTTTTCATCGACTAAAGGCTTTTCGACAAGACTGTCGTTTAATTTAACCAACTCTTCGAGGATTTTTTGATCATGCTCTGCACGATCTCTGTCTTTGACCTTCTTGTAACCAAAGAAACCCATGAAAGTTCCGGCAAGCGAAGAGAGCGCTGAGGTAATCCAAAATAGGGGAGAGAGCCAGAACTTAAAACGAAAACTGTATCCCGTAATTCCACCACCATCACCCGTCGTGACAATAGTTTTTCTGGCGTATTCGGCATTGGCTTCTGAATTGTCAGGCACAAATTTTTTGCGAATATTTTCAGCTGCCCATCGATCAAACAATGGTGCAACATATTCCGCAACAGGATCATTTGTGTAAGCTTTGTTTACCATTTTTCGTTTTAGCCCTTCACAGTACAAATCAACTCAAAATTATAATCCTAAACTTTCAGAGAAACCTTAAGGAAACCTTAAGGAATCAATTAAATTTCTGCTTGACAGGGGGGGTGGTTTGTCCCATTCTGCAGCCAGTTTTTTACGGGTTTTTTGAAGAGGTGAGTCAACGAAAAATGAACCAGAACATTATTGAATTTCGCGGCGTGTCGAAGTTGTATCACGATCATCCTGTTCTCCATAATATCAATTTAGAAGTACGCAACGGTGAATTCTTAACGTTGCTCGGGCCATCAGGGTGCGGCAAAACAACTCTATTGCGACTTATATCAGGTTTCGAAGAGCCCACGCAAGGGGAGATTTTCATCGATGGAAAAAACGTCAAAGGCCTGATGCCACAAGAGAGACACGTCAATACCGTCTTCCAAAGTTATGCGCTTTTTCCTCATATGACTGTCTTCGATAACGTTGCGTTTGGTCTGCGTTGTAAACAGCTTTCTAAAGCCGAAATTGAACACCGTGTGACCGAAGCATTGCACATGGTAAAGCTTTCTCCTTTAGCCTTACGTAAACCCGATCAACTCAGCGGTGGTCAGCAACAACGCGTGGCGATTGCAAGAGCCGTCGTTAACAAGCCCCTGGTTTTATTACTCGATGAGCCATTAAGTTCTTTAGATTACCGTCTGAGAAAATTAATGCAGATTGAGCTAAAACAATTACAAACCCAATTGGGCATAACCTTTATATTCGTCACGCATGATCAAGAAGAAGCGCTGTCGATGTCTGATCGCGTCGTTGTGATGCAAGAGGGCGTGATAGAACAAATTGGAACACCGCGCGAAGTCTATGAAAATCCTGAAAATTTACGCGTTGCGAAATTTATTGGTGAAGTGAATATTTTCGAGACCCATATTATTAAAGCCGATGAAAAGCAGCTAGAAGTCCATTTTGAAAACCAAACGTATATATTGAAAAATAAAAATAATTACGAAACGGGAGATAAAGTCTGTGTATTAGTTCGACCGGAAGATATTCAAGTGTGGGGTCAATCCGAAGTCACGGATTCCACCGGCATGTTTCCTGCCAAAGTCGAGCAAGTGATTTATAAAGGCGTGACGGTAGATTTAATGTTGAGATTGCCCAGTCAAAAAGCCTTATCGGCAACGCAGTTTTTTAACGAAGATGATGATAAGTTAGATTATCGCGTGGGTGAGTCAGTGTGGATTCAGTGGTTTCCCGGGTGGGAGGTTATATTACCCGATGAACATTAATCGTCGATTTCAATATTTTTCCATTGGATTAATTTGGGTTTGGCTCGGTATTTTTGCGTGTATTCCCATTTTATTAGTGTTAGCGACGAGTTTATTGTCACATAATGTTGATACGGATTTTATTCAGCTCCACTTAACACTGCAAAATTATATCGCTTTAATTGATACCGTATACTTAAAAATATTTTTACATTCTTTTTATCTATCCGGCACGGTAACGATACTGTGCTTAGTATTGGGTTATCCGTTTGCGTATATTTTAGCGCGCATGGATGAAAAAATTCGGGGCATATTATTATTGCTGGTGATTATTCCCTTTTGGACCAGTTCACTGATTCGAACATACGCTATTGTTATATTGTTAAAAGCCAAGGGTATCTTGAATGCGTTTTTAATTTATTTAGGGTTTATTCATCAGCCACTGCAATTATTATATACCAATACCGCTGTATTAATTGGCCTGGTGTATACGTTATTACCCTTTATGATATTGCCTCTGTACGCCAACATTGAAAAATTAGACACGGAATTATTGGATGCCGCGAGAGATTTGGGCGCGTCGCGTTTGCGTATGTTTTTCAAAATTATTTTGCCACTCACCTGGCCCGGAATTTTAGCGGGATGTATGTTGGTCTTTTTACCTGCGATGAGCATGTTTTACATTCCGGATTTATTAGGCGGTGCAAAAAGCATGTTGGTGGGAAATTTAATTGAAGATCAATTTTTAGCCGCACACAATTGGCCATCGGGTGCAGCGGTCAGTATTATGCTGACATTATTAATGGGATTACTGCTAGGCATCTATTGGTATACGGCAAGTGTTGATACTAAAAATAAGAAGGAGCCGACCTTCTTATGAATCGCATTACTCGCTTAGCCTATTTGGGGGCTATTTATTTATTCTTTTATTTTCCCATATTAATTTTAATTATCTATTCGTTTAATGATTCTGCTTATTCTATGGTATGGCACGGAACGAGCACGCAATGGTATCGCGAATTAGTGAAAGATACGGATTTACAAGTCATTGCGTTGCATTCGCTGACGGTAGGTGTATTAGCGGCAACGTTCGCGACTATCATGGGGACATTAACTGCCGTAGCGTTATATCGCTATAATTTTACCGGCAAAAAATTACTTCGCGCGCTAATTTTTATTCTTATAGTTTCGCCAGATATCGTCATGGCTATTTCTTTATTAATATTATTTTCGACCCTGAAAATATCTTTGGGTTTTTGGACATTATTATTATCCCATATCACTTTTTGTATACCGTTTGTTGTAGTTACCGTCTTTAGTCGAATGGTCGGATTTGACAGAAATATTTTCGAAGCCGCACGAGATTTGGGTGCGACAGATTTTCAAATTTTTAGGCGTATTTTTGTGCCGATGTTATGGCCGGCTATCATCGCAGGTTGGTTATTAAGTTTTACCTTATCTCTCGACGACGTGATTATTAGCTATTTTGTAACGGGTCCTGATTATCAAATTTTGCCACTGCAAATATTTTCAATGGTCAGATTGGGTGTGACGCCTGAAGTGAATGCGTTATGTTCCGTCATGTTTGGATTAACGCTAATAATAGTCTTCAGCGCGCAATTTGTCTTAAGGAAAAAACAGTGAAGAAAGTTTTTTTATTGTTAGGTTTATTGTTGGTGAGCGTGGCGGCGTCTGCTAAAACTAAAGAATTAAACGTCTATAATTGGTCCAATTACATGCCCAAAGATGTGATCGTCCAGTTTGAAAAAGAGACGGGGATTCACGTTAATTACAGTACATACGATGGCAATGATACGTTGTATGCAAAACTAAAAGCTGATCCGCATGCGGGATATGACATCATTGTGCCGACCAGTTACTTTGTTGATCGTATGCGCAATGAACATATGCTGCTGCCCTTAGATAAATCAAAATTATCCAATTTTAAAAATCTCGATAAAGCTTTATTAAATAAATCGTTTGATCCGGGTAACCAATACTCTATCCCGTATTTTTGGGGGAGTACCGGAATCGTTGTCAATAAAAACTATTTTGATCCCAATACGATTACCAGCTGGAATGATTTATGGAATCCGCGATTTAAAGACCAATTATTAATTTTAGATGATCCCCATGATGTTTTTTCTATGGCTTTGATGGCCCTCGGTTATTCGGCTAACGACGCAGATCCTGATCACTTACATCAAGCTTATTTAAAATTAAAAGCGCTATTGCCTAATGTGAAGCTATTTAATTCCGATGCCGCAAAAGTTAATTATATTGATGAAGATGCAACGATTGGCATGGGATACAGTGGTGATACCTATCAGGCCATGTCTGAAAATTCTAATTTAGTTTATGTGTATCCCAAAGAGGGATTTGTGGTGTGGGTCGATTGCATGGCGATTCCTAAATATGCACCGCATGCAGACAGTGCCTATAAATTCATGAATTTTTTAATGCGTCCGGATATCGCGGCAAAGCTCAGTGAAGAATTAGATTATGCATCGCCTAATGCAGCAGCGAAAGCGTTACTGCCGAAAGCGATGCGCGAGAATCCTGCGATTTATCCCGATGATAAAATATTGGCGCGCGCGCAATTTGAAGTCGATCCCGGCAATTTGGATATGCTGTATGAAAAATATATGGAGGAGTTGAAAGTCAGTGCTTAAGATGACGGATGTTGACCTCAGTAATAAACGCGTATTAATTCGCGAAGATTTTAATGTACCGTTCGAAAATGGCAAAATTTCCAGTGATGCGCGATTATTAGCTGCGCTGCCAACAATAAAATTGGCCCAAGAAAAAGGCGCAAAAATTATTTTAATATCCCATTTAGGTCGACCCGAAGAAGGCAAGTTTGAGGCTGATTTATCACTTGAGCCAGTGGCGATTAGGTTGGGCGAATTGTTAAATACTAAAATAAAATTTTATAAAAATTATCTCGATACTCCCATAAATCTTAATTCTGGCGAAATTATTTTATGTGAGAATACAAGATTTAATATGGGCGAAAAAAGCAATAATACAGAATTAGCTAAAAAATTGGCTAATTTATGTGATGTTTTTGTGATGGATGCATTTGCAACCTCACATCGCGCAGAGGCTTCAACCTATGGCGTTGCGCAATATGCGCCCATTGCAGTAGCGGGACCCCTATTAGTTAAAGAACTTGATGCGCTGTATACAGCCTTAAAAAATCCAAAGCGTCCACTGATTGCTATCGTCGGGGGCAGTAAGGTTTCGTCGAAATTATCAGTACTAGAAAAATTATTAGATCAGGTTGATGGATTAATTGTCGGTGGGGGGATTGCGAATACTTTTCTTGCCGCAAAAAATATAAATATCGGCAAGTCTTTATATGAGAAAGATTTAATTCCGGCAGCACAAAAATTATTAAAAACCAATAAGATTTATTTGCCCGAAGATGTTGTTATTGCTAAAGCTTTTTCTAAAGACGCTGAGTTTCGTGTCGTAGCGGTGGGTGAGGTTAAGTCGGATGAAATGATTTTGGATATTGGTCCTAAGACGGCTTCACATTATGCAGAACAATTAAAAAATTCGGGGACTATAATATGGAATGGTCCTGTGGGTGTATTCGAATTTCCGAATTTTTCAAAAGGCACAGAAGCATTAGCGCATGCCATTGCAGAGAGTAATGCTTTTTCTTTAGCAGGTGGTGGTGATACGCTAAGTGCCATAGAACTGTTTCATGTCACAAATAAAATTTCATATATTTCAACGGGCGGCGGAGCTTTTCTAGAATTTGTTGAAGGCAAAGCGTTACCCGCTGTCACTATCTTAGAGCAACGAGGAAAATCATGACATTACGACGAACGAAAATTGTAGCAACATTAGGACCTGCATCCACTGATCCTGCTGTATTAAAACGCATGATCTTAGCGGGAGTAGATGTTGTACGCGTGAATTTTTCACACGGTGTCGCAGCGGATCACGAGGCGCGCATCAATAGCATCAGAGAAATTTCAAAATCCTGTGGAAAAGAAATTGGCATTTTGGCAGATTTGCAAGGTCCTAAAATTCGCGTCTCCAAATTTAAAGACGGCAAAGTCGAATTAAAGAAAGATAATATTTTTGTACTCGATGCGAGTCTTGATAGTGCAAGCGGCGATGATAAACAGGTGGGAATTGACTACAAACAATTACCGCAGGATGTTCACCCAAAAGATATTTTATTATTGGATGACGGTCGATTAGTCTTTGAAGTCCAAGCGGTTGATGGACCCAAGATTATTTGTCGCGTCGAAGTCGGCGGAATTCTCTCAAATAATAAAGGTATTAACAGACAGGGTGGTGGATTATCCGCTAAAGCATTAACCGACAAAGATAAAGCAGATTTGATTACAGCCGTTAAATTGGGCGCAGATTATATTGCTATTTCTTTTCCGCGTAGCGCGAATGATATTCACGAAGCGCGTGATTTAATTAAAGCCGCGAAAGGGAATGCAGGCATTATTGCAAAAATTGAACGTGCGGAAGCCATTGAAGTTATTGATGAAATTATTAAAGCCAGTGACGCCGTGATGGTTGCACGCGGTGATTTAGGTGTTGAAATTGGTGATGCAGAATTGCCGGCAGCACAAAAACATATTATTCATCGTTGCCGTGCATTAGATAAAGCTGTGATTACAGCCACGCAGATGATGGAATCTATGATTGAGAACAGCATTCCTACACGTGCAGAAGTATTCGATGTAGCCAATGCGGTATTGGATGGCTCAGATGCGGTAATGCTTTCTGCAGAAACCGCTACGGGTAAACATCCGGATTTAGTTATTGCGGCGATGGCGCGAATTTGTTTAAGTGCAGAAAAACAACGACACATGAGTATCTCTCGTCATCGTGTGGAATGTGAATTTAAGCGTGTTGATGAGGCTATCGCAATGGCGACGATGTATGCGGCGAATCATTTTAATATTCAAGCCATTATTGCGCTGACAGAATCCGGTTCAACACCGTTGTGGATGTCGCGTATTCGATCGGGTATTCCTATTTATGCATTAACGCGGAATCTCCAAACCGAACGACGCATGACATTATTTCGTGGTGTGTATCCCATGAATTTTGTCTTTGAAGAAAATGATCGCGGTAAAGTGATCAACAAGCGCGCGATGGATGAATTAGTCAAAAGACAAATAATCAAACAGGGTGATTATGTCATTATTACCCGAGGCGAACATACGGGTCAGCCGGGTGGAACGAACATGATGAAGATTGCGAGGGTGGGGGATGTGTAGGGTATAATAGGTCTAATTAATTTCAGTAAGGATGTTGTATGAAATATAATCATAACGTTTTTATTAATTGCCCATTTGATAAAAAGTATCAGCCGTTTGAAGATGCCATTATCTTTACCATTATGGGTTGTGGTTTTAAAGCGAGAAGTGCAAAGGAATCTTCTGCTTCGAATAATAGGCTTTATAATATACAAAAAATAATTCAAGAATGTGACTTCGCGGTTCACGATATTTCTCGTACTGAACTTGATAACAAAAATAAATTGCCGCGATTTAATATGCCGTTCGAGTTAGGTTTATTTCTAGGTGCAAAATATTTTGGTGGTCAGTTTCATGATGGGAAGTCATGCCTTATTTTTGATAGGGGGCAATATCGATATGAGAAGTTTATATCGGATATTAAAGGACATGACATTATTAGTCATCGAGATATCCCTCTTAGAGTGGTAGATCCAATTCGTAATTGTTTAGCAGAACTAGCAGGTGATCAGAAAATTTTATTGGGTTCGGATATCTGTAGCTTGTATTCTGCATTTTGTAGATGGTTGATAAAAGGCAAAATTAAGCGTGAGAGCTTATCTTTTGGAAAATTTGCACATATTATTTCAAAGTATTTTGAGTCTATTGGAGGATGCTATGCCATACAAGATTAAAATTCCCAAGATTTTATATCCGAGCGTAATTACTAAGAAAGAGAAAGACGAAGCAAATAAGTTGATTAAAGCGGCGTTTAGAATATGTCCGCCTGAGGAGGCTATAAGGCTTGTAATTAAAGAATTTAAAAAAGCAAAGCATCACCATGGTCATCAACATCACTAACGTCTAGGTTTTTTATATGAGTAATCTTAATAGACAAACATTTTCAACAGAAACGCATTGGGAAGAAATAGCAGGTTTTTCACGTGCTGTTCGCGTTGACAATCATATTTTTGTAGCTGGAACAACAGCTACAGGTCCCGAAGGTATTATGCACAAAGGCAATCTGGCTAAACAAATGTCTTTTATTCTTGATAGAATTGAGCAAGCAATCGTTAAGCTCGGTGGTACATTAAGTGATGTCGTTCGTACACGAATTTATGTGAGTGATATTAAAGATTGGGAAGTGGTTGCAAAATTGCATGGCGAAAAATTTCGAACCATTAAGCCTGTGAATACCTTAGTGCAGGCGAAATTAGTGGGTGAGTGTTTGGTAGAAGTAGAGGCTGAAGCTATAATTTCTTAAATTAATTTGATGGAGATTAAAAAATGGCATTAATTTCAATGCGTCAATTATTAGACCACGCGGCAGAACACGGATATGGCGTTCCTGCTTTCAATGTAAATAATCTAGAACAAATGCGCGCGATGATGGAAGCGGCATCGGAAACTAATAGCCCGGTTATTGTTCAAGCATCCGCCGGTGCACGAAAATATGCCGGTGCGCCATTTTTACGACACTTAATTTTAGCGGCAATTGAAGAGTGGCCTGAAATTCCGGTATGTATGCATCAAGACCACGGGGCATCGCCTGATGTCTGCCAGCGTTCTATTCAATTAGGTTTCTCCTCAGTCATGATGGACGGATCTTTAAAAGAAGACATGAAAACGCCATCGGATTTTGACTACAATGTTAAAGTGACAAAACAAACCGTTGATATGGCACACGCCTGTGGTGTTTCTGTTGAGGGTGAATTAGGGTGTTTAGGATCATTAGAGACAGGTGTAGCGGGTGAAGAAGATGGTTCCGGAGCAGAAGGGGTTTTGTCACACTCACAATTATTAACCGATCCGGAAGAAGCCGCAAAATTTGTCAAAGCAACCAAAGTTGACGCATTAGCGATTGCGATTGGAACCAGTCACGGTGCGTATAAATTTACGCGTCCACCGACAGGCGATATTTTAGCCATCGACAGAATTAAAGAAATTCATAAACGAATTCCAGATACACATTTGGTGATGCACGGTTCATCGTCTGTTCCACAAGATTGGCTTAAAATTATTGATGAATTTGGTGGCGCGATGGGAGAAACCTACGGTGTGCCTGTTTCAGAAATTCAAGAAGGCATTAAGCACGGCGTTCGAAAAATTAATATTGATACCGATTTGAGAATGGCATCGACGGGAGCGATAAGAAGATATTTAGCTAAAAATCCGAAAGAATTTGATCCGCGAAAATATTTAGGTGAAACCGTTAAGGCGATGAAAGATATTTGTAAAGCGCGTTACGAAGCATTTGGTACGGCAGGTAATGCATCAAAAATAAAAATTATTTCTTTGGAAAAAATGTTCCAACGTTATAAAGCAGGTGAGTTGGATCCGCGCGTAAATTAGGGAGAGATCATGGCACATGATTTGTCGGAAGAGGCGATCAGAAAATTTGAAAAAGAAGTAGAAAGTTTGCAAAAAGATTTAAGTCAGTTTGAAACAATGCGGTCATTAGTAAAAAATAATGCGTTGCCGGAAGATTCGCATCAATTGCGTCATGCGGGTGAGGTCGTGAGTAACCGATTGAAAGATCGATCATTGTCGGAGGATGCTAAGCAATTTGCTTGGAAACGATTAGAGTTGATGCATGATCCGACCGATGCGAATGCTAAAAAAGAATTATTTGCGCTGTTTAAAAAATATGGCCTTAATGATTTAGCAGGGAATTATGCGGTCGAGCCTGAGCCTATTGTGCCGTCGCCGCGTAATAGAACAGAATCTCCGCGAAATTCGCCGCGTAGTGGGTTTCTGAGTAGAGTCGGCAGTAAATTGGCGGGATTTATTTCACCGCGCAGCAGAAAATCAGAACGCCCAGCGGCGAGTGACGAAGATTCAACAGAAAGTGTTGGTACTCCAAGATTTGGCGTACGTCCAGATTAGTCAAGTCGTTTTGCAAAAAATATTTTCCTTAATAATTCCTTAAGCTTTGTCAGTTAGTATAAGCATAATGATTCTCGTTCAATACAAGAAGAAATTTAAAAGTAAAATTAAATTGGAGAATGTGTTATGGCTACTGAGATATTTGATTCGCTGGAGCGGCTTCTTCAGCGGGGTGAATTAAATGCTGCTGCTAATGTCTATCTTGCTATTCGTCCTTCACTTCGTGCGTTTGATTTGGCGATGCTTCGCAAGCGCCTTCCTCGACAAAACCATATTGGGCTATTAAGGAAATTATATTTTCAACATACTGTCGATAATCAACGATTTCACGCCGAAAATATTCTAGAGGATTTCTTATCGTTAAATCCAGATGCAGAAGAAAAGACTAATTTTGAGGGTGTTATTACAACCCCTGATTTTTTTAGAGCAGCACTGGATGCGTTTAAAACGAAGGCACAACAGTTTGATGAAAAAAGCATTGATCAAAAAAGTAAAGATGAGCTTGAAAGTGAAAAGAAAACTGTCGCTTTTGCTGTGACTGGGTTAGGCGAAATGGATAAGCGCATAACGGCTAAGTTAGCGCAGTTGTCAGAACAGGAAAAGTACTATTCTGTTGAGACATTACGGAGTGTTTTTCAAGAATTACAGAAAGAAATTATTGAACAAAAGAATGGTTTTCTCGCTCGTTGGCGTATTTTGCAGAAAGTTAAGGATAATGTTGTTGTGCCACAACCACCAAAAGTGCAATTACAACAACCGCCAATACAACGAGAACCACTGTTACCGCCAAAACCTCTGATTCAACCAGTTCCCGTTCAACCACTGCCTGATAATGATGTGGTTTCACAGGATGCTCAACCTACTAAAACGAAAATTAAAATACGAATGAGTTTCCTGAATCGATATGCATTAAGAAAAAGCTTGGAAGAAGCACTTCGTGAAGATCGCTTGACGGATGTGGTAGCTATTGATTATCACTTTAGGAATTTGATTGCAGATGAATCGCCTCGTGATCGTGAGGTTAAATCTCGCGCATTCAGGAGCGTACTTTTAAAAGATGCGCGTTACCTTGAAATTTTAAAAGCAGAATTCAGTTTAGCAAGTGAAGAAAGTAATCAACGCGTTGTCAGTGAAATAGGTCTTGAGTTATCTCGATTACTGGATAGAGAAACTTTTGCGAAACTTATTATGGAACTACAATCCTCTCACCACTTAAATAAACAACTCAATGTATATGAGAAAAGAGCGGCTGTTTTGCGTAACATGGCTTGGGATCAGAAAAATGATGATGCACTTCGTGAAGAAAAAGAGGTGTTGGGTTCTCTCATAGGATTTCTAGATGGCTTAAAAACTAAAGTTTCTGAAAAGAAAGATAAACCTACCGGCAGTAGATTTGTAAAGAAAAAACAAGGTCTCGCGGGACTTCCTCTTTCGCCAGGTATGCAGATCGAACGACCGCCTCGCGTGATTATTGAAAGTAAACTTGAGCAAGATTTAGGCAAAAAGATTAATTTTCATTCTGCCCGGAGCGCAGTTCTCGACAACGTCATCGCTAAACGGCATATAACAGAGGCATCTGAAAATCAAAAGAGGGAACGGGTCAGCAGTTTTTGTGCTAACCGCGCACATAGAAAAAAATTCCATGCTGCGTTGGACGCGATACCTCCAAAGCGATTTCAGTTGTTTTTTGGAGCGTCTCGTAAAGCTTTTGATGCGAAAAAATTTATTACGCTGTTGACTGAAATAAATGATGGGGCTACGCGGCAGAATGATGACCCATCAAAGAAAAACGAGATCTTTTTTCAGGCCTTGCTGACTTTTTTCCGTCAGCTGTCCAGTTTTAAATTAAAAAGATTGATTGAGGATCTTAATCACCCCACGTTTAAAAATTTCTTTTTTGCTTTCGACTATTATGCAGATATTCCTGAGAATTCGAATGCTACAAACATCGTTCACTTATTTAAAGGTCTTAAGACCGATGGCGTGGAAGAGCAGCGTCCGTTGGCAGCGTTACAAACGTTAACATCGACATTTATTGCCGCTTTTCACGAAGCGTTGATTGAACATGACATTGATTTTGTCAATTATTTCCAAACAAGTCCTATTAAACAACATGAAGATGTACACAAGGCAAATCAGGGATTTATCTGGGAATATGTCATGAACAACTCGGGGAAAAATATACTCGACCGACAAGAGGGTGATGAGTGGTTCGAGGTTCCACTGGTATCACCACGCGCTTTTTAAAAAGCACCAATTCCTAACGAAACGTACACGCTAGAAATATCTTCAACCACTAATAATTTTTGATTAATGAGATTGTTTTGATTTTGAAGATCCGTCAGCTGCGTCGTTAAATACGTTGACTAATCACGCTAATGCGTCAAGGATCATCTCGGGTTGAATGTTTTTCATGTCATCACGTTTGATGTGAATCTGATTTTTGCCAATGGTACCAATTAATTTTGGATCAGTAGGGCCATAGAGTGAAATAGTCGGCGCATCCAGTGCTGCAGATAAATGTCCCAGTCCCGTGTCTACCGCAATATTAAAATTTGAATGTAATAATATGCTAGCTAATTCTGTTAAAGTAGATTTAGGTAGCACTTCAACGTGAGAATTATTTTCAGCAAGTCGTTCTGCGCGTGATTTTTCTTCGGTATTGCCCCACGGCAATAATATTTTCAACTCTTTTGGTTTAAGCAATTCAATTAATTTTGCCCAATGTTCTTCAGGCCAGCATTTATCATCGCGCGTCGTGCCATGTAATAACACACAATAATTTTGACGTAACTGTATGAAATTAGCTTTATTAATTCCATAGTCGGGGATTTCGTCACTGAAATTATAATTTAAACTTTGTGCGAATAATTTTCGAATGCGGGGAATGGCATGTAAATCCCAGCTGATGTTAAAACTTTTGTTATATAAAAAAGACGCGAGGGGTTCTCGAATAGAGTTTCTGTCATAGCCATATCGCGTGCCCTTGGAAAATAAGCTAATCACGCTACTTTTAATTAACCCCTGGGCATCTATGACCGCATCATATTTCTCGGATTTTAAGTTTTTGTAAAAACTTTCGAGCTCTGCATTCTTAAGCGTCTGAATAATATTTTTTCGCCATTTTCTAACTGGAGCAGGAATAATTTTTTTAACACTGGGATGAAAGCGGGGTATTTCTGAAAAAGCCGGTTCAACGACCCAGTCAAATTGAATATCGGGATTCTGTTTTCGCGCATCGGTGAGAGCAGGGAGCGTGTGAATAACATCGCCTAACGATGACATTTTAATGACTAAAACTCGCATGAATGTATGGTCTCCCAGACGAGTTGAGGTGATAAATCTTTCATACAACGGTGATGTTTCAGCGGACACTCTCTTTGAAAGCACGGACGACAATATAAATCTATGGATAATATTTTTGCTTTTGTCGAAAGAGGCGGCGTAAAACCCGGATCAGTTGATCCATATAATGCAATGAGTGGTTTGTCCAACGCGGCAGCAATGTGCATTAATCCTGAATCATTGGTAATCACTAATGACGCTAACGCTAATAAATCAATGGCTTCGGATAAGCTAGTGGTTCCGGCCAAATTTTTACACTGATTATTAGTCAATTCATTAATTTTGTCGGTGATGACTTTATCTTTTAGGGAGCCGAATAACCAGAGTTCAAAATCATGTTCCAATAATTTATTGGCGAGAGTAGCGTAATGCTCTTCTGGCCAACGTTTTGACGGACCAAATTCTGCACCCGGACATAAGGCAATAATTTTTTTAGAGGAAGACTCAGCGGTGATCGGATTGGCAATTAATTTGGGTTTCGGTAATTTGTCAGGTAAGACTTCATTTTTTTCTAAACCTAAAAAAGCAAATCGCTGAATCATTAAGGGCAATAATTTTTTATTTAATAATTTTACATTATTTAATAAGCCGTATCTGAATTCGCCACGAAATCCTGTGCGTTTTTTAATGCGTGCGGCGAAGGGAATAATCGCCGATTTCCATGAGTTCGGTAATACGATGGCTTCATCATATTGATTTCTTAACGTCTTTCCGAGTTTCCAGCGTTTTGAAATAGCCAATTCGCCATGTTTAAAGGGCAACGATAATATATTGCTTATTTCAGGCATTCTGTCTAACAACGGCCGTGTGAAATCAGGCGCGATGACGTCAATGATTGCATCAGGATGACGCATCTTAATAAATTTAAATAAGACTTGTGCCATGACCATATCGCCAACCCATGCGGGGCCAATGATTAATATATTCATGCGACAAAATCAACCAAAGTAAAGTCAGCTTCACAATACGGACATGTCGCTTTGCCTGTTTTTTCGATGGGAAGATACACGCGAGGATGCGAATCCCATAAACGCATGTCAGGCATGGGACAGGATAACGGTAAATCTTTTTGGGTTATTTCATAGTGTCGTTTTTGGCTGGCGACAATTTTGGTGTTCGACATTCAGCGGTTTTCTCCCAGGCGCCATCGATACGCGCAACGCAGCATTATAAGCCCGATGATAATCATTGGTAAGGACAATAATTGTCCCATGGTCATCCAGCCAAACGCAATAAATCCGAGCTGCGGATCGGGTTGGCGGAAAAATTCGGCTATAAATCTGAATGATCCATAGCAAAATAAAAATAATCCCGAAACGGCCATGCGAGGTTTCGGTTTGCTTGAATAAAGCCAGATGATAATAAATAACAGAACGCCTTCCATGAGAAATTCATAGACTTCTGATGGATGTCTGGGAAGGGGGCCTGCTTGAGGGTAGATCATTCCCCAAGGAACATTGGTGACGCGTCCCCATAATTCGCCATTAATAAAATTCCCGATACGACCACACGCCAAACCAATCGGAACCAAGGGCACCACAAAATCTCCCACGGCCAGAAATGATTTTTTAATATGCCGGCTATACAACCACAGGGCAACAATCACGCCGATTAAGCCCCCATGAAAAGCCATTCCGCCATCCCAGACTTTGAAGATGACCAATGGGTTCTGAATAAAAACGGGGAATATATAGAACAAGACATAGCCAATCCGGCCTCCCAAAAGCACCCCTATGGCGGCATAGAAAATCAGGTCGCTCAGTTGGTCCTTGTTGACGGGGCTTAAGGGGTTGTTTTTGACTCTGAAAAGGCCCAGAAGGTAGGCGGCTGTGAAACCTACGAGGTACATAATGCCATACCAATGAACGGGCAGGGGGCCGATATGGAAGGCGATGGGGTCGATATGGGGGTAGATGAACATGGGGTGAAAAGGCTCCTCAAAAAAGATTCAAGACTTAATAAAACCTTAAGGTTCGTAGTGTAACCTAGAAAGCGTAAAAAGCAGAAAGGGGTAATCCCAATGAAAAATATGGCACGAAAAATATTATTTTGGTCAGCACCGAAAGAAGAAATACCAATCGGTCAAATAGAGCTGTGGAAAGAAAGTATGAAAAGTTTATTAAAAAAGATAGCAGATGACAGAGATCCTGAGGCGCTTAAAGAAGCGATCAGTTTCTTAAAAGAATTGAGCAGAAAAAGTGAAAATCATGATTTCGTACATGAACATGGTGTCGTAAATTTGCGCAGGATATTTTGGCCACCACAACAAGATGTCAGTGTGTACAGCACACCAGTGAGCAATTATCACGAAGCATTAGACAATTTACTCACGACTGGGTTGGAGAACTTCAAAAGATTTCAAGTGTAAGCTTCATCGTAACTTTAACGTGGTCAGTCCGCTACTACCAAAATAACGCTGATAATCTAGAAACGAATAAAGCTGTGAACTGACCACACCTTTTTTATCAATCCACCATTTCGGGATCAGGAAAATAAAATGTTTGATACTTGTGAGATGTACGATGCGAATGGTGTGCTTACGTCTAACCCGGAAAGCACGACAAAATTGTATATGACTGCGAAGGAAGGCGGCCCACGATTACACGATGTAGCACAGCAATTTCCCCATTTAAAAACATTGATGATTGATTCACATAACACAGCAAACCTGGGTGAGTTTTTAGATATTTCACATTCAGTTGGACAAAATCTTGCGTATTTGACAGAACTTGTTTTGTCTCACGGTGAAATTGCCGATACTCACTTTCGCCAATTACTCTCGTGCTGTCCCCAATTGGAAAAGCTAGAGCTTAGTTCCATCCGTGTCTGGGGTTCTTTAATGCAGTGCGATACTCTGCCTAAATTAGTCTCTTTATGTGTAAGAGACTCCTGGATGGGTTCTACGGCATTCGAATATTTGCTTCCACAATGTCCATCATTACGCGGATTGGAAATTAAGGGCAGTTATGTTGCAGACGATCTTTTAGCGGTTTTTCAGAAAGTTAAAAATAGTTTGTCAGGCCTGAAGGAACTTATGATAAGTGGACACGAATTCGTCGGGTGCGAAATACAAACAATTTCCGATGAACTTGAAGCAATGTTTCGGATACTTCCCGCTTTAGAAAGATTTATGAATTATAGAGTTATTGATATTTTAAAAGTGGCATTGCAAGAAAATAGAATATTTTTAGCGAAAAAAATTCTTCTGGTCTGTCCTGGCATAACGTATATTCCTGAAAATGAGGCATCTCAGAAACTTTTTGAGAAATTAAGCGCTGAAGTTGCAGTGGAAAAATGGGAAAGATCGGTGCGCGTCATTCAAGCGAATGATAGTACCGTTAGTCGAAGCGGAGATTGGTATGTATTTTTTCCTGAGACTTCACGTTGTCTCAGTTCTGAAGAAGCAAATCTTGTAGGTGTTGATGTGGATACGGAAAGTAACATATATAAAATATGCATTATTGCCTGAAACTTTTTGTCATCATCGTAACTTCAATGTCGCTAATCCGCACAATACCAATACGAAAGTAATAATCCAGAATCGAACAATGACGCGCGGTTCTGGCCACCCCTTTAATTCGAAGTGATGATGTATCGGCGCCATCTTAAAAATTCTTTTTCCCGTTAATTTAAATGATGCGACTTGTAAGATTACCGAGACGGTTTCTAACACAAATACGCCGCCCATTAAGAATAAAACTAATTCTTGTCGAACTATTACAGCAATAACGCCCAACGCTGCGCCTAAGGCGAGTGCCCCGACATCACCCATAAATACTTGTGCGGGATACGTATTGAACCACAAAAACCCCAAACCAGAACCGACTAAAGCGCCGCAGAAAACGGCTAATTCTCCTGCGCCCGGAACATAGGGAATGCTTAAATATTTTGCAAAGGCAATATTGCCGGTTAAATACGCAAATATTCCGAGCGCTCCGCCGACCAGTACTGTGGGAAGTATCGCTAAGCCATCTAAGCCGTCGGTTAAATTAACGGCATTGCTACTGCCGACAATGACTAAATACACAAAGAAAATATAAAATAATCCCATTTCTATATACGTATTTTTTAAGAAGGGAATTAATAATTGGGTATCCGTAGGGGATTGTGCAATGTGATATAAAAATATAGCGGCACCAAAACCGATTATAGACTGGCTTAAATATTTCCACCGTGCAGATAAGCCCTTGCTATTTTTTAAGATTAATTTTTTATAGTCATCGACAAAGCCAATCACACCAAATCCTAACGTCACTAAGAGCGTTACCCATAAATAAATATTATTCAAATCACCCCATAATAAAGTGCTTAATGAAATCGCAATTAAAATTAATGTCCCGCCCATCGTGGGTGTGCCTGATTTACTCAAGTGGGATTGTGGACCATCGGTTCTGACCATCTGTCCAATTTGATAGCGACTTAAATAGCGAATCATCATGGGGCCTACACATAATGAAATCGCCAGCGCGGTGAGGGCACCTAAAATAGTTCGTAACGTTAAATAATCAAATACATTAAAAAAACGATAATAATGGGATAGCCAGTGGGTTAACCAAAGTAGCATAAAATTTCCTTTTTAACTTCCAATTCATCACTGAACGGGAATCGTTCATGGTTTATTTCCTGATACGTTTCGTGGCCTTTGCCGGCAATCAAAACAATATCGTTGGGTTGAGCGGATTGAATCGCATGTTGAATCGCGCGTTGTCGGTCGTGTTCTGTAATAATAGTTTCTTTGTTTTTAATTCCTGTTTTTATTTCAGCAATAATTTCGAGGGGGTTTTCGGTGCGCGGATTGTCGTCTGTTAATATCACAAAATCGGCGAGTTTCTCTGCAATTCGGCCCATTAACGGACGTTTGCCTTTATCGCGATCGCCACCGCAACCAAAGACACACCAAATATTGCCATGACAATGCTCGCGCAATGTTTTTAAGGTTTTTTCGAGTGCGTCGGGCGTATGTGCATAATCAATGACAATCATAGATTTATTGGGTGCGTGAATGACTTGCATGCGGCCTGAGATGTTTTTGAGTTGAGCAATATAATTTAAAGTATCAGATAATTTTATATTTAATAAACCTAATACGGTGACTACGGCTAATAAATTACTGATATTAAATTTGCCAAATAAACTCGTTTCGAGGATTCCATCTCCCCACGGCGTATGAATCTCTGCCGTAGTGCCCAAAGAATGCGGCGTAATTTTTGAGGCATATATAAAGGGTATATTTTTAATAGGACATTTTTTTAATTCTGTTGACGTACAGTAGAGTGGGGTGGATTTTAATTGCTTCGCAAATTTCAAACCCGTTTTATCGTCTACGTTAATAATATTATAGTTAGGTTTAAAATCAGCAAATAATTTAAATTTAGCTTGTTCATAATTTTTTAAGGTTTTATGGTAATCCAGGTGGTCGCGTGTAAGATTGGTAAATATTCCTGCAAAAAATTCTGTATTTTTTAATCTATTTTGATCTAGGCCGTGTGATGATGCTTCAAGTGCAATGACGTCCGTTTTTTTATCTAGAAAATCCGCAAATATTTTTTTTAATTCATCGGGGCTTGGCGTCGTGAGTCGAGCGGGTTCTAAATGATCAATGAGGCCATTACCTAACGTGCCAATTACACCTGTGTTTAATCCATGTAATTTCAACGCGCGCGCAATAAAGTGCGTGATCGATGTTTTTCCATTGGTTCCTGTGACACCAATTATTTTAGGTTGCTGCTGTATTATCGGGGGGGACATTTAAAATCCTCAATGCATCGCCCATGACTTTTGCGAAAATAGGGCCTGCCACATCCCCGCCAAAATACGCTTTTTTGGTGGGATCATGCAACTCCACCGCAATCACTAATCGAGGATTGGTTGCCGGAGCCATTCCCACAAACACAGCATTATGGTGATTTAACTCATAACCATGGGGCCCTAAGATTCTTGTGGTCCCCGTTTTCCCTGAAATAATATAGTTTGGCACACGAGCAGCAACAGCAGTACCGCCATGTTTATCTAATACGGTTTCAAGCATGCCGCGAAGTTCCAGCGCGACCTTAGGAGAAATAACTTGTTTAGTTTGCGGGGGAGTATTCACCATAAATAAGCTTAAAGGAGTTTCTTGTCCGTCGTTGGCTATGGTTTGATAAGTATGTGCCAGTTGAAGCAGATTAACAGAAATGCCGTACCCGAAAGCAATCGTCGCTAATACAAATGCCGAGTGATCGGCATTCGTTGCGATATAGCCATCGCTTTCACCTGGGAAGCCTATGCCTGTTGGTTGTACAAATCCAAACGAATGGATCATATTTAAAAAATTGCTGTGGGGGAGGGATAAAATAGTTTTTGATATACCGACATTACTGGAGACTTCTAAGACGCGAGTGAGTGTAATAACTCCATTGTTATTGCCATCATCGAGGTCGTCGACTTTTTTGCCGTCGACAAACCAATAGCCAGGATTCGTATCGACCAATGAATTGGGTGTATATCTTCCTGAGGATAATGCAGTTGCCATTGCAATGGTTTTCATGGTTGAACCGGGTTCAAACAAATCGGTTACTGCGCGATTTCTATAAATACCCGATTCTGATTTCGGTCTAATATTGGGATTAAATGACGGCGCATTTGCCATTGCCAAAATTTCACCCGTTTTGACATCGAGAATGACAATGGATCCAGATTGCGCACCAAAATATTTCAGGCCCTCATCTAATTCATGGTAGGCGATATATTGTAAACGGTTATCAATGCTTAAGGTTAAGTTGTGACCAGGGACAGGCTCGCGAAGTGTGCCAAGACTCGATACTTCATTGCCGTAGCGATCTTGAATAACTTTTTTCAGGCCAGGGCTACCGGAGAGCCAACTGTTATATTCCAGCTCTAAACCTTCTTGACCGATATCATCAATATTCGTTATGCCAATTAATTGGGAGGACGATTCGCCTTCAGGATAAAAACGGCGATACTGTCTTTCTAGAAATAAACCCTTAATATTTAAATTTTCGAGATCAGTGGCGAGGGTGGGCGATAAATCGCGTTTGAGATAGAGAAATTGTTTATGCTTGAATTTTTCGAGTTGATCTTGAATTTCCGATGGCTCGAGCGAGAGAAATTGTGATAAGGAAATTAATTGTGCTTGGGTTAAAACAACTTTGGTTGGATCTACCCATGCTGCATAAACAGGAGTACTAATGGCCAGAGGTTGGCCGTTTCGGTCTGTGATCATTCCGCGGTAAGCAGGAAGTACGATTTCTCGAATAGCGCGTTGTGACCATTGGTTTTGCAAAAAATGCCGTTTAATTACGCTTAGATCAACCAAACGAAAAACTAACGCAGCAATGATACAGATAAGCAAAACAGCAACCGCCACAAGCCGCCGCACATGGGTTGGCTCAGCTTGTGGGGATGTCATGGATGAATAATCACGACCTTTTGTGCATTAGGGAATACTAAACCATCATCTTGTTTTGCAGCGCGTTCGACACGAGAAGGGGCAACCCAGGTATTTTTTTCCAGTAATAATTGTCCATATTCGGTTTGAATCAAATTGCGATCATGTTGAAGGCTGGACAATTCCCCCACCATTTTTCGATTACTATCCGAGAGTGTAATGACACTCAATGCAGAAATCACAATCGCAAAGACGAGAAGAAATGTCGTCATGGCTTGTCGTGAGAGCGCAATCGCTCGAATGTGTGCCGGCGAAGCGGCGATTACAATTCCTTGAGTCAGGGCACGTGCAGCTGCATTCATGAGAGTTTCTCCACAATTCGTAAAATGGCGCTTCGAGAGCGCGGGTTATCTTTCATTTCTGCTTCCGTGGGTTTTATGGCTCGACCCATCGTTCGCAGACTCTTTTTCAACTCTCGATCTTTAATCGGGAGTTGCCGTAAAACGACATCACCGTGAATTTCTTCTTGAATGAACTGCTTAACGATTCGGTCTTCGAGAGAGTGAAAACTCACGACAGCCAATCGCCCGTTATTTTTTAGAATTTCTAAACAGTGGGGTAACACTGTTCTCAGTACCTCTAATTCTTGGTTAATATAAATTCGTAGAGCCTGAAACGCGCGAGTCGCTGGATGTTTATCGCGTTCCCATGCCGGATTAGCTTTTTTAATAATTTCGGCTAATCGAAGCGTATTCGTGATGGGCATTTCTTTTTGTTCAGTCACAATGGCCCGTGCAATTTTCTTTGCGAATCTTTCTTCGCCGTAGGTTTTTAATATTTCGGCCAGTTTTTCTTCTCTGACGGTTTCTAGAAACTCTGCAACACTTTGTCCTTTATCCGGATCCATTCTCATGTCGAGTGGACCGTCTTTTTGAAAACTAAAGCCTCTTGTCGCGTCATCTAATTGCGGGGAAGACACACCCAAATCCAATAAAATTCCCGCTATATTTGCTGTAATATTATTTTCATCGGCAATTTTTTTAATATTTTTAAAAGACTCTCGAATAAAATAAAAATTTTTGTTTTTAATTTTGTGGGCCTCTTTTTCGGCTTCTGGATCTTGATCTATGGCAAATAATTTTCCGTGTTCATTTAATTTTTCTAATATCGCTCGGCTATGTCCGCCGCGTCCAAACGTTCCATCGATGTAAATCCCCGAAGGGTCTATCGCTAATCCCGTCAAAACCTCTGACAGCAACACCGGCCGGTGATCGAAAACATAAGGCATGTTTATAAGGCAAGAGATTGGAGTTCAGGGGGGACGTCCGCCGTGCCATTCTCTTCTTCCGCTAACCACTCATCCCGGTGTTTATGCCAGTATTTTTTATCCCATATTTCAAACTTATTTCCTTGACCGATCAGTACAACTTCTTTTTCTAAGTGCCCGTACTCTCTTAGTAATGTTGGTAAGAGGACGCGTCCGCTGCTATCCACTTCGATTTCAGTGGCGTGTCCAATCAGCAAACGCTGGATCCGCCGCGTTGCCTTATTAAAACTGGACAGTGCCTGAATCTTTTGTTCAATTTTTTGCCATTCATGTATCGGGTAGAGCAGTAAACAAGGTGAATCCGTATCAATTGTCAGAATTAATTTTTGGCCACTGTGTTGTTGTAATTCTTCGCGATAGCGAGTCGGAAGCGCCATGCGCCCCTTGCTGTCGAGATTTATGCCGTTAATGCCTCTGTACAATTTACCGTCTCCGAATTATTCCCACTAATTCCCACACCACGACACATTTTTACACTCAACCACACTTTGATGCAAGTGGTTTTGTAAAATTTCCCACCGCCCCCCTAATTTTTGACGCACACGAATTAATCCCTTAGCCTTAGCGTATGAACGCAACCGATCTAAAATATTATTCCGAACGCATTGAGATTTTTCTCAACAAGAATCTTGTCAATACGTCTGATCCTCTTCATCAAGCGATGCGATATAGCGTATTAAATGGCGGAAAAAGATTGAGACCACTTTTGGTTTATGCAGCGGGATTGGTCAGCGGCGCGGATTTACATAAATTAGATCACTGCGCTGCAGCGGTAGAATTCATTCATGCGTATTCTTTAATTCATGATGATCTACCTGCGATGGATGATGATGATTTCCGAAGGGGCATGCCGAGTTGTCATAAAAAGTTTGGCGAAGCCACAGCCATATTAGCTGGCGATGCGCTTCAGAGTTTGGCTTTTGAAATATTAGCTGAAAATAATAATCCAGAATTAATTAAAATACTTGCACGAGCGGTTGGTACAGAGGGCATGGTTTTAGGGCAAAGCATGGATATGCAATATAAACAAAAAGATCTCCCCGAAAAAATCCGCGAAACTATTCATAAAAATAAAACGGCTAAATTAATTATGGCGAGTGTTCAGTTGGGGGCTTTAACAGGAACTATTTCAGAAGATCATTATAAAAAATTAGTTTTATTTGCTGAAGATTTCGGCTTGGCGTTTCAATATCACGATGACGCCCATGATGGCGAAGAAAATTGTTTGGCCAAAGCAGAATTTTTTTACAAAAAAGCTGAGGGTTATTTAGCGTCTTTATCCAATACAGAATTATTCTTTCGAATATTAGCCATGATAAAAAGTAATAATAATGTCAGTGATAATGCAAACCATTGAAATGCAAAAATAATATGTTTCTCTGATTTAACATTAATAGGCAGTGTCACGGGTGTATGGCTGACGACGACGTACGGATAAAATTCATGTTTAAGTTGTTTGCTTAATTTTTCAGTGTCTACATCGGGCGAAATAATATCCAGCGCTCCCTTGATCGTTTGTTCCCCAAAGATAGGCGAAATATTTTTAGCATCCGTGTCTGACACCACTCCCCGATCCACCAGAATCATTTTCGTCGACCCAAAAATATTGAAGGGCGTAAGAACTTCATATCCCTCTTTGTTTTTCAGCAAAATCGAATGGTCATTGTCGAATCGACCCGTCAATTGAATCTTAAAATAGCGGAGATTTTCTTGCTTGGTATTCAATGTCGTCGCGTTGATGAGGGTTTGGCTGCGTTCAAAATACTGCATTTTAAGCAGTTTTTTAAATTCTGCGCGGTTGAGTTGCCAGAATCCCAAGTTGAGGAGTGCACTAAATATAACTAAAGTAATCAGCGTCGTGAGTAATGTCGGGCGGAAAGTGTATTTCATGGTTATCGTTTCGTTAAATTCCAGTTATCATATAGACCACTATTTCAGACAGGAATGTATCATGATTGCGTTTTCACTTAAAGATTTACCTGCGTTTAATGGCATTAGTTTTGACACCCGCACGCTGAAGCCCGGCAATCTCTATTTTGCGATTTTGGGTGAGAGTAAAGACGGCCATGACTTCGTTGATCAAGCTCGACGGAACGGGGCGGCGGGTGCGGTGGTTTCAAAGCCGGTCACATCACCACTGCCTACCGTCCAAGTCGAAGACACGACGAAAGCCTTGGGTGAATTTGGCAAAATGATTCGTGATAAATTTTCGATTCCACTTGTTGGGCTTACGGGTAGCAATGGCAAGACGACGACTAAAAATATGATCGCGGCTATTTTTACGGAAGCAGGGTTAAATCCGTTGGCCACAGAGGGTAATTACAATAATCAATGGGGTGTGCCGTTGATGCTCTCCCGACTGACGAAAGAACATAAATCAGCTGTCATCGAAATGGGCATGAACCACTTTGATGAAATCCGTTATCTCACCCATCTCGCTCAGCCGACCATTGCATTAATTACGAATGCCGGCCCAAGTCATCTTGAGGGGGTGGGTGGAAAAGTCGAAGGCGTTGCTAAAGCGAAAGGCGAAATTTTTGAAGGTTTATCCAAAGATGGCGTTGCGGTGATCAATGCTGATGACAAGTTTGCGGATTTCTGGAAAAAATTAGCGGGTTCTCGAAAGATTATTACGTTTGGATTAGCGCATCCTGCCGATGTTCACGGTGAAATTATTCCCGGCGGATTTAGCCTGAATTATTTAGATCATAAAATCAATATTAAATTAGATTTGTTGGGTAAACATAATATTATGAATGCATTGGCGGCATCAGCGGTGGGAATTGCAAACCATATCAAAGTAGACGTTATTAAATCAGCGCTTGAAAAAATGAATCCTGAACACGGCCGTATGGAAGTCAAGCAAGGGTTGAACGGCGCAAAAATTATTGATGATACGTATAATGCAAACCCATTATCTTTTAGAGCAGCGATAGAAAGTATTTCGCATGACAAAGCCAAGAAAATATTGGTCTTAGGCGATATGCGTGAATTAGGCGAAACGGCTGTTGAGCTTCATCGTGAGTGTGGAAAATTGGCCAAATCTTCAGGCATTGATCAAATATTTGCGACGGGCGAATTAATGAAAGAATTTGTCAAAAGCTTTGGCGAACATGCGCAACACTATAATAATCAAGCAGAATTAATTAAGGCTTTATTACCCTGTTTATCGAAAGATGTTTTAGTGTTGGTGAAGGGTTCGCGCTCGATGAAAATGGAGAATGTCGTTAATGCCATTACCTAAAAAAGTAGCGCTTGTGGTTGACGATGATGGTTCAATTCGAGCAGAAATCATTAAAATTTTAAAAAGTTTTAATTATGATATTGTGGAAGCAGTCAATGGCCGAGACGGCGTACAGAAATTCCAGCAACAAAAATTTGATTTAGTGACGATGGATTTTTTGATGCCAGAATTAAATGGTGCAGAGGCGGTCAGTGTCATTCGGCAGTTGGATAAAAATGTTTTGATTGTAGGCTTAAGTTCGTCGCATACTCGCATGGAAGCGGAGTGTAAGAGATTACATGTAGAGATTCCTGTTTTATCGAAATTTGAGATGCCTGAAATACTAACGAACTATATAAAGGGGATTGACGATGGAAGAGGCGCAAGCTAAAAAGCCACGTGCTTTAGTAGTTGAAGATGTCGATATGTTACGTAGGGTTTTAGGCAAGCAATTAAAAGAACTGGGGTTTGTTGTTTCCTACGCAGTAACAAGTCAGGGTGCCCTTGCTTTTTATGGTGAAACAAATCCGTTTGATGTGGTCTTTATGGATCATTTGATGAAAGGGAGTGAGACTAATGGTGCAGAAGCGGCTTTTAATATCAGAAAAAAAGACAGTGCTGTTTGTATCATTTGTTTAACAGCCACACCCGTGCAGATGCAAGCTGAGTTACTCGAAAAATTTGCGGTCGAGAAACTAGATGAGATTGAAGGGTTATGTGTGGTTAACAAACCTTATAAGCTCGATTGTCTTAAACTTATCCTTCAATTGCATGGCTTTATTCTCAAAGATTCTACTGCATCACAGTTGAGAGAATTTGATGTACAGATTCAACAGAGTATTGTGGCTAATGACAGTGAATCCTCTACGGAAAAAGCTCATGTAAATTCGCCAAGCCCCAGTCGAAAAGATAGTGAATAGTCGCTAACCGAATACTTTCACGACTGCCCGTAAAATATTCGCTCGTCGTTCGCGTATCGGTCATCGATGTTGCCAATCCAAACCAGATTGTACCCACAGGTTTTTCTTTCGTTCCACCATCTGGACCTGCAACGCCCGTGACGGAAATCGCAAAATCGACTGGGCTTTTGTTCAATGCACCTTCGGCCATTTTCTCTGCGGTTTCCTTACTGACTGCGCCATAAGCCTGAATAATATTTTCAGGAACGTCTAATAATTCTTGTTTAGAAAGATTGGAGTAGGTCACAAAGCCGCGCTCGAAAAATTTGGAGCTGCCGGGAATGCCGGTTAATGCAAATGCTATTCCTCCGCCGGTACAGGATTCCGCAACCGCACATTTTAATTTCTTTTTACGCAAGAATTGGCCCCATTTTTCCGCCAGAATGCTAATATTCTCGTCTAATAGTTTCATACAGGGAATCTCCTATGAGCATTGAACAGCATACCCCCATGATGCAGCAGTATTTGCGTATTAAAAGTGAGCATGAGGATAAATTAGTATTCTACCGCATGGGCGATTTTTATGAGTTATTTTTTGAGGATGCCAAAAAAGCCGCAAAACTATTAGATTTAACGCTTACCAAGCGCGGTCAATCGAATGGCGAGCCGATTCCGATGGCAGGAATTCCATACCACGCTGCCGAAAATTATTTAGGCAAATTAATTAAAGCCGGCGAATCTGTTGCCATATGCGAACAAATCGGCGATCCCGCGACATCCAAAGGGCCAGTAGACAGACAAGTTGTCAGAATTATTACACCGGGTACTGTCACAGACGAGGCTTTATTAGAAGATCGCAAAGATAATTTATTAGTTGCGATTCATCGCGATCAATTACGGTTTGGATTAGCCAGTTTAGATTTATCCAGTGGCAGATTTATATTACAAGAACTCCACTCAGAAGAAGCAGTTTTAAGTGAACTGGAAAGATTAAAACCTGCTGAAATACTGGTCCGCGAAGAAGGGGCTTATGATCCCGTATTAAAAAATAGATCGGGCATTAGAAGAAGAGGGGCATGGGAATTTAATTTTGAGACAGCCAAGCAATTATTATTATCCCATTTTAAAACGCATGATCTTTCAGCATTTGGATGTGAAGAATTACCGTTAGGATTAATGGCCGCGGGTGCATTAATGCATTATGCGCGTGAAACACAACGCACAGCTTTGCCCCATATTAAAACATTGCGAGTAGAGCGTTCTGAAGATCACCTAATTCTTGATGCTGCAACGCGAAGAAATTTAGAGCTAGATACTAATCTTCAGGGCGGCATAGATAATACGTTATCCAGTGTCATAGACAGAACATCGACAGCAATGGGCAGTCGATTATTACGACGATGGTTAAATCAGCCTTTAAGAGATCGAAATATCTTACAGCAACGCCAGCAAATAATTTCTGGATTTCTCGAGAATAGATCTTATGTAAATCTACAAGAATATTTAAGGGAAATTGGCGACATAGAAAGAATTCTAGCGCGCGTGGCGTTGAAATCAGCACGGCCCAGAGATTTGGTTCAATTAAGATCAGCTATTCGGGTATTGCCCTTTATCAAAAATCAACTGGCCAGTTTTAGTATTGCTCGCATTCAAAATTTGGCGAATAAAATTAATTTATTTGAGAATTTATTACAGATATTAAATATTGCTTTGATAGACAATCCGCCGATGTTAATCAGAGACGGTGGAGTTATAGCCGAAGGCTATCATGCGGAATTAGATGAATTAAGAATGCTCAGCGAGAATGCAAACCAATATTTAATTGATTTGGAAATGCGTGAACGCGAACGCACAAATATTTCCACACTTAAAGTCGGATATAACCGCATACATGGCTATTATATTGAAATTAGCGCGGCTCAATCTAAAAATGCACCCATTGAATATCAGCGCAGACAAACTCTCAAAAACGCTGAAAGATATATCACGCCAGAATTAAAGCAATTTGAAGATAAAGTTTTAAGCGCAAAATCCAAAGCATTAACACTCGAAAAGTTTTTATATGATGATTTATTGGAAATTATTTTAAAAGATTTATCTCAGCTTCAAGATACGGCTGCAGTAATAGCAGGTATTGATGTCTCGTGTAATTTTGCAGAACGCGCAGAGACTTTACATTGGGTCTGTCCAGAATTAACGAATAATACAGAATTAAATATAGAAGCTGGCCGACATCCGGTGATTGAATTTACGCAACAAAATCCCTTCGTTCCCAACGATATTAATTTATTGCCTAATAGACGCATGTTAATTATTACGGGGCCGAATATGGGTGGTAAGTCGACTTATATGCGACAAACGGCTTTAATAACTTTATTGGCCCATATTGGATCGTTCGTTCCGGCTAAAAAAGCAGTCATAGGCAATATAGACAGAATATTTACACGCATTGGCGCGGCGGATGATTTGGCGGGTGGTCGTTCGACGTTTATGGTGGAAATGACGGAAACGGCGAATATTCTTCATAACGCAACCGAAAATAGCTTGGTTTTGATGGATGAGATTGGTCGAGGTACTAGTACTTTTGATGGTTTGTCGTTAGCATGGTCATGCGCGCATTACTTGGCAGATAATATTAAAGCTTTCACACTATTTGCCACACACTATTTTGAATTAACAACATTGCCAGAAGAGTGTGAGGGAATTGTTAACGTCCATTTAGATGCCGTAGAACATGGCGATCACATAGTATTTTTACATGCAGTACAGGAAGGCCCGGCGAGTAAGAGTTATGGATTACAAGTCGCGCAATTAGCCGGTATACCTATTTCGGTTATTGAAAAAGCCAAAGAAAAATTAAGAACATTGGAGATGAAGTAATATGAAAGAAATCAATAAAGCCATTCAATTATTAAAAAAAGGCGAGTGTGTCGCAATTCCTACCGAAACGGTTTATGGCTTAGCGGCAGATGCGAATAATCCCAAGGCCATAAAAAAAATATTTGCATTAAAAGGCCGTCCGCAAAATCATCCTCTCATATTACATATTGCTTCTGTTAAAGAATTAGCCGATTGGGTTGAAACTATTCCTGAGAATGCAAAAAAATTAATGAAATCTTTTTGGCCCGGTCCCATGACCCTGATATTTGCTGTTAAGAAAAATAAATTAAAACTTACTAATACTAAAATTATTACCGGTAATCAAAATACGATTGGTATACGCATGCCATCCCATCCTATAGCACGCAAATTATTGAAATTATTTAAGGGTCCGGTTGTTGCTCCTTCGGCAAATAAATTTGGTCATGTCAGTCCGACGCGTGCTGAGCATGTCAAATCTGAATTTGGAAATAAATTAAAATTAATTTTAGACGGCGGTCGATCCAGTTTAGGCATTGAATCCACGATTATAGATATCACAGAAACGCCTGCACGATTATTGCGTCCAGGGCCATTAAGTATTCACAAAATTAAAAAACTTTCAGGTGTAACCGTAATTTCAACAAATTCCAAAAAATCGCCGAGAGTATCGGGTAGTTTGAAATCGCATTATGCGCCTAAAACGCCCGTTATATTATTTGCTAAAAACATTAAATGCCAAAAAAATAATATCGCTGTTATGAGTATTACGTTTAAGCCGAATAAAAATTATAAAGGGAGTGTTTTGGTTAAGATGCCTAATAATCCTGATAAATATGCACAAAAGTTATATGCAGTATTAAGAACGTTAGATCACAAGAAACTGGATATTATATATATAGAAACACCGCCGAACAAACCCGAGTGGTTAGCCGTAAGAGATAGGTTGATGAGAGCAGCAAAATAGTTTTTTAAAACATTCTTCGAAGGAGAATATACATGTTAGATAATCTTGGCGGTTCAATCGCTTCTGTAAATCAAACCAACACAACTGTAAATGGCATTAATGGCGCTGCTGTTAATCGCGATACTATGGGAACGGCTGCACATAATATTGGTCGTGGTTTAAGTAAAGCAGTCAGTAAAGGGGCATCAAAAGTAAAGCATCATGTCACCGGACCTTCCAAAGCTGTAAGTGATGCACAACGTGGACGCAGCATACATAAAAAAGCATTAGATGAGGGTCTTTCAAATACACACTTAAAAGATCCTGCCGCAATTATAAAACTTATTAATCAACACTTAGGGGCGTTGTTAGAATTGCTTGCTGGAAACCCCGAGGATATCGCTGAAGCAAAAAGAAAATGCTATGACACGCTCGCTCGAAAATGTGGCAGTAATACAAAAAAATTAGAATTAATTATTGCTGAAGTGGCTGAATTACAGCAAGTACATAGATTACATAAAATCAATCAAGAAAAAGACGCCTTTAAAAAAGCGTATGACAGAGTGAGTGTGCTTCACGAAAAATTGGCTACGGTGAATCCTCACGATGAAACATTGTATGGTGATTGGGATAAATTCGATCCTAAAGTATTTAAACGAGTGGCGAAATTACGTGCGGGATTGCAGGATTATTTAGGTGAAATGAAAAAACACGCTGAATTGTCCGGTAATACAGATAAACAAGAATTAGCAGAAAAATTAGATGCTGCAGCGCAAAATGTTTTAGCGCGATTTGCACATGTTCCTACCGCTGAAGCTTTAGCGAAAGAAGGCATTCAAATTCCTGCAAAACCCATGTCGTTTGAAAAAGCGCAGAAAGTTGCAGAACTTTATAAACATATGGCTGAGACGCCTAAAGCAGAAAGAACAACATTTTTACTGCATTTTGCATCACTCGGTTTTCTTTCTGCGTCACTGGATTTAAGTCAGGCATTAATTCGTGGTGATGGAGGAATGTTTGATGTTCCGCATGATGATGCGAAAGCGCGTTTTATTTTGAAACAAGCTGAAAAACAAGCAGTCACCCCACAAGAAAAAATGCGTGTAGCTGAAAGAATTAAATATGCACCGCAACCAGGATGGATATCATGGTTGCATAATACGTATAAGGACTATGTGGTTCTTCCCAGACAAAAATTTCTTGGAAGTTTCTTTGGTAGCAGTACTGCATCAAGAAAAGAACTCGCTGATACTTTTAAAAGATCTATGGCAGATTTTCTGGAAAAAGCAGATTCGAGCGATAGGGATATCGTTTTTGCGATTGAGCAGATGCAAAAACTTCCCAGTGATGTCGTCAGCATTCCTCATGTCATGGAAGTTTTCCATCATCTTTTGATGAGAATTAATTCGGGTACGATATCACAACAAGTCCAATTTGGCCTGAAGCAACTTAATTTCAAGGATTTCTATGAAAACTATAAGCCCAAGATGGATAAGCGATTGGAATTGTTTAAGGGTTTAATTGCATTTGTGGAATCGACCGGAACTGGTAGGGTGAATGGGGTTGATGTGCCGCGAATCCTCCAGCAGGGTAAAGATGCTCTTCAACCAGTGGAAGAATTTCATCGAAATGTTGCGAATGCGGCGGCGAAAGCGGGTTATCAACCACCGCAGAAACGTGCGCGTCAGGAGTTGTAGTAGTAAGAGAATAAAGTTACGCGTGCGGCGTCGTAGTTTGGAATTATTTTTTTTAAAATAGTTGACGGTAATTCAGTCTTCTATTAGATTATGCGCAGCATGACCTGCTCCTCTGCATCGAAAGATATACGGGTGGGTCCTCTTTTTCTATAGGACGTAATGATGTCAATTTATAATAAACCGTATCTCACATTTGAGCAGCAGCTCGATCTCTTAAAATCACGAGGTTTAGAAATACCCAGTGATTCTTATGCTTTAAAATATCTTTCGCGACTGGGTTATTACCGATTAAGTGGTTATTGGTATCCTTTTCGAAAATTATCTTCGACTCTATTAACGCTATCAGAAAGACGAGAAGATGAGTTTGTCGTGGGCGCTCAATTTTGTGATGCCGTTGAATTATATGTCTTTGATAAAAAATTACGGTTAATTATTTTGGATGCTATTGAACGGATTGAGGTTGCGATAAGAGTTGATATTGCTTATGTTTTGGGCAAAAAAGATCCCTTTGCTCATATTAATCCCGCGTTGCTTCATGGGAGTTTTACTAAGGTCGTTGATCCGAAAACAGGTGTAACGCGATTTCATGATTGGTTAATAAAGCAGGAGTATTTGCTTTATCGTTCTAAGGAAGATTTTGTGCAACATTATCAAAAGAAATATGGGTTGCCATTGCCGATTTGGGTTGTCATCGAGCTTTGGGATTTTGGTATGTTATCTGTTTTTTATCAAGGCATGACCATTAAAGATAAAAAAATCATTGCGGATAAATATAAAATACCAAACTGGCAAATTATGCAAAGTTGGTTACGATGTTTAAATTATGTTCGTAATACTGCAGCCCATCACAGTAGATTATGGAATAGAAAGTTAGTGATTCGACCAAAGTTGGATAAACTAGGTGAAATGCCTGGGTTCGATCATCTCGTTGGCAATGTTGATATGATTACTCGAGTTTATGCTGCCCTATGTGTGCTAATACATTTTATGGACAATGTTTATTTAAATTCTTCTTGGAAAAAGAGATTAAAAAATTTGATTGATCAGTTTCCCCAGAAAACCACTGTGAATATTCACAATATGGGATTTCCAAAAAATTGGTATCATCAAAAACTGTGGTCAATATAGAATGCCCAGTTTGCAGCATCTCAGGAGGTATAATTTTTTACGAGTGAGGTCATATTATCTCACTTCCACAATAATCAAAGGAAACACATCATGTCTCATGAAAATGTTGCATTGGTTGATCGCGATCCACCTGTTGCCTGGTGGAAAAAAGCCCTGATACTTTATCTGATTACGGTTGGTTCTGCTGTTGCAGCGATACAGCGACAACAAAATTACTCTCACTCTCATCCCGCACTTCCTCCGACATCTGAAGTTGATCTTCATTTTGGGACCATAAAAAATCTGTTGTTGCCCTTTGATCAATATCTTAGAACAGGCGATTTTGATAAATTAAATATGACGTTATATGGCGAACATAAACCCAAAATAGATCAGATCCTCAATAAAATTATAGCAATAGAAGGAACGTCAGAGGATATTGAAAAATTTAAACAATTACCGGATTTAACCAAATTACAAAAATTAGGTTTTCAAATTCCACCAACACAAACGGGTAAACGATACCGAGATAAGCCTGTGCTTAAAGTGGGTAATGCGATTCAGAAACAATCCTATGAACTTATTGCGCTGAGATTACGTGCCTCACAAGGATGTGTGTATTCGTCGTTGAAATTAGCTGAAGATAAAGGCGATGATGGATTGAATATTGCGATGGCGAATCAAGCACGAGCGCAAGCGACAAAAAAAGAAAAAGCGTTTGTAGAAGCTGAACTAAATAAGCTATTTAAAAAAAGTAATACGGAGGCTACTTTTAAGAGTAGTTCTACTTTTAATTATGGTTATCTCATAAGCATGGTTGCTGGACTTTTTATGGCAATAGCCGCGTATTTTTATTTCAGAATGCCAACGCCAGTCAAAAAACCGCGTATTTCATTGCCCGTGCAAACCAAGCCCGCAAAAGCCCCGCAAGCTAAAATGGCGAAGGGAGATGTGGTGAGGGAGGAGAGGCGGGAGGTTCGGTACAAACCGGGTTGATAGGTAACACTCTAAACCGGGATCATCGGTAACACTTTTAGCTAGAAAAGCGAGGTGTTACTCATGGGATGGAAGAAAACGAATGCGCGAGAAGAAAAATTAAAATTTATAGGTGATTGGCTGAAGAAAGAATCTTCATTTTCTGATCTTTGTGAGCGTTACGAGATAAGCCGAAAAACGGGGTATAAATTAACATCCCGCTACGAAGCTTGGGGAGAAGTAGCTTTTGATGAATTATCAAGAATAAGACATCTCCATCCGAATGAAACAGCAAGAGAAATAAAAGCAAAATTAATAGAAATTAAATACCGTTACCCAACCTGGGGACCAGGAAAAATACTGGATTGGTTGAAAATAAACGAACCAAAAACAAAGTGGCCATCAGCGAGTACATCTGGAGAAATTTTAAAGAGACATGGGCTTGTTAAGCCAAGAAAATATCGTGATCGAGCAGCAAGATTTAGTGAACCCTTTTCAAATTGTGAACATCCAAACGATGTTTGGAGCGCAGATTTTAAAGGGCAGTTTCGATTAGGGAACGACCGATATTGTTATCCATTAACGGTCACAGATAATTACAGTCGTTATTTATTAGAATGTGAGGGTTTGTTAAGCCCGAATACAGAAAATGTCATAAAACGCTTTAAAAAAGTGTTTTATGAGTATGGATTGCCTAAGGCGATAAAAACAGATAATGGGCAACCGTTTGCGGGAATGGGTATTGGTGGATTAACGCGATTATCGATTTGGTGGTTAAAACTTGGAATAATGCCAGAACGTATAAAGCCAGGACATCCAGAACAAAACGGGCGCCACGAAAGAATGCATCGCACATTAAAAGAAGCAACAATAGCGCCAGCGAAAAGCAGTTTAAAATTACAACAAAGAAGTTTTGATAGATTTAAACAAGAATATAATAACGAGCGTCCTCACGCAGGAATTGATAGAAAAAGACCATGGGATATTTACAAAAAATCAGCAAGGGTTTTGCCAGATAAATTGCCAGAAATAAATTATGCAGATCATTTTGAAGTAAGGCGTGTAAGATCGAATGGTGAAATTAAGTTGCAAGGCAAAAAATACTTTGTATCAGAATTGTTGTATGGAGAGCCGATAGGCTTAGAACCGATAGATGATGGCAAAGTACTTGTGTACTTTGCCAAACTAAAACTGGGTCTAATAGATATCAGAGAAGATAAAATTATTAGACCCTAAACAGCTAAAAAGTGTTACCGATGATCCCGGTTTAATCTGTTACCTATGATCCGGGTCGTACAAAGGGGGGTGAGGTTGTAAAAAGAGAGATTGACCTCATCCCTTCAACACCTCCCCCCAACACGACAAAAGCTTCATCAAGGTTATTTCAGTATCTTTCGGAATCATCAGTTTTTGATCAATATCTTGTAAGGAAGCTGTTTCAGGCTCTAACAGCAAAATCACTTCACACGGCGCATGCGGACCATTCATAAATAAAAGAGACTGATCAGACCAATACACTTTCCAGTGTCTATATCGATGCCCTAAAACAGATTCCAATAATTGCAGCCAAAAGATTACTGTCGGAATAAATAAATTTTCATTACACGGTAACGGTAATTTTAAGCTCTTAGACTCTCCCTGTATAAGCGCTTTTATTTTTTGAGTGACCACATTCAGCCATATTTCCAGGGGAATTTCTGTAGGAATCGCCTCCCAAAATTCGTGCAGCTTAATTTGACTTAACGACTGAATAATTTCTTCCAACATACTGCGACGCGAAAGCTTGTGATTCACCCATCGAATATCTTCAATATTTTTATAAATTTCAGGTAACGTTTTATTAGAACCTAATTGCTTGATTAAACGCTGCATGGCAAAAAAAGTCTCGCGATACACCCACGGAATAAAACTCACAAACTCTCTGGCGAGGGGATGTTCCAATACGCGCAGCATGCCAAAATCGCGAGTAATCACGCCAATCATCGGTTCTTGTGATTCCGTTTCAGATGCGCTCAAAAAATGGATAGGCGAAAATTGTTTGGGGGAACTTGCGTAAAATTCTTGCAAGAAAAGTTCGAATTCTGCACCTGCGCCCAGTGAAACGTGATAGCGCAAATCATGACCGAGTGCGGCAATTAAATCATTGTGATATGACCAACTGTAGGGGTCACGGTTTTTGCGGATAAAATTCATCATAAGTCTATTCCTATTATTAAAAACAACCTCACCCGGGCGGGCTAATATCCCTCCCCTACGAAACCTGTGTAAATAACTCCTCAGGCAACCTAAAATGCTGAAACAACAACACCTCAACTAAATTATTAGGATTATTAATTTTAAACAAAAAATTCACCGCATAATAATGGCCATTGTCTGCCCGTATATTCCAATGCGCTTGAAACGTGCCATCCTGATGCTTCGATAATTCCGCTTTTTGTAATAATCGAAAAAATCCCCACGGACTGTCAAACTCAATGCTCCCTTCACTCCCACTCGAGGTAATAATCTCCAAGGCCGATTCGTCATTGTCTTGTGCTAATTTCCACTGAAACTTTTGCCATTCTTGCGGACCATTTCTATAACGGTAAGACTGTTTATTGCTCACCAAGCGAATTTCTTTTAATCCCACAGTGGGTTCAGGATAAATCTCGAGACTTATTTCTGAAACCATGCGGCTTGCTTGTGCAAGGGCTTTAGTATATTCATCTGAAAATTTAATGTTGGGTGATGGATTTTTATGCACAAACTGCCAAAGCAATCCCTGTGATAAATCAAAAAACTGCTTAAAATCTTGCGGATCGACTTCATCGGGCGAATCCACAAAAGGATATTTTCTTGAGATTTTTTCAGCATAAAAATCATAGACTTGAGATAGCCACTGCGCATTCATTTCAGCCATAAGTTTAGTCAATTGCGGTAACAACATGACGTTTTGAATAGCTGATTTCAGAGCAGGATCAGTCTGAAGATTTGCCTCTTTAAATAAAATATTCTGATGGGCTATCGCAATAATTTTACGGACTGTTTTATCCGTCACTGTTGCACCCAGCGCGGGTCTTAAATTTTGAAGAAAACTAATCCAATTTTTTTTGTAATCAGCTTTATATAAAACCAATAAATTATCTTTGATGGATTCCGGAGCCGAGCGCATCACCCAATCGCCCTTCGCACTTTCTCGCGCGACTCTATCTATTTCAGGCAAGGCATAAAGACCAAAGCCTTTTGCGGTAAAAAACACAGGGATTTTAATCTCGCCATCTAATGTCTTGCCGAATAAATCTTTGGCTGAAGTGTATCCCAATTGTTTTTCACCCCAAGAGACCAATCCCGCATAAATATTGGTGAGGTTGGGAGATACATATAACTGCTGTCGAGAAAGCTGAACTAAATCGGGGCGCGCAGACCATTGTTTATTACTGTGATTCAAATAAAAAGCCATGAGAGGATTGCCTTGATAAAATTGCGGGTACCGATACCGCGGGTGACAAAACAATAAATAGGTTTTTAATTGATTGTAGTACTCTCCTCGCATCGCCTCGGCTTCTTGCGATGTCGCTAATGCCCATTGTTCTTGCGTTAATGCCAGCTGATTTTCAAGCTGATTAAAGATATTCGGCATGACCTGTTTTTCCACGCCATGAATAAATAAATCTTGTAGTACGGGAACTAATTCATAGGGCGGTTTTGCCGATAAATAATGGGCGAGATTGACATAGTCATCGGTATTATTTGATGTCTCTATTATCTGACCCAGTTGTATTCCCTCATGAATTTTGTACGCACTGTGTGCAAACGATGCACTGGCCACCAGAAAAACAATCACAACGATAATACTGGCGGTAATTAAACTCACCGAAGCAAACCATCGCGTTAGCCATAATTGCTTTCGGCTTTTTTGATTATGGCTAGAAATGCCGCTCAATACTCGCTCAATCATTCCCGGGACAAAATAAGCCTGTCCCGTGAAATACATTTCTCGAAAATCCGGCGTTTCTTGATAAGGATTAGATTTTGTTAATTCTTTAAGAAAAATACTCAGCCGGTTTGAGTGCTGCTGAAAGTTTTCAGGGAAATTTAAAATTTTAAATTTATTTGCCGTATCACTTTCAGATTGCGTAAGGCTATAAGCTGCAGAAAAAAGCGACGTGTAATTATCCTCTTGGCGCTGAAAAGCCGTTATTTCTGTATGAGCAAAATAATTCTCAAAGCCAGAAATATGATCTATATGCGTAAATAATGTTGTCACGGGAAACAAATAACCTAAGTGCTCTGCAATCTCAGCCAAATGCTCTCGAATAATTTTTACCGAATAAGCTTCACTCGCGCTCAACACGAGCAATATTCCATTCAACGGCACTCTGGGTCGAACTTTCTTCAAAAATGCCAAGAGCGCCATCCATGCGTCTTTATCGAGCTCAAAATCTATTTCAATAAAAATCGCTTTGTCCGAAAAAAACCATCTACTATTTTCAGACTGAACATAATCCCAAGAGCAAGATAAACCTGAATGAGTTAATAAAGCACTTTTTCCAGATTTTTTTGGACCCAACACCATAATCCATGGCAATGCATAATACGAAAGATCGGCTTTTTTTAATTGCGCAATCACGTCAGCGCTCATACGAAAACTCCGGACTTAATGTTTTTATCGCATGATGCAATTGAATATGTGTAGCGGCGCTATAACCCAGACAGATAAAAAAAATCAGCGCGATAGTCACTATCCCTACCCACCACAAGGGAATATCCCGCGTTTTTTTTGCTAACAGCTCGTCTGGTGAAGTGGGTAATGATAATGATAGCGTCCGTTTTCCACGAATCACTTCAATCTGACTTTCTAAACCCGCACGTAATGCCGACAATTGCGTTTTATCTTTAAAGCGATACATACCCTGAAATCCGAATTGCAAACATAACGCATAAATTTCCAACACATCAATTTCAGTACTACCGGATTGCCGTAATTGACTAAGTCGCTCAAAAAATCCTTCACCCGCAATATGCTCACCAAAAAATTGTAATTGTAATGATCGTCGCATCCACACTAATTTACCGGACCAGGTTGAATTCATGACACATTCATCAATCAGCGCCGCTAAGGCATATTTAATAGGATCTATTTTTTTGAGATCGATATTCTTTGAAATAGCTTCGCGCTCAAATTCGACAAAACTGGCCACGACGTTATCTCTAAAATCACTGCTGGCATGAGCAAAATTCTGAAGCTGATTAAAAATAGGCAGACAACAAGCAAGAGATTGATTAAACATTATTCACCCTCTTCTACTGTCAATAACTCAATCTGCGCAGCTGAAAAAATATGCGAAACAAAAATCGATAAGGTTTGTTCTGTTTTAATTTGCTCCCAAAAATGACCATTGGGTTCTATATAAAAATATTCATAGCCGGCTTTGATAGGCAACCGGTCTGGCGGTCGCTGAATATGAATTAATTTCACTCCCGTCAGCGCAGAGGCAACAATAGATTCAATGACCGATCGCGCGCCGATTTTAATTTGTGCCGTAAATAACGACAGCCATTCCATCACTGGTACGTTCATCGTAACGGCTACATAAAAACTATTTTTTTTAAACACGTGGCTATCCAAATGTTCGGCGGTATATAAAAATTCGGTTTCACGTACCCAGGTGAGACACGACATTCTGGAAGGAATCGCATGATCGACTCCCTGTTTAAGCAAGCTATCAAGTTCATAGAATATTTTAGTCAGATTATTGTGGTCATAACTCGGCAAGGGGTTTTCAGGATTCAGCGCGCCGATTAACCGAATCAGCACTTTATAAAATTCGAGAGGATGTAATTGGCTGCACGATTTCAGGATATTTATTTCAGATAACGCCGTATTGAATAATTGAAGTAAAACAAAATCTTGCCATTCGGTGCGAGACTGTTTGCGGCGTGATTGCAATAAGCTGGCTTTTGACGATATCAACTCACTGTGTGTGCTGAGCAAATCCATCAAGACATCTGATGCGGACAAAAAAAGACAGCTGGGAATAAATGATTTCTCAAGGGCATATTCACCAATATTTTTCTTAACGACGTCGGCTATTTTGAGGGCATAAAATAAATTCTTATCTTCTTTGGAGGTTAATAAGCAGAGATTTGGATGCGCGAACAACACTTCGCGCTCACGCTCTAAATCTTGTTCATCCAATACCGTCTGATATTCACCCTTCCATCCGGATAATCCACTCTGACTGGGATAGCCTGTAATATCTTTAATATGATCTGAAAGTGGGACGGCGAGATAAACCGACTCACGATTTTCATGCGCTGCGGTAAATTCAGTGCTGAGAGGGAGATTGACACGACTGTCATACTGAATAATCAAACCATGCGGAAAAATGATTTCACAATATTTAATAATCAACTTGCCATAGGACAGATTTTCTTCATCCCACATAAGCTTTTTAATTCCCCACGGATAGGGTGAAGCTAATTTTGCTAAAAAATCTTGGCGTGCATGATGGTAATCATCAAATTGCTGTAAATGTTGTTGCCCCAATAAAACACCTTCTGCCCACACGACTTTTTTCATGAGGTGATCCTGTTACCCGATAACGTCAGCGTTGAAAACCACCATGGCATCGGCGTAATCACGCGCCATTGGTTATGGTAAGGATGACGAAATAAGGCAACGGCGCCTAAATATTGCGCAGACGATTGTTTGGGAATGGAGACATGCAGCGTTGTACCGGGAACGACGGTATATTCCTGCCGACTTACCAGGTTTTCGCCTAATACTTTTTTATCGTCGTGCCACAACTCTCGAAACGTCGCATCGGAAAAACCTTCAGGATTTTTAAGGGTGTAAACGCGAACCACAACAGGCAAAGCACCGTAATAGGCATCACGATTAAGATGTTTTTGGGCAGTAATATCAAGTTTAATGGAGGAAAAACTGCAACTGGAGAGAAAACAACTGAAGATAATAACTGCAATTTTCTTACTATTCATACCTACTTACCACCCTATTTAATTATGATTAACTCGACTTCTTACAAACAACTTCTACAAATTTGTCATCCCCACGTTATCAGTGGGGATGACTAAGCAATGACTATCTCTTGCTTTTAGCTTTCTTTGGTCTGCCAACTTTACGACGTGTTGTTTTCTTAGCAACTTTCTTTGCAGCTTTCTTTACTGGCTTGCGCTTCTTTACCATGATTTTCTCCCTAAGTGAAAAAATATGCACCACTCATGTGATGCAAGGTGCAACTATACTCAATAATATTCCCTTACGTCAACAACTATGTTATGAAGAAAATATTATTGGCAATAATTAATTATTATTTTTAGAAATTGACGGGAGAAAATTATGTTAACGAACACACAAATTATTCTTTTTACTTTTGCGGCACTCTTCCCGGTATTAAATCCGTTAGCGGGTGCGATGATATTTTTAAATTTAACGCGCGGTGCACCACGACCGTTATTAAATAAATTAGCGCTCGAAGTTAGCTTAAATACCTTTATTTTATTGGTTGTCGTGCTATTTACAGGTTCCTTAATATTAACGTTTTTTGGTATTACAATTCCTATCGTTGAAATTGCCGGTGGATTTGTTGTCGCCTGTTTGGCGTGGACGGTATTAAATCAACCGAATGTGGATCCGGCTGAGACTCAAAAAATTCCGAATGACAAAGCCGTCAAGGACATGGCATTTTTTCCGTTGACGATGCCGCTGACTGCAGGTCCAGGATGTTTTGCAGTGACGATTGCCATCAGTGCACACGAAACGCATAAGAAATTAATTGATACCATCATGGGACAATTGAGTGCGACGATTGGAATTTTCTTAGCCGCGCTGACCGTATTTGTCAGTTATCGCTATGCAAAATCGATTACGAAGAAATTAGGACCAACAGGTTCGAGTGTCATCATGAAATTATCTGCATTTATTAACGTCTGTATTGGCTTACAAATTATGTGGCGTGGTGTGCAAGGATTGTTGACGGGAATTGCGCAGTAGGAATTGCTCTCTATCATAATAAATTGTTTAAGGACCGGGGCACCCGGCCCTTAAACACATTCCATGGCAGATTTATATATTCTTACCAAATGTTTTTATATCAATAGGACCGTTTTTGATATTGTTCGTTTCTAATTGTGTCTCTAATTTTTCTATCAATCGTTCCTTCTCTAACTCGAGACCAATGATTTGTTGCCTTAACCCATTTATCTGAGCCTCAATCGCTTTAACTTTGCGAAACGTTTTTTTAGCATCACTTGAACCTGAAGATTGTTTAAAGAAATTATGGTCAAGTCCTGCTTTAATTTGTCTGATGAATTCGGCATACCGTTGATCAGGTTTAATTTCTTCTTCACTTGCTTCAGCAGCAACACTACTCACTTCAATAGCTCGAGGTGCAGCAGATGCAACAGGAACGGCTGCAGTCTTATGAGTCCCAGACGACACTATATCGCCCTCAGCTGAATTATTATTGTTGTTACCGCCATTGTTTCCAAATACTTCTTCCATTTTTATCTCCTCAGATTATCAATTGGGAAAGGACGACTTGCGTCCGGAGCTGAAATTCTACCAGCCAAACCTTAAGGAAATATTAAGCGACGGGGGATTAATGCGGATTTTCGAGGCTCAAGACGCCCGTATTACTGTCATAGGCAAAGATTTCAGCATAACGGCCCCAGTCGACGGCGACCAAGAAGGTACGGTCAGCTTCGGACTCACTCAAGTGGTCTTCAAGCTCATTCACAAAACGCTCTTTATTGGCACGATGATTCGGGCGTTCATCTAAGACTTGTTTAATACGCTCAACTAACGGAACGGATTTTAAAAGATGGTTTGCGAAGATTTTTTTACGCTCCAAAATATCCGCGTTCGCAAAATCAATGCCTGCTTTGGTTAACTCAATATCACCCGCTGACACCGTCGCAAATCCTAAAATTTCTAACACTTCGGTAATCGGAAATAAATCATCAATATTTAAATGCAAATAATCCGCCATTTCCGGTAAATCCATACGGCCTTTGTGTTCATCGGCATCTAATGTCTCTAATAACCCAGATAATTCTGCCACGTCGACATCCGGCAAACGATAACCCAAGCCAATTTTTTTATACTGCACTGTTCTTTTAATCAATGATTTTTCGTCTTGTGGACGCGTAGTCATGAGGGTATAAATTTGATCGACTAATTTTCGAAACGCATCCGTTTGTTCATTACGCGGATGCGGCAAATTGACATTTAATTCTGCGCGAATAAAACCCGGCTCGCTGCCAAATACAATAATTCTGTCTGCTAAATACGCCGCTTCTTCAATATTATGCGTAACGAATAATATGCCATTGGTATTGGTTTTCTTTTCTTGCCAGAGATCCAATAAATCGCTTTTTAAGTTATCTGCGGTTAATACATCGAGCGCAGAAAATGGCTCATCCATTAATAAAATATCAGGATTTACAACAAGCGCTCGCGCAAATCCCACACGCTGTTTCATGCCGCCAGAAATTTCTTTCGGAAAAGCAGACTCGAAACCGTCTAAGCCAATAATATCGATCGCTTTTAAAGCTCGAACTCTGCGTTCTGCTTTTGGTACTCCTAACGCTTCTAAACCTAATTCGACATTTTGTAAAACAGTTAACCATGGCATTAATGCAAAATTCTGAAATACCATCGCCACACCTTGCACAGGGCCCATGACTTTTTCTTGCCTGTAAATCACTTCGCCTGACGTCGGTGGAATTAATCCTGCAATGATTCGCAATAAAGTAGACTTGCCTGATCCGGATCGACCCAACAGCGCAACAATTTCGCCCTTACGCATCGTGAAATTAATCTTGTCCAAGACTAATAAATCTTGCGTCTCAGATTTGCGAAATGATTTCACCACATCATTTACTTGAATAATTACATTTTCTTGCGTCATGAGTTAATCCAATTGATACTTTCGTTGGGCGAGATTATACAACGGTCGCCAGAGAATACGATTAAAGGTCACCACAAATAACGCCATCACACCAATCCCCAACGCGAGCTGAGAAAAATTTCCCATCGCACTGGAATGCATAATAAAAGCACCTAATCCGTCGGCACGTAGCGTCGTATTTCCCCACGTCACGACTTCAGCCACTGTGCTGGTATTCCAAGCATTACCTGCGGCGGTAATGGCTCCTGTGACGTAATACGGAAAAATTCCCGGCAAAATTAATTTACGCCACCATAACCAACCTTTCACACCCAAATTATCAGTGACCTGTCTTAAATCTTTGGGTAATGCAGATGCACCCGCAATGACATTGAATAAAATATACCACTGCGTTCCGAGTAACATGAGCGGCGTCGTCCAAATATTGACGTTTAAGTTATAGTGAACAATTAAAATAACAATAAAAGGAAATAATAAATTCGCGGGAAAAGCGGCGAGAAATTGCGCAATGGGCTGAACAATTTCAGCAATACGCGTACGCAAGCCGATCCATACACCTAACGGTACCCAGATGAGGGTACTGATTAAAACAATGGCAAATACACGACAAGCCGTATACACACCCAACATCAGCACATGACGTAATTCAGACGGCGTTACGGTAGAACCTACAAAATGCCATAAAAAATAAGCCATATACGATAGCGTGAGAAATAATGCCAAATACCAGACGACTAAAAAAACATTATTCCATAACGCAGGTAAATGCTTTTGATGACTCGTGGGCTGATACCTAAAGGCTTTAATATTAATCCACTTATCACCCAAATAACTTAAAAAGATTCCGACATATTTCATCAAAAAAGTTCGATGAAATAAATTGCCAATCCAAGAGTTTTTGGTTTGCGCAACAGTGGACTGTTCCAATCGAAATCGCTCAGACCATTTTATGAGGGGCCGAAATAATAATTGGTCATACAGTAAAATCACCGCGAACATGGTCAAAACGGTCAACAAAATACCATGCATGTCGCGCTGTGAAATCGCAACCGCTATATAAGATCCGATCCCCGGCAAAGTAATAGTCTGATTATTGACCGTCACCGCTTCTGATGCGACCACAAAAAACCAACTGCCTGACATCGACAACATCATATTCCATAATAAGCCCGGCATCGCAAACGGCACTTCGACACGCCAAAAACGTTGCCATGCGGATAAATGAAACATATCTGCGGCTTCACGCAATTCTGTAGGTAATGTCCGCATGCTTTGATAAAAACTAAAGACCATATTCCAGACTTGTGCGGTAAAGATGGCAAAAATAGAGGCGCATTGCGCGCCCCATAAACTTCCCGGAAATAAGGCAATAAAACCCACAACCGTAATCGACAAAAATCCCATGACGGGAATCGATTGCAAAATATCTAAAATGGGAATTAAGACTTTTTCGGCATGTTTATTTTTTGCGGCGAGTGTTCCAACCGTAAACGTAAATAATAACGAGAAAAAAAGTGCGATAAACATTCGCAATACGCTTTGCAACGCATAACTGGGCAAATGGCTTGGCGAAAGCGAAATGGCGATGGGCTGACCGAGTTGATACGGCGCCGACATTTGTTTTGCCGCTAGTGCCAACAACACCAACAATGAAAACACGAGCAAAATCGCAAATAAGTCCCATCGATTAGGGACGAATTTGTGCCCAGAGGCTGAGGCATTTTGTCGAAAGAATTCACGCAAAAGAAAAGGCCTTTATTCAAAAATATCCAATGATTAAGAATGATACGTAAATATATCTACGTGTATAGTAAGGGCGATATTTATAGCGCCCTTCAAATCAAACCTAATTCTTTCACAGCATCCATTTCTGATTTAAGTTCATCCCAGGTTAGTTTTATTTTCTGTTGGCCAAACTCGTTATGCTTCCAATCCGTTTGAACAATCACTTTGCCTTTTTCTGTGCGACAAGGATAAGAAAATATTAAACCCTTATCTATGCCATATTCGCCCTGTGAACATAATGCGACTGAATATGCCTCACCGGGTTTTGTATCGTGCGTGAGAGAATAAACGCTGTCTACAGCAGCATTGGCTGCAGAAGCAGCAGAAGACGCACCACGCGCTTTAATCACAGCCGCGCCTCTCTTTTGAACAATAGGAATAAAATCATTCTCAAGCCAATTAATATCTTTAATAGTATCAATAACAGCCTTGCCTTTAATTTTCGCGTTATAAAAATCAGGATATTGCGTCGAAGAATGATTTCCCCAAATAACAATATTGTTCACATCATCGGTATTTACACCGGCTTTTACTGCAAGCTGAGTTTGCGCGCGATTTTGATCCAATCTTGTCATTGCAAAGAAGCGGTCATTGGGAACATCAGGTGCATGATGCATCGCAATAAGCGCATTAGTATTACAGGGATTCCCCACAACAAAAATTCTCACATCATCCGCTGCATTATCATTAATGGCTCTACCTTGAGCTTTAAATATTCCGCCGTTAATTTTTAATAAATCAGCTCGCTCCATGCCATCTTTACGTGGCACAGAACCAACTAACACGGCCCAATTAATATCTCTCATGGCAGTATTAATATCTGAAGTAGCAACAACATTCCGCAATAACGGAAAAGCACAATCTTGTAATTCCATGGCAACGCCATTTAATGACGGAAGCGCCGCTTCTAATTCTAAAAGCTGTAAATCAACTGTCGTATCTGGCCCAAACATTTGACCCGATGCAATACGAAATAATAACGCGTATCCAATTTGTCCCGCACTGCCGGTTACTGCGACTTTAACGTGTTTTGTCATGTTGTTCTCTCCTGTCACCTGTTGCTAAAAAATGGGGGTTTAAATAAGGCGGCACGGCATTGTAGCGTAATGGTTGTCCCTTTGTATCAATCACTTGCCCACCCGCTTCTTCCACAATACATTGCCCTGCCGCTGTATCCCAAAAAGAGGTATCGCCAAAACGAGGATAAATATCTGCCGTACCCTCAGCAATTAATCCAAATTTGATTGCACTGCCTCGTGAAAGTCTTTCATAATCTTTAAACCTTTTTAAATAATCTTGTAATGTTTGATTATCACCATGACGACGGCTTGCAATGACGACGGGTAAATCAGAGTTTAATTTCCGCGTCTGAATTCTTTGAGGTTCTGATATTCCTGTTTTTTTATACGCACCACTATTTTTTAACGCAAAATAAAACACATCAAATACAGGCGCGTAAATAATACCTAAGATGGGAATATGATTTTCAATCAACGCAATATTAATACTGAAATCATCGGTTTTTGCGATAAATTCGCGTGTACCGTCGAGTGGATCGACCAACCAAAATTTATCGGTATCTCGTGTATTTTGGTTTTCAGATTCTTCAGAAATAACAGCAATATCTGGCGTTAATTTTTTAAGAAATTCTACTATAGCCTTATGGGAAATTAAATCCGCTTCAGTCACAGGCGAATGATCTGATTTGGTTTTAATCTCAAGAGAATGCTGCGCGTAAATCTTCAGAATTTCAGGGCTTAATTTCTTTAAGAAATCCAACAAAGAAGGCAAATATGCGTCACCCAACATATTTGCCCCCTATAAAAAATTGAACAAGATTTTTAGAAATAAATACCTAACAATAACGTTACAGTATTAGCCGATCCGCCTGTAGATGCCGTCGGTACAGAACCTCTTCCACCAGAGATATCCGATGTGCTGTAGTTAATATCATGACGAAACTCGATTTGCTGTAAAGTATTTCTCCACACAGACGTCAAGAAAGATACATTATAACGATATTGCGGAGCGCCTACGGCTAAAGCCTGCCATGTTTGTCCATAACTTGCCACAATTGCACTGGGTTTGCTCATAACATGGAAATTGTAGAACCCTTCTAAATTCAACGCCGAAGGTTTCGCACCATAACCGTTATACATTAAATCTTGCGGTGCAAATGCAGAGGTTGCCGTCACGTATTCGTCAAACATTCCAAACTGACCAATCCCAAAATTGAAATGCGCCGCCACACCCGGCACTTGTCGAACTAAGTTTTCGTTATTGCCTGCACTAAATCCAGCAAATCCCATAGGCAAGAAAGTTTGTTGCATCCCAATAGAATCTGAAACGTCCGTTATCGCACCAACGCTGGTATCAATATTCCAAGCGCTACCTTTGCTGTAACCAAACCCCACATTTCCACCAAAATTCTTGATATTGTTATTGTTGTTAGCATTGGCATCACCATTGAACGCAAAAACTTGAGCATACGGCCCTTGGTTACACGGATGTTGATACGCCAATTCAACTGCACGTGCACGCGTTTGGAAAACCGAGTCTGTCATAGGCGACGTAATCATCAATGACGAATAATTACCGAACGGAACATAAAATTGACCCAGTGTTAAATAAACGGGTGAGCGATTTAAATTTCCGAAGGTCAAATATCCTTGATCCAAACGAACACGCGAATTATTGGTTAATGGCATATTAGGTGCTGGATTGTTATCGTATCTTAACGAAACAAAACCTCCGGCCCATTTATTAATAATCGGGATTAAATCTAATTCAGCGCCGGTGAGATCAATTTTGCTGGTATGAGCAGAATTATACGTTGTCGCATAAATTCCCTGCCCTTCTACTTTACCACTGAGCATCAATATTGGACCCGTAGGTTCAGCAACATTATTCTTTTTATAGTCGTTAAAAATATCTTGGCGTACTTGCAAGATATGTAAATTTTCCATGTAGTTGGTATAGGTTACGGCTAAATCAAACGGTGAAAAACTGGTGTGACTTCCCAAATAAGATCCAATAGTCACTGGAGTTCCACTTAAAAAAGTAGGCAACGGACAAAATTTTGTGGATTGAACTGATGTGGTATAAGCAGGAAGTGTCGTTTGTGTATTTTGCGTACTTTCTGTTTGTACAGCAGGTTGTGTTGTTTCTTGTGCTGCGACTTTTTCTGTTTTTACTTGTGCTTTTAATTCGCGTTGTTCTGCTTTTAATTCACCGATTTGTGAATCCAACGTTTTCATTTGAGATTCAAGTACGTGCGCTTGCACCGTCATTTTTTGAATCATTTTTGCAGTATCTTGTGCTGAAGCAGCACTGTCAGTTGCGGCCAACACTGGCTTGGTAATTGATAATAAGCTGGCCATTGCCACCAATGAAAACAGTTGTTTTTTCATCACATCCTCTCTTTTGATCTGTTTAATTTACTCTACCAAAAAAAAGCCCGTCATAAAGACGGGCTCTTCCTTGAAGCATATACAAACTATTAAGCGAACATCACGCCTAAGTGTAATACACCCGTCGTTTTGTTTCTACCCGTGCCACCATCATCACGGTCGTAATCATCGTCATTGAACACATCAAGACCGACAACCACGTTCCTGGAGACATTCACATCGAACGTTCCTTCAATACGTTGTCGCGGTATACCAACTCCGATGAGACCAATATTACGTGCATCCCATGAATACTGGTAGTCTGCGCCAACACGAGACTTGTGATCCATAATGTTAAACGTTAAACCAGCACCAACGTCCAAAGCTCCTGGAGTTGCGCCATCATTACCAGGAGGTGTTGAGGGAGCATCAGCGTTAGAAAAATCATTGAGGGCTGACACAACATGTACAAAGCCATCAAACATTCCAATGCTACCAGTTGCATCTACGCTCACGCCATTAACCGGATGAGAGTACCCAGTAATAGCAAGAGGAATCCCGTTAGCTGCAAATCCGCCGCCAATGTAATCCGTATCAGCCATGTTATTTAAATAACTTGCTTGAAGATTAAGTTTCGCATCTTGACCTTGCATCGACCAACCTAAGTTACCACCAAAGTCGTTTATATTGATAACACCGTTGCCTGTGTCACGTCTAGAAGTCAATCCACGGAAAGTATACACAGAACCGTAGAAACCATTCGATACGAATCCTAACGTTGCAGCTGTTTCATTCGTTTCTGTGAGTAATTGTGTAAACGACGGAACCGTCGCAAAACGATCGTAGTTACCGAAATTTACATATTGTTTACCGACTCTGAGGAAAAATGGATTTTCACAGAAATTAGCAAACGTTACATAAGCTTCATCAATAAAGTCACTTGCTTGAGGCTTAATGATAAGCGACTGGTCAGCAGGAATACTTCTGAAGTTATTTAACGAAGTGTTATTGTTTGTTTGATAATTCAAGCCAATATGCGCTTTTGTCCAATTGTTAACTTGGGCATCGACGAACAAATCAGCATTGCTTAACGTCAAATCGGAATCACTACGATTACTGTAGTTAAGATCGCCATCAGACAAAACAGCATCAACATTAATCAAACCGCTGACGCTGATTGAATCATACCAATTTGGGCAAGCAGCTATACGTTGTTGCAGAGCTGTGCCACCCATGGTCTGAGTCATACCGTTGTTTTGGTTGATCACTTGTTCCATTGAATTAATCTGGGACTGCATACCATTCAGTTGATTTTGAACATTGACATTTGAATTTGTGGCTGCGAATGCAGAACCACTGATTCCTAATAAAATAATTGAAGCTAAAACTGGTTTCAATCTCATGCAACTCACTCCTTCAAGCGGCTATGTTTAAGAGGTTACAACTATTTCGAAAAACGGACTCGTTGTCAAGTGTTGACAAAACTATTTTAAAAGTAATTATTTCTTCCAAAAAAATATTTTGAATATTTCGAAAAATTCAAATAATTTTTTTGGGATAATAAACTAATAGCAGGAAAAATCAAATCGGAGATGGAATCGGGACAACATGGAAAGTAAATAAGTATTAAATAGAAACTCAGCAGAAATTAAAACTATTCAATAAATACAAGGAAAATATAATTAAACTGCGATTACAACATAAGAAAAATAAAGGGTGAACCTGCAAATAAAGTAGTGGTGCCCGGGGCCGGAATCGAACCGGCATGGAGTTTTAGCTCCGAGGGATTTTAAGTCCCTTGCGTCTACCAATTTCGCCACCCGGGCATTGTCAACTCGATAGACTGCTCTGCATAACTTTAATAATTAATGGCTACTATATATGTGTATATATGGGAAGCGTGGAGGCTGGGGCCGGAATCGAACCGGCGTAGACGGCTTTGCAGGCCGCTACATAACCACTCTGCCACCCAGCCTGCAATATCCGTGTATCTCTCTAAAAATGGAGCGGGAAACGAGACTCGAACTCGCGACCCCGACCTTGGCAAGGTCGTGCTCTACCAACTGAGCTATTCCCGCACAAACTAGGGGACGTATTTTAGCCGGTCATCTTCAACAGTCAAGCAATGATATACTTAATAAGTCAGTTTTAAGTCAATTTTTTGGGGATCACGCGTGATGAAAGACGTTGAAAATTACTTGATTCAGTTACAAAAAAATATTTGTGATGCATTAACGAAGATCGATGGCACTGCATTTCGTGCGGATAATTGGACACACGCCAAAGGTGGCGGCGGAAAAAGCTGTGTGCTGCAAAACGGCCATGTCTTTGAAAAAGCCGGCGTTAATTTTTCTCATGTAACAGGCGATAACCTCCCTGCTACCGCCAGCGCACAACATCCTGACCTCGCCGGTAGAACGTTTGATGCCATGGGCGTCTCGCTAGTCCTACATCCTCACAACCCTTATATACCGACGACACACTGCAATATTCGCTTTTTTATGGCCACGAAAGAAAATGCCGATCCGATTTGGTGGTTTGGCGGCGGATTCGACTTAACCCCCTATTATGGATTTGAAGATGACTGTGTGCATTGGCATCAAACGGCTAAAAAAGCCTGCGATCCCTTCGGAAAAGACATTTACTCACACTACAAAAAAAACTGTGATGAATACTTCTATTTAAAGCACCGAAACGAAATGCGAGGAATTGGCGGGCTATTTTTTGATGATTTAAATGAAAAAAACTTTGATCACTGCTTTGATTTGGCCAAAAGCATCGGTGACCACTTCCTGCCAAGCTATATTCCCATTCTCGAAAAGCGCAAAGAAACACCTTACGGCGAAAAAGAGAAAGCCTTCCAATGTTATCGACGCGGCCGCTACGTGGAATTTAACTTAATTTATGACCGCGGCACCTTATTTGGGTTACAATTCGGAGGCCGTATTGAGTCTATTTTCGTTTCTTTACCGCCACAAGCCAATTGGATCTATAACTGGCACCCTGAGCCAAATAGCCAAGAAGCCTTATTAACAGACTATTTTTTAAAACCCAAAGAGTGGATAACATTGTGACGAAATATATTTTTATTACTGGCGGCGTAATTTCTTCTTTAGGTAAGGGCATCGCTTCTGCGTCGTTAGGCGCTATTTTGGAAGCACGCGGATTATCCGTAACCCTCATCAAATTAGACCCCTATTTAAATGTCGATCCCGGCACCATGAGCCCGCTTCAACACGGCGAAGTTTTTGTGACAGCTGACGGCGCAGAAACTGATTTAGATCTCGGTCATTATGAAAGATTTGTACGCGTCACACTCTCTCGCGACAATAATTTTACCGCCGGAAAAGTCTATGCGAATGTGTTACGCAAAGAACGTCAAGGTGATTATTTAGGTGGCACCGTACAAGTCATTCCACACGTCACCGATGAAATTAAATTATGTATCGCAAACGCTGCAAAAAATGCAGAAATTGCTATCGTTGAAATTGGTGGTACTGTTGGCGATATCGAATCACTTCCGTTCTTAGAAGCCATTCGACAAATGCGTATCGAATTAGGCTCACAACAGACTTTATTTATACATCTCGCACTTGTTCCTTACATACCTACTAGCGGCGAAATAAAAACAAAACCCGCACAACATTCTGTGAAAGAATTACGCTCCATTGGTATTCAACCTGATATTTTAATTTGTCGTTCAGAAAAAGATATCCCACAAGAAGCGCAAAATAAAATTGCTTTATTTACCAATGTCGAAAAAGCGGGTGTTATTTCATTACCTGACATGCCCAGTATTTATGAAATCCCCTTATTATTACATCAACAAAAATTAGATGATTTGGTCGCTGAAAAATTACACCTCAAAACAAAACCGGCTGATTTAAGTGATTGGCAGAAAGTTGTTGATGCCGAAAGAAATCCGCAAAAAACCATTAATATTGCCATGGTCGGAAAATATGTCGGCATGGCCGATTGTTATAAATCCTTAGCTGAAGCGATTCGGCACGCAGGAATTAAGACTCAAACTAAAGTCAATATTCAATATATCGACGCAGAACTTCTCGAAAAAACCGGCGACAGTTTATTGAAAAATATGCAGGGCATTATTGTTCCCGGTGGATTTGGTCAACGCGGAATTGAAGGCAAAATTAAAGCGGTTCAATATGCCCGCGAAAATCAAATTCCATATTTAGGTATTTGTTTAGGCATGCAAGTCGCTGTGGTTGAATTTGCGCGTAATGTTGCAAAAATGGCTAACGCAAATAGCACAGAATTTAATCCACAAACACCCTACCCTGTGATCGCATTAACAACAGAATGCATGGGCAAAACAGATTTAGGCGGCACGATGCGATTAGGCAATCAAACCTGTGTATTAGATGACAATTCTTTATCCAAAAAAATCTATGGCAAAAAAGAAATTCAAGAGCGTCATCGACATCGTTATGAAGTCAACCAAGATCTATTACCCAAACTTAAAGAAGCGGGCTTAAATATTGCGGGCATTTCAAAAGAAACCAGTTTAGTTGAAATGATTGAATTAAAAGATCATCCCTGGTTTGTAGCGTGTCAATTTCATCCGGAGTTCACTTCTACTCCTCGCGATGGACATCCGTTATTTAAGAGCTTTATTGAGAAATGCGCGACACACAGTCATTCACACGCAGCCCATCTGTCATCTTGAGGTGAGGAGGCACACGTCGTGGAAGATTTAATCGCTGCCATATTATTTTCAATCTCAGCGACATTAACACCTGGCCCTAGCAACTTCATGCTGATGAATGCCGGACTGAATCATCGTTTTCGCCCCTGCATCCCGCATTTTGTGGGAACCTGCATTGGATTTCCTGTTTTATTTTTTATTTCCGCTTTAGGATTTGGCGTTATTTTCGAAGAAATTCCCATTACGCAACATATCCTCAAAATAATCGGCGCACTTTATTTACTCTATTTGGCGTATAAAATAGCCAAAGCGCATTACAACATCAGAAGTCGTCAGCATTTCAAACCCTTTAGTTTTATGCACGCAGCTATTTTTCAATGGAAAACACCCAAAACATGGTTACTGGCCAACAGTGCGTTATCTATTTTTGTCACCCCCACACACTATGTTTCCAATGTCATCGAAATGGGCGTAATACTGTTTATGGTTTCCATACCCTGCTGTGCCGCGTGGTTATTTTTGGGCGCTAATTTAAAACGCTATTTAAAAACAGAAACCCATGAACATATTTTCAATTTCTTTATGGCAGCAACGTTAGTTGTTTCGGTGATATTAATGTTTATTGACTAGCCCAGGAATCACGATGAAATTAACTTATCTTATTATTGGTTTTGCTCTTTTTTTAATCTCAAGCACTACTCTTGCAGATAGTAATAATTGTTCTGCAATACTCACTCAAACATCCAACAGCTGGGCTAATCAAAAAACAAGCACACCTGATATTGAAGATGCACTTGCACAATACGGAAATTGCGTTGATCAAGACACGCAACAATTACATACGCAAATGCTGAAAACAAATAATTATCCGTTGATGGGCGCGAATGGGGATTTTCAAGACTTTACCGCTGCGCTAGATAACTTTACGGCGATTGCCTTAAAATTAAGTGCGGCAGGTGGAACCTCATATGACAGCATTCACTATGCCTATGCAGAGCTGTATAAAAAACAATTTAAATTGCTATTTTATGCGGACTATATAAACAAAACGTCTGACCCACTCATCACACGATTAAGATCACAACAACAGCCTAATCTAAAATATCTTAAAAACTATTTTGAAAAAACACTGCTAACTTATTCACCTCAACAACGCGAAATATTACAGCACGCATTTACACGCATGATTTCTCAGAGCTCATTTGGAGAGATGCATCAGAAATATATCTATTTATATGCCATTTTTGTTATTGAACCGCCGTCAGGTAAAGCGTTTGCGGATCCGTTTTAATTATTTTTCATTTTCAAAATCAAACTCATCCGCAACTCAAATAAATTCTTCTCTAATCCCACCGGATAAATATGCGGATTTAAAAAGCGTCTAATCGCCGGATAAAATAATTTCAATTGTTTTTCTGTGCGATCACGCGAAATATTGATATCAGGTATTTGATACGTTAATTTGCCTTTTTTAAATATAGCTTTTAATAATTCTTCGCTTTTGGTATCACTGGGGATTTTTTTGCGGCGTGTCGTATCTAACATATCAATCATTAAACAATTTTCTGGCATACCCAATAATTCATCGTAAATGCAATCTGCAACGGCTCCATTTTTTTTGTTAAAAAATCTTTTGATGCGCAATAATCCAGGTGTGGATATTTTTGCGTTTTGCTCTGAAAGCTTTAATTTATATTCCCACTTCCCACCCTTAGGACGAATTGCGCTTAATTTGTAGATACCATCTAACGCCGGTTGATCATAAGCGGTTGCGAGTTTTGTACCGACCGCCCAGATATCTATTTTGGCTTTTTGTTCTTTCAAGCTTTGAATAATATATTCATCAAGATCATTGCTGGCCATAATATGGGTATTTTTTAAGCCTGCTTTATCTAATATTTTTCGGGCTTTAATACTCAAATAGGCTAAATCACCCGAATCTAATCTTATACCCAATAATTTTTTCCCAATCTTCGTCGCTTTCTTAACACCTTCGAGACTATTAAAAGTATCGACTAATAAATAGCAATTATTCGGCATAGCTTTTGCAAATTTATCAAACGCTTCATCTTCAGATGCAAACGCCGTTACCCAACTGTGCGCATGTGTGCCACGAACCGGAATGCCATATTTTTTGCCGGCTAAAACATTGGAAGTCCCCACGCATCCACCAATATACGCTGCACGACTTGCCGTGAGTCCTCCATCAGGACCTTGTGCACGACGTAAACCAAATTCTATGACGGGTTCGCCTTTCGCGGCGTAACAAATACGCGAGGCTTTGGTTGCAACCAATGTCGCAAAATTAATGCTGTTTAATAACGCCGTCTCTAATAATTGGCACTGTATTAAAGGCCCTTTTACACGAACAAGCGGTTCTTGCAGAAATACAACCGTGCCCTCTTCTATTGCATCAACATCAACGGTGAGCTTCATATTTTTTAAATAATCTAAAAAATCTTTAGGAAAAAATTGGGAGAGATAATCTAGATCGGATTTGTCTAATTTAAAATTTTCAATAGTTTCAATGACGTTAACTAAACCTGCCGAAATGGCATATCCGCCCTGAAAAGGATTACGTCGAAAAAAAAGATGGAATACCGCCTCGTGATCCGCCATACCGGACTTCCAGTAACCGTAAGCCATGGTGAACTGATAAAGATCTGTCGAAAGCGTATTCAAAGGCGTCAATCCCCTGTTAAAATGCGGGTTATACTACACGGAGGTCACTATGGCACACAATGTTGCTCAAAAGCTTATTGCTGCACATTTAGTTGAAGGCGAGATGAAAATCGGCGAAGAGATTGGTTTGAAAATTGACCAAACCCTCGCTCAAGATGCCACAGGCACTATGGTCATGCTGGAATGCGAAGCCATGAACCTTCCTCGTACAAAAGCAGAAGTCTCTGTTCAATATGTCGATCACAACCTCCTTCAAACAGATTTCAAAAACGCCGATGATCATATTTTTTTACGATCCGCGTGCCAAAAATTCGGTGTATGGTTTAGTAAACCCGGCAACGGCGTCAGTCATCCGGTGCACATGGAACGATTCGGAATCCCTGGAAAAACATTAGTCGGATCAGACAGTCATACGTGTGCCGCGGGATCATTGGGCATGCTCGCCATGGGCGCGGGCGGAATTGAAGTCGCGATGGCCATGACCGGTCTCCCCATTCATATCAACATGCCAAAAATTTGGGGCGTACGATTAGTCGGACAATTACCGGATTGGGTCAGCGCCAAAGATATTATTTTAGAATTATTGCGCCGACACAATGTCAAAGGCGGACTCGGAAAAATTATTGAATATTACGGCCCTGGATTAAAACAATTATCTGCGATGGACAGACACGTCATTGCAAATATGGGTGCAGAATTAGGTGCAACCGCCAGTGTATTTCCCTCTGATAAAATTACACTCGAATTTTTAAAGCAACAAGATCGTGCGGAAGATTGGGTAGAATTGCTTGCCGATAAAAACGCCAAATACGATGAATATACAGAAATTGATTTATCACAACTTGAACCTCTCATCGCATTACCGAGTAGTCCAGGCAATGTCGTTCCTGTTCGCGAAGTGGCCGGTCGAGAAATTTATCAAGTCATGATCGGATCATCAGCCAATCCCGGCATGCGCGATTTTGCTGTTCCTGCGATGATGGTCGATGGTAAACAAATCAGCGACAAAGTTTCTTTTGACATCAATCCAACCTCACGACAAATCTTGGAAAATCTAATAGAACATAAATATTTAGAAAAATTAGTCCGTGCCGGTGGTCGTATTCATCAAGCGGGATGTAATGGTTGTATCGGCATGGGACAAGCACCGGCAACGCATAAAATTAGTTTACGAACCGTGCCGAGAAATTTCCCGGGACGATCAGGAACTCAGGATGATTTAGTGTATTTATGTGGACCTGAAACGGCAGCAGCGTCTGCATTAATGGGAGTTATTACAGATCCTAGAACTTTAAACATGGCTTACCCCAAATTTAAAGAACCGAAGAAAATTAAAATTAATACGTTAATGCTCGTTGAGCCTCCTCGCGATGGAAGTAAAATTCAATTAGAAAAAGGCCCCAATATTAAACCCCTCCCCCATTTTGGTGAATTAAAAAGTAATATCTCTGGACCTGTGTTATTAAAAGTCGGCGATAATATTTCGACCGATACCATTCTTCCTGCCGGCGCAGAAGTGTTACCGTTTAGAAGCAATATTCCTGCCATCAGTGACTTTGTATTTTTTCAACTGGATAAAACCTATCCCGAAAGAACTAAACCTCATCAAAAATCAGGTTCGTTTATTGTGGGCGGCGAAAACTATGGACAGGGTTCGAGTCGAGAACATGCGGCGATTGCACCCCGTTATTTAGGTGTTGAAGCAGTCATTGCGAAAAGCTTTGCACGCATTCATTCTCAAAATCTTGTGGCATTTGGGATAGTTCCGCTCTATTTCAAAAACCCCAAAGAATATGATGATATTCAGCAAGGAGATATTCTCGAGTTATCCCATATTCGTGAAGCCGTTCAAAAAGGCCGTGATATCACAGTATTCAACAAGACTCGCAATAAATCTTATCTCTGTGAACACCATATGAGCCCGCGCCAAATTGACGTATTATTGGCCGGTGGTTTAATCAATACTGTAAAAGGCAAACACTAAATTATGACTACGGCGATACTGAAAAGAACCTATCCTCAAACCCGTCTTCGACGCATGCGCATGAAACCCTTCACGCGACGCTTGATGCAAGAGAATCATCTAACCGTAAATGATTTGATTTACCCGATGTTTATCTGTGAGGGAACCAATCAAAATCAAGCCATCGGCAAAATGCCTGGAATTAATAGACTCAGCATAGATTTATTATTAAAAGAAGCTGAAAGTTTAGTTAAATTAAATATTCCCGCCATCGCGTTATTTCCCGTAATAGATCTTGCTAAAAAAAGTAATGATGGCAAAGAAGCGTATAATCCTAAGGGTTTGCTGCAAACCGCCGCGCGTGAATTAAAAAAACATTTTCCGGATTTAGGTTTAATTGCTGATGTTGCGCTCGACCCATTTACGACGCATGGACATGATGGGGTATGTGATGAGTCAGGTGAAATATTAAACGATGAAACCAATATTATTTTAACCAAACAAGCACTTTCTCAAGCTGAAGCAGGAATAGATATCGTTGCGCCTTCCGATATGATGGATGGCAGAATTGGCGCTATTCGAGAAGCTTTTGAAAACAATAATTTTAAAAATATTAAAATACTGGCCTACTCAGCAAAATACGCGAGTAGTTTTTATGGGCCCTTTCGTGATGCCGTTGCATCTTCGGGTCAATTAAAAGGTGATAAAAAATCTTACCAAATGGATTCTGCGAATTCCGATGAAGCCATTCATGAAGTCGCGATGGATATTCAAGAAGGTGCCGATATGGTCATGGTCAAACCTGGCATGCCCTATTTAGACATTGTTCGACGCGTCAAAGAATCGTTCAATATTCCCACCTTTGTTTATCAAGTCAGTGGTGAATATGCGATGTTAAAAGCCGCTGCTATGCAAGGTTGGTTAGACGAAAAAAAATGCGTATTAGAATCCTTAATGGGATTTAAACGCGCGGGCGCAGACGCTGTTCTTACCTATTTTGCCAAGGATGTTGCGATATGGTTAGAGAATGAAAAATTCATCTAAAAACAATTCTGAAGAAATTCTGTTTTTTGATCGCGAAATTAGCTTACTGCAATTTAATGAACGCGTGTTGGAACAAGCGCGTGATACATCATTACCACCTCTCGAACGCTTAAAATTCTTATGTATTTGCAGTAGTAACATGGATGAATTCTTTGAAATTCGTGTCGGCAGTTTAAAACAAAAAGCTTTACTCAACCTTGCTCCACGAACAACGTTAAAGGGCATTCGTGAACACACCGCTAAATTAGTCAAAAATCAATATGATATTTTTAACACAGAATTATTACCTGCCTTAGCTAAACATAATATTGATTTTGTTCCGCCAAAAAAATGGACCGCAAAACAAGAAACCTGGCTGAAAGATTATTTTGAGAATCATGTCTTACCCGTTCTAAGCCCTATTGCGTTAGATCCGGCGCATCCCATGCCAAGATTGATTAATAAATCGTTAAACTTTTTAGTGGAGTTATCTGGCAAAGATGCCTTTGGCCGCGAAAGTCAGCTCGCTATTGTGCATGCCCCTCGTGCATTGCCTCGCATGATCGAACTTCCGAAAAAAAATAAAGAGCATTATCATTTTGTTTTTTTAAGCGATATTATAAAAAATTTCTCTCAAAAACTTTTTCCGGGATTAGATATCAAGGGTTGTTATCAATTTCGTATTACGCGCAACAGTGATTTATTGTTAGAACAAGAAGAAATGAAAGATCTGGCCACAACCGTTATCAGTAAATTGCAGGCGTTACGATATGGCAATGCCGTAAGATTGGAAATTATTAATGACTGCCCACAAAAATGGGTTGATTATTTATTATCTAAACATGGACTTACGGATAAAGAATTATATGTTACCGACGGCCCGGTGAATCTTAGCCGCTATTTAGAATTATATGATTTAATTGATCGACCCGATTTAAAATATCCACCGTTTATTCCTGCGTCTCGCGCTCCCACATTATCTGATATCAAAAAACAGGATTTATTATTACATCACCCGTATGAGACGTTTTCGGCGATTCCCCATTTAATTCAAGAAGCGACTCGCGATCCTAACGTCATTGCGATAAAACAAACGTTATATAGAACAGGCCATGATTCTGCTGTGGCGCGTGTATTGATTGACGCGGCACGTGCAGGAAAAGAAGTCACTGCCGTGATTGAATTACGCGCGCGTTTTGACGAAGAATCGAATGTCCAATTGGCCAACAAATTACAAGAAGCCGGTGTTCTCGTGGTTTATGGTGTAGTCGGTTTTAAAACCCATGCAAAATTATTATTAATTATCCGACAAGAAGATGGCGAATTAAAACGCTATTGTCATTTAGGCACAGGGAATTATCACGCGAAAACGGCAAAGCTTTATACTGACTACGGCTTACTGACTGCCGATCCCGTAATAGGCCTTGATGTTCAAAACGTTTTTCAGCAACTTACGGGCACAGGCAAAACACTCAAATTAAAAAAATTACTTCAAGCGCCGTTTAATTTATATGACAAACTCGTCGAATTAATTGATCGTGAAATTTATTTCGCACGCCATAAACACAAGGCTCATATTAAGATTAAAATAAATGCTCTTACGGATCGCAAAATCATTCAGCATTTATATGAAGCTTCACAAGAAGGCGTAAAAATTGATTTAATTGTACGCGGCATGTGTTGTTTAAAGCCGGGTATAAAAAATCTATCTGAAAATATTACCGTACGTTCTATTATTGGAAGATTTCTCGAGCATGAGCGCGTTTTTTATTTTCATAACAGCGGCAAAAAAGAAATCTATTGTTCCAGTGCAGATCTCATGGAACGCAATTTGTATTACCGCATAGAAGTTTGTTTTCCTATTCTAGATAAAGCGTTAGCAGAACGGGTTGAGCAAGAAAGCCTAACTGATTTTCTCTCAGACGATATTATTCGTTGGGAATTAGATGCTGAAGGCCAATACCATTTGATTCACAAATCCCACAAAGTGGCGGTTCAAGATAAACTATTGGAGCAATACCATGATCTGGAAACAAAAAGCTGATCTCGAGTCCATCAATCATCGCGGCAAAAATACCATGCTGACTTTATTAGATATCGAATTTATTGAAGCGGGTGATAATTATATGATTGCCAAGATGCCTGTGGATCACCGCGTCCATCAACCCATTGGGATTATGCACGGCGGTGCCTCATGTGTATTAGCTGAAACTGTCGGAAGTACTGCAGCAAATTTCGTAGTAGACCAAACAAAACATTATTGCGTTGGCTTGTCTATTAATACTAATCATATTAGATCCATAAAATCAGGCGTTATCTTTGCCAAAGCAATACCTCATCATCTAGGCCGTTCCACGCAAGTCTGGAATATTGATATTACCGATGAGAATCAAAAATTAATTTCGACGACGACGTTGACGATGGCGGTGTTAAATAAAGCGTAACCCCTCTTCTCTGCACACAACCTGCACGCTTTTGCACGATACTTTGCACGATACTCATTCGACCTAGCTCCCGTAGCCCGGATTGAGTGGAGCGCAGCGTAACGAAATCCGGGCTACGAGCAATACTGTTAAACGTAATAGTTCGCAAACATTTTAGTAGAGGCGATGCATCGATCAGCCGATCGGGGTAGATCGTAATTTTATAATGTGCCGATCAATGCACTACCCCTGCTAAAATGTATGCGCTTTCTCCGGCGCAATATGAACAATTTTATTTGTGGAAGTACGTATATCAACGCGACCTCCCCTTGCAACAGTGACTCTATCACCTAAATAAATATTATCTCCTGCTTTTAACACATGTCTTGAACCACCGATATTAATTTCAGTAACGGTTCCTGCAATATTGATCACTTTGCCAACAACGATTGCATGAGAGGAAGATCGATGCTTCAGAGACAAGCGGCTCAATGCACGACTCTTACTAAACTCTTGCGAATTTTCCGGAACAACATGGACAATTTCGTTTGTAAACATTCGTATATCTACGCTACTTCCACTATTTTCAGAAATAATGTTATCACCCAAATAGATACTATCTCCCACCGTTAATACACGAGTTGAGCCATCCATATTCACTTCAATGACTGTGCCAGAAATGCCGATTACTTCACCCACCACAGTCATATGATTTATATCACCATAAAATAATTCACTGTTACTCATTCTTTCCGGCGCAATATGAAAAATTTCATCAGAGAAATATCGTATATCAGCGTTACCACCATTTTCAGAAACAAATTTATCGCTTAAGTATATGTAATCTCCCAATGATAATACGTGAGCTGACCCATCCTCATTAATGTCAACCACAGTGCCTGAAATTTTGATGACTTCACCGACAACAACCGGAGTAACATGAAAAATTTCATCAGTGAAATATCGTATATCAGCGTTACCACCATTTTCAGAAACAACGTTATCGCCTAAATAGATATTATCTCCCAAGGATAATACGTGCGTCGATCCATTCTCGTTAACCTCAACCACAGTGCCTGAGATCTTGATGACGCCACCAACAACGATTATATGATTTATATCACCATAAAATAATTTACTGCTGCTCATTAAAGGCATAGTCATCACATTAGGAATTCTTCCAGTATCTCCTGTTGATACCAATGGCGCTATCGTCAATAATCCTTTGTTGCTATACGTAATAGCGTAATTTCCTGGATTAAACGTTCCACCCGTGGCTGCTGAAGTGATAATTAAATACGGACTTCCAGCAACACTGGCGGTAGAAGGTGCACCCAAACTATTCAGTGTCACACGTCCAATGCTTTCGCCATTTTGTAATCCACTTGCTGTAAATTCTGTGCCGGTGAACGTAGACGTTTGGCCAGACGTTTTGCTTTGGTTATTTGCGGTAATGATTAACGCTGCTGGATTAACAGTAAGCAATCCATTGCTATACGTAATGGTATAATTTACTAACCCTGTACCCATTGCTGCGGATGGAATAATCAAATATGGACTTCCTGCAACGTTTGCTGTCGCTGGAGAACCTAAACTTGTTAACGTTACACCAGTGACTGTATCGGGACCCACCAAACCAACTGCTGTAAATTCTGTTCCCATAAAATTAAATACGGTACCATACGTTTTGCTTTGATTCGTGGCTGTAATAGTTAATCCGAAGGGTGTAACAGTAAACGAGCCGTTTACATAGTTAATCGTATAGTTACTTAATCCTGAACCCAATGCAGCGCTTGGAGTAATAGAATATGGACTTCCTATAATAGTCGCAGCAGGTAATGTTGCTGCACTCGTTAATGTTGCTGAAGAAACACTGTCAGAATTAACTAATCCACTTGAAGTAAATTCTGTTCCTGCAAATGTAAACGAATTTCCATAAACCTTACTTTGATTATTCGCCGTAATCGTCAATGCTTTTGGTGTTACCGCAAACGAGCCGTTCGTATAAGCAATGGTGTAATTACTTAAACCTGAACCCACTGCTGCACTTCCTACAATCGAATATGGACTTCCCGCAACGGTAGCAGTAACTGGAGTCGCAGCACTTGTTAAAGTAATTGAAGAAATACTATCGGCATTTACTAAACCATTTGAGGTAAATTCATTTCCAACGAAACTAAATGTAGAACCGTATACTTTAGTTTGGTTATTAGCAGTAATGGTTAACGCTTTTGGCGTCACTGCAAACGAGCCATTTGTATAAGCAATGGTATAATTTCCTAAACCACTTCCGACTGCTGCACTTCCAACAATTGGATATGAACTCCCCGCAACAGTTGCAGTAACTGGTGTTGCAGCGCTTGTTAAAGTAATTGAAGAAATACTATCGGCATTTACTAAACCATTTGAGGTAAATTCAGTTCCCGCAAACGTGAATGCTGAACCATATACTTTAGTTTGATTATTCGCTGTAATCGTTAATGCTTTCTGTGTAACTGCAAATGCACCATTTACATAGCTAAGCATATAATTGCCTAATCCACTTCCGACTGCAGCTGAGCCAACTATTGCATATGGACTTCCAGCGACAGTTGCAGTAACTGGTGTTGCAGCGCTTGTTAACGTAATTGAAGAAATACTATCGGCATTTACTAAACCATTTGAGGTAAATTCTGTTCCAGCAAAACTAAATGCAGAACCGTATATTTTTGTTTGATTATTTGCTGTTATCGTTAATGCTTTCTGTGTAACTGCAAACGCGCCATTTACATAGCTAAGC
>DASZBR010000003.1:0-22912 GCA_035943935.1 Gammaproteobacteria bacterium
ATCTAAAATCCCACCGAAATCAGGTGTTCGATTTCACCATAATCGCTGTTCGAGTAAAACCATAATCAGTGTTCGAGATGAACCATAATCACTGTTCGAATAAAACCGTAACTAGTGTTCGAGATGGGCCGTAATATTCACTTCGCTTAAGAGTTTTCTCTAAACACAGATACTCATATACTTTACGAATTACTTTTTCTACCCATTCTATTTTTTCCCAAACTAATAATATGATAGGCTGTTATAAAACTTATTATTGAAGTACGTTTGGATTTTGAACTGGAGAACCCATGGAAACATTCAAACTAAACCTAAGAGAAAATGCTGTTGATAGTCTTGAAGAAGGCCTCGTAAAATATGAGAACGGTCGAAACGGCGATGACAGAGAGTTCAAATTTTGCATCCTGAATATCTCCCACTTCATTGAATTGAGCTTTAAACTTTTTATCACAAATATAAACCCTATTTTAATTTATAAAAATCCTTACTCAGAAAACTTAAATAAAGAAATAACTATAACGATGTGGGAAGCTGTCAACCTATACAAAAATACCAAATCTCTCACTCAAACTCTGACAAAAGAAAACCAAGATCAACTGGAGTGGCTCAGAGATATTCGAAATAAAATTGAGCATCATGAATTTTCGATAGACTCAACTAAAGTTGAAGCAGATATGAGTCAAATTTTGAAGTTTATGGATAATCTCTATCGCGCTGAAAATGAAGTTGAAGAGCTTCGAAAAAGATTAACCCCAGAGAGCCGAGCACTATATGATGAACTTGTTAATCATTACGAAAAACAACTAACATTAGCTATTAAAAAAGCTAATGAAACCGCTGAGACTCTTACTCGAGCAACCCCAGCAGAGCCCTTTCCAGATTTATCGTATGATGACGTATTAAGAAAATGCCCGGAATGTAATAACCCAACTCTTTCTTACGGAGTAAAAAAGAATGGATACTATTTCTGCTTTTTCTGCGAAAGCACTTATAAAGCAGAAAATTGCTTACAATGTAATATGCTCTTTCCAAATTGCGAAACTGACCCTACGGATACACTTTACAGCTGCAGCGATTCATGTATGGGTATACTACTTCACCGAGACCGAGATGATTAAAGCAGAAAAATAAATGTTGATATCGGAATACTCACAAAATGTCAGCGATTAAAAATAATACACAACAAATCCAGAAAATCCGGAACATAACAACGTTCTGCACTCCATTTGCACTCCAGCGGACTTAATATGGACTTACATAGAAAAAAATCGATAGCCAAAAACTCTTGGGATGGCCTGGTAGCCGCATTCTAATTGGTCGGAGTGATAGGATTCGAACCTACGGCCTCTGCCTCCCGAAGGCAGCGCTCTACCAAGCTGAGCTACACTCCGCTAAAATCTTCGCTGAACAGCAAAGTCGATTAATTGAAGCAAACCATTACTATAAACAGACTCGGGAATTTCGTGTAAATGTTCTTTGGCTTTTAATGCCTGACGCTTTGCCGCTTCATAAGTATAAGAAATCGCATCAGTGGAATTAATTATTTTAATAATATTATCGATATTTTCGGCAGTACCTTCTGAAATAGCACGACGCAATATTTCAGCATCAGAATCTTTAACCTGAGAAAGCGCACGAATAAATGGCAGGGTTGGTTTACCTTCCACCAAATCATCGCCCATATTCTTACCCATTTCTTTTGAATTACCACTGTAATCCAATGCATCATCAATTAATTGAAACGCAGAGCCTAAACATGAGCCGTAATGATACATGCTTTCTATTTGAGCATTACTTGCGTTGACTAAAACGGGACCCATTTGTGCGGCGGCTGCAAATAACGTTCCTGTTTTGCAATGAATGACTTTCATATAATTTTCTTCGGTCACATCCGGTTGATGACAATTTAATAATTGCAGCATTTCACCTTCAGCCATTTGATTCGACGAATTCGCAATAATTTCCATGACTTTCATATTATTGACATCGACCATTAACTGAAACGCGCGGGAATATAAATAATCGCCAACTAATACGCTGGCGTGATCGCCCCAGACTTTATTGGCGGTTGGCTGATTTCGACGTAATTCTGAATGATCGACCACATCGTCATGTAATAGTGTTGCTGTATGTAATAGTTCTATAACAGCAGCTAATTTAATATGTGATTGGCCATGATAACCAAACGCTTTTGAGCTTAATAAAACTAATAAGGGCCGAAGTCTTTTACCGCCGCTTTGAATAATATAGTCGCCAATTTTATTAATTATTTCGACACTCGACTTTAAACTCTCACGAATTAAATGGTCGCAAGATTTTTGGTCATCTAGTATAGGATTGCGCACTGCGTCGAATAGTTCAGACATGGAAACTCTCGCCACAACCGCACGCGGCTTTTTCGTTGGGATTGTGAAATACAAATTTACCGTTCAAGTCTTTCTTTTCATAATCGATTTGAGTGCCGGCGACGAAAACAAAACTGGTGGGATCCACACAAATAATTAAATCGGTATCGATGTTATAAATTAAATCTTCAGGATTGTGGGCATCGATTAAATCTAAAATATATTTCTTACCGGTACATCCCGCGTCTTTCACCGCGAGACGCATGCCAATACCCTTGCCGCGTTTAGCAAGTTGTTTTTTGATGTGTGTTATGGCATGTGGTGTAGCAGTAATTTCGTTCATATATCCAGATTATATATCAAGTTTATCTAACTTAGAGGCTACGGCTTTTAAAAAACCCCTTAAAATGTTTATTTCTACATGATCCAGCGCCGCGCGGTTATACAGCCTGCGGAATCGCTCCATCAATTGCCCCGGACGTGCAGGGTCTAAGAACGCCACGCGCTCACACAGCGCTTCTAATTGGCTATAAAAGCCATCAAGCTCTGGAACCGTCGCAAACTCACTGCTTTCAGAAGCCAGCAATAATTCATACGCAATGATTTGAACCGCCGAGGCGAGATTCAGCGAATGGTAATCTTTTTGTGTGGGTATCTGAATCAACGCATTCGCCAGCAATAATTCCTCATTACTTAAACCATGATTTTCAGGACCAAATAATATGGCGGTTTTGTGTGTGTGATTAATTTTTGATTTAATATCTGCAGCCGCTTCACGAGGTGAAAAACAACTTAACTCTACCGCTCGAGTATTCGCGCTCGTTGCATAAACATAGGTAATACTTTCTAAAGCATCGACGGTATTTTTAACGACAACGGCTTGATTTAAAATATCTGCGGCGTGTGTTGAAAGTGCGGTTGCTTCTTCACTGGGGAATTTTTCGGGAGCGACTAAGACTAATTCCGTTAATCCCATGGTTTTCATCGCGCGCGCTACAGAACCAATATTGCCGGGATGACTGGGACGAACAAGAATAATACGAACGGGAAACATCAGGCGTGTGCAACAATTTTTGCTAACGATTCCGCCAAGCTACTCACTTGTTTAGTATCGGAACCTTCGACCATAATTCTAAGCACAGGTTCGGTACCTGAATGACGCAATAAAATACGGCCTGTTTTGCCCAATTCTGATTCTGCTTTTTTGATGGCGTTGATAACAACATCTGATTTTAACGGATCATGACCCGGCAAAATATTTACATTACGAATAATTTGGGGGAATTTTTTCAAATTACCTTTTAATTCATGCAAGGTTTTTTTCGTCGTAATCATTGCTGCTAATATTTGCAATGCGGTAATAATTCCATCACCTGTCGTCGTTGCACCCAACCAAACAACATGACCTGACGGCTCGCCACCTAATAACCACCCTTGTTTTTGTAATTCTGCAATGACGTGTCTATCACCGACTTTTGCGCGTGAAAAAGATAATCCTAATTCTTGCAAAGCCAGCTCTAAACCCATATTACTCATGACTGTCCCAGCTACACCGCCTAGCTCAATATTGCGTGATAAATAATATTTCGCAATGATGTATAACAAATCATCACCGTCTAAAATATCACCTTTGCTGTCAACCATGATCACACGATCGCCATCACCGTCTAAGGCAATGCCCACATCCGCTTTTTCGGCAAGTACTACTTTTTGTAATAGCGACGGATCCGTTGCACCACAATTGAGATTAATATTAAATCCATCGGGCTCAACACCAAGTTCAATCACATCAGCATCTAATTCACGAAACACATGCGGGGCGATGTGATACGTTGCGCCATTAGCACAATCAACGACTATTTTTAATTTATTTAATGACACTGAAGTGGGAATCGTACTTTTGCAAAATTCAATATAACGACCGGGCGCATCATCCATACGCACCGCTTTTCCTAATTTCGATGAATCGACGGTAATCATGGGTTTTTCTAATTCAGCTTCGATCGCCAATTCTAATTCGTCAGGTAATTTTGTGCCCTGCGCAGAAAAGAATTTAATCCCATTATCAGTATACGGATTATGTGAAGCGCTGATGACGATTCCAGCACTTGCTCGCTGAGTGCGTGTTAAATATGCAATAGCAGGAGTTGGCATCGGACCTAATAAATGAATATCCATTCCGGCTGCAGATAAACCCGCTTCTAATGCAGATTCAAACATATAACCCGATATACGTGTATCTTTACCAATTAAAACTTTGCCTTCACCCTCTTTTGCTAAAGCGCGACCTGCCGCCCAGCCGAGTTTTAAAACAAATTCTGCTGTAATAGGAGAGACGCCGACTTTTCCGCGAATACCATCGGTGCCAAAATATTTACGCGTTGTTTTCATTTAACTCCGACACCCATCCTTCGGGTTCTCTGGGAACTTTACCTTCCATGATGTCATCAATTTGTGGCGTATCGATGGTTTCATATTTCATTAACGCATCTGCCATCAAATGCAATTTATCCATATTGGCCGTAAGAATTTTCTTCGTACGCTGATAATTTCTGTCAATAAGTACACGCACTTCTTGATCGATAATATTTGCGGTGCTGTCAGACACTTCTTTACGCTGCGTTACCATATGGCCTAAAAATACTTCGCCTTCATCTTCACCATAAGTTAATGGTCCTAATTTTTCAGACAATCCCCATTTGGTTACCATGTTGCGTGCAATTTCTGTGGCGCGTTGAATATCGTTTGATGCACCTGTCGTGACATAGTCAGGTCCAAAAATCATTTCTTCTGCAACACGTCCACCAAATAAACTGGACAACTGACTTTCTAAACGTTGGCGAGTATAGCTATAACGATCTTCTTCCGGCAAAAACATGGTCACACCTAATGCACGACCGCGCGGGATAATGGTCACTTTATAAACCGGATCATGTTCAGGAACAGAACGACCGACAATCGCGTGACCACTTTCATGATACGCCGTTAATTTTCTTTCTTTTTCACTCATCACCATGGATTTACGTTCAGCACCCATCATGATTTTATCTTTCGCTTTTTCGAATTCATTCATCGTGACCGTAGGTTTATTTAATCGCGCTGCAAATAACGCCGCTTCGTTCACTAAATTCGCTAAATCCGCACCTGAGAAACCAGGCGTTCCACGCGCAATGACTTGAGGTTTAACATCATCCGCTAATGGCAATTTGCGCATATGAACTTTTAGAATTTGCTCGCGACCACGAATATCGGGAAGACCAACAACGACTTGTCGATCAAATCGACCCGGACGTAATAACGCCGGATCTAAAACATCCGGACGATTGGTAGCCGCAATAACAATTACACCTTCACTGCCTTCAAATCCATCCATTTCAACTAATAATTGATTCAGTGTTTGTTCACGTTCATCGTGTCCACCACCGAGTCCTGCACCACGTCGTCGACCGACCGCATCAATTTCATCAATAAAAATAATACATGGCGCTTGTTTTTTCGCTTGCTCAAACATATCACGCACACGCGATGCACCTACACCCACAAACATTTCAACAAAGTCTGAACCTGAAATTGTAAAAAACGGCACTTTTGCTTCACCGGCCACTGCTTTTGCGAGTAGTGTTTTTCCGGTTCCGGGTTGTCCGACTAATAAAACACCGCGCGGAATTTTTCCACCTAATTTTTGAAATTTTGCGGGATCTTTTAAGAAGTCGACTAATTCTTTCACTTCATCTTTTGCTTCATCACATCCAGCGACATCTTGGAAAGTTACTTTGACTTGATCTTCACCTAATAATCTTGCACGACTTCGCCCAAATGAAAACGCACCGCCTTTTCCACCGCCTTGCATCTGACGCAGAAAATAAATCCATATCGCAATTAATAATAAAGTTGGTCCCCAACTAAAAAATATGCGCGCCAGCATACTTTCTTCTTCAGGCGGTTTTCCTTTCACGGACACATTTTTTTGCATCAAGTCACTGAGAAGGTATTGATCATCCATGGGCATGTACGTGCTAAAGGTTTTATTATTCTGAAGCGTGCCGCGAATCATTTGGTTATCGATCACGACAGATTTCACACCGCCTTGATTCACTTGGTGCAAGAAGTCTGAATAATTTAAGGTGGTTTCACCTTCTTCGCTTGGCTGGAAATTACTGAAAACAGAAACCAGAATAATTCCAATGATTAACCACAAAATCAGATTTTTTAGCATGCTACTCAAGAGGTATCTCTCCAATCAATTTAATGAATTTCAAGCCCAGTACTATAACATAAACCCTTTCGCGACCAGATAGCTCTCACGCGACCGTGAACGAGACGCATCGGGTTTGCGAATCAAGACCTGCTTGAAGGCGCCTTTAAGCGCTTTTATAAAGGCATCAATGCCTTCTCCCTGAAAAACCTTCACCACTAGTGTTCCTTGTTTTTTCAATGTTTTCTTGGCTAATTCAAAACTGAGCTCTGCTAAAAACATCGCCCGAGGCTGATCGACACTGGCCTGACCACTGGTATTGGGAGCCATATCGGACAGCACAACATCGGCTTTATTTTCGCCCATCAGAGACACCACTTTTTCGAAAATCTCAGACTCTCGAAAATCACCCAGAACAAAGTGGACATCGGGTAAATCATCCATGGGGAGAATATCCAGCGCAATAATTTTGCCTTTTTTTCCTATCCACTCTGAAACAATCTGAGACCATCCACCTGGCGCAGCACCTAAATCGATCACAGTCATTCCCGATTGAATAATTTTATCTTTGTTTTGAATTTCAATAAGTTTAAAAACGGCGCGCGAGCGATAGCCTTTTTGCTGAGCTGATTTTACATATGGATCTGAGAAATGTTCTTTGAGCCATCGCTGACTGCTTTTTGAACGGGCCATTTTTCGCTTCGTGTTAGTCTTTCAATGGGAGTGATTTAAAGTCAGGGTTATCTCGATAGGAAGTGAGAATTTGATCAACTAATTCGTCAATCACACTCAAATTCGCTGTTTCCGAAATTAAACCTTGTTGTTTTTCTTTCATATTATTTAATCGTTGCTCAACCAATTTCGTCACACTGCCTGACGGGAAAAGCGTTGATAATATACGTCGCGCTTCTTTCGGACCAATGCGTTTATATAATTGATTTCGCAACAACGCATCTTCAACCGTCGTACTGAATGACCACAATTCGATGGGCCCTAGTGTACTGGTCACCAACTGCAAATTAATACCTTCTTTTGTTGCATATTGGACTAAGAACGTTCCGCCACCTTCACGAGGACCATGCACACGTGTTCGTAATGCCACCTGCGCTGTTTCAGATAAACCAAATATTTTGGCTGATTTTTCAACGGAGGTTTGTGGTCCCGCATCCATAATATAAATACCGGTTGCAAATTCAACCATGGTTTCATCAAAGTCATCGAGTGACTGAGAAATCAATGCAATATGTACTTTCCACTTTCGTCCTTCGCGCATATCCACAATAACTTGATCACGCACGGCGCGTGCTTTTGAAGTACGGTGAAATTCATCCATCACTAAACGTTTAGGATCTTCGCGAATTTCGCCAATACGTTTGCGATGATATTCACGGTATTGTTCTGGCATATCCGTTACGTTGTCTTCAGTCAAATAATACGTCTTGGCTAAAATATAACGCGCCAACATATACATCACAGCTGTTTGACGATCAGCGGCATCTCCACCGCCTTTAGCGACTTCATCTAAATCCAGAGAAACAATTTTAGCTTCACCTAAATCAAACGTCGTCACACGTGACAACACTGGATATTCTCGCACCGCACCCGATATCATGCGGGCAAAGGAATTAATTAATGTTTCACCGGTCGGCGCAATAATTTTGCCGAATAAATCTTCCACGTTTTGTGAACGACAAATCGATGCAGCATCGGCAACAAGCGGCATTGCATAACGTTGTGCCATTCCTGCTTCATGCAAAAATCCCGCGATAAACAATGCATCGACCACTTCCCACCACGTTGTTTTTTGATCTTGTACAAAACCAATTTCTTCTAAAATACCATCGACTAAAGGCTCAATCCCTGCGGTATATTGATAAGGATTTCCACTGTCAGCTAAATTTTTATACAACTCATCAACCACCATTCCGGCCATATCAGAAATACCGTCATACGGCATCGCTGCACCAACAGGGGTGGTCAACAGCGTAACAAAATTCACTAAGAATCCACGCTCTTGTGGTGTCGGGAAACGACAACCCAACTGCGTATCAAATGGATTAATAGAATAATCAGGTGTCATGCGCAGTCGATGATATGCAACATAATGCCGTTGATTTTGAGGTAAGGCTTCTTTCAAGAGCGAAATTAATCCGCTACTCGATGGACCGATATCGATCACCGCAATACGTGGTAAACGTGTTAATCCGGCAGATAAACACAATCCCAAATTAATCGCATTAGATAAAACAGATTTACCTGAACCCGGACGCGCAAAAATTAAATCGATCCATGTTGTTTGTTCACTGGACCCGGGTTGAAACGGCCATGGTTTTCCATCGGGTGTACGAAATAACAATGCACCTTGTTTCCACGGTGAAGCCGGTCGTGTAATCGGCAGCATGTAAACGACATCTGATAAAGGCGCAACAGACGCATTCGCTATACTATTCAAAGTCACACCTAACATACTTGAAGCAGCTCCCGCAAAAGGGTCGCCGCTCATTTCAGAAACATCACACGATCCCCAACCCTCAATCGCTTTGGATAACTCAGAGGTTCTTGTGCGTAACAACGCAACGTCACCTTCCGGTGCCCACGTACAAGCGGCCACACGCAATCTCACAATTGCATCGTCCGTATTAATTTCAAGATATTCCAATAATTTTTTTGAATCTGACAATAAACGGTTTTGTGCAGACGTAAATGACAAAACCGACGCTATCACGGATTTAAATTTAATGGTTGAGAGCCCATCACTTTCTACTAAAAAAGAAATTCGCCACGGAATACTAGCCGCAAGTGTTCTGTTCATCAAATACATAAACATTTTTATATCTTTTGGAAACAAGTCGATAAACATCGAAGCATAAATTTTATCGCCAATTCGCACGGTACGCATATCCATATTTTCGGCGTCACGCGGCATAATTTGTTTGCTTAACGGTGGCCACAGAAAATCGGTAATTTCACCCGTGAAACGCGCATAATCTTTAACAGGGATTTTGTCGCCAGCTAAAACGGGTTTCCAGCTTTTATCGGTAAAATCAGGATCCACTGTCATGCGCATTTGATAAACCGCTTCATGAACTTCCAATACACGCGCACGAACACTGAGGTTGAGAAAATCATTCATCAATGAGCGAACAAACGCATCGTGCGTATCGCGTAAATCCGGAATCGGCGCCAACACATTTTGCGCCCGTTTGAAAAGTGGAAGTTTAGCTTCACGAACCACTTTTGATTTTTCTTTATTCGCTCTGTCTAACTGTTCCTTATTCAGCATCGTTGGCCGAGTCCACAACACGAAGAAAACACCTTCATGACCACAATAATTAGCAATATAACGAATACGTTCTTCAAATAAATCATCTAAATCTAATCCTAAACGCTTTGAAGTTTCGCGCGCAGGAGCAAATATTTCCGTAATCTCGCTAACCACTTGGTCACTGTCGTAATTAAACAATACTTGAAAAGCATGTCCTTTCCGTGACATTGCCGACTGCAAAGTCAACGTCAAACCTTCATGAAGTCGCTGAAATTCAGGATTGCCCAAAAGCGTCGTAATACCATCAACTTTAATGATAGTCATCAGAGAACCATCATGCGTTACCAATACCGTGGGGCTATCCGCAGTTTCCACATCGCAATAAGATTCCATCGTTTGATGCAACGATGCACTCAGCCAGGCAAGAAACGAATCAACGGTATCTAAAACGCCATCGACGATATTTAACATAGCTCCCCAACAACCTTGTCAAAGTTCAGTAGCAAGTTCCTTGAGCGCAGTCGCAGCCCAATGGTCAACTTGAGTTTTAAACCCACCACGTGAAGGTAACAGCCGTACATTCTTCAACATCCGGTCTAATTGCGCTGGATTACTTCCAACGACATCTAAATATAATTCACCCAAAACTGCAGGATTACTACAACCCTCACCCAATTCGTCTTCAACGATTTGTGCTCTCAACTTCAAACTTCGATAAATCGATTGAGCGCTACTTTTATACCCCGTGTCGTTCGCAACAGCACAAAATAACACGTGACAAAAGCTATTCAAGCTGGCTTGTTCAATTTCAGGAAGGTAGACCAATGTCCCTCCACCATAACGACCCACACTGACACTTTCTAGAAAAGAACACTGCGCACAAAAACAACACGACGTCACAAGATTGGATTGTTTATTATTATTATAATTTCCATCCACATTGATCACTTCTTGAAAATCTTGCGCTTGAAATCCACAAAACTGGCAAGTATAACCATCCCGTTTCCATATTTTTTCCGCAAATTTATTAAACGCAGGATCACCCTTTCGCTTAATAAAAACGCGCCATGCGCCAGGAATAATTGCCAATTTCAACGGATACATGTTATTTTCATTAACTAAATGATGAAACACCTGTCACACCACCTTGGTGCGCGCCAGAACCAAAAATCGTCGTACCAGCAATACCAAACAACGTTGGTAAAAACAAAAGAGCCGCCGCAACAAACAATAATGCAATGGGTGTACCGACTGGAACTTGTTGTGGGTTATCTCTATGCGCTTTGAACTTCAAAATAGCTGCCATTCCGAAACCCATCCCAGCTACATACGCAACAGCGGTAATTAACTGTGCAAGAGCACCAAACGTTTTTGTAATACTGTTAGCAACACCACCAATATCAGTTACTTGAGCAAATGCATTGGCACCGTAAAAAAATAACCCAGCAATACCCAGCATCACAACACATTTCACCACGCGACCTAACTTCATAACATACTCTCCTTTGCATTTAAAATAAGACTAAGATAATCCAAATGAATTCCACAACACCGTGCCAAACGCATACACATTCAACAGAAAAAACCCGCCGACGATATGCGTCGCTGCTTTTCCAAAAGAAGCATGCCCACCACCTGGCGATTGTGCATTAGCAACCAACATCATCCAACCCCTTATAAACGAAACCAACCCAAGCAGTTGAACAAATCCACCAATAGCCCTTAACACAATGGGATTAATCGACGTATTCATACTCTGCCACCCTAGGGGTGAAGAAGTACCAAACGCCGTCATCGCCATTGTTTGAAATGCCGTAGGGATAAAAAGAAAAACACAACCCACTCCAATAAAAACAATAGGGATTTTAAGGCTAGATTGCGTGGCAGTCATGGTTCTCAACTCACCATAGATTTTCAAATAGGCTACCCCTCGCAGAACAAGTACAATACCAATTACCCAACTCAATGCGGTAATCATTAACCATAGCGATGGAAAACTATTTGACAGATGAACCAACATCGAAAGCGCATCATATGTAGGGGACGCAGCATAAGACAGAGTCGGGAAAAGCGCGACTGCCAGCACCCACCACGATGTATGTTTTACCTGATTTCTCATCTGTCGTCCGATCTATAACCAATGATAGTACCTGATGAAGTTGTCACTTCACCTCTTGCAGGATCTATTCTGCCAATCTGCCCATAACCTGGCAGCGTATCCCCTTCAGCAATAGTCAATGTAGCACCCTCAGGTGTCATAAGCCAAGCACGACCTTGGATCATTGCTTTAACATAATAATCCGCTCTTTTAACAACCGAAGCAGACTTCACCGCTTCTTTACGTTTTGATTTAGCATGGACAACTTTCTTTTCTACCGGTTTTTTAACTTCTTCTACTGGCTTTGGCTTTACCAACGCTGTTACCTGTTGAGAAAGCGAAGAAATGCTATTTTGAATATCAGCAATAGAAGTGGACACGCCTGCCATTTGATCTTGCAAATTAGCATTAGACTGACTGACTTGCGACACAACTTTTTGAAGTGTTCCCACTTTATCTTGAAGCACGGAAAACTCTTGATTCGTACTAAGTTCTTGTGGAGCGACAACCACAGGAGCTTTTACTGGTTGCGGCACAGTCACCACTGGCACGGGCATTTCATTTTTTGGCTTTTCAGGTGCCGCACTAAACACACCGTATAATTTATACAAACAAAAAACGGCTACTACGATCCCAATAATAATAAAAATCTTTTTTTGCCCTCCTGGAATATTTTCTTTTACAGGCACATACGGCCGCTTAGCACTGGGCGGTGCAAATTGAGTTGAATTTTCTGAATCATCAAACTGATATTCTTCTTCGTTGGCCTTATTGACCGGATCATTGTCCATGTCCGATTCCTCCTCAAAAAATGTTAAATAACGTTAATTTGGCATCGTTGCATCTGATAAGAATAACAATCCAACTGCCGTTCCTGAAGCCACACGAACAGTTGGCGGAGTATTAAACGCTTGCTGCGCAACATTGTTAAATTGTTGCCCAACATTTCCTAATGCCACAAAAAACTTTCCTACCGGCGAAAGATCTGGTGTGGAAGACTGCGTAGATAAACCATTAGATGTAATGGTGCTTCCCGATGTTTGAAACGCTTGGCCATAACCTTGAATAAACGCCGCAGCAAAAATCGAACCGTAGCGATACAAGTAGTGGTTATTCGTTTCCGTGGAAAGCCCTGTTCGTGCCGTATCTTGATCGATAGCAACGACATTAATGGGGATACTCTTTGGGAAACTTTTCAGCGTCATTATATTAAAACTCAACATAACCGCTTGTTTCTGATAGGTCAGCGTCCCCAAAAGTTTTCCACCCTTGTAAGGACCATTTACGATAGTCGCCATAATAGGACCTGGCTCGTCACTATCCACAGCGGTATTGATTACTCCGTAGTAAACCGTTCCTGCCTTAATAAATACGGGGCCTGCAGTACTTCCAGATTGACCATTGGCACCAGATGCAGAATTACCACCTTGGCCACCCTGACCACCCACTGCTTGAACATCCTGACCATGAACGTATTGCTGACTAGGCGACGCCCATGCTGCAAACATTTGGTTTGCTTGTGCCGTCATAGATTGTTGAGCTTGTGTAAGTTGTTGCTTCACATCCTGATCTGCAATAAGTCTCCGACGTCCCTTTGCTTCTTCAGGCTTTGCAACAGAAGCAATTACCTTTCCATTACTATCGCGGACAGTACCATCAGCGCCCACGGTACCAATTATATTTCCGTTCGCATCACGCACTTTTCCATCGGCGCCAGTAAAACCAATAATTTTACCGTCTGGGCCATAAATAGGGACGCCAGAAGTCGCCCCCGCAATAGGTACAGATGTGACTGGAGCTGTTGGCTTCACAATAGAACCAATTATATTTCCATTAGCATCACGGAGCTTCCCATCCGCTCCCAAAGTACCAATAATATTTCCATTAGCATCACGGACTTTTCCATCGGGTCCAAGATAACCAATAATTTTTCCATCTGGGCCATAAATAGGTGTTCCAGGTGAAATAGCACCGGCTCTTCCTATAATATTTCCATTCAGATCTCGCACAACACCATCAGGACCTATTGTCCCAATAACGTTCCCGTTTTCATCTCGCACTTTTCCATCAGTACAACCGAAACCAATTAATTTACCTTCAGGAGTGTAAGCAGGCGTCCCGGCTTGCCCCAAAACGCTACCATCCGTACCGCGCAAAATACCATCAGCCCCCAAGACCCCAGGAATTTTTCCAGAGACATCTCGCACTTGGCCATCTTCGCTTACGCGACCAATCAAACTACAACTTTTCGCATCATAAATTGGCGTACCCGCAAGTACGCGGCTCGATTGACCAATGACATTTCCACTTGCATCTCTGACAATACCATCGGGACCCACAGTACCAATCACTTTGCCATTAATATCTCTAACTTTCCCGTCCGCACCAAGATAGCCAATCAAGCGCCCATTTTTATCGAAAATGGGTGTACCCAATGGAGACTGAGACGCAATGGGACAATTCTTCCCACGGACACCGAATTCTTTTGCATTAAAAGTTCCCGCATCGGATTGCTCACGACTTAATCCTGAAAAACCCAATCCTGTATCTGAAACTGCCGGCGCGTTAGTATCATTATCGTTACCCGAACGAATAATTGTCGGGATAGCACTGCCTCCTGTTTGTTCCGCCTGCTTAGCTTTTTGTTTATTTTGCTCTTCTTGTAAATGCGCATATTCAGCATTAGGGGCATTAAACGGTATAGACTCAATACTACCTGGCGCTGAGGTGACACCCGCTGATGCCTCAGTTCCTTTGACCCGACCATGAATGCTAAAAACCCCAATCACAACCGCTACTATTAAAACAAATAGTGTTATGAGTAGAATCGTACGCGTTCGACCTTCCTTAAATAAACCCGCAATATTTTTCAATCGTTGATCTGCCATAAGCTATCAGAATCCTTTTACTTTGAGCTGAACCACCTGCCCATTTTGTGAAACCAACAACATTGGCGCAGGTTGCATTTCATATGCGTGCATTCCGTCGGCACTCGACAACGTTGCACTCCACCCTGGGGACAACACACTCAACCGCGTTCTAACATACATCTTCGCTCCCGCAAGCCATGCTTGGCAATTTCCACCATCCACCGTCAAGCTATGACTACCCGCAGGTGGAACACCATCCAATACATTCAACAAATCTGAACTTGTTGATTCGGGTAAAGTATCTCCTACCAGAGATTTTGCATTGGGACCCAAACCTTGGATACGTAAATCCACTCGATAATCTACTGCTTTCTGACCCGGAATTAACGTTATCATCACCGGCGTATCCAACCCTCGCAATTTCACAGCAAGATTTCCATAGGTATATAAAACCGTAGACTGAATCATCAAAGTATTACTCGTTTTGTCCCACTGAATATTAAAAGCAGAGGGATTACCGATATCGTATGACTCAATCGGCCATGCAGCACCGGTAGAATCCACAAAAACTAACGATGTTACAAATCCTTGCGACAATCGAATTACAGGCGGAGTTGCGCCAGGCGAAAGGTCAACAAAGGTTGAAGTGGCGGTTGGACGCGGGGGTGTATTGGGTGTACTTGCCGCTGCAAACTGTGACGCCATATAAAGCGATCGTAGTTTTTGAATTTGATCTGGCGACATAGGCAAAGCATTTTGCACCATTGAATTAAACGCCGTGGAATTAACATCCTCTTGCGTCACTGCATTAGCAGCTGGTTGTTGCTGGAGAGCAGCTGCTGCTGCCGCAGCTACTTCAGGCGGTAATTGTGGAGGTGTCGCCATCACAGGTTGCAAAGCCGGCGCGGGCGCAGCAGAAGGAGGAGGAACAAAATTTTGCTGGTTGAGTGTTTGCATTCCTTGCGGCTGATTAAATGGAGAAGGTGGCAAAATATCATTTTTTCCCGCAGGGGCAGGTGCACCAGGAGGCGCTGAAGGCGCTGCAGATCCCGAGGAAGTCAATTGAGCGGGATTTGTTGTTCCCTGCTGAGATTGTAATGCTTGAATTTGCGCCTGTACTTGCGCTTGCAACTGCTGCATTTGCGGCGATGGCGGCGTTGCACCAAGAACCTGGGGCGTCGTATTAGGCGCCGCAAAAAGCATCGTCACATCACAGCTGAACAAAAGTATCGTACCGATCAACAACACTTTTTTCAAATTCGGAGAAAACCCCATCATCGATTTTTCCTTTCCCTTTAAACTATGAAGCCACGAATGAAGAAATACCAATACCACGCGCAGAATTCAGCGTTGAAATACGCTGAACCACCATCGTAACAACAATGTTTTGGCGAGCAGTTTGGCTAGCACTTTGATATGTAACCAACATAGGCATTTGTACAGTCCAGGTATAGACCCCATTCAACACCCCTTGGTCTAAAATTACAGGCGCCCCTGTTGCAACAGCAGAAACAACCAATTTCTTGTCAATAACGGCTTTTAAGTTATTTGATGAATCTAACGCATTAATAAATTGATTCCATCCGTTCGGCGTGAAAAATTCAGATGCTGACTGTAATTCCTGACGATAATTTACGAAGGTATAGGTATAAGCCGCAATAGAAGCAGAATTAGCCCATTGCAACAAAGTTGAGGGTGGCATGTTCGGCTGATCCAGCGGGATCAACGGAGTAATACGACCATTAATCGTAGTTGCAAAATATTGTGGCGCCGGCGGATGCTCCACAAGATAAACAAATGAAATACCTAAAAGACCATTTAAAATCACAGAGATCAACAATGCTAACAGCACGCGACGATGGCCATCTCGCTGAAAATCATTACGATGCTTAACTATTTCAAGTGCATCATCAACCATACATTCACTCCGTGACGAATATTTGCTACTCCAACATCGCCTTCGCTGCATTGTTGGGCTGCGACATTGCTTTTAACGGCGTTAACTTACCATCACTGCCCGTTGCATAAAAATAAGGTACCGTATGCATGTGATTTATTGCCACCATCATAATTAATCCAATCCACATCAACATCATGGCAAGCATGGCAATCAAAAATACTAATTCTTTGCGATAAAGATTACGGTAAAAAAATTTTCGCGATTTCACCTGGTCAAGAAATCCTGCCGTCATATTAACCTTATCTCCAGATCAATGAAAGACATCGAGCGGCGGTGGTAATCGGAAAAATATTTCAATGCGAGGAACTTCACACGTTGTTTGTTTAGCATTCGCTGAAATTAATCGCGTATCCAGTCCATTCCCCCACAAATAATGCGCAATTCCTTCTGCTTGTGCGCGCGATAATGCTAAATTTCTAACAGAATTTCCACTATTATTTGGATAGCCTATCACTTGAACATTTACAGTAGGATAGGAATTAATAAAATCAATAATATCGTTTAATACTTTGGGATTACTTTTCATATTATTGGAATTGAAAGGAAAAAATCTATCTGTTGGCAACACAAGCGTAACTTCTTCTCCCACTTGCACTACTTGAATCCCGTCGCTTCTCAATTTCGCAGCCAATTCTTGTTGACGGAGCGCATGCTGACAGGATGAAGAAGTAATACCGGTAGCATTATTCAACGATGCTGCGCATTCGCTTGTCGAACATCCCGCTAAAAAAATACTCGCGCTTAAAAAAAGATACGGCCAATATCGTCGCATATCCTTCCTTCGTCAATTCCCAAAAATCAAAAAAAAGAGTGTACTTCTATTTTGCCGAAATGTTAACTAATCTTTTCATCTCATGCACTGCATTTTTCATTCCACTAAATAATGCTTCAGCAACTATACTGTGACCAATATTTAATTCATATATTCCAGGAATAGCAGCAATGGCATTCACGTTATCATAATTTAATCCATGACCCGCATTAACAATTAATCCTTTTTTTTGTGCGTACGCCGCCGCGGATTTAATTTTAGGCAGATTATATTCTCCTGTATGAATTTCAATCAGCGGAGCACCTACTCGATGCGCTGCATCAATTTGTTGATTATCCGGATCAATAAATAAAGAGACCTGAATACCTGCCTGCTGCAAAGCCGCACAAATTTGTTTAATATAAGCCTCTTGTTTCAATACATCCAAACCACCTTCTGTTGTTAATTCTTGTCTTTTCTCTGGAACAATACAGCAATAGGCAGGTTTGATTCGCTGTGCAATTTTAACCATTTCATCCGTGGCAGCCATTTCGAGATTGAGTCGGGTCTTAATATTTTTTTTGAGAATTTCAACATCGTCTAACTGAATATGACGACGGTCCTCCCGAAGATGAACCGTAATGCCATCTGCACCACCCGCTTCAGCATCAAGAGCGGCCTTTAAAATATCAGGGTAGGCGGTTCCACGCGTTTGGCGTATTGTCGCCACATGATCAATATTGACTCCCAGCAATGTCATAAAAATAACTCCCGTGTTTTTAAGGGCTTATCATTTAACAAACCAAATAGCGCCACTCTCATCAATCGCTTAATTTCTTTTAGATGACTGTCTAATAAATTTTCATTTTCCAAGGCTAAAATACTTTCCCCTGAAAAAGAATCGTTTGATTTTACCGCTGTCTTAATCAAGCCTTGTGAAGCCTCAAAAACGTAATGACTTTCTCGCTCAATATAGTCGAACGAAAAAGCATAACCTAAAGAAACCAATAAAGCCTTTTCAAAAAAACGCAATGCTCTCTCGGGATGCGCATGTTGGGCCAGCTCTAACAATACATGTTCATACGCTTCGTATAATTCAGGATGTGGATCTTCGCGTTGTAGTAAACGTAACAACAACTCATTGGTATATAAACCACATAACAGCTGCTCACCCGAAAACAATTGTTGAGCGCACGCGGCTTCCATCTGGCACAACGTAAAAAGTTCTGTGCGCCCTACCCATGAAATCAACAAGGGAATAAACGGTTGAAGCAATCCTGCGCGCCTGGATTTTGCCCGACGAACACCTTTAGCGACTAAACTGATGCGGCCATGATTTTTTGAAAAACATTCGACTAATAAACTTGACTCACGATACGGACGGGTATGTAACACATAGACAGGTTGTGATTCCTCACGATTCCATTTCACATCAACGTCTCTCGCAATACCTGATCATTTTCAGACCACCCTTCTTTGACTTTCACCCACGTTTGCAAAAATATTTTTTGATCGAAATATTTCTCCATCGCTAAACGTGATTTCTCGCCAATTTTCTTAAGCATGTCGCCTTTCTTGCCAATCACGATACCTTTTTGACTTTCTTTTTCGACCCAGATAACCGCCTCAATGCGTAACAATCTTCCCTCACGCTTAAATGATTCAATAGACACCATCGTCGCATAAGGCATCTCGTCACCCAAGAATCTCACCAATTTTTCGCGAATAAATTCTGCGGCAACAAAACTCTCCGGCCTATCGGTAACCTGTTCTTTATCAAAATAAAATGGGCCAATGGGTAAATGCGATTCTATTAATTGACTAAGCCTATCTAAATTAAATTTTTTCTTGGCTGAAATAGGAATAATGACAAGATTAGAAAGTTTTTCAGCCATTTTTTCGACAAGAGGAATAACATCATCAGAACTCTCTAATTTATCGACTTTATTAATGACTAATATCACAGGCGTTTTACAATGACTTAATTTTTCAGCCACCCAATCATCGTTCGTATCCCAACGCGTTGCATCTAAAAGCCATAAAACACAATCGGCATCATTCAATGTAGATAAGGCTGTTTTATTCAAATGTTGGTTCATTAATTTCTTTTCGTCTAAATGCATCCCTGGGGTATCGACGAAAATCATTTGAGTATTTCCCGTCGTTTTAACACCCAAAATACGGTGACGCGTCGTTTGAGGTTTACGCGAGGTAATACTTAATTTTTTCCCCAAGAAACTATTTAGCAACGTCGACTTGCCAACATTAGGCCGACCAATAATAGCAATGTAACCCACTCGCGTGGTTATCGTTTCTTTTTTGCTTTGTCGAGTAGCCATGTAAAAAACTCCTGAGCAGCCATTTGTTCTGCGCCGCGTCGTGTAGAACCGCCCCCTTCTGTTCTATGTTTAAATCCCGTCACTTCACAACTCACATGGAAATGTTGAGCATGCGCATCGCCCGTCATCGAAATTAATTGATAGTCTGGAAGAGGATATTTTTTAGCTTGTAAATACTCTTGTAATAAAGACTTTGGATCTTTGAGATTCTCCATGGCTTCTGGATTTTTTAACCGTGCATCAAACCATTTCAAAACTACTGCCTGACAGGTCGCAATATCTGCATCGAGATAAACTGCCCCGATCAATGCTTCGAGCGCATCAGCGAGAATGGATTTTCGTCTTGCACCACCGCTTTTTAATTCACCCGATCCCAATTTAAGATATTCACCTAAATTAAACTCTAGGGCAATTTCAGCTAATATATTTTCATTGACTAAATTAGCCCGCAATCGACTCAACTCGCCTTCGTCTGCATTGGAGTGTTGCTGAAACAATTGTGTGGTAATAATAAAACTTAATACCGCATCACCTAAGTATTCCAGACGTTCGTTATTTTTTGGACTGGCACTACGGTGTGTGAGAGCAGTTTCGAGTAAAGAAACAGTCTGAAATTCATAGCCGATTTTTTGCATCAATTTTTTCATTTTTCTCAAGGCGCCGTATGATTAATCAATGTTCCTATACGATGCCAATCCACTGAATTCATTTGAGTGTTCCAACTCATCCAAATCACAAACGCTTTACCCAATAAATTTTGTTCCGGCACAAATCCCCAGCCTCGACTGTCATAACTATTATCACGATTATCACCCATCGCAAAATAACTGTTCGGCGGCACAACCACCGTCATATCTTGCGCAGGAATTTTGGGGTTAATATAAATATCATGTTTTATGCCATTAATGGTTTCCTGATATTTTTCGACAGGAATATTATGACCCGCTTCGTCAATATCAACTGCTGGGCCTAAATCTTTTTGCGGTTGTACCACACCATTAATAGATAAGACTTTATTGACATAACTAATTTTATCACCTGGCACACCTACGATGCGCTTAATCAAATCTATATTCGGATGTAATGGCCAACGAAAGATTGCAATATCACCTTCTTGCGGTTCACCTACGGCTAATATTTTAGTGTGTAACACCGGCAGTTTAAGTCCATAAGCAAATTTGTTTGCTGCGACAAAATCGCCCGGCAATAATGTTGGCTCTAACGAACCACTGGGAATACGAAACGGCTCGACTAAAAAAGAACGGAGCAACAATACAATTAATAATACGGGGAAAAAAGAATGCGCATATTCGGCCACTTTTGGCATTTCACCGGTTCGGTGACGCGCAAAAAATAAAACATCGACCAATGCAATAAACCCTGTGATCAATGTGAGAACAGTCAACAATAATTCAAAATCAAAGTCCATTATTTTTTCTCAACCTTTAGAACGGCTAAAAAAGCCTCTTGTGGAATTTCAACGTTACCGACTTGCTTCATACGTTTTTTTCCTTCTTTTTGTTTTTCTAATAATTTTTTCTTTCGGCTAACATCCCCTCCGTAACATTTCGCCAATACGTTTTTGCGAAGTGCTTTTACGGTTTCGCGCGCGATGATATGCGCACCGATTGTAGCTTGGATTGCAACATCAAACATCTGCCTTGGAATCAACTCACGCAATTTATCAACCAACTGTCGGCCCCGAAATTGCGCTTGTTCTCGATGGGTAATCAATGCCAAGGCGTCCACTTTATCACCATTAATCAACACATCCAACTTTACCAAGTCTGCCGCTTGAAACCGGACAAATTGGTAATCCAGAGACGCATATCCTCGACTGGTTGATTTTAATTTATCAAAAAAATCTAAGACAACTTCATTCATGGGCAAATCATATGACAACGCCACTTGTCGGCCGACATATAACATTTTTTTCTGGACACCACGTCGCTCAACACATAGCGTAATGACATTACCGATAAAACTTTGTGGCACTAAAATATGCGCTTCAACAATCGGCTCGCGCATTTCTGCAACGGTAGACGGATCAGGTAATTTGGACGGATTATCAACTAATATAACCTCCTGCTTATTATTTACTATTTCATATACAACAGTGGGGGCTGTGGTAATTAAGTTGAGTTGATATTCTCGCTCTAATCTTTCTTGTACGATTTCCATGTGCAGCAATCCCAGAAATCCGCAACGAAATCCAAATCCTAACGCATCTGACACTTCAGGTTCATAAAATAACGACGCGTCGTTTAATCTTAATTTCGCTAATGCATCGCGAAACATTTCATAATCTTCCGCGTTAACCGGAAATAATCCGGCATACACTTGCGGATGCACTTTTTTAAATCCAGGTAATGCACTTGCGGCAGGACGTGAAGGATGTGTCAGCGTATCACCCACCGGTGCGCCATTAATTTCTTTAATTCCCGCAATCACATAACCCACTTCGCCTGCGGCTAATTGTTCTTGATCTAATTTCTTGGGTGTAAATATTCCCACTTTATCGACAGGATATATTTTACCCGTCGACATGATTTGAATTTTTTCGCCGGCTTTTAATGTGCCTTGCTTAACACGAACTAAAGAAACTACACCTAAATAATTATCAAACCACGAATCAATAATTAAAGCTTGGAGAGGTGCTTCGCGATCGCCTACAGGAGGCGGAATTTTCGCAATAATATTTTCTAATAAATCATTAATGCCAATTCCCTGTTTTGCACTCACATGAATCGCTTCGTGTGCATCGATCCCAATAATATCTTCGATATCTTGAATCACGCGATCCGGTTCGGCTGATGGCAAATCTATTTTATTTAATACAGGAACGACTTCTAATCCCTGTTCGAGAGCTGTGTAACAAACCGCAACCGTCTGAGCTTCAACGCTCTGTGCAGCATCGACAACTAACAACGCCCCTTCACAAGCATATAACGATCGGGAAACTTCATAGGAAAAATCCACATGGCCGGGTGTATCAATAAAATTAAGCTGATAAGTCTCGCCATTTTTGGCTTTATATTTGAGCGTTACACTTTGAGCTTTAATCGTAATTCCACGCTCGCGCTCAAGAT
>DASZBR010000004.1:0-58215 GCA_035943935.1 Gammaproteobacteria bacterium
AAAAATACTGGAATTTTCAAAAGCGGTTAAAAAAAATACGGGTCGTGCGATTGCGCAAGAAATAGTAGACAGTGGCAAAGCCCTCAAAAAATTTGAACGGATCTGTGAGGCGCAAGGCGGTATGAGAGAAATACCGATCTCTAAATTTACCCATACGGTTGCTTCAAAAAATACGGGGAAAATAATCGCCATAGATAATCGTCGTATTGCACGCGTGGCAAAATTAGCGGGTGCACCAAAATCAAAAGCGGCTGGTGTGGAATTGTTAAATTCCGTGAATTCTCTCGTTGTGAAAAATGAGCCGCTGTTTATCGTGCATGCGGAATCGCGCGGTGAATTGGATTATGCGGTAAATTATTTAGAACAAACCCAAATTGTCACTATTGAGAGCGCCTGATGAAACCTCTCGCATTTTATGTTGATTCGCCATTTTATTTTGAACAGTTTGAAAAAGCCGATTTTATCTTACGCGAATTTCCGGATGGTGAGAGTTATCTGAAAATTAATGCAGATGTAAAAAATAGAGAAATTTTTATTTTCAATTCTCTGAATAATCCTAATCAAAAAATACTGCCCTTATTATTTTTAGTTAAATACTTAAAAGAACAGGGTACCAAACATATTACATTGGCTTCGCCTTATTTGCCGTATATGCGCCAAGATAAAATTTTTAATCCGGGTGAAGTCTTAAGCTCTAAATACTTTGCCGAATTGCTTTCAGATCATATAGACAAATTAATTACGGTTGATCCGCATCTACACCGCTATAAAAATTTAAGTGAAATTTACCGCTGTGAAAATAAAGTTCTTCATGCAACAAACGAAATTGCCGATTATATTAAGCACAACATAAAAAATCCTATTATCATTGGCCCTGATGCTGAGAGCGAACAATGGGCGAAAGAGATTGCAGATGATGTCGGTGCACCGTATGTGATTGCGCAGAAAAAACGCATGAATGATTATGAGGTTGATATGTTGATTCCAGGCATTGAGAAATTTAAAAAAAATACGCCCGTCTTGATCGACGATATTATTTCGACGGCCCAAACGATGATCAAAGCCGTTTCAGCCTTGAGAATATTGGGTTTTGCACCGCCGGTGTGTATCGGTGTGCATGCGGTGTTTGCGGGTGATGCGTATGAGAATTTAGTCGCCGCGGGGCCTGAAAAAATTATCACGTGTAATACCATAAAACATAGTTCGAATCAGATTGATCTATCGGATTTATTGGCGAGCGCGTTTTAAACCCTCTTCAAAATCACACACACCGCGCCCGTTCCGCCTTGTCTAGGTATTGCAGAAGCGAATGCGAGTACAGTATCAATTTGTTTCAACCACAAATTTACATGATTTTTTAATATCTCACCTTTGCCATGAATGATTCTCACGCAGCGGTAATGATGGTGGAGGGAAAATTGAATAAAATCAGCCAAATTTAATCGGGCTTGTTCGGTATTCAGACCATGTAAATCCAATTCAGCCTGAATCTTTATTTTTCCCGTACGCAAATCTTTCAATGTTTTATGCTGTAATCCGCCTCTGGAAAAAAAGAGAGATTGCGTTGGCGTGACCTGTTCAGACATCTGATCAAATAATTGAATATCAGCAGACGGCTTGGGGGGATTTTTCTTAGCAGAAACAAATTTTAAATTTTTGACGGCTTCGCGAAATAATTCTCGATCTTCTTGTGAAATTTTAGCCATTGTCTGAAATATGTTTTTTGAAATATTCTTTTGCGCGAGCGAGGCCTTCAGTGGTAAATACAACGCTTTTGGATTTGTGATCAGAACCGTGGATATAATTTTTTTCTTGTAATCGGACTAAACTGTCGTCGAAACTTTTTTTTGCGTGAATCGTTTTTCCGTCGTCGAAGGTGTTGAGGGTCATCAGTGCTAAAACTAATTCGTCAATTTTGGTTTCAATTTCCATTCCCATTTGTTGGACTCCCGATGTTAGTTGTGGGAGGAAGTATAGCATGAGAAATTTCTTGCGCATCTTCTTGAGTTTCTTCAGGCTGGAACAGGAGAGGAGATTTTCGTCCGTTATTTGGCTGTTTAAAACTAAAATCTTTGTTTTTGAGTCTGAATATTGCACTACAGTATTCCGTTTTCACTTCGCTTTGTACTTTTTCAAATTCATCTTGTGAGATTCTTGCTCTTTCTCTCAATCCAGGGCCTTTTTCGGTGAGAAATTTATCTACCCAGATTTTAAATTCAGGATTTTCTAAGACGGGAATGACTTGGGGAAACAGACGTTTTAAGAAACCCTGGGCATGTAACGCGAGTAGCGCGTCATGTGCATTCTCGGTATAGAGTAATTTGGAGAAAGTCCGTTGTGCGCCAGGATGGGATAAACGTACATTATCTGCGTGATACTGCGCTAAAAGTGTTGGAGAGGCTTTAATTTTAGACCGTTTTTGTATTAGCAGCGCTCCGCGCATCATGATGGTAGGAATATTTCGGTCAGGTTGTATGTATCCTGGAATGCGATCAAGAATGGGTTCTGCTGATTTCAATTCCGCGTGAGCCTTGTAGGGATCCCGCATCAGTCTTCGGCCGTTGATTTGTGTACGCATAATAGAGTTCAGGTTGTAATCCAATCTTTTTTGGAGTTCGTTGAGAAGCAGATCTAAATGCAGTCGGCTGGGATGCAGGCCAATTGCTGTAGCTATTTCAAATATTTTGGTGATGTCGATAGGTGTAATTTCAACGATGACACCGGGTGCATGATTAAATGTCACCGTATAAAAGAAGTGTCCTTCTTTATTCGCTTCAATATGAGCAATATCCAGTCTTTCCCAATTCGCTTTCAATACATCCATGACTTCACCGGCAGAACCGATGATAGTGATGTCGAAATCTTTGGGGGTTTCTCCCATGATAATGTCGCGATTAGCGCCACCGGTGACACAACTGAAATAGTTAAAGCCCATTTCTGCACGACAGAGCGCGTTAAACGTTTCCACAATGTTTTCAGCGGCAGGACAATTTAATGTTTCTTCAGCGGAAATCCAGGTTTGCACGCGGTCAAGATATTGCAATAGTGAAAGCAACTGAGGCGGTTGAACAACAACTGCAGCGGGAGCTGGAGGTTCGTCATAAGGATTGGGTGGAGGCATTTCGTTAGCAGGAGGCGCAGTGGGTTTTCTTAAACCTACAGGCTCTTTTACAACAAAGGGTGCTGATGTCTTTGCTTGTGGTTTTTTAGCTTTATTTTGTCTGTATGGTTTTTTCTTCGCTGTTTTTTTGGACTGAGTATTTGCCGGAAGTGGAGCTTCTTCTTCAGATGATATTTCTTCTGCAGGCGTTTCTTCTACAACGACTTCCTCAGAAACGACTTCCTCAGAAAGTACTTCTTCACCTACGGGAGTTTCTTCCGCAGGTGCTTCTTCCTCAGGTGCTGCTTTAGCTTGAACACGTGGTTTTGCATTGGCTGGGCTTTTCTTCTTCTTTTTCTTTTTTTGTGGCGCAGGTTTGGGCTCAACTTTTTCCGCGGCTTCTTGAGCGGTATCTTCTTGAACAAAAACGGCTACGCTTTTTTTACCGGCAAGATACGCGGTGAGAATTTTTCTGACCTCAATATTTAATGATTCATCTTTCAGCGCAAAAGCACGTTTGCATATCAAGAAAAACGTACTCATGATATTGAAATCTTTGTTTATTTCAGAAAGATCTTTGGCTATTTGCGCAAAGTAATACTTCATGTTTTTTAGGTTTACCGCGTCGGTGTTCATGTCAGCGCAGAAGACATCGCGTGCGTTCACTAAATGGGGAGGCACATAAACTTTATCCCCAGACTTTTTTTCAGCAATCAGGAGTCTTTCTCTTAAGAAACCTAGACAGACTATTTTGTGTGCTGGATTGGTATTAATTCCACGGGCAATCTTTCCGTTTTCTTCGTGAAAGGCCTCAAATTTTTCTCTGGGAGTATTCTTATGCTCCATAAATTTATGAAAAAACCATGCACGATATTGCGCTTCTGTCATTTTTTCAATGACCACTTTAACCTCATTGAGGAACGGTAAAGGATCGGACACGGGATTAAAAAAGTATCGGTAGAGATCCAATAGCGGTAAAAGTTCTTCCAGTTTTTTCTGAAGATCGTCATAGGCTCTCGATAGTTCTGCAGGAATTTTCGCGCTCGGATTAATTTTAACAATGAGTGTGAGCAAACGAGACCATTCGGCTTTGAGAGACCATAATTCCGCGACATGACGTGCTTGTGCTTCGATAAATACATCAAGTGTTTTTTCTGTTGTGGGTGAAAGAAATAATTGAGAAATTGCCGTGCGAATTTTTTGTGCCAGTGTCGTGTCGAGTGATTTTTCGTGTTCAGTTTTTAGAGTGGCTAGATTATTCAGTAATTTTGTATAGTGGGTTTGCATTTGAGAGAGGGTGTAGATGGCCCATGGTTTTGCCAATTCAATACCGTTACGTAATTCTGTTTTATTAAGTTTTTTATCTGCAATAAGTTTCATGTAGATTTGCAATTCGGTGCAGAAGTGCTCAAATGTTTGCATCACGCTCGCGCGATCTTTTTCCAACAACATGAGTACATGCGTTTTATTGACCAATAAAAAAATGTGGAGTGACTGAAATAACGCCGTGTTTGCCGTAAAAGCCTGCTGACCAGACATTTTTTTTAATTGTGTCGAAAGCGTTTCACATTCTTCAAGCCAGGTAGCGCCTGTTGAGCGGTCTCCCAGGAATAAGAAATAATTGGCGCACGCCGCGAGCGATGCATAAACCAGTGAGTTATTTTTGTTTTGAGTCGTTTTTGTTTTGTCTTGATAAAAGCCAGAAAGTCTTTTGAGTGCTTGGGTATTTTCTGCGATTTGCGTCCCGGAGATGCCCTTGGGCCTTGTGGCCAAATTGACGAGTTCTTCCAGCTCAGCTTTCGTATTAACGGTTGGTTCTTGCATGGTGCTAGCATTATACGCCCCAATCCTTAAGGTTTTATTAAGAACAGGCTTTTTTTCCATGCCGGCGAGAACATCATTGACCGACCGTTTTTCCTCAAAAATAGTCACGCGCGGTTTATTTTCCGCAACGGCCGTCAACAGTTTGGTGACTCCACTTTTAAACGTACTCTCTTCAAAAGCCAATGCTTTTTTGCAGATCAAAAAGAACGTTGCCATGGTATTAAAGTCTTTTTTTAAAGCTGAAAGATCCCGGGCTATTTTTAAAAGATAGAATTTTGTCTCTCTCGTTCTTATTTCTTCAGAAGGTTCATGGAACAGTGCGGCAAGAACCGAAATGGCAGCAATGAGGTGTTGATTACCCGTGGTTTCTCCCAGTGTAGGGATTTCTGGAAGTAAGCCTTTTTCCGCTTCTTCTGTAGCAAAACACATCAGTGCGAGCGATGCGTTAGTGGCAAGTACTGCCGTGGGTGCAATGACTTTACATAAATTATTTATTTTATCGCTTCTTTTTTGAGGATCAGTGAGCACGGCAATTTGTGCTAATAAGTTGAAGGCCACGTGACGTTCCCGTGTCTCACTGGAATGAATGACAAGTGCCGCGTTTATAAAATGAAAGGCATTTAACCGTAAAAAGTAACGATAGGCATTGATTAACGGTAAGAATTCTTCCAGTTTTTTTACTATCTCATCCTCATCTTTTTTTGCGACATATTTTTTGCCAAAAAATAATCCCGTCAATTGCAAATGTACAATCAGTAATTGTCCAATGGTCAGCATGTCTTCTGGAAGGGTAGGATCTTGTGGGCGATCTAAAAGAGCGTTTGCGATGCCCGCGCGTAATTTTTGTGCAAAAGCAGGAAAATCGAATTTCAGTAACGTCGAAACGAAGGTCTGAATAAACGTCGGAATGATGGCGGCGTTTATTTTTACGGGTAATCTGGCACAGGTATCAATATAACAAATAAGGCTTTTATCACTATCCGAGAAAGTACTGATATTCGATGAAGTACGACTCTGTTGAACATGCGTGGTTAAGTAACTCATCGAGTCTGTAATCCAGGGATCCCATTGGTTTGACAGTGCAAAGCCGAGCTCCAGTTGAGTGGTTCGCTGTGCGTCACCTTTGGCTAATAACCTTTCACGAATAGTGAGATTTTCTTGAGCACCGCATTCGCATAAAAAGTGAGTCACCGCAGACATGACACGCAAAGGTGATTGTTTTGATAACACCATGGCTTGTGCAATCAGCGTCAGTGAAAAGACTCGCATCGTTTGTGTCAGTAACTTTTCTGTAGGATCAGTGAGTGTGTCATCAGCCTCCATTACATCGACATGTTCGCGTGCGAGTGCAATAAAATCCTTGATTTCGTCTTTCGTTCTTTCTGTATCGAGTGTCAGTCTGCGATAGGATAAAAATAAAATTAGCGATGCATAAACTTTATCACCCAGCTTTTGATCGGGATTGAGGCGTTGTCGTTCCTCAAAATGATCGATAAGACACATGATATTATCCGGCGTGTCTATTTTTTCTATGCAGCCTAATTCTAATTCACATAAATACGCAACGCTATTTTTTGTGAAGGCGTGTAGTACATTAACAACATCTTTGTTTTTAGGCGATTTTTTGCAGATCATAAAAAAAGTACACATCGTGTGGAAATCAGATAACCCAGAAAAATTTCGACTGACGTTAATCAGATGGGCGGTTTCATCGACGATGGTGGCATTAACATTTGGTGCGGAAGCTTTCCCTAAAAAAAACTCAAATTCAGCTGACCCTGTAAAGTAGCAGTACGCGCTGAGCAGAGGAGACACTTCGTTAAATCGTTTGACGAGTGCCGATCTCAGTTCAGCGCTAATCACGTCTTCTTTACCGTTAAAAATACCCGTCAGTTGTAAAAGTACAAATCGTATTTTGCAGAGGATTTGTGCCGCGTGTGTGACGGCTTCATGTCTGAGTGGTTTTGCGGCAAGCAGTGATGTTGCAATCACGCGAGGAAGTTGTTGCTTAAATTCAGTGAAATCAAATGACAGTAAGCTATTTGCAAACGTGGTAGGAGATATTATGGTGAAATCAGACTGTGAACAGGTCTTAATATAATATATAAACATATTGTCGTAGCGTGAAAAATCGGCGCTCTGGGTTGAGATATGCTGAATAAACTGAGTGGTGATTTTTTGAATAAAACTATTGAGACGCCTTGAGGAAAGTATGATGGACTGTGCAGAATCTGACGCACTCAGTCGAATAAAGTTAACATATTTTTCTGCATCGTAGAAATAAGCCATCACAGCAAACATAATATGGGGTGGAGCAAGGGCAGCAACAATCGCTGTTTGTGTCAGCAGCGCACGTGAGAAAATGGTCAGTTTATGCGTAAGCACTTTTTCTTCGACTGTTTTTCCTGGGTTTCGTTGGAGTTCGGCGATAAAGGTACGGAGAAGTAAAAACAGTTCGCGTGCTTTTGTTTTCTGGTCTTGGGGTTGTGCTCGAAGGATTAAGCAATGCTGTGAATATAAATACAGCGCGCCATGGATGACATATTCGATCCATGCGGAACGTCGTATGATTTCATCATTATTGATGGGATGATCAAACAGATGTTTGGCCGCATGTTGAACACCTTGATAGTGTTGACTCCGCGACGTGATGTCTGAATCGTCGAGAGGATTTTGGTCGTTCGATAACAGTGTAAGCAGAGTTTCGAGTGTATTGAATGACCCCTGTATCTGGTCAACAATCGCGTTCATTTCTCTTTCGTCAGTCTCTTTTTTTTCGTCTGTCATTAGTCGCGCCGAAGTATTTTTGTGACGGGATTTTAACGGAAATCTGTCAAAAATTCTATAATACTGCTACATTTATGCCTCTCGCGGAGGCCCCATGAAAACCCTGATTTTGTTGATCCTATTGACCTGGTCATCAGTTATTTTTGCTGAAAACCGCACGGTTAATCTTGATGTGGGTTATAAAACCGTCAATTTTACAGGTAAATCCGTTCAAGCCATTGCCGTCAACAATCAAATCCCGGGCCCAACACTACACTTTAAAGACGGTGATCATGTCGTCATTAATGTCTTTAATCATCTGGATACGGGTACTACCATGCACTGGCATGGCTTATTAGTTCCTTGGCGAATGGATGGCGTTGAAGGTATTACACAAGCAGCAATTCCGCCGGGTGGTGTGTTTCATTATGAATTTACTTTGCATCAATCGGGTACGTATTGGTATCACTCGCATGCGGGATTTCAAGAACAGCAGGGTGATTATGGTGCAATTATTATTGATCCTAAAACACCGCATCAATATCACTATAACAAAGATTATGTAGTTGTATTATCAGATTGGATAAATACTTCACCAGAACAAGTCTATGCCAATTTAAAAAAAGACGGCGATTATTATTCCACAGAATTTTCCAAACAAGCGTCTCTTCAGAATCTTATTCAAAATTATAGCCCTAAATTATTAGATCAATATCTCATGATGGAACATATGCGCATGAGTATTTATGATTATACGGATGTCAAAGACGATGCTTATTTATTAAATGGCCAAACCATAAATCATCCATGGGTGGGATCAGCAAAAGTAGGAGATACTGTACGACTAAGATTTATTGGCGCGGCGTCGAGTACTATTTTTAAAGTGAGTATCCCCGGTACAGCCATAAAAATAATTAGCGTCGATGGTCAAGATGTAAGGCCATATGTTGTTGATAATTTCACCATCGCGCCCGGCGAGACCTATGATGCTTTAATAAAAATAACAAAAATTCCCCTGTTAATTCATACAGAATTATCCAAACCAGAAATGAACATGGGCAATATGGCTATGGGAAATATGTCAGGTATGAATATGTCCAATATGAACATGTCGGGTATGGATATGGGTAATATGGCTATGGGGGATAAATATCAAAATTTAGTTTCTAGTATTAAAACCAATAATCCTAATAAACCCATCTATAAAATTATCCATATGGATCTGGGTGGTTATATGGGGAGATATATTTGGTTTATCAACGGCATTCCTGAGTCAGACGCACATCCCATTTTATTTGTTCACGGAAAAAGATACCGCATTATTTTTACGAATAGCACCATGATGCATCATCCTATGCATATTCACGGGCATTTCTTTATTTTGCGAAACGGACACGGTGCATATGATCCGTTATTACATACGATAGATGTTGGACCCGGCGAAAAAATTACGGCAGATATCGATGCGAATGCGAGTGGTGGTCAGTGGTTTTTCCATTGTCATTTGCTCTATCACATGATGGCGGGTATGTCGCGCGTATTTCAATATACCTCTATGAAAAATCGACCGATGCATCCGATGGCGCATCCTCACCATTTACATCAAGCGACTTTTTTAGATGTAGGTGATGATCCCTTTGATAATTTACAAAAACTAACATTAAAATCATATTGGGGCGGAGATTTTAATAAATTAGAAATTTATAGCGAAGATGCTGAATTAGAAAAGGGTGTGGTTAAAAATGCCGATGTAGATATTTTTGCATGGCATTTAATCAGTGAATTTTGGGCGGTGAAGGGCGGCATGAATTATTTCTATCGTCCGGCACAACATGGATATTGGCAGCCAGGTGTGGGAATAGAAGGTTTAATGCCGTTTTTTATTAATACCGATATTCGTGCCTATTATCATGATGGCAGTGAAAAATTGGATATTCAATTATCGCGTGATTCACAAATTACCAATAAGTTTTTTATTCGAACGGGAATTCGCAGTATTTTAGCAACGAAAACCGTTCAACAAGATGGTGTAGGAAGTGGTGTTAATCAAATGCGATTTACGATTCGACCGTATTACCAATTGAAACCAGGTTTAGCGATTTATACAGAATATGAGCATCAATCTAATTATGGTTCGGTGAGTTATTTGGGCAGTGAAAATACGGTGACATTTGGCGTGATGTTTTTAGTGTAATAATGTATGGCCCACTGATTCTGTGTCTGATGAACTTCTGTCTGAAGATTCGGTATCTGAATCTCTATCCTGGATAGTTTGAATTTCTTCGCATAACACCTCCTTTTTTTTCTCACTGATATATTCAAGTGCATAGAGATGTTTAGTGGCAGCGAGTAACGTCTCGAGGCTTCCATGAATGATAACGGCTTCATCTTGAAGCGATACGCTAAAATCATCCGGTAATTTATGTGTGGGTGAGGTTGAGCCAGTTCCGCTGGTACGTGCAATGATGCCATATTTTTCTTTGGCGTCGACTTCATCTTGAGCGATGAATAAAATAATATATTTTTCTCTTTCTTGTGTAAGCATGACATCGTTATCAACATTGAGCATGTCTATATCTGCAGAGATCGGTTTGGCTAAGAGTCGTTGCGTTGTACTTAATCGTTTATGACGAGAGTGAGGACGTTTAAACAGTTCAATGGGATACGTGGGAATAGAAAAAAGTTTTAGTGGAGCCTTCCTGTTAAATCGCGAAATGGTTTTACCCAGTAATTTCCGCTCGTCCATGATGCCCCCTCTGTATTTAGATTGGGATTTGTTTTTTTATCAGAGTAATCCAATGTGAGCAGGGATGCAATTATGCAATAACCAGTTTCCCGCGGTACATGCCCATCTGACACGTAAACTCATATTCGCCTGTTTTATTTAGCGTTAAGGGTATATCAGTGGGTTTGTTGAGAGGCAGTTGTTTGTTGATATTTAATTTATCAAAAATTACAAATTCTGCACACGGTGTGGCATCTTCGCGAATAAATCTCAGGGTAATAGGTTGATTAACCGCTGCGCTGATATTAGCCGGTTGATAGACGCCGTCTTTGACTTTAATTTCAATCACACCAGACACTTTTTGAGTTTTGGGTGATTTTTTGTAAAACCAAAACCAGGCGGCAATAATAAAAATTAAAACTAATCCAATAATATTGATCAAAATACTGTTCATGAGTTTTCTCCAAAAAAGTTTTTGCTAAAATTTTTTATATGACATAGTATTTATTTGCAGTACAAAAAACCATCATAACGTAGTTGTCACGGAGGCTTCATGCATTTGCCAATAAGTATATCTGCTTTGTTGCAAAATTCTATCGTTGAGTCAGATAGAGTCGAATTTAAATCAAGTTGGAACCCAGAAGCCATCCTGCGAACAATCTGTGCTTTTGCGAATGATTTCTATAATTTTGGTGGTGGATACATTGTTGTTGGGATTGAAGAAAAGGACGGGAAGCCAATATTTCCTCCAAAAGGTATTCTTTCATCGCAAGTTGATAAGCTTCAAAAAGAGCTCATGCGAGTATGTTCATTTTTGAAACCTGCCTATACGCCAATTATTTCTTTGGAAAGTTATCAGGATAAAAATATCTTGGTGATATGGGCGCCTGGTGGGTCGACGCGACCCTATATGGCACCAAGTTCGCTGGGTAAGAAAAAAGACTACAAGTATTTTATTCGAAAATTTTCAAGTACCGTTATTGCGAAAGAAGGTGAATTAAAGGAATTGTTATCTTTAAATGCAGTTATTCCCTTCGATGATCGCATTAACCACCATGCGAGCATTGAAGAATTAAAATTGCCACTTATTCAGTCGTTTCTGAAAGAAATAAACAGTGAATTACTGGATGACTCGAAGCGTATTTTATTTCCCGATTTATGTAGGCAGTTAGCTATTATTGAAGGTGGGGATGAATATCTAAAGCCTCGTAATATAGGGCTGTTATTTTTTAATGATAATCCTACAAAGTATTTCCCCTATGCACAAATTGAAGTGGTTTATTTTCCTGATGGTGAGGGTGGGGACGAAATTCAAGAAGAAACATTCAAGGGTCCGATTGATCATCAGTTAAGAAGTGCGCTTCGTTATATTCAAAATAATTTTATTACAGAACGCGTTATAAAAGTTCCGCATAAAGCAGAAGCAAATCGTTTTTTCAATTATCCCTATGCGGCTATCGAAGAGGCATTGGTGAATGCGGTTTATCATCGTAGTTATGAGATTAGAGAGCCGATCGAAGTTCGGATTAATCAAGAATGTATTCGAATCACCAGTCATCCTGGCCCAGATCCTTCGATTAAATTAGAAGATTTTAAAAAAAACAAAATGATGACGCGTCGATACAGAAATCGAAGAATTGGCGAATTGTTAAAAGAGTTAGATTTTACTGAAGGCCGAGGAACAGGGATTCCCAAAATGCGACGGGTTTTGGCAACAAATGGTTCGCTTGAGCCATTATTTTATACAGATAGACAAAGAACATTTTTTTGTATTGAAATTAAAACTCATCCGGAGTTTTTAGTTGGGGTCCATGATCAGGTCCATGATCAGGTCCATGATCAGGTCCATGATCGAGCCCCTAATCAACATGTTCCATTGTTTTTATCACATGCCGAAAAACAAATCCTTACGTTGATCAATAACAAATCATTGAAAATTTCTGAAATTCTTGACGAATTTGGATATTTGGAGAGGACTGGAAATGTAAGAATTGCATTGAAAAGATTGCGAGAATTGACATTAATTGCTTATTTATTTCCTGAAAAACTCAGAAGCAAAAATCAACAATATGTTATTACGCCAAAAGGAAAAATTGTGCTGGAGAAAAAATTAGTGTGATAACTTAACAAACCTCAACCGATTCGCATTCATTACCACTGTCACAGAAGATAGCGCCATCGCTAATCCTGCAATCATTGGATTTAATAATAATCCCGTAAAGGGAAACAGTATTCCTGCCGCAACAGGAATACCAATAATATTATAAATAAACGCCCCAAATAAATTTTGTTTCATATTTTTTACGGTATAGTTTGAAATTAACATGGCATCGACAACACCCTGCAAAGAATTCCGCATTAAAGTGATGGAAGCACTTTCAATAGCCACATCGGTTCCACTGCCAATTGCAAATCCTACATCGGCTTGCGCTAATGCCGGCGCATCATTAATGCCATCGCCTACCATACCCACTTTAATACTATGATTGTGATCCAGCTGTACGCGTTTAATAACATTGGCTTTATCCGCGGGTGATACTTCTGCAATCACATCGGTAATGCCGACTTGTTGTGCAATAAAATTCGCCGTTTCTTTATGATCGCCGGTTAATAAAATTATTTTTAATCCCATGTTTTGTAATTGTTTGATGGCTTTCTGTGAATCGGGTTTAATTTTATCTGAAATAGTAATAATACCTGCCAGTGTATTTTCGACAGCAATATAGATCGGCGTAGCGCCATTTTTTGCGAAATTATCGTTGGGAAGTGTAATATTATTTTCAGCCATGAATTTTTTATTGCCCAATAATACGGTTTCATTATGAATAACCGCTTTTGCGCCTTGACCCGAAACCGCTTCAAATTGTGTGGCATGAAGCGCTTGAATATGTTTTTCTTGCGCATGATTTAATATGGCTTCGGCTAATGCATGTTCTGAATGGACTTCCACACTGGCGGCTAATTGTAATAAGCCTTTGTCGTCCCAATGTTTGAGAGCATGAATTTCGGTCACGCTGGGTTTGCCTTCAGTAACCGTTCCCGTTTTATCTAATACCAGTACTTTTAATTGACTGGCTTGTTGGAGTGCATCGCCGTGGCGGATTAATATGCCATATTCTGCTGCTTTGCCGACACCTACCATGACGGATATTGGCACGGCTAATCCAAGTGCACACGGGCACGCAATAATTAATACCGACATGGCTGTCACTAATATATAGGCATCTTTTGGATCGGGTCCGAAATTAAACCAGACTAGAGCCGTTATTATTGCAATGATCATAACGAGTGGTGCAAAAATAGCCGAAATCTGATCTGCCATGCGAGCCATTGCAGGTTTAGATCCTTGTGCCTGCTGGACTATTTCTATGATTTTCGCGAGAACCGTATCGGCGCCAATCTTAGTTGCTTTAAATATAAAACTGCCGGATTTATTAATCGTTGCGCCGGTTACAAAATCCCCACTATTTTTTTCAACAGGTATAGGCTCGCCGGTAATCATAGATTCATCAATGTTTGAATTACCCTCTATAATTATTCCATCCACAGGAATTTTCTCGCCGGGACGAACTCTCACAAGATCATTTATTTTGACGTCTTCTATGGGTATGTCCAGTTCTTGATTATTTTTAATAATTCGAGCTGTTTTAGGTTGCAGACCAATTAAGCGTTTAATAGCCGAAGAGGTATTTTGTCGTGCACGTAATTCTAATAGAGCACCTAAATTAATTAAGGCAATAATAACGACGGCTGCTTCGAAATACGTATGTCGAGCTAATTCAGGAAAATAATTCGGAAAAAATACCACACAGGCAGAATATAACCACGCAACGCCTGTACCTAAAGAGACGAGGGTATCCATATTAGCTTGTTGAATTATAAACGCTTTATAAGCGTTCTTGAAAAAATGCCCGCCGGAATAGACCAATACCATTAAGGTTAGCGCGGTGAAAATGATATTCCAGAATGTATTAGTAGAAATATTTAACATGGCAATAGTAAACAGGGGAATGCCAATAATTGCTGCGAATAGAGTTTTATAAAGCAATTCGCGTGAGTAGGAATCTTCCGTTTTTTCCGGAGGTTTACAGCTTGAGCAGTGAGCGGTGGACATCATGATATCTCCATAAGTGTTCTGACTAATTCCCGCGGGTCAGATTTAAACATAATTTTCGCATAAGACTTCTCAGGCAAAAAGCCTTGTTGAACCATTTGAGATAATTGTTCTATAAGATTACGGTAAAAATTATCCGTATTTAAAATACCAATGGGCTTGTTGTGTAATCCTAAATGAAGTCTGGAGAATACATCTGAAAATTCTTCTAATGTTCCACATCCACCCGGTAACACAATAAACGCATCGGCGAGTTCAATCAATTTATCTTTGCGTTCAGACATCGAATCGACGGCATGAAATGCAGATAACCCATTATGTTTAATTTCTTTTTGGATTAAAAAATTGGGCATAATGCCAATAACATTGCCGGATTTACTTAATACCGCGTCAGCGAGAACTCCCATGGTTCCCACAGAAGCGCCGCCATACACTAACGTAATATTATTTTCAGCCAATGTTTCGCCAAGTATTTTGGCGTTTTCAATATGCATAAGATTAGTGCCACTGCGTGAGCCGCAGAAAACACAAATGGATGTGGTCATGGTGATCCCTTCATAATGCTTTTACCTTCTTCTGTAGTGAAGATGCGGGTGTGCGTTTAAGCGCATCCAGTTGTTCCAGTAATCCATTATAAGTTTCTTGGGCGATACATTTATTGACGTTATGCAGCTGATGAATGGCGCGCCGTATATTTTTTTTGGAGCCGCAAATGATAACAATGTTGGCAGTCGACCCGACTTTGTAATCGCTATTCGTGGTTTGCGCTGTTTCAAATTTACCGAGAAAAATTTCATGACATAATTCTCGCGCTTTTTCTCTCGTGTGACAAATGACTTTCATGACATGATTTTTGCCTTTTGACGAGAAGAGAATGTTTTCAGAATCAACAGGGTCAGATTTTTTCTTTGCAAAATGAAACAAGAGCTGGCCGTCGAGTTCGATATTTTTTTCGGGGCTTATCCATTTTAGCTTGTGATTTAAGAGAGATATTAATTCAGGTAATCTTTCGATGTTACCGTGAATCCTTGTGGTATTACATTCAAAAGTAATCGTATAGCGATCAATCAGTTCGAGTTCAGTGACCGTGTGGCTGAGTTGTGCGAATACGGCAGCATCTATTTGTATCGCAACGCCTTGGTCTGTGTTGATGAGGCTGATTCTATGCTCAAAACTTCCTGTACGCTTATTGTGATTATCTTCTGCTTCCTCTCCGTCTACCGCAATCAGTGCGTCGAGTATTCTAAATGGCAGGGTTAACTTCGGGTCTTGCATGATAGGCCTCTTGATTGGTATTAGGAATGGGGGCGTCGCAAGCGACGCCCGATATGCTTAACAACAATAATTTACCGCGCCAACTTTACAACATCACCTTTCAATGCAACGCCCGCAGCCCATGTACCGGCATGACATTCATATGCACTGTTGTTTGAGTTAGGATTTTTTTTGTAATAATTGACGATGTTAATTACCGCATTGGCACCTAAACTTTGTGCACGTTTTTGAAAAGATAACAGTGCAGATTGAAATGCACGGTTACAGGCACGCGCATCTGATTTTCCAATAGAACGACTTTTCGGATTAGTCGTATATTGACCGAAGTTTTGCACTACGCGCGGATGTTGTTGATTACCAAAATAAAATTTTACGGGACCTGAATTCACATCTTGAGGAATCGGTTGCATATATTCGGTATTACGCGCATAAGCCAGTGACGTAACAGACATTAAAACAAAAAACATCGTAACTAATTTCAGCAGTTTTTTCATAAATTTCATCCTTTTAAAGTAAGTGTAAAAATTAACCGATCTTTTTGAAAATCAGCGAGGTGTTTATGCCACCAAAGGCAAAGTTATTCGACATAATATACTCGCCATCAATATTACGTCCTGCATCCGTTATGTAATCACATTCAGCACATAGCGGATCCAATTTTTTAAGATTCAGTGTAGGTGAAAACCATTTATTATTCATCATCTCAATACTCAGCCATGCTTCTAACGCGCCACACGCACCCAGCGTATGTCCCATATAACTTTTTAAAGAACTGATGGGTGTTTTATTGCTAAACACATTTGCGGTTGCATGTGATTCTGCGATATCGCCTTGCGTCGTTCCCGTACCATGTGCGTTGATATAACTAATGGCAGAAGCAGGAATATCAGCATCTTTTAAGGCAAGTTCAATCGCAATTTGCATGGTTTTTGCGTTTGGATTGGTCACATGACAACCGTCACTGTTGGTACCAAAACCCACTAATTCTGCATACATTTTTGCACCCCGTGCGCGTGCATGTTCATATTCTTCTAATATTAACGTTCCTGCGCCTTCACCAATCACTAATCCATCGCGATCAACATCAAACGGGCTCGGTGTTGCGTGTGGCGTGTCATTTCGCACACTAGTCGCATATAAAGTATCAAATACGGCTGCTTCCGTTGCACATAATTCTTCTGCACCACCCGCGACCATAATATTTTGTCGACCACTGCGAATCGTTTCATACGCATAACCAATGCCTTGGCTTCCAGAGGTACAGGCGCTGGACGTTGTCATGATTCTTCCCGTAATACCGAAAAAGACGCCAATATTCACAGGCGCCGTGTGCGGCATCATTTTAATATACGTTGTGGCGTTAATATTTTTCGTATTTTTGTCAATAATCATGGTGTTGAAAGCCCCAATGGCTTGCGGCGTTCCTGTCGACGAACCGTAGGCAATGCCCAATGTACCGCTACTTAATAAAGGACTGTCTAATAAATTTGCGTGAAGTAGTGCGCTTTCGGTTGCGATGGCAGACATTAAAGCGACACGTCCCATGCCACGCATGGTTTTGCGCGTAAAACGTTCAGACAGCATAAATTCTGCAGCAGGTGCGGCGAGTCGTGTATGCAGGCCAATATAATCGTTCCAGTCGGGCATGTATTTTATGGCATTGGTATAACTATTTAATTTTTGCTGGATGGTTTTCCAATCATTTCCCAATGGACTAATTCCTGCCATTCCGGTGACGACTACGCGGCGGTTCATGCTAAACCTCCGTTCACGGAAATCACTTGGCGCGTAATATAGGCCGCGTCATCGGATAATAAAAAGCTGACAGTAGCAGCAACTTCTTCGGGTTTACCCACACGACGTGAAGGAATAATTTTAAGTACTTCCTCCAAAGGGAGCTCTTTGATCATATCGGTTTCTATAATTCCTGGCGCGACACAATTCACCGTAATATTTCGTTTCGCCAGTTCTAAAGCCAATGCTTTGGTGGCACCAATAATACCTGCTTTTGCAGCGCTGTAATTCACTTGGCCGCGATTACCCATGATGCCAGATACAGAGGCGAGGGTGACTATTCTTCCCGGTAATTTGCGTGCAATCATCGGCATGATTAAAGGTTTTAAAATATTATAAAAGCCATCTAAATTAGTATTTAATACACTGTCCCAATCGTCGTCAGACATCATGGGAAAGGCGTTATCGCGTGCAATGCCAGCATTACAAACAACTCCATAATAACAACCGTGTTTTTCTATATCAGCTAATAATATTTTGCTAGTCTCTGCACGGTTCGATAAATCAAATTGTAATACACGGGCTTGCTGTCCTAATTCAATAATAGAATTTTGTATGTTATCTGCCGCTTCACGTTGAGAACGACAATGTAAAACAATATCGTAACCTTCACGTGCAAGACGTAATGCAATAGCTTTTCCAATGCCTCGACTCGAACCCGAAACAAAAACTGTTTTATCCATTTATCTATCCTCTAATTCTAAAAAATTATTGACGTTTTCCGGTAAAAAAGCATTTATTGTTGCTGTGGCAATAATCTCATTGCCTTCTGAAATAGCACATTCAAATGCACTCAAGCCATTGGGTGATTCCAGAATACAGCGCGCTGAAATTGTTAAGATGCTGCCTATAGAGAAATAGGGCTTGCTGCATTCATAACGCCGTGTTCCCACCAAGAAACCAATCTTAACAGGTTGGCCTAGTTTGATCGCATGAAAACCTGCATACGCACCCATAGTTTGTGCCATATATTCTATGCCCACCCAGCTGCCTACGCCTAATTCATCACAGAATAAGCTGTCGGACCGTATCGTTACTTCTGTAGATAGCATGTTATCACTCACAGAAATTACGCGGTCTAATAACAACATGGGTTCAGCGTGAGGGACTAATAATTTGATATCAGGCAATTTCATGTTTTTCATATCAGGTTCTACCCAAAATTAAAGCGATGTTACTACCACCAAACGCAAAAGAATTGCTTAAAATATAATTAAGAGGCCGTCCCAAACAACTTTTTATTTCAGCGAAACGTAGAATAGGCAAGCGTGGATCTTGTATGCCATCCCATATTTGTGGGGGTAGTGCTCCTGTAGCATTTTCAGGATGTAATGTCAGCCAACATAATCCTGCTTCTATTGCACTCGCTGCACCCAGTGTATGACCCGTGAGTGCTTTTGTTGAGCTGGCAAATATTTTATCGCCGAATAATTGATGAATAACCTGCGATTCCATTGCGTCATTTTGTAACGTCGCCGTTCCGTGTAAATTAATATAATCAATCTCTTTTGGAGTAATACCCGCGCGCGAGAGCGCTTTTTGTATGGCGATTATTGCGCCGGTGCCGGCAGGATCCGGCGCAGAAATATGATACGCATCAGAGGATTCACCCCAACCACTTAATAGAATATCGCTGGGTTCTTTTGTCATTAAAAATAACGCCGCGCCTTCACCAATGGTAATGCCATTTCTATTTGCACTAAAAGGATTACAGCGCGTGGGGCTGATGGATTCCAATGATGCAAATCCGGCTTGTGTAAATTCACATAAGGAATCGACGCCGCCGGTTAATACGGCATCACACACGCCTAATTGAATTAAGCGCGCGGCACTCGCCATGGCTTTTCCACTGGATGAACAGGCACTGGAGTGTGTATAGACGGGTCCTGAAATCCCCAGTGTTTTTGCCAAAGCTCGCGCCGGTGATCCTAATTCTTGTTGGCCATAGTGAAAATCATCGGGAAATTTTTTATTTATTTTATGTTCATTAAAAGCCAATTCGCCGTTTGAAATTCCTGAGGTACTGGTGCCCACAATAATTCCAATACGATGTGGACCATAGGTTTGTATAGCTTTTTCTACCGCAGGAAAAATTTGTTCCAGTGCGCCTAAAGCCAATTGATTATTACGACTGCGATCACGCAACGGTAAGTGATCATGAGAGGGTAAGTTATTTTTTAAAGTATCTCTCAGATCAAAAATTTTGCCGTTCAATAAATTTTGTTTGATTTCAATAATATTATTGCCCAGTGAACAAATCATGCCTAATTGATTTAAATAAACGTTTGTTTTCATGATTCGTTTTCCTGATTTAATTAATTACGGATTGAATTTTAATTCTGTATTGATAACGGTAATTATGAATTATAACCGTGTTATTTTTTAAATAATCAATTTTTTCTATAAGCATATGATTTTGATATAACATGCGGTAATGATGGTATTGTTGAATGTGCCAGTCGAAGGGTAAGGATTGGTGAAGAATATTGATGGGCCAAAGGGTCAGCTCGATATCTTCTAAAATACTTTGGCTGTTTATTTGTGCAGGCACATGCGGATCTTTCCAGGTTGTTAATGTTTTGCCGTCATAGTGAATCGTCATGAAACGCCGGCCAAATAATAGCCCGACTAGATTTAATTGCTGTGGATCAATTTCCAATACCGTATCTAACTCGTGTGTTTTCCCACCACCCGTGACGGTCATGTGTTGTTGCAAGCTGATTGATTTGCCTAAGGAAGCGGGTGAAAGTAGAAGCCCAATATGTTCAGGTTCTGTATTGTTAACAGGGTGTACTGTTGCACAAGCGGTTAATAATAAAGTTAAAAATAAAGCTAATACTGAAATTAATAATAATCTTATGCGTTGCATAATTCCTCCAACGCTTTTAAGCGCCGCTCGCTGTGTTTGACAAAAGGATTGTTTTCATCCCAGGCATAGCCAGCCAGAATGGATGAAATCATACGACGAATTTCAGGCGGTTGTGTGTCATGAAAAATAACGTTTTGAAATTTACCGCTATACCACGATTCGACAAATGTTCTAAATGTATCCACACCCTTTTTTAAGGGAGTAGCATATTCGGTTTGCCAGTTGATATTTTCACCCGCAAATTGTTTGTTTAATAGATTGGCTGCCAAAAAAGCTGACTTAAATGCAATAGTCACGCCCGATGAAAAGATGGGATCTAAAAATTCGCCGGCATTGCCCAATAACGCATAATCCGTGCCATATAAAGACTTAACATTGGATGCATAACCCATGATCTCTCGTGCGGGTGTATCCCATATGGCATTTTTAAGTAATGCTCTTAAGGATGGCTCTTCGTTGACCCAGTTTTTTAAATCCCTATGAGAAAAAAATTCTTTCTTAGCCACTATGCCAATCGAGCAGCGATTATTCGAGAAGGGAATGAGCCAATACCAAACATCAATATGATCGGGGTGTGTAATAATGCGAATTTTATTGCGATCATAATTATTATCAACAATATTGTCTTGAATATGAGTAAACACTGCACCGCGTACAGGAAAATTGGATGGCATTTCTAAGTCTAATAATTTCGGTAACACTCGACCAAATCCACTGGCGTCTAATACAAATTTAGTTTTAATTTGATAAAGATTTTTTTCGGCGGATTGGATAGTAATAAAGGGAAATTCAAATTTAACAACAGTTTGTTTATATCTAATATCAGCGCCTAATTTCTGAGCTTCGTTCGCTAAGATAAAATCAAATGCCGAACGCTCAACTTGATACGTCGTTCCCCAACCGTCAGAAAATTTATCGCGAAAATCAAATTCGGTATATTTATCGCGATAAATAAACGCCGCGCCGTTTTTATGCTGAAAACCCGCTTCAATAATAGGCTTTAATAAATTAGCGCGTTCTAAATATTCCATGCTTTGGGGAAGCAAACTTTCGCCAATGCTGAATCGGGGAAATTGTTCGCGTTCAATGACAATGACTTTTTTACCTTGCTGAACTAATAGCGCAGCAGCAAGTGATCCAGCAGGACCTGCGCCAATAATTAAAACGTCACATTGCTCAATAGCCATTAGTATTCCTAAAAATAGGCGCAATTAAGCCGACCAGTATTAACCCTAAAAACATGGTCAATCCAAACGCATGTAAGGGCGGTGTTTGGCTTAATCCGAGTAGTCCAAAAGAAAGTAGTGCGCTGATGGCAGATAATCCTATCGTTAACCACGCTTGATTGTTTGGGAGACGTGATTGTTCTTGTAAAAATATGCCGTAATCGACGCCCAATCCTAAAATAAGCATCAACGCTAATACGTGAAATAATTCTAATGGAATGCCCAGAAATCCAAATATGGCCAAAGTCGAAAGACTGGCTAATGCAGGAGGCATCAATACACGCCAGGCTTTAAATCTATATCGCGTAAATAAAAGTATAAGAATAGCTCCGTAGGCGCCCAAAATTACGTGTCCCATATATTTTCTATAATGGCCTAATACAGAAGAAATGGCGCTGATTTTATCCACCCATTGCACGCCCTGAAGTGTGACGTCTGTATGCGTGACATGATTTAAACCACGCACGGCAACAATACTCGCATAGGTATTGTTGATTTTGCCTAGCCATAAAAATTTGAGTGGCTGACTGGCGGGCATATTAAAAAATAGTTCAGGGGTCAGTAGTGTTGAAGATTTTAATAAATTATTTTTGACTTTCTGTGACCAGGTTGAGTTCTCGCCAATATGTTGTGCAAGAGAATCAAGCGGCCCATGATTAAATAATAATTTTTGTTTGATTAATAATTGGTTTGTTTCTTGTCGTTGAATAGACGGCACCCAATCTGATATGGCTTGATAACCTGTTTTTAATTGAAGTTTAAGCGCTTCTTCACGTTGTAAAACCATTTGTTCAGAATCACCCCGGACTAAATAAAATTGAACTAAAGTAGGGGCGTTTAATAATTGGCTAAATTTAATTTGGTCATGAACTAAGTGCGGAGAAGGATTTTGCAGTGAGCGAATGTCATCGCTGACGGTTAATTTAAATAAGCCTACGCTTATAAATATAAAAAATAATAAAATTATTAATAAACCCTTTTTATTAAATCTAAATAATGGCCAACGTGAAAGGCTGTTATCAAATTTTTTAGCTAGATTAGTTACTTTAATAGTATTAGGCGTAACAAAAATGGGGAACCATAAGATAACCGTCAGCCACGCAAAAATTAATCCCAATCCAGAAAAGAGGGCCATTTGTTGTAAACCTGGAAATGGCGTTAGCGCTAAACCTGTATAACCGACTAATGCAGCCGTGAGCGTTAAAATTAATCCGGGCCATAATTTTTTCAGCTCTTGATGCGCGCTGCATAAATAATATATGGCATAGTCTTGTGCAATGCCAATCAGACTTGCGCCAAACACTAACGTTAATACATGTAACTCGCCTAAGAGATACTCACAAATACTAAAAGCACCCAAGCACCCAACACTGATAGATAAACCAATTAATAATAAGGGTTTGAAAGATCTAAACGCCAGCCACATTAATAATAAAATACCTAACAACGATCCGACGGCAATCGTCGACATTTCTTTATGCGCTTCGTTACTTGCCGCCGCGGCATGTAAAATAACGCCCGTTGAAATAATTTTAATATTAGGATCAGAGCTCTGCGCTGCTTGTTCTGCTTGATTTAATAGGGGCATAACTGTTTTTTGAGTGGACATCGAAAACGCCGGTTTTTGCAGGGTCATTAAAATTACGGCGTAATTATTCTTTTTTCCTGCCACAAATAATTTTCCGTCACGGGGACGCACGGGAGTTTCTTGCGCGCGTGCTTGTAACCAGCCGCTGAATAATCCAAACGGATCGTCTTGCCATGTGCCAAGTTTTAATCCAATTACAGGGCTATACAAGCTGCCTAATGCAATGTTCGTCCAATAACTGGCAGGTTGATTTTTTAATAACTCTTCTTGGTTGAGGGTCAATAACCCTAATCTATATTTATCAAAAGCGGTTAAATCAGCATTACTGTATTGAGTAGTCTGGATTAAATCAGGATGGGTTTTTATTACGGCTAAATAAGCATCTGCAGCACGTGAGGCATCAGCCCAATTCGGCGCGCCAATTAATACCGCGACTTGTTGCGAGACGGCATTGAACATATGGTCTGTTGCGGTTTGAATAACGGGATCTTGTTGATCAGCAGGTAGTAAAGACAAAATATTGGTATTAAACGTCATGCGTTTATTTTTTATTAAATCAATATTATAGGCTAGTAATAAAATAATTATGAATAACCATATTAATGCAAAGCATTTACGCATGATTTTTGATATCAGAAAAAGTAATGAGCGTCTGATCGCCATTGGATTCATGAATCATGACTTTATTCACATGCGTGTTGCCATCCAAAGTAATATTTCCAATGACTTTAGCGAGTGCTTTATCGCGTGCAACAAGAGAAACATGCCAGGTATTATTTTTAATATTGCCATTAAGAATAAATGTTTTATCTAATTGACTGAAATCTCCGGCTAATAACGAAAATAATACACTGTTGATCATTTTGACCACCGGCTCTTGTTGTGCACTTAATTGCATGACCGTTTGATTGCCTTGAATTTGCGTAATGTCATCGCGCGTTAATTTGACGGTATTCGGAAAGGGATGCAATGTTTTCCAAACTACGCCCGTTTTTGCATTGACACAAAACGTGCCATTAGATAATAACGGTTTTGAGATGCCTATTAAGGTTTTAGTCTGATTAAAATTCCCGCACAGTATGGGAGATTTATCTAACATGGCTTGAATTTGCGCGATAGGCGCAGAGGCAAAAACAGAACCCGAAAATATTAATAGCAACAGGCTAAAAATTAATTTCTTCATAAATTTTTTCATAAAGCTAATTCTCCTATTTTTGCTAATAATACTTCTGGCGATTCAAAACACATCTCTTTCGTTTCCAACTTCACGGCAACTTGTGTCGTACTGGCTTTAGTTAAACGACGACCCGTCTCTGCATCCGTAATTAAATAATTTATTTTCAGACGGTTTTGATATTCTATAAGAGTAGCGTGGATTTTTATTTTTTGGTTAAAAATAATCGGTTCAATATAACGCAGTTGTAAATCAATCACAGGCCAAACATAACCCGACGCTTTCATTTGGGCATAGTTATAACCAATATTATTTAATAATTCACAGCGGGCTATTTCTAGATACTTCACATAATTCCCATGCCAAACCACATTCAGGGAATCGATATCATAAAAGGGAATGTCTATCATCACTTCAGCCGTTATCATATTAATGCGTATCCCAGAAATCATAGAAATTAAACCATTGTAGCGGATTCTGATGGCAATAAAAGGCTAAACGGCTGGCAAAATCTGCGGCAAGCTGAGTGAGGGCGTTGTCTCTGTTTTTATGCGGAAGTTGGACGCGGTCACGGAAGGATTCTATGTGTATTTCTGCGCCGTGTTCAGATTGCGTGGAAAAAATGAGATACGTTGGGCATTGCAATAGATGTGCCATGATATAGGGCCCAACAGGAAATGACGCGTTTTCGCCTAAGAAGGGCACGGAAACCACGCGAGGATTCAACGATACTGGAATACGATCGCCCGCAATCACCACAAATTCACCGGCATCTGTTTTTGTTTTTAATTCTATCGCAGTGGTAGGCGTGAACTCTGTCACTTGAATCACATCTATCTGACTCGCCGGATTTAATTGCGCGAGCATGTCATTAAAGGCTTTTGCATGTTTGGTGTGCATTAATACGGTTAATTTTAATCCAGCCGTGTTTTTGGAAAATACGCGACACAATTCGAGATTGCCGAAATGCGCACAAATAAATAATCCGCCGCGTTTCTGTGACAAATTATCTAAGATACATTGTTGGCCAAAGTACTGGATATTATTTAAGGGTAATAGATTTCCCCACAGCAATAATTTATCCAGCATGCTTTCGGCAAAGACATAAAAGTGGCTAAAGCTGCTTTTATTACTCTTGATTTTAGTTAAATATTTTTGTGACGCCTTACGCGCACGCGGTTGAGCAAGAGTGTAAAAAAAGACGACAGGATATAACGCTATACGAAAGGGCTTGCGTCCAAAACAACGGTAAAACCAAAATAAAAATTTCGAGCCGGCGACAAACGTAATTTCATGTATATTTGCCCAATGTTTTTTGTGTTTTTTTGGCCTAGTCAAAATAAATGCTCCCACTGGCATGCTGGCCTATACTAGAATAATAAACAAAATTAAGCTGATTTTTTGTTCTTTCATGCATTAATTCTAGTGTAATAGGCGTATTGGGTTGAATCACTTTTTGGAATTTAAGTTTAGAAATTTGGCGGAAAGTTTTAGGCAACTCAAAGCATTGGCGTCCATAGTGTATAGCCCAATGGACTTGTACTACACCGGGAAGTATCGGCGTGTTCGGAAAATGGCCCTCAAAATATAATAGACTAGTCGGTGGAGTTAATTCATATACGGCACGTTGAGCATCTTTTTCAATTAAACAGTGATGAGGAAAAATGGGTTGAATCAATTCAGCGCATGTCGTTTTTCCTTGTGCATTCACCGGAAGTGCATCCAGATAACGCCATGCGCGTGGATGAGCAATGGGTTCAATAGAATGGATTAAATTTTCGCGTAATTTTTTATTGATATATAGCTTTCCCATAGTATTTAATAATTTTTTGCCTTTAGCGGAAAGAACTATAAAAGCCATAATAGTTTGCCGTTGTGAATGTTCTGACATAACAGTACGAACGTCAGAAATCAGCGATGATTGCATCAGGCTTTTTTCTATCGCATCTAGCGAAATCCGCTTGCCTTCAAGCTTAACAATTCTGTCAGCTCTACCCAATAATAAAAAAGTATTGTTATTTGCAGTACTGATGTGATCTGATGTTCGGTACCATTTTGTATTAATAAGATGGGGTGAACAAAGCTCGAGTAAATTATTTTCAGCTATACGCCATGTTATGCCAGGTAAGGGCTGCCAAGATTCATTATTGATTTCATCTCGCTGACGCCATGCAATCGCTCCTGTTTCAGAACTCCCGTATATTTCAATGGGTGCTTTGTCGGATAGCTTTTTAATCTGCTGTGCAGTTTCAAATAATAATGGTCCGGCGGATGAAAATACGGTGTGAATATTATGTAAAGACTTTGTACGTTTGAGATGTGCAGGGCTGGAAATTAATACTCTGTTTTGTACTGTGGGTAATTGTGCTAATTCTTCGAGAAATAAAATATTACGAGTATATATAGCTCGTCCTGTGGTTAAGGGCCATAGAATTTTAAACAATAATCCATAAAAATGTTCATGCGAGACTGTTGAAATCATTTCTGCTGTTTTAGGGATGATTGGGCCAAACGCTTTTTCGAGCGTAATAATTTCGCGTGATAACTGAGATAATTTTTTTGTAATCGCTTGAGGTTCGCCGGTGCTGCCAGAGGTATAAATAACCAAACCAATATAATCTTGAAGCGTAATATCTGTTTCCGTGAAAAAATTATTTTCGTCTTCTTTAGTCGGATTTAACGGCGAATAATTTTCGGGAAATTCACCTAAATAGCCATCGATATGTTTGCGTATTGCTTCACAACTATCGGGGAGAATATTACTGGGTAAGACAATGGTTTTGCCGGCAAGCCAACTGCCTACCAGTGCGCTCGTAAATTCAAGGCTGTTATGACTGACTAACGCAAAATTTTGGCCATGAGTTCGTTGCAATAAAGAACGCCATGCGTTTACACGGGATTTAAATTCAGGACTATTTTTATGAAAGCTTTGCATGATGCCGTCGCTTGAATGAAAGTCGAACGAGATATTCGCTGCCAAATAATAGTCCCATGAGTAAATAAGATATTACGCCATTATATAAAGACCACACTTTAGGCGATGCCCAGAAAATTGTTATAAGAGAAATAGTGCCGTTGATAATAAAAAATACACACCAGACTTGAGTGACACGGCGCGTGTACAGTACAGCCTCGGGGGGAAACGTTTTTTCAGTTTTGCGTGCGATGCGTTCAATAATAGTAGGGGGAAACATTAAGCTTTGTGCAAATAAAACCAGCATAAAAATATTAATTAATACCGGATAAAATTTTAAGGGGAATAAAAGCACAGCCCATTTTGGCGCGATATAGGGATACATTAAAATTAATAGAATCATAAAAAAACTAAAGATAAGAGGCCGTTTTATGTTGCATTCTCCGCAAGCAAATTATCTAACACATCAACCACATCTTGTACGGTGCGCACAGCGCGAAAGACTTCAGGTTGTATACGCTTTCCCGTCATTTGATTTAATCGCACGACAATATCAACCGCATCGATACTATCAATATCCAATTCGGTATATAAATTAGATTGAGGCGTAATTTTTGATTTATCTAGCTCAAACATTTCATGTAATAAATCAACGGTCATGGTATAGATTTGGTCTTTATTCATATTAGGGTTTCCTGAAATTGTCGATCATGGAGGCCAGTGCATGCACGGAAGCAAAATGCGCACGCGTTTCTTCGGAGTTCGCCAATAACGAAATACCGTAGCGTTTTTGTAAGGCAACGCCTAATTCGAGCGCATCAATGGAATCTAATCCGAGTCCATCGCCAAATAACGCGGCATGCGTATCGATATCGTGTACGGTAATATCTTCGAGTTGAAGTGTCGTAATAATAATATCTTTGACTTCGGTTTCGAGTTGCTGGAGACCTTGAGTGTCGTTCATAAAATAATCTTGCAAATAAAGGGTTAATTGTCGGGCGGAGGTAAACGCCTGAATGTCTATGTCGTCTTTTACGTCAATCGTAAATCGCGCTTTCGTAGGGGGTACTTTCCACCACTTTTCGCCTTTGCTTAAATAGACTTTCGGGATGCATCGTATCACAACAGGCGTGATATTTTTATGGGCTCGCAGCGCAATATTTGCAGCGCCCCGTTTGAAGCTGAGGGGAGCATTGAGTGTGGTTCGGGTGCCTTCCGGAAAAATGGTGAGATTACTGCCTGTTTGCAGGGATTTTAGGCAATCGTCTATCAAGTCCACCTCATTATTATTACAAATGTATCCTGCCGCACGTACGGGGCCGCGGGTAAACATATTCTGTTGTAAGGAGCTTTTTACAATGCAGTCAGCATCTTTTACAAAGGCCATTAACAATACGGTATCAATAAGAGATGGGTGGTTGGCAAGGATGAGCAGGCCATTTCGATTTAGTTTTTCCCCATTATGGAGTTCATAACTTATGATGCCCATATAACTGATAAGCTCTATAAAAAATTTAAAAGCAAGCCGAATAAGTTTACGCGCTGTTTTTGTATTTCTGACAAAGGGAAAAACGGTCACTAAAAAAATCAGACCGCCGAGACCAAATATGGAAAAACCCAATCCGGTTGCGAATACCCGCCACGTGTAATTAATTTTCTGGAGTAACATGTGACCATCGCCATTGTTGGTTATCACAGTTACGTTCTAATACCGAATTTTTATCAACAAAAAATTCTGCTATTTCAATGCCAGCGGTTTGTTGTTTTTTTTCAGGTGTTTTATTGGCTGACCAGGATAAAGAAATAATAGAATTTTGATTTCTTTGGGGCGACTGAATTAACCACGCCCATGCAAAATCTTGTTCGTTGCAATCTTGATAGTCATTAAAAATTTCGGGGAGCGCATTGTCATGTGCAATTAATAGCACAGCGGATTCGCCATCGGCTAATAATCCACACGCTTCAATCACAGCATGTTCAATGGTACTTTGACCGGCAGCGATCGCGAGACTGTTTTCGTGATCCTGTCGTGCAATGGAAAATAATCCGCTGGTAGCGTTGTGTGTTGATAAGCTAAATGCGGTAGGCGAAATAGGATTTTTTTGTACTTGATCGATCAATAAATCAACAGACCGTTGGCATTCGCCATGACGTGAGGCGAATATAATAGGAATATCTTGGGTGTTGTCTCCGAGACAGCGATACGCGACTTCGAGAGCTTTTTTACCGGCAGAACTGGCGCGTCGTCTTAGTAATGCCGGCATTGCATGAAGCGCGGGTTGCGTTTCCATGTCGGGTGTCCATATTGCGTGGGAAACAACGGAGAATTTGACTTCGTTTAATGTCACTGTTTGCCTCTTAGAGTCAGCAGAGTTTTAGAGGCGAGATATTAGCATATTCGTTGACACTGGGCAGGTTAACGCGTACTAATTAGCTGTGGTTTAACTTCACAAGGAAAAGGCTATGAACTCAGACATTATCAAAGGCAATTGGAAAGAGATAAAGGGAAAGATCAGGCAACAATGGGGCAAGCTTACGGATGATGATGTGTCCAAGATGCAAGGGACGTATGAAGAGCTTACCGGAAAATTACAATCAACCTATGGGTATCAGAAAGAGCAAGCAGATAAGGAAATTGACGGTTTTTTGAAAGCGAATAAATTCGACAACAAGTAGTTATTATTGAAACATCACGGTTATTTCTAAAGAGGACGTATTTTATGAAAAGTTTGAATTTTGTTAAGACATTGGTTTTAGGCGCGTTAATTTTATGTTGCGGTGTAAGTTTTGCAGCACAGACCGAAGTTCCTGCGGTGGTTGCGGATTCTGTGATTACGACAAAAATTAAAAGTTCATATGCGCATGAAAAATTATTTGGTACTAAAGATATTTCTATGATGGGCGTGACGGTTACTACAAAAGACGGCATCGTTCATCTAGCCGGTACAGTCGATAATCAACTGCAAGCAGATAATGCGGTTAAATTAGCTAAAGAAGTAGATGGAGTTAAAAGTGTAGATTCAACGTTAGTGGTAAGACCCGCAACAAACTAACCTTCTTCATTTTTTATACACTAGGAGTATTACATGGATAAACATTCAACGGATAAACAACACTCAATCGACAAACAGAAAATGGCGCATCTTCATGAGAAAGCAGCAGAACATCATAAGGCTGCAGCAGAACATCATAAGGCTGCATCAGAGCTTCACACAAAGGGTGAGCATGAAAAAGCGGCTGTTTCTGCACGTATAGCACATGGTCATGCGCATGCTGCAAAAGAACATATTGTTGAAGGTTCGAAGCATTTCGCTGGAACGGATTCGAGCGGAAAGTAATATTTAACACTGAACACGAAGGTGCTTTCGCCTTCGTGTTTTTTTTTACTTCGTAGTTTGATTTAAAAGGAGAGAGTTATGTTGGGATGGGTTATTACGTTTCTACTGATTGCTGTTGTTGCCGGTGTTTTGGGTTTTACAGGTATTGCTGTACAAGCGGCAGGGATTGCACAAATCCTTTTCTTCATTTTCATTGTTCTCTTTTTACTGTCACTTGTTTTTCATATACGTGGCGGTAGAAACGGGAATAATGGCTGAGAAAATAGAGATGACGTTTACGTTAACATTTATTGGAATTATTTTGGTTGTGGTGGGGTGCAGAGGTAGTGGCCCCACCAGGACTCGAAACTGGGCCTCAGTCGCGTCATTGCATTAATCAGGTAAAATATGTTTTTCAAAATACGTGGTAAAAAATCCACACTATCGCTAACAATCCAAGTGGCACGCCAAGTAACCAGGCAATGAAATATTTCATAAAATCCTCCAGTGATTTATCGAGGTATATTAATAACCAGAATTTATTCTAGGCACATTGTGACGCATGTCAAGCAACAAGAAAAGGGATGTTTCCATAAAGTATTTAAACAAATTATACAGTGCAGATGACAGGCACTACTTCAAAGTGTCACGTTAATCGTTGACATGGAGTAGATTAGGGCGTATTACATAGGTATGTGCTGGAAAGATTAATCTGGTTCTAAGGGTAGATAAGTCATTTAGTTTCATTTCTCTTGTTGTATTCTTGCTTTTGTAGATCGGCATCATTTCAAAGTATTTTTTTACTCTACTTATACTTATTGTTCTTGATGGGCAAAATCTCGTTTTTACTTCTCGGGAAAATTACACGTTGCTTACGGTTTTCAAAAAGAGCAAACGGATAAAGAAATCAATGATTTCCTCAAAGATGAAAGCTGGAGAGAGTTCCATTATGTTTCATTGTTGTTCAATTAAAAGGGTGAGAAATTATGATGAAGAAAATATTGATGGTGTTAGGTGTAATGATGTTAGCCGGTTGCGCAGCAGAAACGCCTGTGATGTTACCCGCAAGTGTGCCTGTCGATGTAATTGATGCAACGTTTGCTCAAAATGTGGTGACATTGAAAAATTGTACGTTGAAAGGACAGGTTTTAGCGAGCACGATGGATCGCGTTAAACCAACCAATCTTTTGGTGACAGAAGTTGAACTGAATGAAATCAAAGATAAAACCCTATACTTGGGTGCGAATACTGTCGTGATTAGACACAATCAAATTGTCTATAACAAAGGCATGTATGTGCATGTGTTGAATGCAGAAGCATATTCTTGTTTTACGCCAGCTAATTAATTAACCGAAAAAAATCGAGGAGCTGCATGATGAAGATAGCAAAATTAGCAATACTCTGTACGTCACTGGGTCTGTGTTCAACTGCGTTTGCGTATACGGGTCACACGAAATGTGGTGATACAGGTACTGGACTTTATGTGGGTGGACAATTGGGGTATGGCGGTGCTGATTATGGCAGCGGAATAAAAAACGCGTTTAATGTTTATCCTGTGCATTCTAATGATGAAGATGATCTGGCTGGCCGTGTTTATCTTGGCTATCAATTGACGACAATATTTGGCTTAGAGGCAGGCTATAGTCTTTTTTCTGATAATACCTATAAAGGTCAGTCAGCAAATGGACTGATTACATCAAAGAGCCGTTTAGAAACACAGGCTATTGATTTGTTGGTTACTGTAGGAACACCACTCACGTATGAAGGATTTGGCGCGGCACTGAAAGGGGGTGCTGCTTACGTGATGTCGGACTACAGTCATTCAGGAAATGGATCGGATGCAGGATTTCGTCCAGCTGATGGTTCTAATGATCGATTTGCCCCAGCAGCGGGTGCCAGCATTTTTTATAAATTACCCTACAATACAGCAGTAGATATTTCGTATCTGCATATTTTTGCGCCAGCGAATGTTGCTGCGCCAGAGACGGATCTAGTGACGTTGGGTTTAAGCTATAGATTTGTATAGGATTCAATTAAAAATTTTCTGGAGGCTTACCTGCAGTTTTGTGATGTTGTGCTGTCTCTCGGAATAATGTAACACTGAACACGAAGGTGCTTTCGCCTTCGTGTTTTTTTTGCGAGCTATTTCTCTCTGATTTCTATTTGTGGTCTTCGCGGTCTAATCGGATAATGAATATCAAAACGCTTAAATGAGTGTTCAGATTCGTGCGATTCAAAAAACGCGGGTGTTTTCGTGGACAGCTCAATCGCTTCTTGTTGAGAAGAAATATAAGAAAAAATAAAGCCGAGAAGAACAATAAATAACGTCAATTTCTTTATAGAGGTCATGATGCGTTACCTCCGAGTGGTGTGTAGATATTCTTAGTATACGCTACTAAATGTCATTAGAGTGGTTTTAAAAAAGTATAAAACATTGCAACGACAGAAATAAGCATTCCACCAAAGGTTATCCAAAGAAAAAGTTTGGATAACCTTCTGCTTTTGTATTTACCCATGATGTTTTCATTTTTTGCAATTAACCCGATCAGGAAAATAAGCGGAACGGCAACAATTCCATTCAACACGGCGGAATACACTAATGCTTTTATGGGATCAATTCCCACAAAGTTAATCACGAGTCCAGCGATAGTCGACAGCGTAATCACACCATAAAATTTATGGGCGTTTTTTAATTTTAAATTCAGTCCACTTTGCCAGTTGAATGTTTCACTGACGGCGTATGCGGCAGATCCAGCCATAATGGGTACTGCAATAAGTCCAAGTCCTATAATGCCTATCGCAAAAATAAGTTTTGCTAAATAACCCGCATGAGGAAATGTTTGTACGAAAGGTTCTAACGCTCGTGCCGCATCAGCTGATGTTTTAATATCCGTGATGCCATTTGTGTGTAAAACCGTTGCGGTTACAACAATAATTGCCCAAGCGACAATCTCCGAAATAAGCATCCCTACAAAATTATCGATGCGTATTCTTCTGATGGCTCTCCAGCTTACGCGATGTCCACTGTTCGGGCTATGGGCAGTTCTTTCACGTTCTTCTTCCACAACCATAGAGGTTTGCCAAAAAAATAAGTAGGGCGTGATGGTGGTGCCTAATAAGCCCGTAATAATAAATAAAAATTGAAAATTAAATTCAAGATGTGGGACAAATGTGGCTTTAATAATTGTCCACCAGGGTTCATGGACCATCAATACGGTGATGGGATAGGCAATTAATGTAAGGCATAACCATTTTAAATAACCGGCGTAGGCTTTATACGGCACAAATATTTGTAATATTAATGTGATGATTGCAAATACTAACGTAAGAATCGCAAAGTTGATGGGAAGGATGAGATTGGCAGCCGCCGCCATTGCTCCTATGTCAGCACCAATGTTGATAGTGTTTGCGATAAGAAAGAGTGCCACTGAAAAATAGAGAACGCGACGACCATAATTTTCTTTGATAACGCCAGCGAGACCTTTGCCAGAAACGGCGCCTATACGTGCACAGGCTTCTTGAATCGCTACCAGTAAAGGTAGCATGAAAATGGCTGTCCATAATTGCCCATAGCCAAATTGCGCACCGGTTTGAGAATACGTTGCAATGCCAGAAGGATCGTCATCTGCCGCGCCGGTAACAACGCCGGGTCCAAATCTTCTCAAGAATTTTTTCACGCGATTCACTAGAGCAATATCCCTTTTCGTTACAAATGATCTTTAGTGTCTTTCTCTGCGTCAGCTTTGGTTTTATGAATAGTTTTATCTTTATGATGAGGAGGAGAGTAGAGCGAATAGAATTTCAGTGGCTGAGTCGAAGAGGTATTGATGACATTATGTTCCGTACCCGCGGGAACAATAATCACATCGTCTTCTTTAACCAGATGTTCTTTTTTATTCATGATGACTTTGCCTTCGCCTTGTTCGATTCTGAAAAATTGGTCTGTGGTGGCATGAATTTCCATGCCCACTTCTTCATGAGGTTTAAGGCTCTGGAGAACGAGTTGCATATGTTGGCTTGTAAAGAGGACTTCTCTGAAGTAGCTGTTCGCGAGGGTTAATTTTTCGATGTTGTTGACGTATCCAGTCATGTTATGTTGCTCCTTATGTAAATAACGTGAATAATATAACAGAGTATTAACTTTTGAGGGAATCATATTATGGAATGCAAATGTGAAAAATGCGGTATGGGTGTGAAGGGCTTAACGTGTAGCAAATGTAATACGGCATTAGTTCATGACACAATCTCAAAAGACAGCCATAAGATTCATGTGGCGAAATGTCCAAAGGGCTGTGGGATGATCAAATCACCGACGTGTTGTGGGCAAGATATGGCGTGTTCGGTGTAACGTTGTTTTTATGGATTTTTTAAAAGGAGCTTTGAGATGAAAAAGTCAGTCATTTTAACAGGTGTTTTGATGAGTATTTTAGCAGTAGCCGGTTGTTCAACTACGTATAAAATGAATCCTCCCAGTCGTACCACAACGACCACAACTTCTCCGACATATGTAAGTCCCGTCGGTAGTTCGAGCAGCACTACAACGACGTATTAATCTGAGTAAGGAAATGACATGTCATTAGGCACGATTTTACTGATTGTTTTAGTACTTATTTTGTTAGGCGTCATTCCTACGTGGCCACACAGTAAAGATTGGGGATATTACCCCAGTGGCGGTGTGGGTCTTGTGTTGTTGATATTACTCATACTTGTATTGATGGGTAGGATCTAAGTTTCATTTCGAGCACAGCGGGAGAAATCTCGCTGTGCCTTTTTTTGGGGATTAAAAAATGGACTTTTCTGCTGAAACATCAGGTTCAAATAATACGTTGTGGCTAAAAAATTTCGATAGACCTGATTATCCTGCGTTGACTCAAGATATCACCACGGATGTTTGTATTGTCGGTGGCGGCATTGCTGGCTTGACCACTGCTTATCGTTTGATATGTGAAGGTAAAAAAATTGTTCTCATCGACGATGGGAAACTGTGTAGCGGCGAAACAGGACGTACCTCAGCGCATCTGACCAATGTCTTAGATGATCGTTTTTATGAGCTTGAACGCGTGCATGGAGAAAAGAATGCAAGTCTTGCCGCATTAAGTCATGTTGCTGCCATTAATTATATTGAGCAAATTATTCTCAAAGAAAAAATCGACTGTGAATTTTTACGCGTAGACGGATATCTTTTCCCCGATAAAAAAGCCTCACAGAAAATGTTGGAAAAAGAATTGGCTGCAGCTACCCGTTTAGGTTTATCTGCAGAGATGTTAACCAAAGCACCCGAAAATACGTTTGATATGCAAAGCTGTTTAAAATTCCCTAACCAAGCTCAATTTCATCCCGTCAAATATCTTACTCAGCTAGCAGAAATAATAGTCAAAAAAGGCGGAAAAATTTATGAAAACACGCGAGCGATAAAATTCGACAATGGGTTGCCCGTGCGGGTAATTACAAAAGATAAGTGTGCGATCACCGCAAATGCGCTTGTTGTTGCAACGAATGTTCCTGTGAATGATCGCGTTATTGTCCATACGAAACAAGAATCCAGGCGAACGTATATTATAGGCTCGTTAATTCCGAAAGATTCTTTGTTGTCTGCTTTATATTGGGATACTGCAACGCCGTATCGTTATGTGCGTGTTCATAAAGGAAATTATAAATATAAAAATACAGAGTGCGATATGTTAATTACAGGCGGCGAAGATCATCGTACGGGTGTGCCTCCCAAAAACTATGAAGATTGTTTTCATAAAATCGAATCATGGACTCAAAAACATTTTCCTCAAATATTGAGTCAAGAATTTCGTTGGTCAGGACAAGTTATTGAGCCTGTCGATTATCTCGCATTTATTGGTCATAACCCATTGGATAAAGATAACGTATACATTGCAACCGGTGATTCAGGAAATGGGTTAACGCACGGAACCATTGCGGGACTTTTAATTTCAGATTTAATTTTAGATCGCACAAATGAGTGGCAGAAGATTTATAAACCTTCTCGGAAATCGCTTAAAACATTGAAGGGTTACATGAAAAATCATTTGAGGACAATATTAAGCTATGGTAATTATTTTACGTCTGAAAAAATTTCGGATGTGGATAAAATTGAGCGTGGACAAGGCGCGGTTGTCCGTCGAGGATTAAGTAAGATAGCGGTTTATCGAGATGATAATGGAAAAATTCATGAATGCTCTGCGATTTGTCCGCATTTGCATTCCATTGTTCGTTGGAATTCAGCAGAAAAAACCTGGGATTGTCCCGCGCATGGATCACGTTTTTCAGGAGAAGGTGTGGTTATCAATGGACCGGCTAATTTCAGAATGAAAAAATTAAAGGTTTAAAAGGGTGTTACTTTAACGAGGAGGAGTAGGGTATGAGTTTTATTCGGATAATGGCAGTGTTATTTGGCTTAGCATTTTTGGCAGCGGGTATCGCGGGTTTTATGCCCATGTTTGTTACGGATGGTAATTTATTGGGATTATTTGAAGTAAATACTATGCATAATAGTGTGCACCTTGCTAGCGGAGCGGTTGCATTGTTATGTTCTTTTCATGCGAAAGCAGCAAAAGCGTACTTTATTATTTTTGGACTTGTGTATGGAGTGGTGGCGGTTTTGGGATATGTTAATGCTGGTAATTTAATGGTGATGCATATGAATATGGCAGATAACATGTTGCATGCGGGTATTGCGGTTGTTTCATTATTATTAGGTTTTTTCTTTTAAATAAATTTTTATTTCAGGCTATCCCGGGTTTTGCTGATGCTTAATCCGGGATTTTATTTTTGCAACCACAGCAGCAGTTGTAAATTAACGCAATTAACAGTCCGCCGAAAAATCCGTCAATAAACCCACAGCCAGCGCCAATGAAACTTCCTATCAATGTTGGTGCATAACCGATATACATTGAGCTCATAAGAGTGACGACGGGAATACCAACCGAAAATTGCCACGCCAGTATGCCCATCAGAAACATGCCAATTGCTGTGGTTAAACCAACCGCAAAACCAAAACTGAGTACGCGTAATTTTCCTGACATGTGTGGCTCCTTGAGAAATGAAGGGATATCAAAGCCAATCTAACAACGCTTCCGCAAATTTATCCGCCATCGGTTCTAATAATTCTGTCGATCCTGTTCCCAGATCAAGCACTTTTAAATTGGGTAAGGTTTTATTCGCCCATGTTATCGTCGCTTTCTTCGTGATAATTCCTGTGCCCGCATGTAGTAATAATTTTTTGATCGGCGTTTGTTGAAGCCACGCAGAATATTGTTCAATAATATAAGCCACGGGGCTGTGTGGATTAATATACGGATTATCTTTCAAGGTTTTCCAAAAAGCGTCTGTTAACATGAGTTTTAATTTTGCCGATTCATTGCTCTCAAGTTTTTTTAATTGTTCAAAATACAGTGAAATATCTTGGCTATTTTTCTCGAGTCGTAGGTACGCTTCAGTAAATACTAATCCCTTTATTTTATCCTCATTGTGGCGCGCATAATCCAATCCAACAATAGAACCCCAACCACTTAACACCAGTGTTATATCTTCAAGATTTAGCGTATCAATAAATCCTTTCAAAAATAATGTGTGATCCTCGATAGAATACTCAAGCTTTGGTGAATCTGATTTTCCCATGCCGATTAAATCGAGTGCGATACACTGTGCTTGCTTAGATACTTTTAAAATGACGGGTGCCCATCGTTCACTCGTTCCTGGCGCGCTGTGCAAAAACAATATGGTTTTGCCTTTGCCTGCAGTGAGGTAGTGCATATTTGCACCATGGACACTGATATGTTGTGATTCCATCAGGATGACCTCTTCAATAATTTTTCAATTTTTCCCAGCAAGGCAGGATAATCAATGGGTTTCGTTTCATACTCATCGCAACCCGCTTCCATTGCTTTTTTACGATCACCCAACATGCTGTGTGCGGTTAACGAAATGATGGGAATATGTTTTGTTTGTGGATCGGCTTTTAGATGTTGCGTGGCTTCCCAGCCATCCATGATAGGCAAACCCATATCCATCAGAATAATATCGGGGGGAGTGTTTTTTACGGCTTTAATGGCGTCTTCTCCATTAACTGCAAGCGTAACATGATATCCTTCACCTTCGAGTCGTTGGCTCAACATGTCACTGTTAAATTCATTGTCTTCTACCAGTAAAATCTTTACGGCGTTCATAGCATTCTCTCTCTTTAGGCTTTCTTCAATAATTTTTCAATTTTTTCCAGTAAGCGAGGAAAATCAATGGGTTTCGTTTCATATTCATTGCAACCTGCCTCGATCGCTTTCTTGCGATCATCCGACATACTATGTGCCGTTAATGAAATGATGGGTATTGGCTTTGTTTTAGGATCTGCTTTTAATATACGCGTGGCTTCCCAGCCATCCATGATAGGTAAACCCATATCCATCAGAATAATATCAGGTGGAGCTTTTTTTACGGCTTGAAGCGCCTCTTCTCCATTTACCGCAAGTGTTACTTCATATCCTTCGGCTTCTAATCGTTGCATTAACATATCGCTGTTAAATTCATTGTCTTCTACGAGTAAAATTTTAACTGCGCCCATAACGGTCACTCCTCCTTATTTAACTTGAGTACAAATGGCATCGATAAGTTCTTCTCGAGAATAGGCCCCTTTTTGAAGAATGCCTTTACTGTACTTCGCCAACATGGTTCGTTCGTCTATCGATAAATCTTTCGCCGAAACAATGACAACGGGAATATGTCGCCATTGTTTATTTTTCTGTAGTTCACTGATCATGGCAAACCCATCCATTTCAGGCATCATCAAATCCAATAAAATAATGGACGGTAATACTTCTTTCATTTTATTCAAGGCATCTCGACCATTAATCGCTTCAATGGATTTCCATCCGGCTAGTTTCGCTGCCTCTGACATAATCTCGCGCGCATCGTCATTATCATCCACGACCAAAACCGTCGGAATTCCTTCAGGAACTAATTGTTTGACTTTATTCATCATGGTTTTTACATCGATCGGCTTCGTTAAAAAATCGACTTCACCTAATACAAATCCTAAGCTTTCTTGGGACATATCTTTTGTCATGACCACCAGAGGGATTTTTGAAAGTTTTTCATCCGATTTCAATTCAGATAACGTTATCCATTCATCCATCAAGGTATCATTCAGTGTGAAGGTGGTTGCAATATCAAGCACAATAATATCGGGCGGATTTTTACGCGCATGTTTTAATCCCTCTTGACCTGTTTTGACGTGCGTAATCACAAATCCCATGGCTTTAATATCAGTTAACACATCTTCATAGGCGCTGGGATCGAAGCTAATGATTAACGATGTTTTTCCCTGAAATTTCGCGACATCTGTTTTCTTCGCAGGAGAAGCGGGTGCAGTGATCTTTACCGCAACGTTCGTACTTTTTTGAGGTAAGAGAATCGTAAAAACAGCGCCTTCTTTTTCTTTGCTTTTAACGCTGATTGTTCCGCCTAACAGTTCACAAAAACATTTCGACAAATATAATCCCAGTCCCGTACCGCCATAGCGTCGAGTTGTACTGGAATCGCCTTGTGAAAAACTCTGAAAAAGTTTTTCCAACTGTTCGGGAGGAATACCGATGCCAGTATCACTGACATCAAATTGAATCATAGAGCCGTGTGACGTCACATCCAGCGTAATGTTTCCATTGACCGTAAATTTGTCGGCATTCGCCAGTAAATTCAGCAACGCTTGACGTGAACGTAGAATATCCGTGCACATCATTTCTACATCCGTTTTGATATTCACTTTAAAGGTATTATTATTTTTTTCGAGAGACGGACGAATCATGGAATCCAAGTCTTTCACTAATTCTTTAATGCTAATCTCTTCTAAAAATACTTCCATTTTCTCTGCTTCAATTTTGGACAGATCCAGAATGTCATTAATCAGCAATAAGAGATGCTTTCCGGAATAAATAACTTTACCTAAATTCCTCGTGTATTTTTCAAGCCCCTCTTTTTTTGCATTTCCTTCCATCATTTCACTGTAACCAATAATTGCATTTAAAGGTGTACGTAATTCATGGCTCATGGTGGCTAAGAATTCAGATTTTATTTTATTGGCGGATTCTGCTTGTTCTTTCGCTATTTTATAGTCAGCTGATAAGGCTTCCACTTTTGCCAAATATTCAGTTGCACGCTTTTGTGCACTTTGGCGTTCATTAAAAATACCGATTTGCACACCAATGTCGGTGAGAACTTTGATCAGATCTTCATCAAGTGTGGCAAAACGATTCATAAAGAAATCAAGAACGCCGATCACTTCTCCTTCGAAAAAGATGGGGTAGGCGAATCCACTGCGTAAATTGGCTTCAGCTGCCCACCCGGCACGAGCAGAGGTATCGCCCACCACCACATCCGTCATCCATTCTAATTTGTGATTTTGCCACACTTGACCCGGCAATCCCTCACCGATTTTAAATTCAAATTCTTTACTGCGATTACAAAAAACCTCAATGAGTTTATTGTCTTGTGTATACCATGAAGAGGTACAGCGTAAGGTGTGTGTAGTATTGTCTATTTTCCAAAATTCACCCACTTGGAGATGCAGATATCGACACATGACTTTTAAAATTTCTGAAATAACTTCTTCGAGTGCTACGGCATCTGTGAGGAGAACAATAATTTCATGCTGCATGGCTAAATATTTTTCGGCTTTTTTACGCTCTAATACATCTCGCACAACGCAAATCGTTGAAACACCGGCAACCACCAATGTTTTTGCAATCGTTAATTCAATCGGGATGGTTGTATTGTCGAGACGTTTAAGTACGGCTTCGTATAAGAGATCTTCAGTGGGTTTGATAAAAATAGATCCGTCGACATTTTCCATCATGTCTGCAATGGCTCTTCCGCGTAACGCTTCTTCAGGAAGGTTAAACAATTCACACGCGGCCTTATTACAAATTTCGATTTTATTGGCTTTATTTAAACCAATAATGGCATCCGCGGTTGCGCTGAGAATATCATCGGTAGGTAGTTTGACATCGGGGGTTCGAATGACCGGCTGGTCTTTTTTGCTCATCCAATCGCGTAATTTTTCAAACATGCCAAAACTCCCTTTATAAAATCCATGTCATAAGGGCATGAGTTTACGATGATTTTGAATGGCTTGCTAGCTGTTAAAGCATGATATTGTTACCATCCATCGGGTTTAACGGGAGTAGGTAAATATGCACACATGGTTTTTTTTCGTCCTGATGTCAGTTGTTATTGTTCTATTGTTATGGAATCTCATCCAAAAAAATCACTCCCTTTTGCGCACGTACCCTGTCATTGCGTATGTTCGTTATATTGCAGAAGCCTTGGGTGTTCATTTAAGACAGTATTTTTATGCGCGCGATAGAGAGGAATTACCTTTTAATAGAGCGGATCGCACATGGGTTTATGAAGCGGCAAAAGATCTCGATACCACGATAGGATTTGGATCTACGCGCGATCTCAAATCGTTAGGAGCAATTTATTTTGTGGATGCTCCTTTTCCCTTGCTCAATCGAGATGCGGTAAAAACGAAAGCGGTGACGATTGGAGAAAAGTGCCGGATTCCTTATATCACTGATTCGTTAATTAATATTTCTGCCATGAGTTATGGAGCCATTTCAAAAAATGCGATCTTAGCGTTATCGCATGGCGCGAAAATAGCGGGTTGTTGGATGAATACGGGAGAAGGGGGATTGTCTCCTTATCATCTAGCAGGTGGTTGCGATCTTGTGGCGCAAATTGGTACTGCAAAATATGGTTATTGTGATGAGCAAGGAAATCTGTCAGAAAAAAAATTATTGGAAGCGGCCGCACATCCGCAAGTCAAAATGTTTGAAATAAAATTAAGCCAAGGCGCAAAGCCTGGAAAGGGTGGTGTTTTACCTGCAGCAAAAGTCACTGAAGAAATTGCGGAAATAAGAAATATTCCTGCGCATCAAGATTCGATAAGCCCAAATCGATTTCCTGAAATTTCAAATTCGTTTGAATTACTGGATTTTATTCATCGTGTGCGTGAAGTCACGGGTAAGCCAACAGGATTTAAAGTTGTTCTGGGAGATTACCAATGGTTAGGTGAATTATGTCAGGAAATTATTAAGCGAGGTCTGGATTACGCGCCTGATTTTATTACCTTAGATGGTGCAGAAGGGGGATCGGGTGCTGCACCCATGACGTTGGCAGATTATGTGGGTTTGCCTTTAGCGGAAAGCCTTCCCGTTCTCGTGGATACCTTAGTGGAATATGGTTTGCGTGATCGGATTAAAATAATCGCTTCAGGTAAATTAATTACGCCAGGAATGGTGGCCTGGGCATTATGTGTGGGAGCTGATTTTGTGAATTCTGCGCGTGGTTTTATGTTATCGCTGGGATGTATTCAAGCGTTGCAGTGTCATAAAAATACGTGTCCCACAGGAATTGCAACGCATAATCGATGGTTGATGAGAGGTCTAGATCCAGAAAGTAAAGCGACCCGCGTGTATCATTACGTTAAAAATTTGGTGTATGAAGTGGGTGTGATTAGTCATTCTTGTGGTGTACACGAACCTCGAGAGTTAAATCGACATCATGTACGCATTGTGTCGGAGCATGGGACTTCTGTTTCTTTAGCGGAAGTATATCCAGATAAACAAGCATCGGTATAAATTTGGTGAGCCCACCAGGACTCGAACCTGGGACCAAGAGATTCGGCAATCCTGTTTACTCCCCTTAAGCCTATTGTTAGACTGAGCTGCGATGAGGCCGTGCACATAACAGGGACTGTAAATGTTGATTTTTTCCAAATTGAAAACAGGATTTGTTTTTATAGCTCTCAGCGGTTTTTGGACAATCAGCCAAGCCTCACAAGTTATTCCGTTATCTCTTCCTGAGGCAGAACACTTAGCCATTTCGCATTCCTCTGAATTAGCAGCACAATGCAAGAACACCCAAGCTTTGCATGAGGACTCAATCGCTGATGGTCAATTATCTGATCCACAATTGATGGTAGGAGCGGTAAATGTTCCTGATGATGGCTTTAGTTTTCGTCAAGACGATATGACCATGACTGAAGTTGGAGTACAGCAATCTTTTCCTGCGGGTAATTCTTTAATCGATAAAGAACACCAAACACAAGCATTAGCAGAAGCATCAGAAAAACATCAAGCTGATCAATCATTGATGTTAGTCCAAAATGTCCGCGATACATGGCTGGATCTTTATTATTGGGAACATGCAGAGAAAATCATCCATAAAAATCGTTTGTTATTTATGTATGTATTAAAAGTTTCAAAATCACAATACAGTGCAGGTAAATCAAGCTTAAATGATGTTACACAAGCGCAATTAGAATTATCACGCTTGGATGATCAGGCGCTGGACGCAAAGCAACAGGCAGAAACACTTCGATTTCAACTCGGGCGTTGGATAGGACAAGATAATATGGAGCGGCCTTTAGTTTCAGCATTACCCAGTTGGTCCCAACCGAATGATTTAAATATATTACAAGACAGCTTACAAAATCATCCTTTATTAAAAACTGATGCGGCAGATATTGAGGCCAGTCGTGATGACGTTAAATTTAATCGAGAGCAGTACAAACCCACATGGACGGTTGGCGTATATTATGGAATGCGACAAGGCAATATGTCAGACGGTACTCCGCGTACTAATATGGCGACTGCTCAAGTGATGTTGAGTCTCCCGCTATTTACACATCAACGCCAAGGTCGACGTGCAAAAGCGAGCATTGATCGATTAGAAGAAGCACAGCTAAATCAGACATCCCATTACCGCGACCTCCAAAAAGAATTAAACAGCCAATATGAAACATGGCAATTGCTTACCGATCGTGAAAATCTTTACAGCGCAAAATTAATCCCCGAAGCAAAGCGCAGTACGAAAACAGCCTTACTTGGATATCGGCATGCGACAACAGATATGGCTGTAACGCTGAAAGCCTATACAAACCAGCTTAATGTTCAGCTTGAGCAATTACAAATTAAGGTAGCACGTAAAAAAGCAGAAGCAGCACTAATGTATTTATCAGGAACAACTGAATGAAAACTCCCCAATTTAAAATTATTATATTAGTCCTTGTTTTTATAGGGATTATTTTGGGTATTTATTTGATTCAAAATCTTAAGCATAAACAAAAGCCGCTGTATTGGATTGATCCGATGGAGCCAACTGTTCTTTATAATCATCCGGGTAAATCGCGCATGGATATGGAATTAGTTCCGGTATATGCGCAAGAGGATAAGTTAGGCGCTATTAAAGTTTCCCCTGAAGCGATAAACAATGTAGGTGTTCGTATTGCGCCCGTTATTCAAGGCGATCTGTCTCGTCGATTAGAAACCGTTGGTTATATTGAACCGAATGAAAATAACATCAGCCATATTCATGTTTATGCAGAAGGTTGGATAAAAAAATTAAATGTCAAAACGATGGGTGAGACCGTCAAAAAAGGCGAATTACTTTTCCAGTTGTATTCTCCTGCTTTAGTGAATGCACAAGAAGAATATTTAATTGCACTTGAAAGCAAAGATGCGGATTTAATTGATGCATCTCATCAACGATTATTAGCGCTCGGAATATCAGAACAACAAATTCAGCAATTAAAAGAAACGCATAAAGCCAGTCAATTAATTGATGTTTATAGTCCCCAGAATGGAATTGTTTCTTCTTTGGATGTGCGAGAAGGAATGAATGTCATGCCCGAAACGAATATTATGAGTTTGGTTGATTTGTCTAATATTTGGATGATTGTTGAAGTATTTGAAAAACAAGCTGCGTGGGTGAAAGTTAATCAAATAGCAGAAGGAAAAACAGAAACGTATCCAGGTCAGGTTTGGAAAGGAAAAGTGGAATATGTTTATCCGCAAGTTGATCCCGCAACGCGCACCTTAAAAGTGCGATTACGTTTCGATAATCCAGATAATAATTTAAAACCTAATATGGTTATGAATGTAGCATTGCTAGCTGACCCTAAACAGAATGTTTTAAGTATTCCCAAAGAAGCTGTTATTCATGATAAGCAACAAGACAGAGTTATTGTTGCATTAGGAAATGGCTATTTTCGTGTACAGCCGGTTGTTGTGGGAATGGAGTCAGGTTCTAGTGTAGAAATTCTCTCTGGTCTAAAAGCAGGAGAAAGTATCGTTATTTCAGGTCAATTCTTAATAGACTCAGAATCGAATTTGCAAGCCAGTCTCAAACGCGTGGATAGCAATACATGATCGCGGCTATTATTCGTTGGTCTTTGCGAAATCGAATATTTATATTGCTGATGACGTTATTAATAATTATCTGTGGCATTTATGCTGTTAAGAAAAATCCTGTTGATGCCATTCCTGATTTGTCTGATGTTCAAGTGATTCTCAAAGCAAATTATCCAGGCCAAGCGCCGCAGATTGTTGAAGACCAGGTTACATATCCGCTGACAACTGCAATGCTTTCTGTTCCAGGAGCGGTTGCAGTTCGTGGTGAATCTAGTTTTGGTGATGCTTATATCTATGTCATTTTTAAAGATGGTACTGATCTTTATTGGGCGCGCTCACGTGTGCTTGAATATTTAAGCCAAGTGACCAGTCGTTTACCAGCATCTGTGAAAGTTTCCTTGGGACCTGATGCCACTGGAGTAGGTTGGATTTATGAATATGCTTTGATTGACCCAACGGGCAAACATGATTTAAGCCAATTAACGAGCGTACAAAATTGGTTTTTAAAGTATGAACTTCAAAAAGTACCGGGTGTGTCTGAGGTCGCGACGGTGGGTGGAATGGTGCGCCAATATCAAATTATTATTGATCCTAATAAATTACGCGCGTATGGATTTACGCTCATGCAAGTTAAAAATGCGATTCAACAAGCCAATCAAGAAGTCGGTGGTTCTGCAATTGAAATGGGTGAATCAGATTATATGGTTCGCGCGAGAGGTTATCTGCAAACGCTACCTGACATTGCAAATATTCCCTTGTCTGTCAGTAAACAAGGCACGCCAGTATTACTTTCTGACGTATCGACTATCCAAGTGGGTCCGCAAATGCGTCGGGGAATTGCCGAACTAAACGGTCAGGGAGAAACCGTTGGTGGCATTATTGTTATGCGCACAGGACAAAATGCAGTACAAACGATTGATGCCGTTAAAGAAAAACTCGCGCAATTACAATCCAGTCTTCCGCCGGGTGTAAAAATTATTACAACCTATGATCGTTCCAGTTTAATTCAGCGGGCCATAAATACTTTACACAGTAAATTATTTGAAGAATTAATTATGGTTTCATTAGTGTGTATAGCTTTTTTACTGCATTTTCGTTCTTCGTTAGTAGTCATTATTAGTTTGCCGATTGGTATTCTAGCAGCATTTATTTTGATGTATTGGCAAAATATTAACGCGAATATTATGTCCTTGGGTGGTATTGCTATTGCGATTGGTGCGATGGTCGATGCAGCTATTGTGATGATTGAAAATGTTCACAAGCATTTGGAGAGAAATAACAACGTAAATAATCAAAATAAAAACAGGTGGGAGATTATTCAACAGGCGACATTAGAAGTAGGTCCCGCTTTGTTTTTTTCGTTATTAATTATTACCGTGAGTTTTTTACCTATTTTTGCACTGCAAGCACAAGAAGGTCGTTTATTTGCACCGCTGGCGTATACCAAAACGTATGCAATGGCAGCGGCGGCAGGATTATCGATTACTTTAGTTCCTGTCTTGATGGGGTATTTTATTCGAGGACCTATCAAATCAGAATATAAAAATCCGATTAATTTATGGTTACGAAAAACATATGAGCCTGCTATTCAGTGGGCATTAAGAGAACCTTATAAAGTATTAGGTATTGCTGCTTTTATTGTTTTAATGGCGCTGTGGCCAATGTCACGTTTGGGTTCAGAGTACATGCCAGAATTAGACGAAGGCGATCTGATGTATATGCCGACAACATTGCCAAGTATTTCAATTGGTAATGCACAACAGTTATTGCAGCAAACCGATAAATTAATCAAAACCGTTCCTGAAGTTGATACGGTGTTTGGCAAAATCGGTCACGCAGAAACTGCAACCGATCCTGCGCCTTTATCCATGATGGAAACGACGATTCAATTTAAACCAAAGAACGAATGGCGTGCGGGAATGACGCCAGAAAAACTTCGTGCAGAACTTGATACGCGATTAAAATTGCCGGGTGTTTCAAATGCGTGGGTGATGCCAATTCGTACGCGTATTGATATGTTATTCACGGGAATTAAAACGCCAATAGGAATTAAAATAGCGGGTCCTGATTTAAATGTTATTCAGGATATAGGCCAACAAATTGAAACCACTTTAAAACAAGTCTCGGGTACTCAATCGGTTTATGCAGAGCGAGTTGCAAGCGGGCGTTATGTTTATATTGATATCAATAGATTAGATGCTGCTCGTTATGGTTTAAACATTAGTGATGTCCAAGATGTGATCAGCATGGCAGTCGGTGGAATGAATGTTTCTGAAACGGTCGAAGGAAGAGAGCGTTATCCGATTAATTTACGTTATCCGCGTGAGACACGAGATTCTTTAGAAAGCTTACAGCAATTACCTATTGTTACCCCTTCAGGCGCACACATTCCGTTATCAGCAGTTGCTAAAGTTTATGTGACTGAAGGTCCCGATATGATTAAAAGCGAAAATGCGCGATTGAATGGTTGGGTTTATATTGAAAGTACAAATCGAGATTTAGGGTCTTATATACATGATGCACAGCGTGCTGTAGCTAACCAAATTAAATTACCTGAGGGTTATTCTATTACCTGGTCAGGCCAATACGAATATATGCAGCGTGCAAAAGCAAGGTTATTACTCGTTGCGCCATTTACCTTAGGCATTATTTTATTATTACTTTATTTATATTTTAGAAGAGTTACAGAAGTTTTAATTATCATGGGAACATTGCCACTCGCTTTAGTCGGTGGTTTATGGTTGTTGTATTTGCTTGGGTTTCATTTGTCTGTCGCTGTAGGTGTTGGATTTATTGCGTTGGCAGGCGTGTCTGTAGAAATTGGTGTTGTGATGTTGGTGTATCTCAATCAGGCGTTTGAAAAACATCAACCCAAAAACAGTTCAGATATTAAAAAAGCCATTATTGAAGGCGCATTATTACGTGTACGTCCTATTATGATGACAGTGTGTGCCATTATTGGTGGTTTATTACCGATTATGTTTGGAAGCGGTACGGGCTCAGAAATCATGCGTCGTATTGCAGCGCCGATGATAGGTGGAATGATCAGTGCAACGATATTAACGTTAATAGTTATTCCTGCGGTTTATTTTTTGTGGAAACAAAATGTCAAAACTTAATTTATCACCCAGTGTATTGTTTGCTCTCGGTGCTGCTGTTCTATTTGGTGGTAGCACTCCCTTTGCTAAACAGTTAGTAGGAGACATTTCACCTTTATTGCTCGCGGGTTTGCTTTACTTAGGAAGTGGTCTAGGTTTAATTCTTGTGCGATTAATAAAAGACAGAGGGTGGCATGATTCAGGTTTATTAAAACAAGAATGGCTGTGGCTATTAGGTGCTATTGGATTTGGTGGAATAGTAGCGCCTGTCTTATTAATGGTGGGTCTTGTTGAGACAAGTGCAGCATCAGCTTCGTTGCTCCTTAATCTTGAAGCGGTATTGACAGCAGGATTAGCCTGGGTTTTCTTTAAAGAAAGCACGGACAGCAGAATTATATTTGGGATGTTTCTTATTATTGCAGGTGGTGTTGTATTGGCGTGGCCCAATGGGCAAGCGTCGCAAAATTGGCTAGGCTCTCTTGCGATTGCGGCGGCATGTTTGTGCTGGGCAATTGATAATAATCTCACGCGTAAAATCTCAGCCGCAGATTCTTTATTTATTGCGGGAAGCAAAGGTCTTGTTGCAGGAATAACAAACGTTAGTTTGGCATTAACAATCGGATTAATGTTTCCTGTATGGTCAAAAATTAATTACGCATTATTGGTAGGTTTTATTGGTTATGGTGTGAGTTTAGTATTATTTGTCTTAGCATTGCGTGGGCTGGGAACGGCGAGAACTGGAGCGTATTTTTCAACGGCGCCTTTTATTGGAGCGGCGATTGCGCTTATATTTTTTCATGAATCTGTGTCGATATTATTTTGGATTGCAGCAATATTAATGGGTGTTGGAGTGTGGATACATTTGACGGAAATTCATGACCACGAACATACACATACTTATCCTGACAAACCGCCGCTCACTCATTCGCATCCTCATTACCCTGATATTCATCATAGGCACAAGCATGAATAAATAGTCGGCATTGTTTTTTCTTGACCCTAAACCTGAGGTTAAGGTTTATACTGATAGCGTATTCTTGCGCGGATTTTAAACAGACATATTTGATTAAGGATGAGTTTATGAAAATTGGTCTTAAAGTTAAGTTGGTGACAGTTGGCTTTTTAGTTTCAGTTCTTGCGGGATGTGCATCAGTACCTCTTGATCCGGGCGCTGAAAAAGTTGTTTTTACGACAACATCTTTGCCTAAGGCATGTCAGTCATTAGGACAGATTTCAAGCACAGATGTTAATGGGGTCACAACATCATACACATCCCATGCTAATTTAATGACGATGGAAATTAATGCTCTGAAGAATAGAGCGCGTGCATTAGGCGGTAATGTTGTAGTGCTGACGGGGCATCATACAGTCTATGTGCACGGCGCGCGGCGACAAGTTGCGACTCATGTATTAGACGGCATTGCTTATGTTTGTCCTGCAAATGTTTTAAGAAGATTGCCAAATGAAAATTCAGCGGATATTTCGGATGCTCCAGTAAAACGCTGATGTGTTATCTGTAACTTTGCCAAAGGGAAGTGACATGCGACCAGAATGTAGAAAAGGTTTTAGTTTGCCAATTAATACTATTATTTTGGCCGCATGTTTTTTAAACGTCTCAACTGCTTTTGCGAAGAATGATGTTGTGAATTTGGATGTTGGCTATAAAACAGTTAATTTCACGGGTAAATCAGTTCAAGCAATTGCAGCTAATAATCAAATTCCTGCGCCAACACTTCATTTTAAAAAAGGCGATACGGTAACCATCAATGTTTACAATCATTTGGATGTGGGTACGGCTATTCATTGGCATGGTTTAATTGTTCCGTGGCAAATGGATGGAGTTGAGGGAATTACTCAAAAAGCTATTCCGCCGGGTGGTATGTTTTCTTATCATTTTACACTTTATCAATCAGGTACCTATTGGTATCACGCTCATGCAGGGTTTCAAGAGCAGCAAGGTTTATATGGCGCATTTATTATTGATCCCTCAACGCCACATCTTCATAAATACACTAAAGATTATCCCATCGTATTATCAGATTGGAGTAACACGAATCCCGATAAAATTTTGGCTAATCTGAAAAAAGATGGCGATTATTATTCCCCACGATTTCCACTTCAAGCATCACTTGTGCGTTTTATTCGAGAATATCGTAAAGCGACTCCGGAAGGACGTCAGCAATTAATTGACGATTATAAAATGATGCAAAATATGCGCATGAGTATCTATGATCTGAGTGATGTTGCTTATGATGCTTTTTTGCTCAATGGACAAACAGCAGATAATCCTTGGACCGCGCCAGTTAAAATTGGTGACGTTGTACGTTTACGTTTTATCGGGGCAGGTGGGAGCACAATTTATCATGTAAAAATCCCTGGTACTGCAATGGAAATGATAGGGGCTGACGGGAACGATGTAAGACCGTATACCGTTAAATCATTTACGATTGCTCCAGGTGAAACATATGACGTGCTCGTAAAAATTACTCAAGATCGTCCGTATATTATTTATGCAGAATCAAACGATACGTTAGGTGCAGCAATGGGTGCATTAATTACTCGACCCCCCCAGCAAGTTAATTACACTCAAGTAAAACCCTTTCCAGAGCCTGAACCGGTTACTCGAGAAATGATGAATAACATGATGTCTGGTATGGCAGATCATAATAGCTCGGGTTCAATGAGTATGAATAAAAATATGAGCATGATGGGCATGAACATGAATATGGGTTCAAGCTCGCCACATTCGATGCACTCACATATGCACGGCTCAATGGATATGGACATGCCAACGGAAGCTTCAATCATCGGAGACACGATGTCTCCCCCAAATTCTTTTCAAGCTACTACAACAGGAACGAAATACCAGAATTTAGTCGCTGCGGTTAAAACAAATGATCCTCATAAACCGATAGCCGGCATTATTAGAATGCAATTGTTTGGTTATATGGGCCGCTATATTTGGTTTATTAATGGTGAAACAGAATTTAAAGCAAAGCCTATTGTTATTGAGCCTAATAAACGTTACCGGATTATATTTACGAATGATTCCATGATGAATCATCCTATGCACATACATGGACATTGGTTTATTTTACGTAATGGTCATGGTGTTTATGATCCTTTATTACATACGATTGAGATAGCGCCAGGTGCTACTGCGGTAGCTGATTTTGATTCGAATGCGAGCGGTCAATGGTTTTTTCATTGTCATCATATGTACCACATGATGACAGGAATGGCGCGTGTATTTCAGTACTCAACCATCATTGATGTGGCGCATGGAACGATGAAACCTGAAAAAGAAATTTCACTCGGTAATTATATTAATCAGCCGATTGTGAGAGAAGATGAAGTTATGCCCATTGATACTTCTTTGATCCATCATCCGATGGCGCATGCCATGGGTTTATATCTCGCAAGCTTTTTAGATGTGGGTGAAGATCCGTTTGATAATGTACAAAAAATTACATTTAAAGGTTTATACGGTAGTGATTACAACAAACTTGAATTGTTCACGAATGATGCTGAAGTCAATAAAGGAAGCGTCAAAAATGCTGACATGGATATTTTTTATTGGCATTTAATCAGTCAATTTTGGGCAGTTAAAGGTGGGGTGAATTATGTGTATCGTCCTGCTGAGCATCCTTATTTGCAACCCGGTGTCGGAATCGAAGGACTAATGCCGTATTTTATCGATACGGATATTAGAACGTATTATCACGATGGAAGTGAATCACTAGATATTGAATTATCGCGCGATACACAAATTACCAATAACTTTTTTATACGAACAGGTATTCGCAGTATTTTAGCGACAAAAACAGTTGCTGAAGATGACGTTGGAAGTGGTTTAAATCAAATGAGATATATCATTCGCCCCTATTATCGTGTCGCTCCAGGCGTAGATGTATTTAGTGAATTTGAAAGTGAGCATGATTATGGCGCGTTAGGAAATATCGTTCAAAATGCTGGGGAATCATCTACGCAAAATACAGTAACGTTCGGTGTGTCGTTAGTATTTTAATTAACCTCAGTAGATGAAGTTATGGAGAAAGCATGAAAGCATCACATGAGCATCAGCCAGAGAATCAACACGGAACTCACATGTCGCATTCTAAAAATGAAATGGAGCATTCACATTCAGGTCATGCCCATCATGGCGATATGGTTAAAGATTTTAGAAAACGTTTTTGGATTTCACTCTTTTTTACTATTCCTGTATTAATTCTTTCACCTATTGTCAGGCATTTCTTTCATTTAGATGCATTAACATTTCCGGGTGATGTTTACGTACTCTTTATTTTGTCATCCATTATTTTCTTCTATGGGGGCTGGCCGTTCCTTAAAGGGTTATTCGATGAATTAGGTGAACGCAAACCGGGTATGATGACATTAATTGCCATTGCGATTACCACCGCTTATGTCTACAGCTCCCTCGTTGTTTTTGGACTTGTTGGGATGATGTTTTTTTGGGAATTAGCAACTTTAATTGACATCATGCTGCTAGGTCATTGGATAGAAATGAAATCGATCTTAGGTGCCGGAGAAGCACTCGAAAAATTAGCTCAGTTAATGCCTTCTGTTGCACATAAAGTGATGCCCGATGGCAAAGTGATGGATGTTTCTCTCAGTGATTTATTAATGGGTGATCGTGTTGTTGTTAAACCCGGTGAAAAAATCCCTGCGGATGGAATAGTTGTTGAAGGCGAAACGAGTGTAAACGAATCCATGCTAACAGGAGAATCCAAACCCGTTACTAAAAAAATAGGCGCAACGGTTATTGGGGGCGCTATTAATGGTGAAGGATCTATTACGGTTGAAGTGAAAAAAACGGGTCAGAATTCTTTCCTTTCTCAAGTGATTAAGCTTGTCAAAGAAGCACAAGAAAGCAAGTCAAAAACGCAAGATCTGGCTAATCGTGCAGCAAATTGGCTTACCCTTGTTGCATTAGGTGGTGGCGCATTAACATTATTTTATTGGGTTGGATTTACGCGTCAAACGTTTGCGTTTGCGCTAGAACGTACAGTGACCGTCATGGTTATTGCTTGTCCTCATGCGTTAGGATTGGCGGTTCCATTAGTGGTCGCTGTTTCAACCGCTATTGCTGCGAGGAATGGTCTTTTAATACGTAATCGCGCTGCTTTTGAAGCAGGCCGAAATATTAATGCAATTATTTTTGATAAAACCGGAACGCTAACAGAAGGTAAATTTGGTATTACCGATATTATTACTTTTGATCCCGCATTAAGCGAAGAAGCATTAGTGGATTATGCGGCTGCCGTAGAAGCACATTCTGAACATCCTATTGCAAAGGGCATTGTTAATGCTAGAAAAAATAGTATTAAAGTTGAAAATTTTAAAGCGATACCCGGCAAAGGAGCAGAAGGAAAAGTAAATGACAAAAATATAAAAGTCGTGAGCCCAGGATTTTTACGAGAAAAAAATATCAAACCGAATGAATCAAGCACATCGCGTATCGCTGCACTCAGTTTGCAAGGAAAAACGGTTATTTTTGTAATGATAGATGAAGAATTAAAAGGCGCAATTGCTTTAGCGGATATTATTCGTCCTGAATCGCAAGAAGCAATTAAACGCCTTAAAGCTATGGGAATTCGTTGCATGATGTTGACGGGCGATAACAAACAAGTTGCAAAATGGGTAGCCGACACGATTGGACTTGATGAATATTTTGCTGAGGTTTTACCGCAAGATAAGGTCGCTAAAATAAAAGAAGTCCAAGCACGTGGGTTGATTGTTGCGATGACAGGTGATGGTGTTAACGATGCACCTGCTTTAGCGCAAGCAGATGTGGGTATTGCAATTGGTGCGGGTACGGATGTGGCCATTGAAACAGCAGATATTATTTTAGTGAAAAGTAATCCATTAGATGTCGTTGCTATTATTTCTCTTGCGCGAGCAACCACCAATAAAATGATTCAAAATCTACTTTGGGCGACGGGGTATAACGCGGTTGCAATACCGCTTGCTGCAGGTGTTTTATTTAAATACGGAATTCTATTAACTCCAGCGTTAGGTGCCGGGCTGATGTCACTGAGTACGATAATCGTTGCGATTAACGCGAAGTTATTACGTATTAAGTAACGATTCACGATCCAAGTAATTCGGCACAACGCATGTCCATCCAAACCGTGATTCAATATGAGATTTTAATGCATTAGCAGCGGTAGTTTCGCCGTGAGTAATAAAGACTTTCTTGGGTGGTTTTTCAAAATGCGTTAGCCACTCTAAAATTTCTTGATAGTCAGCATGAGCAGAAGTATTCGTCATTGCTTCAACTTTTGCTCGAATCGGAACCATTTGACCGTGAATTCTCATTTCTCTTTCTCCGTTTACCATTCTAGCGCCTTGTGTTCCGGCGGCTTGATACCCCGTGAAAAGAATCGTGTTGCGCTCATCGGGAGCAAAAACTTTTAAATGATGCAAAATACGACCACCAGTTGCCATGCCACTCGCAGAAATAATGATCATGGGAACGCGATAAGTATCTATTTCTTTCGATTGTTCGGGTGTGTTGGTATAAGTCGCAACTTTACATAATTTATCACAGACAGATTGAGACAGTTGGAGTTCATCCATGTGGCGACAAAGCAACTCAGAAGCATCAATCGCCATTGGACTGTCTAAAAATACAGGAATATTGGGGATAGCATTTTTTTCTTTCAGTTGGGAAATGTAATAAAGCAGCGCTTGTGCACGTCCTACTGCAAATGCAGGAATTAAAACTACTCCACCACGTTTAGCAGTTTGATTAATAATTTTGGCTAATTTTTCTTCTGGGGGTTCAGTGTTGTGTAAACGATTTCCGTAAGTCGATTCTATGACGAGATAGTCAGTCGATTTAATGATCTCAGGTGCTTGCATGACAGGATCATGTAAACGACCGATATCTCCTGTAAACACAATAGAGGTATTTTGAGTCGTAATTTTTACTAGAGATGATCCAAGAATATGGCCTGCTCTAGCAAAGCTAACATTGCAATCATCGAAAATTTTTCTAGGCTGATTAAAATCAACAGTCGTAAATTGTTTTAAAACGTTTTGCGCATCTGCTGCAGTGTAAAGTGGTAATGCAGGTTTGTGTTTTGAGAAGCCGTATTTATTGGCAAATTTTGTCGCTTCTTCTTGTAAATGTCCGCTATCTGGTAAGAGAATGGAGCAAAGATCTTTCGTTCCCGATGTCGAATAAATTGGTCCGGCGAAACCGTTCTTTGCAAGTAAGGGTAAATAGCCTGTGTGATCAATATGCGCGTGTGTTAAAATAACGGCATCGATACTTTTGGGTTCAATAGGAAGTTTTTCCCAATTTCGCAAGCGTAATTCTTTATATCCTTGAAATAAACCGCAATCGATGAGTAGTTGATGTTGCTTTGTTTTTAAAAGATATTTTGAGCCAGTAACGGTATGAGTTGCTCCTAAAAAAATAAGATCTAGCATATACGCCTCCCTCTTTGTGCATTGATAGAATTAGTATAAAGTATGCTGAGTTTTTGAATAGCTTATTTTTAACAGGGAAGTGATTATGTCTGACGAATCATCGAAACAAAAATATTTTTGGAAAGCGGCGTCTACTATCTCCGTTCTGATTATTATTGCAGTATTCGGGTATTACCTTTTTTCTGAACACAGCGAACACGCCGAAGGTTTTCTTGCCAGATTTCCTTGGTGGATTCTTATACTCTTGTTATGTCCGCTTATGCATCTTATGCACGGTCACGGTGGGCATCATCATGAAAAGAAGAACAACTCTTCTTCTGAGAAAAAGGACTAAACATGGAACATACCTTAACACGCATAGAAGAAGAGGTATCGGCAGAATTTGGTGAAGAATATAAACGCTATGCTGCAGTTACCCCGTCGTTTATCCCTCGTTTTAGTAAGGTGTAAGCAAACAAAGGAGAGGTACTATTATGTATCTATATGAGATGTTTTTATTTCACTCTGCAATGATGTTAACGCTTATCGCATTAGCTCTCGGTGTTGGATTGGTAGTGTGGGCTGCGCGAAATAAGGGGCAAGGTGTTGGATTCGCTAAGGGTTTTGGTTGGCTTATCATCATCATTGCGATCGTCGGTTCATTATGCAGCGATTATTTTGCTGTTACTGCTTGGTATAAAGGTCTTTCTCAAGCGCCAATGTCAATGAACCAGATGCAAAATAAACCCATGACTGGTCACAATAGTGTGGGCTATATGGGTAGGCTTTAATTATTTCTCTAGCGTGAAAATCTACAATGTTTGCATTACATGCTCAAGTCTTGTTCGTACTTCATCAGCTATTTCATGAATTTCGGGTTTATTTACTAAACCCGAGATTGCATTGGGGCCCATAAATTCAATATGCACTTTTTTCTCACTATCCTGTCGTACAACTACATTGCAGGGTAATAGCTATCTCGAAAGAGTAATTCACTGTTTTAGCAAAGCCATACTTGTTTTTCATTTTCCCTTCTGAGAACGTCAATTAGTACGTGGAATACGGAATGACCAATACTTCGTATTTTGCATGCGCCAACAAAGCATAAGCAGTAGAACCTAAAATTCGATAAATGCCTGTCTTTTCGTGATGTCCTATTACCAGAAGATCGATGTCGCGTTGTTTGATGAATTCAGAAATAACGGTTGTCGGATCTCCAATTTCAGCATGCTGGTTTGCTATGGGGACATTCAAATGTTGTCCAGTTTCTTTTAATTGATTTCTTGCGTGATCGAGATATGATTTTTCTTTGTTAGGGATTTCAGGAAAAATATCAGCATGCGGTAATTCGACAGCGTGAATCAAAAATAATTTTGCTTGGAATTTTTCTGCGAGCTGTTTGACCTTTTGTCCCACTACGTCTTCAGAATGGCAAAATTCAACGGCAAACAATATGTTTTCGTACATGACTTTATTCCTTTAAAGGCTATGATCTGAGTTGAGAAGAGTTGGGGTTATAATAAAGTGACGTCCTCCCTAAAAACTGGTCAGTTCTACAATCGATAGCGTAAACATTCTGCTTTAAATTACCTGTCGCCAAGAAAATATGAATTAGCTTATGCTAATTCATAAAAACGAGTGTCCATTTTTACCGAGGCAGACCATTTGAACAAAGAGATGAGGCAAAAACAGAAATATTTAGTTACATTGAAGGGTTCTACAATCGACAGCGTAAACATTCTGCTTTAAATTACCGGTCGCCAAGAGAATATGAATTAGCTTATGCTAATTTATGAAAATGTG
>DASZBR010000005.1:0-143701 GCA_035943935.1 Gammaproteobacteria bacterium
GAAATGACGAGAGAATTTAATACGGTTACAACAGAGATTGCTCATTATGATACGAAAAAGCCTGATTTGCTGAACGATCCTGAAAAACTCGCCGAACGAGCACGAATGGAAGGTTTCAGATTAGACAGTAGCCGAAATTTAGTTGCGGTGCAGAGTGAAAGACAAAATCGAGAACAACGCCACGCTAAGAAAGTGACGGAGGCTGAAAAACGCGTGCACTTTGTAGAACTCGAAGTCGAAACCACTGCGTTATCAGTGCGAGATCCGAATCCGGAGCATAAAAATAAAGCTCATCACGCGTTTGTTTTCCAAGATAATCATTTTCATCCTATTAATGATCCTAGCAAAGATGTTCGCTACGGTTCAGATCAACACCATATTATCGATGTTAAAGACAATGTCGTGAGCTACAGAGTCCCTCAACACGAAGATGCTGTTTCCTTAACAGATAAACAAAAGGAAGTGCTCGTCGATAAAATGCTGGATATCGCGCTAGAACATTCTGAGAATCCACGAGAAGATGCAGACAAATTTGAATTTTCAGGGACGTTCACACAAATGGCGCAAGACAGATTGTCGGCAGCCATTGAGCGACGTATGGCTGAAGTGGAAGCGAAAGGTCCCGCGCCAGCGCCAGGATTGGAGTCAGGGCCATCAATACATGAATGAAGATAGACAACACTAAACCCCCATAAAACGCGTAAAACGAACGATTTATTCTGACAGTCGTTCGTTCTTTTTGTTAAAATGACCACTACATTGTAAGAATGAGGAGCATTCTGATATGAACGATATGCAAAAGATGGAAAATAGTTTGGAGCAAATTTTAGCGGCGGCCGAAAGAAAAATAGTGGCGGATGATATCGGGGTTGATAAATACGGCATAAAAAAAGTTGTGCTTACATCGGGCTCAAAAATCGAAGTTCGTTACTTTCAGCCAGATGCGTATCATGGCCCCAAAACAGAAGATTTTATTGAACGCGTAAATTTTTTAGCGGATGTGGCTGTCGCACAGAAACCAGGTGATCACGATGTTATTAATAGACTCAATGCAATCCGAGAAAAATATAAAGGCTATATTAATGATAGATTTAAATTAAATATTGTAAACGGCAAACCGGTCGATTTTGATGAGATATACAAGGGCGTTGAATCGCTTTTGCTTACGTGCCAAACAGAATTAATTCATGAAGTTTACGGTGAAGCGAATACCGGCAAAAACACGAAAGCATTTGATAAAGCCTCGCAACAATTTCTGATTCAACAAGGTCGCCCGATTATTGTGCATGTGATGCCGGATCAGTCCATCAGCGCATTATTTCCTAAAGGCGATAAAACCTATCCCAGTACGTATGCAGAACGTCCTGATGAAGGCGTGAATCCCAACAGCGTCATGGATGTTGTGGCGTATCGTAAACTCGATGGAACGGTTGAAGTCGAATCCATTGGTTCGCGCGCGGTGAGTTTTTCCAGTGAAAAAAATGCTCGACAGGATATCCTTGATTTATTAACAAAAAGTGGACGTGGGCCTTATGTACCAGGACAAGTCATTGATATCACGTCAATCAGCTTAGTGACACCTGAAAAGAAAATTATTAAAGCGGGTGCCAGTGTTTTTCGTCCTAACTTCGAGAGTGAAACGGAACAATCGAGTGTACATCATGAAGCCCTGATGGCGCTGACTGGCAAAACAATAGAAATCGATGGCGTTACGGTTACTTTAATAATTAAGCATTTGAATATTTCAGTCAAAGATCCCAAGAAACTTTTTGAGGGATCAAAAATAGTCATCAATCAAAATCTGTTAGATCACATTAATGCCAGAGGATTTATCCACTATATGACTAAGCAGGTTGATGCCTTAGGTATTTCGGCTATCAGCAAAAATACTGATTTTGGTAAGCTTTTGCGTAATCTTCGTCCTGATGAACATCAAAAAAGATATTTTTACGAAGTGTGCCAAGCGTTTTATTCAGAAACCTATAAAAATTCACAAGACGATGCGTATCGCTTTGTTGCAAAGTTTCTGCGTTCAGAAGAATTACGTGGCGCGTTTATTCTCTGGAATTGCAAATCCTCGAAAGATAGAAGTGGTTGGGAAAGTGATTATCACAAAACGTTAATTGATTGTGAGCGAAATTCTGCACTTAATTTTAATGAACAACTCAAGAAGAATCATGAATTTGGCGCAAGTTTAGAAGCCAATGGAAAAAATGCGCCGGGTGCACGTGGTAATCGTGTCGATGATCCGACGAAACAAGATGAGAGTAAAACAGATTCTCGTATGAGTTTGCTCGCTAAAATTCATACCCCCAAACGCAAAATTCTACGAAAATTGGCGAAATTGCGTGTGGGTGATAAAGATGCAAATGATCTTATCGATCGCTATTTACTCTCGCAATCCGATGAGCGATTTGTAAGTACCGTCATGAAACTCAGAAAGATTGAAAATCCCATCTTGCGTGTCGCGATGGTAAATGTATTAGATCACAAAGGTTTTGGTATTCCGGCTGAGGCAAATGTGGATGACATTGTCGGGAAAATAAATCGATTATTTCCCACAGAACCGTTGATGCCAAAAGAATTTAGAAAGAATTATATTGAGTTTCTGAAGATTGTCGGTCCTCTTCCTGGGTTAAATGATTTACGTCAAGAGTTTGTGACGTCCATTATTATTGATGGGAAATTGCCTGATATTAAAAAGCTGAAACTAGAAGATCCTCGTGTCATCGACGAATATATTAAAAATTTAGAAACGGCGATTGTTTTTGCAAAAGCGCTGGATCCCAAAAGAGCAAAAGGATTATTAAAGTTCAAAAAACAATTGGAAAATGCACTCACACCAGGTTTACGTTTTGGCGAGCTGGGGCCAGAACAAACGGCGAAAACTATTTATGTTTATGAAGCATCCAAAGGCAAATTTGAAAAAATTACAGTGCCTGAAGAAGATATCGATCTCAGCAAAAAACACGCGATTTATGAAAGTGAAAAACAACTGCGTTATAAACCACCCGTTGATGGTAGCGAGCCGAGTGATGAAGTGCTATGGAGCGTTATTCAGATGGCTAAGACTAAATTCCGCGTCAGTGACTACAGTGAATTAAAATTTGAGGGAGCATTGAAAGAACGCGCGGAAGCGATCATTCAACAAAAGGCCGCGATAATATTATCAGGCAAAGAGAAAATGGATTTGGGTGTAAAACCACGACCCGATTCGTTGCAGATTAAAACACCGGGAATGGGATCGCCAGCAGCTTAAGGACGAATGGTTTTCATTTTGCGTGGGGTGGCGAAATGCCATCCCAATTTCGCCGAAAGATATTCCAACATAATATGTCCGCGTACACTGCCGCCTTTCGGATTTAATCTCGGATTAAAAACGCTAATTCCGCCTAATCCCACAGCAGTTGCAATAATTAATCCCGAAACCCCGCTTTTTGCCGGTAATCCGGTACGTAATAAATGTCGACCTGATTCGTCATACAATCCGCACGTTGCCATGGTGCTGACAACTCCGCGGACACTGCGTTTGGTTAATACGCGTTTTCCTTGAGTATTCGTTCCGCCGTTGGCTAGCATGGACGCAAATCGAGAGGATTGTAATATGGTTGCTTCATAAGAACATAAGCTAAAATACAGTCTTAAGACATCATCGACTTCCCGTGTAATCACGCCATTACTTTTCATGAGATTGGCTAACGCAAAATTACGGTAACCCGTTGATCGTTCAGATTCAAAAACAGATTGATTGATGCGGAGGGGTTCGCCAAATAATCGTTCCATCCAGCTGTCTATCCAAGCTAATTGTTGAGCAACGGTATCGCCTGGGATGTGATTACACAGTGCAATTGCGCCAGCGTTGACGCAAGGATTAGACGGCTTGGGACCAAACGATTCGAGTTGAACAATATTCGAGAAGTCATGGCCTGACGATTCTGTGCCGACCCATGAAAACACGGCTTTTTCGCCGTACTCTTCAAGTAATCCAGCTAATAAAATAATTTTGGCGACAGATTGCAATGTAAACCGGTGATCGACATGTCCGCCTGTCGTGAGTGTTGTGCCATCGTACAGGGTAATGGCCATCATTGTGGTTTCCAAATCGACATTGGCCAATTCGGGAATATAGGTCGCGGGTTTTCCCGCATGGCTCTTCATAGCATTGAGTAATGCATCGTTAATAATGGTTTGTATTCGGACACGGTTATCAGGTGAAATCATGGATTTTCCTATCTACTTACTTTAAGATGAGCGCACATTCTATACCGAAAAAGGCTTATGTCGACATCTGTCATCTATCCAGGAACGTTTGATCCCATCACCCTTGGTCATGTGGATCTTATTTTGCGCGCGTCGAAATTGTTTGAGAAAGTTGTCGTTGCCGTGTCCATTGATACTGCTAAGAAAACCTTATTGCCGGCTGAAGATAGATTAGCCTTAGCCAAAGCGGCTTTACGCCAGTTTTCTAATGTCGAGGTTGTGGGATTTAAAGGGTTGTTAGTCGACTTTGCCAAAGAAAAAAAGATCACCACTATACTGCGTGGTATTCGTGCGATGGCGGATTTTGAATATGAGCGTCAACTCGCGAGTACGAATCAGCATTTGTATAAAGAAATAGAAACACTTTTTATGGCGCCGAATGAAAACTATACGCATATTTCATCGACGTTTGTCCGAGACATTGCACGATTAGGCGGCGATGTTTCCTTATTTGTTCCCTCAGTGGTTGCTGAACGGTTAAAAAAATAACTTATGGCATTGATGATTACCGATGAGTGTATTAACTGCGATGTCTGTGAACCCGTGTGTCCAAATAACGCCATTTCACAAGGTGAGTTTATCTACGAAATAGACCCGCATAAATGTACTGAATGTGTGGGGCATTACGATAGGCCGCAATGTGTTGATGTGTGCCCTGTGGCGTGTATTCCGTTAAATCCAGACTATAAAGAAACAAAAGAAGCGTTGTTGGAGAAGTATAAAAAACTGTCGTCCTGAGGAGTGCGAAGCACGACGAAGGATCTGGTGTTACGAAGTAGTCTTCAATATCTTATTCTGTAAAAAAGCCTGATCATCTTTTGTTAAATGCGGCCACGCATTCATTAAGGCTTTTCCTGCTGCACGTTCTTTCACAACACTTTGATGAATTTCCCACGGCCATTCGGCATTGATGTAAAGACCAATCATCACCGCAACGACTAAACTTAAGCCTAACGCGAGAGCGAGATTTTTCCAGTGAAATAACCGTAATATTTTGGAGACATCTTCGACAGTTTTGGTGGAATTATTTTTGACTTGTTCGTAACTTTCTTCAACAAAATTTTTAAAGTCGTCAATTTTAAATGCATTAATCGCTTCATTGACATTTTTAACCGTGGAATTTGAGGTTTTTTCAAAACGCGTACAGCTATCGGTCATCAAGCTTTGTGTTTCGGAATTCAGTTTTTTCAGTGTGGCGAGCTGTGATTCGCCTAATTTTAAAGCTTCTTGCATGGATAATCGCATGCGTGCGGCGCCGGCTTCTGTCATGACTTCCCGCAAGTCCGCCATGAGCGCATTTACTTTTTCGATTTGTTCGTTGAGAAAGCGTTCAGAAAGTTCAAAGTGTTCATCAAGGCCTTTTTCGCGCGCATTCAACCGTGCCATCGCAATCTCGTAAGAGGCAATGAGTTCAGCAATTTGTTGCTCTATTTCAGGTGACAACGTTGTCATAGGGTGCTCTTATGCATTTTGGATAATTAATTCTTGATCGCTGTGTGAGAGTTGTTGCCAGGAATTCAATAATATTTTTCCGGCTTCACGCTGCTTCAAAATTTGCTGATGCGCTTGCCACGGCCAAGCATTATCAACATATAAACTTACGATAGTGGCAACTAATACCGTAATTAATACGGCCATCACCAAATTTCGCCAATGTAATGACGTCACCATACGGTGAACTTTTTGCAAACTGGTTTCGCAATTTTGTTGTAGCTCACCTAATCTTTCTTCTGTAAGTTTTTTAAGATGATTTTTTCTGACTGAGCTGACTAATTGAGAGACGTTCTTAACTGTACTCATCGAGGCTTTATTTAATTGAACACATTGTGTTGCAATCGCCGCTTTAGTCGTCCGATAAGTATTTTCGAGGAGCTTCGCTTCTTTTTTGCCTTCTTGAGACAGCTTTTCGGTTTCTTCGCGCAATTGTTGCGCTCCTGCGCGAGTCATCATTTCACGAAAATGGCGGATATCTGAGGAAATATTTCGAAGATGCTGATCGAGTAATTTTGTTTTTTCTTGCAGAGAGGCTTCTATATCTTTTTGGGAGTTTTTGGAGGTTTGCAAAGAAAATTCAGCATTGGCAATGAGATCTGCCATGCGTTGCAAGACGGTTTTTCCTGAAACAACTTCCGTTGCATTATTTTCCATTGATCCACCCCCGGATCGAAAAGTCTAAATCAATTGTTTGGACATTTCAATGGAACGATCATAGGCAGCTTCAAGTGCTTTAGCAAATGCATCCTGTGTGCGATGCGTTTCTAAAACCGCAAGCGCTTTTTCTGTAATGCCACCTTTTGATGTAACACGTTGACGTAATTCGCTGGTCGTCTCATTTGTTGACATTGCAAGTCGGGCAGCACCCAATGCAGTTTGTAAGGTTAATAGATGCGCATCTTCTTCATTCAATCCTAATTTTATGGCTGTTTTTTCTAACGTTTCCATTACTGAAAAGAAATATGCAGGGCCACTGCCAGAAAGTGCGGCAATCGTATCAATTAATTTTTCATCTTGTACCCATAGCGTAATTCCAACCGATCGTAAAATGGTTTCAGCTAAATCACGTTGAAGTGGTGACACGTTTTTATTGGCATACATTCCTGTCGCGGCACTTCCCACAAAAGCGGCAACATTGGGCATGCAGCGAACAATCGCAGTTTGTGGTCCCAGCCATTGACTGAACGCGGTGACAGAAATTCCTGCTGCAATTGAAACAACGAGAGATTTTTTTTTCTGAATCGAAGAGGCCAACGGTTCTATGACGCTTTTCATGACTTGAGGTTTTACCGCTAAAACAAGAATATCTGAATGAGTCACAATGGCTTCATTTTCTTTTGTGGTATGAATATGAAATTGACGATTTAAAAAATTTAATTGTTCTTCACTAGGATCGCTTGCCCAAATTTGTGTTGCGGGATAATCGTCGGCGACAAGTCCATTAATTAAACAATGCGCCATGTTGCCTGCACCAATAAATCCAATTGTAGGGTGATGTGCATCACTCATGGTGTTTCCTCCCTTGTCGTTTTCCAAAAAACGCCGTACCGATTCGTATCATGGTCGCGCCTAATTCAATTGCTTTTTGATAATCGTCTGACATTCCCATGGACAGTATATCGATATCGTGCCCTTGTTTTTTTAACTGAACAAATGCGTGGGCCGTTGTTTCATACTCTTCCGTAATCGTGCTCATTAAACCACGCCAGTGTAACCGCGGCAAAGCTTTTAGTTTTTCGATAAATAGGGGTAATTCAGATAAGGGAATTCCGGGTTTTTGAGGGTGACGTCCATTATTGATTTCTATACAGACTTGAAGCGGGGGTAGTTGAGAAGGGCGTTGATTATTTAAACGTTCTGCAATCTTAAGATCGTCCAGGCTTTGTACGCATGAAAAATAGGTCGCAATATCACGTGTTTTATTGGATTGAATTTTTCCAATAAAATGCCATTCTAGACTTTTATTGAGTAGCGCCTGAATCTTGGGAAGTGCGCCTTGGAGATAATTTTCACCAAAGCAGATTTGACCTAGGTCGATGGCTTTTTGTATTTTTTCGAGGGGTTGGTCTTTAGATACGGCAAGAATAATCATATTTCCCTCAAAAAAAACTCAAAAAAAACCCCGCTCGAAAGCAGGGTTTTCTTAGAAAGAAACAAACTATTCTTCTGTAGTTTCTTTTTCTTTGCCTGCGGGTTCGACAGCAGTTGCCTGCATACCCTTGGGGCCTCTTTCTGCACTAAACGTGACAGGTTGACCTTCATGCAAGGTGCGGAAACCCGCGCCTTTGATTGAAGAGAAGTGTACGAATACATCTTCACTGCCGTCGTTTGGGGTGATAAAACCGAAACCTTTTGCTTCATTGAACCACTTAACTGTACCTGTTGCCATAATAAAAATAAACCTCAAAAATGAAATATAAACCTTGCAGAGAACATCCCTGCAATTGCAACAAGTATACAGCATATTGAGGGACAAGTGGCAACTTTATTTTAAGGCTAGTCTAATCGCCTGCCAAAATAGCTTCTACGAACTCTCTAGCATCAAAAATCGCTAAGTCATCGATAGCCTCACCAGTCCCGATAAAACGTATGGGGAGCTTCAATTGCTGTGCAATGGAGAACAAAACGCCTCCCTTGGCGGTCCCGTCCATTTTGGTCACGATAAGCCCCGTTACGCCTAGGGCTTGGTGGAACTGTTTGGCCTGGATTAGCCCGTTTTGGCCTATGCTGGCGTCTAATATGAGCAGAACTTCATGGGGCGCAGATGCATCTACACGGGAAATCACACGCTTAACTTTTTTGAGTTCTTCGATTAAATGGTTTTGTGTATGAAGGCGTCCTGCGGTGTCAGCCAATAAAACATCTGTTTTTCGGGCTTTTGCAGCTTGGAGGGCATCAAAAATAACGGCGGCACTGTCTGCTCCTGATTTTTGGGCAACGACAGGAATAGCGTTGCGTTCCCCCCAGGTTTGAAGCTGTTCAACGGCTGCGGCTCTGAATGTGTCTCCTGCCGCAAGCAAAACCTGTTTTTTTTCTAATTGTAATTGCTTTGCCAGTTTTCCAATCGTCGTTGTTTTTCCTGCGCCATTAATGCCTATAAATAAAATGACAAAGGGGGAATGTGCCGTATTAATCTTTAGTGGAATGGCGTAGGGTTGTAAAAATTCAATTAATAAATTTTGCAATGCTTGTAAAAGTAATGCGGGATCTTTGAGATCTCGTCGAGAGACTTGTGCGGTTAAATTTTGCATAATGCTTTGTGTTGTTTCTACACCGACATCAGAAGACAACAACAATGTTTCAAGAGACTCAAATAGTTCTGCATCAATTTGTTTTTTACCCAAAAACAAACTGGCCAGACCTTGAGTGAATACGGCGCGGGTTCGTTTGAGGCTTTGTTTCAAGCATTGTAACATGACATTCCCATTATTCAAAAACGAGTAGTTTAGCACTATGCCCAAAAACCAGACACATCAATTGCGCATCATCGGTGGAATATGGCGCAGTCGAAAGATTCAGATTCCTGGATTAACAGAAATTCGACCTACACCCGATCGTGTGCGTGAGACACTGTTTAATTGGCTGAGCCCTGTTATTTCAGGCGCTTATTGTTTGGATTTATTTGCAGGGAGTGGTGCGTTATCGTTTGAAGCACTTTCGCGAGGAGCAAAGCATGTGGTGATGGTTGATAAATCGCCTATTGTGATTGAATCACTGAGAAACACTGCGCAGAAATTAGGGGCTGAGAACATTACGCTCTATCAAGGTCACGCACCTGAAAATATTATTCTGCCCAAAGAACCGTTCGATATTATTTTTTTAGATCCGCCTTTTCATCAAAATCTTATTGGTCCAAGTTGTAATTGGTTGCTTCAGCAAGGATTGGTGCATGCAAAATCGTATGTTTATATTGAAACAGAAAAAGAACAAGAAACTATTGCTATTCCCGCGAACTGGCATATTTTAAAAGAAGGAAAAACGAAAAATATTAAATATTTTTTGGTTGCGCTCTGAAGAAATTTTACGTCCTTGACAAGGCCTGACCAACTTGTTTCAATGGCTCATCCTTTTATCGCAGTGAAGCCGCCGGAAACTATGGAAATGAAACGACTCTTTACCTTAGGTGTAACTAGTTTGTTAATTGCAGGATGTGGGACAACATATAAAAATACAGATGCGGCTCAAGTTGAACATGCTAATACAACATTGGCCCAAGCATCGAGCACTATCAGTGATTCTCTCACCGCTTCTGAAGAAATACAGCGAGCAACAACGCCACCGCTTTCAATGAAAACATTACCTGACGCAAACAGTTACAATATGAATGCGCTTGCTTCTGTTGATTGGTCTGGACCCATTGGCCCCATCGTGAAAAAAATTGCGCAAGCAGGTAATTATCAACTGCGTGTATTAGGTTCAAAGCCACCTATTCCTGTGTTAATTTCAATTCATCAAAAAAATACTCCATTGGCCTATATTTTGCGTGATATCGATTATCAAGCTGGATCAAAAGCCAATATCGTTGTCTTTCCTGACACAAGAATTATCGAGTTGCGCTACGGTAGGAGTTAGGAAAAGATGCCGAAATTGAGTCAGTGGATGCTTGCTCCTCTCTGCGTTTTCGGACTTGTCGCGTGTACTTCTACTGTAACTCATCACACGGGTGATACAACTTCTCTCCAAGGTCTTCAAGATTTAAGTGCACCACCACCGGCTGTTAAGGAAAACTCAGGTAAAGTGACTGCGATGCGTGAAGATGCATTGAAAGAAGTTGCCATGAGTTTAGGCGCACAAGCAGGATTGCATTGGCGTTCGGACGAAATCAATGCAAAATTAATGGCAAAAAGTAAAACGCTTGATGAGACCTATCAATTTGAGCGGTTGCTATTACCTCATAATGTATTACCCCCAGTGTTAACAGAAGCACGACAGACACTCAATTTAGATGGGCCTAATACCATTCGTTTGGCAGATGTTACGTATGAAATTGAAAGCCAAGCAAAATTCGTCACAACAGTCCCTACATGGCGTGATTATTTGTGGATGGATTACCCTGTTCCTCCAAAACCGGATTCTGGTATTTTGCCGCACAACAGCAAAGAAGTTGATCTCTGGCGAAAATTTGCAGAAGATGGTTGGAACAATGGTGTGGATCAAGCGAACCAAATTTATTCAGATAATCTTTCGCGCTTAGAAAGAGATTATACCGGTATGGCGTTATATCGTACCTTACGTGCGCAAAATATTGTCAGTGCGCCATTTGTGTCGCGTGCAGAATTGGGTGTAACCGGTGGTGGTGAAAGTATGAATGTTAATGACCAAGTCTTACGTATTACTGCGCTTCCAGCACTTGAACCCAACAGTACTCGGTGGCAGCCTGCTTTAGAAACGGACCCCCAATGACAGTTGAAAATTTTTCTTTTCCGAAAGAGCCCTTACGATTTACGCCCATAGAAACTGATCGTTTACTCGCTTTTTGCCAGCAATTAGGTGCTTCAGATATTACTATTCAGACGGGTGAAAGTGTATTCGCGGAAATTTATGGTCGTTTATACCGTGTAACACATCGTAAATTATCAAATACGGAAGTGGGGGAAATGTTAAACGGCATTTATGGTCCCAATGGTACTACGCAAATTTTGAGTGGTTCTGATGTTGATACGCATTATGAAGTACGACCAACACGAACAGAGCGCTATCGTTATCGTGTGAATGCGACAGGTTGTCAGGTTGAGGGACACGATGGAATTCAGATTACATTGCGAACTATTCCAGGATTGCCACCACACCTAGATGAAATGGCATTGCCAGATGACATAAAAGCAGCCATTGCGCCTCATCAAGGAGTTGTATACGTCACTGGCGCAACGGGATCGGGTAAAAGTACATTATTGGCGTCTATTATTCGTCATTTGTCTGAAAGTGAAGAAAGTAACCGAAAGATTTTAACGTATGAAGCGCCGATCGAATTTGTATACGATGGTCTCGAAATGCCTAATTCCGTTGTGAGTCAATCTGAAATTCCTCGACATTTACCTTCTTTTGCCGCAGGTGTTCGAAATGCATTGCGTCGAAAACCGCGTTTGATATTAGTGGGTGAAGCGCGCGACCAAGAAACGATGAGTGCGGTATTAGAAGCGGCACTTACAGGCCATCCGGTCTATACTACTTTACACAGTAATGGTGTGGCCGAAACGATGCGTCGATTAGTGACGACATTTCCTGCGGATGAACGACATGGCCGAACCATTGATATTTTGGAAACTATTCGATTGGCGATTTGGCAAAAATTAGTTCCGACAGTAGATGGCAAGCGTGTGGCTTTGCGTGAATATTTAATTTTTACCGATGAAATTCGTGATATTTTATTAGATGTGGATGTTGAAAAAATTACGGCGGCAACACGTCGCCTATTAAAAGAACGCGGTCAGCCAATGGAAGTGGACGCGCAAAAACGATTCAATGAAGGCGTTATTTCATCTCGCGAATACAAAATCCTTTTAGCCGGTGCTAAAAACGCAGATAAAGACGCTGGGTTATAATCTCTTAAGCAGCTCTACTTTTTAATACGTCCAGAGCCTCTTGTGCACGAGGAAAACGAGGCGCTGCTAATCCATATAATCTCATTGCTTCATTTGTATCTTGTGGTACGCCATAACCAACATCGTAACAGCATCCTAAATTGTAGAGTCCGCAGGGATTTTTTGTATCGGCGGCCGCTTTGTAATATTTTACGGCTTCTTTCGCATCTGCTTTTACGCCAACACCATTTTCGTACATTGTACCTAAATAATTATTAGCATCTGCGTTACCTTTGCTGCTCGCCAATTGAAACCAATATAGCGCGCGTGAATAATCTTCAGTGATTTCATAGCCGTATAAATACATAAGACCCAACATAACTTCTCCGCTGGGTTCTCCTAAACTGGCTGATCGTCGAGCGAGAGAAAGTGCTTTAGGTACATCTTCTTCTACGCCCATACCATTAAGATAAAGTGCAGATAAAAAAGATTGCGCGATTGCATTTCCGCTGTAAGCTTTCGTTGATAATGCTTCGATAAACTGTTCTCTATGTTCAAAAGAATCCGGCTCATAGGTAAAAAGATCCATCAAAGCGCCGTAAAGTTCTGTTGAACCATTGCACAATGTATTGACCAAAGCGTTAACATCCATAAATTATGATCCTCCTGCAGGATTAGGTGTTATTGATTATCGTTTGAATAATTTGCGTAAGTTGTTGTCCCATGCCGCCTTTTCCACCACCGTGATGGTGATGATGTTGGGCATTTTGCTGTGGATGTGTCGATCCGCCACCACCGCCATTCCTTGTTCCCTGAGCTTGTACAGAAGAGTGATTTGCTTGCTTGCCAGCTTTTCCACTCGCTGCTGCGCCTTTTCCTTTACCGCCGCCACCACCCTTGGCTCCTTTGGCTGCACCGCCGCCTTTTCCTCGGGTAACGATGGCTTTGACAATTTCTTTTACCATCTTTCCTGATTCTTCACCCACTTTCAGCGCGGTTTCAACAACTTGTCCGGAGTGTTGACCCATCTTCTCGAAGGCACCATGCGCACCTTGCGCAATCGCTTGTTCGGCTTGTCCTTCGCCACCAAAACTTTGTGTAGCGCTTATACCAATCCATCGTAGTACGTGGTCTGGGATGGTATAAATTAAAGTGAAACTTTTTTGTACAATTTGCATGGCAATTAAAACGTAAATAATTACGCAGGCAATGGGTTCGAATATTCCGTTTGTGGTTATTCCTTGTGTTGCACCACTAAATGCAATCCCAAATCCTTGATTAAGCAACCATATTCCGATGTAAGAGATCATCATTCCAAAAAGAAGGCCGAAAAGCATAAAGGTGGGTCTTAAAAAGACATTTACCAAAAGTCCAACGGCGGGTTCTGCTTTTCCTAAAATGGTATGAGAACCTTCGGGATGTGCAATGCCTAAGGCTACCATTGGAGCCGCTAACATCGCTTCAACGACTGAAATAAACCAACCGATTACACCGAAACTAAAAATAATAAAAGGAATCATGGGAATGTAGAAGGCCATGGTGAGTCCGGCAACGAGCAAGGAGACAAAGATAGGGGTAAAAAATCCCATAACGGAGGTCGTAATAGAAACACCTGCTGCGCCAAGACTGTCAAATGGCATAAGTCCTAAGAGGAACGTAATCACGAATCCTATTACAGCCATGTTTATGAGGGCATTATATGACGCATTGGCAAGGCTTCCACCAAAACCCGCAATGGAAACAACAGGGTTTTCATTGCTTTGCTGAGAGTTTGCAAGGGTCGTCAACCAATTGGCGGCTATGCTTGAAACATAGTTTACAGGTCCGAGAAATTGACCCACTTGTCCACTGGTGCTAGATCCTTGAGCAGTTTGGGGAGCAATATTAGTGCTACCGAAAGAGAGTTGATCACCGAATGCCATGGCGCCCAGCATGAAGGGGCCGTCACTTGCAACGATGGTGTCATTACTGCCATTTTGTCCTGCTTGTCCGTTGATAAGACTTTGAAGTTGCTGGACATAGGAACTATTTGGGCCTCCAAGAGCATTCGTGATGCGTGTATCCGTTGACAGATTAGTGGCAGGCGTAGCATATGTAGGGACATTCTTATCGACGACATTGAGAATCTGATTGTTGGCGGTCACAATATTAAAATAAAAGGCTCCTGCCATAGCCCAGCCCTGTACTTTTGCGCCTTGTGTCCAGGCCGCGACGGTGGTGGGGTCTTTTGCGAGTTGAGCAATAAGTCGTACTGTACTCGACATTGTGCCGTAGTATGCCGCTGCCGCGTCACCTAAAAGAGAACCATTAATAATAAAGGGAGAGTTGTTAGGTCCTGCCCATACTCCTGGAGCTGTAAGCTGACCTAGTGCGGAAGGTGGAGTGGAAAGGTAATTTTGTGCGATCAGTCTTGCATAACTATCAAGCGAAGAAACTGTCGCAGCTACCGCGGTTGCACGATCATTGTTGCCTTGCAAAGCTGCACCCAGTGGTGTGTTACTCAAGGGAACGGATACTCCGCTGGCCGCGAAACTTGAAGCGATACTGCCCCATGTCACTGATCCACAGGCGCCGTCAGTGCCATTGTAATGGCTGTCAGGGAACGGAATAGTTGTTGTCGTACTGTCGGGACTCGACGCGCTAATCGCATTTATGATGTCAGTATAAAAATTGGGGATAGTGCCAGTTTGTTTCTGAGCCGCTTGATAATTCGTTAATTGTTGTTGCAGCATTTCGACGCAGGTCAGCGAACTCAGTAATTGAGCGGAACCATGAATCATGGGGGTAGTATTTATAGTTGTCGAGCCGTAAGTTGTTTTGGGAGGGCCAAAAAACATTGCCATCGCAGCGGGTGATAAACCATTTTGGGCCCCCCAGGCTTCTTGTTGTGCGCTATAACCCACTGTTTTATTCGAACCCGCATAATTTTGGGAAATCACGATGCCGCCTTTTAATAAATAATCAAGCGCAACGTTCCACATACTGTCGGCGACACCAATACCCTGAACAATAGCCCACATAATAAATATTTGAATAAAAGAATAACCAGAGGCTTTAGGAATGAGGAGCGCGATACCTGCTACGGTACGTAACGGGGTCCAGATGGATGACCATTCTTTGCTTTGCCCGAGCATCTCACCTTCGTGCGCTGTTTTTATGGTTCCCATAAGGAACGTATACATAACAACAATACCGCCAAGGACCAAAATGGCGCCGTTGTAGACACCAAACAAAGCTCCTGCTAATTGACTGCCTGTACCAAACAATACGCCGTCAACTTGACCAAACATGTTACTTAAATAAATTACCGAGAGGTCATTAATTGCGGGTGTAAAAGTGAGGCCAAAACTACTTGAAAATGGGAGCGACAGATTGCCCTGTGCAAAGAGGAGTGTCGGCCAAAGTAAAAGAAATCCTAGAAAAGCCCAACGTTTCATTGTTTCTTTCCTGTCAGTTCAGATAACCATTCAAAAAAAGTACAGCCCAAACGCCTTTCGCGCATTTGAAACAACCAAAAACTATAGCGAAAATAGAGCGAAAATGTGATGAGGAGAATTCCCAGGCAGCCTATGACGGGGAAAAAAGCCTTTTTAAAAATCAGATAAACCATGTAAAGAAAAACAACGACGCCAAGAATTAAATAAATACTTGCAAGTCGTTGGAATTGACTTTTACGACGTTCAATATCTGCCTCAGAAAGCTGAAGCCGTACAAGTGCTTCCTCGAAAGTTTCCGATGTGTCTTGGTCTTTTTTAATTTTTGGCACAGACAAAACATCATTTGCCATCTTGGTAAGATCAGCTGTTTGTGACTTAAGCTGTCCAAGCCCTAGAGCACTCTTAAGCGTATTCGTAATGCCGCTAATGATTCCCATACTTTACTCTCTCCAGTGTATTTTATGCTCCACCACCACCTGACTTCTTACCAGATTTTGCCAGTTGCGCACTTGCTTTTCCTAACGCTTCAGCGGTTTGAACAGTTGAGCCTGTCATGCTTGCCATTTTTCCGAGGCCGGCTCTTGCTTTGCCGCCAATAGCGCCTTCTGCTTCTGCTTCTCCGCCCATGCCTTCGATGTTCATGCCGAGCCAGCGCATAACTTGGTCGGGAATAACGTGAATTAAACTGAAACTTTTTTGTACAACTTGCATTACGATTAAAACGTAAACAATCATGAATGTAACGGACGCAAATGCTACGTTAGTGTTCCCGGCCGATTTTAAGGCTGCAGCATAAGCTTGGCCGAAGCCTTGATTAACCAGCCATACGCCAATATATGAAATCATCATTCCAAAAAGGAGACCGAGAACCATAAAAGTAGGTCTTAAAAAAACATTGACCAAGAGCGCAACGGCAGGATCGGCCTTTCCTAAAATTGGGTGAGAGCCTTCGGGATGAGATATCCCCAATGCGACAAGTGGCGCCGCAAGCATGGCTTCAGCAACCGCAATAAACCACCCAATAACACCAAAGGTAAAAATAATAAAGGGAATTAGGGGGATGTAATAAGTCATCGTCAAGCCAAAGGTCAGTATGGTGACATAAATGGGGGTGTAGAAACCGGTGATGGCGGTAACAATAGAAATTCCTGCATTCCCGATGGAATCATAAGGAATGAGTCCTAATGCGAATGTGAGTCCAAATCCTAGCATCGCTAACATCAGAATACTATTGTAAGCAGAGTTCGTGAGATTCCCACCAAAGATAGCAAGACTGATTACTGGGTTTGCATTGTTTGTTTGCCCGTTAGCGATGGTTGACAACCACGTTCCGATACCATCAAGAACGCCATTCATTGAATCTGCAAGTGCTTGGCCGCTAGCGCCGACGCTTCCGATAGTCGTTTCATGGCTACTTATTACCGCCACGACATTAGAGCTTCCAAACGTAAGTGCGGCACCAAAAGCTTTTGCGCCTGAGATAAAGGGGCCGCTCGCCGTGACAACAATATCGCTTGATGAGCTAGGCAAGGGGTTCTGCGCGGTACCCGTCTGTCCATTGATGAGTGTTTGAAGATTGGTAGTATATGGGCTCGTTTTGCCACCCAGATAATTGGTAATGCCTGTTACACTGGTGAGATCCGCTCCTGGTTCTTGAATTGTGGGAAGGCTGCCAGAAGTGACATCGGCCACCTTTTGATTTGAGTTTACGATATTAAAATAGTAAGCGCCCGCCATGACCCAGCCTTGTGCTTGCGCACCATTAGGGCCCTGTATCCAGTTAGCCAAGAGCTTAGAGTTGTCAGCGCCTTGAGCCATCGCCTGCATGGCGGTCGACATGGTGCCGAAGTAGGAAGCGGCTGCGTCACCGAGGAGCGACCCTTGGATTAGGTAGGGCGCGCCATTCGGGCCTCCCCATGAGTTTGAGCTTGTTAGTTGACCCAGTGCAACGGGGTTAGACTCAAGGAAGTTCGAGGCGATACTTCTCGCGAAAGGTTCCAGTGTTGAAATTGTTTGGCTTAAGGCGATTCCACGGCTTTTGTCACCTTTCCATTGTGCTAAAGTCGAAGGGTCTGACTGCATTGCGCTAGGTAGATCTTTCCAAACGCTATCCCATGACACGCTTCCGCAAACACCATTAGTCGCGTAGTAATTACTTTGAGGGAATTGAACAGAGCTTGTGCCCCCTGATGGGTCTGCGCTATTAATGGCAGCAATGATAGCGCCAACAAAATCGGGAGGAGGTGTCAGCTGGTTTGGCCCAGTTTGGGTACTGATGTAAGTGCTCAGCTCTTGTTGAAACATTTCAACACAGGTTAATGAACGAAGCAGTTGAGCAGATTTTGAAACCATGGGTCCAGTTGAAACGAGATTATTCCCAGCATAGTTTTGGACAATAATAATTCCGCCAGAATACAAATAGTTAAGCGCGGCGTTCCACACACTATCAGCAACACCTATTCCCTGAATGACAACCCACATGATGAATATCTGAATAAAAGAATAACCAGAAGCTTTTGGGATAAGGAGTGCAATACCTATAGTTGTGCGTAATGGAATCCAGATAGACGACCATTCTTTACCAAGAACTTCTCCTTCGTGCGCTGTTTTTATTGTTCCAATCATGAAGGTGTAAAGAATAATAATTCCACCCAGTGCTAAAATAGCGCCATTATATACACTGAATAAAGTGCTTCCCAATTGGCTACCACTACCAAATAATAATCCATCGACGTAACCAAACATGTTGCTTAAATAAATATAAGAAAGATCCGTAGGAGGAGGAGTTAAGCTAAGTGTAAAATTGTGGATACTGCCAGCAGTTTGCGCGAACAACAGAGTTGGCCAGAGTAAAAGAATTCCTAGAGAAATCCACCGTTTCATCGTCGATTACTTGCCTCTCTACCGTGTGAATTTCGAGTGTAGCATGCTTTGACAATTTTTTACTATAGACTATACTCTGCGCGCTATAGAGAAAGGAACTTCTTAATGCCTGATTTAAGTCGTGAAGCTGTTCATGAATTTTGGAGTCGATATCAGGATCCGAATGTATATCGTGTGATTACATTTATGGAAGGTGTAGAAACATGGACAGCAGATGGAAATAATGAAGTGGAATCTGCGTTACAAAAATTAGGTCAGGAATTAGATAATCTTTCTAGTGTTGATTTAGGTCAATTAGGTCAACAAGAGTTATTTATTAAAATAGCGTGTCATGTAAAAGCGGCTCGTGTGTTGCGAATATTACAAGCAATTGATACCGCGCATCCAGGGTCAGCATCAAAATTATTAATTCATGCCGAAGAAATTAGTCAAACCCCAGATGATCCTCCTGGATTATTTTTGCGAAGAAATATTGTTTTTGAACGACTGCGTTTATTATCTCGTGTTTTTGCACCACAGCGTATCGCATTGATTATGAAAGCTTTAGAGGGAGAGGATCATGCTTAAAAGGATTTTATGTGTTGGTGTTACGGGTTTAGTTTTTGTGAGTGCGTTTGCACAGCAAAACGAAACAAATTCCAATGGCGATAAAATGCAACAAATATTCAATCAAGCAGCCAATCAGTCGAGCGAGCAATTTAATAAAAATTTTGCGCCGTCAATTCAAGTGCCCGCGGGGAAAGCCCCTCCTCCATCCACAACACAGCAAACGCCGCCTTCACCTCCACCGATGACGTATCCCGAGCAACCTTCATCTGCTCAGCCTTCTCCAAAGGTGCCAGATGTAGCGGTGAATCCTTCTGATAAGTCATCCGACTCTTCTGTAGGCAATATGTATGCTCCGGGTGGAAATACACAAGACAGCAGTAATAGTTCAGTTAATCCCTATCGCTAGATGACGTAAATTGAAAGGAGAGTGTTTATGCTTGGGTTCAAAAAAATCTTATTAAGTGTTGGATTGCTTTCATTGACGGGAGCTGCGCTGGCACAAAATCCCCCTCCACCCACTATTACTCCTGCTCAGGCACCGGTTGGTCCCATATTTCCTTCGTCGGGCTCTGTTCAACCATCAATTGATGCGGCGAGTAATGCTTATCTTCCTTGGTTGGGCCAAAATTTAATGAATCTTGTGGCGTATGAAGAGCTTTTCTGGAAATTGCAACAAAGCGATGTTAGTGGCGGCTCGTCGGCTTATAATGCGACGGGAACTGCGTATGCTAACACGCAGCTCGTTAATACATTGCAAACTACATTACAATCTTCAGTCGGCATAACTGAGACAAATATGCAAACTATGTTGGCTTTTGGCAGCTCTCCCCCATCAGCGGCAACCACTGCGCTTGCAATGTTGCCTGGCACAGATAACACCCCCCCAAATAATAATAAACAACCTGCTTCAGATAATGCTTTTTTGAATGCGGATACTATTCTTGGGGTCTTTAATTACGATCCGACTAACAGTACGGCCGCTGCCGCTGTGAACAATCTAGTTATGTTTTTAACAGGCCAAGCTCAACCGATCGGTATACTGTCTTTTAATCCTGCAACGGTGGCAACACAAATGGGGCAGGCTGATGTACAGAATTATTTGCTGGAAGCTCGTGCGGCAGCTGCAGCACAATCTGTTGCGATGTCAAATCTTCAATACCTTGCGCAGGAGCGGGCACTTGTTAAAGGCTTGGGGACGAATGCACATATGACAACATTACCCTTGGATACAAATACGCCGCAGACACCAATTAATGATGCTAGCCAACTTCAGCTTGAGCAATTTCTCGTTGATCGTAGAGTTGGAAATCCTCTTTGGTATGCAAATGTAAACACCGCTTCCTCGACAGCTGTGCAACGTGAAACACTTTTTGTATTAGCTGAAATTTCAAAGCAAATGTTTGAGCAAAAACTTCTTCTTGAACGAATGCTAGCTGAAGAGGTCGCTATGCAACAATCGACCTCACAAATTAACCAAGCAAAGATTAACTATGATTATCAAACAGTTCAGTCTAGTTTAAGTGCGACGGCAGCGAGTGCGTCCAGTTCGGGAACTTCAGGCGGAACGGGTGGTACTGGTGGCGGAACAGGAACGGGTGGGTTTGCTCTCACACCTGCTCAACAAGCAGCGATGAATGCGGCTCAAGGTGGTAGTGGTGGAACCACGCTTACACCCGCTCAGCAAGCACAGCTGAATAAAGCTACAGGAGGCAGCACCTAAATTGCTTCGTTGAAAGAAGCATTGGAAAGTTTTTGTTGCTTTGGATAAGATGCAGTGTAAGGTTGGGTCGTGGAGTAGAATATAATCATAATGATGTTGCCCTTTATTTTTTCTAACAAACGTCATGATAAGGTGATTATATTTTATGTCTCGTATTGAATTATTCGAATTATTACACCAAGGACTGGTTGAGCTTAATGATGTTCCTGACAAAGGAACAGAAGCGCAGCTGATTCGTTACATTGAACTGATTGCGCAATGGAATCGGGTCTTTAATCTTACCGCTATTCGTGATTTGGATGCCATGGTGACTCGTCATCTTCTCGACAGTCTTACAATCAAACCTTTTATTAGAGGTAAGACTGTATTGGATGTTGGAACAGGTGCAGGGCTTCCCGGTATTCCTCTTGCTATTGTCATGCCGGAAAAACAATTTGTTCTTTTGGACAGTAACCAAAAGAAGACGCGATTTTTACAGCAAACGGTGTATCAATTACGTTTGAAAAATGTACGCGTTGTCCATCAGCGTGTTGAAGAATATAAAACAGAACAATTGTTCGATACCGTTGTTTCTCGCGCGTTTAGTACGCTAAGAGAATATTTGCAATTAAGTAAGCATTTAGTAAAGCCAGGTGGACAAATTCTTGCAATGAAGGGCGTATACCCATTAACAGAATTGCAAGAAATAGGCGCACCTTTCAAAGTTATTAATACGCATCCGTTAAAAGTTCCAAAATTAGATGCGGAACGTCATGTGGTTGATTTAACCTATGAACCAGAAACAGTAGCGGAAGCGGAACCAGTGAATGGGTAAAATTGTTGCATTGGCGAACCAAAAAGGTGGGGTGGGAAAAACCACAACGTGTGTTAATCTCGCTGCCGCTTTGGCCGCCGAAAGGCAGCTTGTCTTATTAATCGATTTAGATCCCCAAGGAAATGCTACCGTAGGTTGTGGTGTGAATCCGTATAAATTGGACGCCACAGTCAACGATGTTTTGCTTGAGCGAAAATTGATTACAGATGTCATGCAGAGTGTTCCCGCAGGATTTGATGTTGTTCCTTCCAATAGTGATTTAACTGAATCTGAGGTGGGACTTTTATCGCTTCCTCTGCGAGAACATCGGCTTTTAAAATCATTGAGCCAACAACGCGGACGATATGATTATATTTTGATTGATTGTCCACCTGCGTTAAATATGTTGACGGTGAATGCGCTTGTTGCAGCAGATTCTGTATTAATTCCAATGCAGTGTGAATATTATGCGTTAGAAGGGTTAACTGCATTATTAGGTACCGTTGAAAAAATTAGTAAGACGGCGAATCGTCGATTACATGTGGAAGGTATTTTACGCACGATGTTTGATCCACGAACTTCTTTAGCCAATCAGGTGTCAGATCAATTATTGGAACATTTCAAAGACAAAGTGTACAGTACAGTCATTCCACGTAATGTACGTCTTGCTGAAGCACCCAGTCATGGATTACCCGGCGTCATTTATGATAAAACAGCATCAGGATCGGTAGCATATATTTCATTGGCCAAAGAATTAATTGAAAAGCGTTCTCAGGAATTAGTGAAAAGGGAAGCAATTGTTTCATGACGACAGCAACTAAATCGCGCGGTTTAGGCCGTGGTTTGGGTACTTTATTAAGCCATGTGCCCTTTGATATCAGTGCATTAGCGAAATCTTCAGAAAATACCATCACGCGATTACCCATAGAAAATTTGCAACCGGGAAAATATCAGCCGAGAAAGTTTTTATCTCAAGAAAGCCTTCAAGAATTAGCCGAATCTATTCGTGCACAAGGGGTTATTCAGCCCATTATTGTGAGATCGGTTGCACAGAATCGTTATGAAATTATTGCGGGTGAGCGTCGTTGGCGTGCTTCTCAATTAGCCGGTTTAACAGAAGTTCCTGTGGTCGTTCGTGATGTTCCCGATAACGCGGCTATTGCAATGGCGCTTATCGAAAATATACAGCGCGAAGATCTTAATGTTATGGAAGAAGCGCAAGCATTAAAGCAATTGCAGGATGAGTTTCATTTAACGCAACAACAAGTTTCTGAAGCGGTAGGGAAATCACGTGTTGCAGTGACACATACTCTGCGTTTGTTGGAATTACATCCCGAGGTTCAGAACTATTTACATAATGGAAAAATGGATAGAGGACATGCAAAAGCTCTCATGAGCTTGGCGATTTCGGAACAATCGAGAGCCGCAAATATTATTGTCACTAAAGTTCTTTCAGTGCGAGAGTCTGAAAAATTAATTCAACAATGGCATCATGCAGTACCTACGTTCAAAACCAAAAAATTACCCGATCCGAATATTGGATCGCTAGAGCGTAAACTGTCAGATAAACTTGGAACCCCCGTTATTATTCAACATAATAAAAAGGGTCGTGGAAAGTTGATTATTCATTACCGCAATTTAGAAGCGCTTGACGGGATTTTAGGGCGATTTAAATAAATGCAGTGGTTATTGGCGTTTCATGTTGTTTCTATTGTTATGTGGTTTGCAGGATTGTTTTACCTTCCGCGTTTATTTGTTTATCACAGTATGACGCAAGATGCACTGGGCATTGCACGTTTTAAAATCATGGAAAAAAAACTTTATGTGATGACGACGATTGGTTTTTTCTTAGTCGTTGCATCGGGACTTTTATTGCTAAGGGAAAAGCCTGCGCTTATTTTTGCCGGATGGTTTCAGGTGAAATTGTTACTAGTATTGAGTTTGATTATCTTCAATTTTTATTGTGGCCATCTAGTGAAAATATTCAGAGAGGATGTAAATAAACATGGCCATGTTTATTATCGATGGCTGAACGAATATCCCACGGTAATTCTTATTATTGTTGTCATTTTGGCTTTTGTTAAGCCGTGAGTCGTTATGTCGCGTAAGGTTTTATAATAACTTTTGTACCCACAGTGACAAATTCTTTGCTTAACCAGAACGCATCTTCGTAAAACATTCTCACGCATCCATGGCTTGCGTTGTAACCGGGGAGTTCAGAGGCATGGAGTGCATAGCCCTTATTGAAATACATACAATAGGGCATTGGTGCACCACCATAAGGAACGGGGAATTTTGACGAGATACATCCTGGTCCACCTTTACCATAAACAGCAAATTGCCCGGCTTTTGTTCGGCAACCGGTTTGGATGTCAGGACAAAAGGCTTGTCCAGTTGAAGCAGGTCCCCATTTAACTAAATTTCCATTTTCATCGTAGGCTCCCCATGCCATTTTATTGGGATCAACGATGATGAGTTTTTCATTGGGCGCAGGAATTTGTTTATCCATGGGTGAATATTGCATCGGATCAACAATATCGAGATCTTCAGGAATAGCAATGATTCGGCCAACGGGAAGATGTTCGTTGATGCGGTTGAGTCGCATTACAATATTACGTTGGGCATTATCGGGAAAAAGACTTTCCCATGTTTCGCCGCTCGGAACTTTAAAACAGGTATAACCAGGTTCGTGGCACAACACCTCACCGTAAGTTCCCGCAGATAAACTCTCGCGCGGAATGATTAACAGCACGACCACGACAGCAACAAAAGCAACCAATGCCAATAACTTTTTCATGGCGCACCTCTCCCAACTTTTCTGTTATAGCTCCATCGTCCTTGTAGCCATATTATAGTCCATCATTGTGACTTTGGCCTCGACTTCAGTCTTTAACGATGCTGGGAGTGATAAAAATCAATAATTCTCGTCGGTCGTTTTTGGTCAAAGTATGCCGAAAAAATGCTCCAATTAACGGTATTTTGCCAAGAAATGGGACTCTTTCGACATTTTTTTCGGCGTTTTGTTCATAAACACCCCCTAATACGACTGTTTGGCCGTTCTTGACAGTGACCAATGTTTGTAATTGTCGAGTTTCGATGATAGGAACCCCTCTGATCATCGTAGATGTGGGTCTGTCTTGGCTTAGGTGCAGGGTGAGTACGAGTTCTCCGCCAGGTGTGATTTGTGGTGTGACTGCCAAATTTAATACGGCTTTTTGAAAAGAGATGCTGGTGGCGCCGCTGGTGGTGGATTGCTGATAAGGGATTTCCTGGCCAGATAAGATGGTTGCGGGTTGTTGGTTGGCGGTGACTAATCGAGGGCTTGAGATAATTTCTCCGACGCCCTCTGTTTCAAGCGCTGATAATTCAAGGTCGAGTAAGTTCCCATTTCCTAATTTGGCCAGCGCAATTCCAATTGAGGCGCCGTTTGGATTGCCCACCGGAAGATCAACGCTAAAATGCTCTTGTAGATTTTTTTGTTGCACAGGGGCAGATTGAAATCGTACGCCTAGCTCGCGTTCATAATTTTCATCGACGCTGACAATGCGTGCTTCGATGAGCACTTGTTGGACGGGGATGTCGACAGTTTTAATAAAAGCTCGAATGGCATTTAATTTTACGGGAATATCTTGAACCCAGAGGGTATTGGTCCTGGCGTCTGTACTTAAATTTCCTCGTGGAGATAAAAGCGTATTGCTCTTGATGCTGTTAGAAATTTCAGTGGCTTTTGCATAATGAAGTGAAATGACGAGCGATTGTAGCGGCGCTAAATTTTGTAAGTCTTGCTGCATTTTTTCTTTTTGGGCTAATTCTTCTAGGGGTGAAATTAAGAGTGTGGTTCCCAAGATTTGTTCTCCCAACCCGGCTTCTTGCAAAATAATGGCGAGGACTTGTTCCGGGGGCAGATTATTAAGATGAAGCGTGATATCGCCTTTGACAGAAGCACTGACGATAATATTCATATGATTGGCTTCAGCAACAAATTGCAGGGCTTGCCGAATGGGAATGTCATTGAAATTCAAGCTAATGGGTTTTGAAAAAGCATTAAAACTCATAAAAAACAACATAATTATTACAATAAAATTTCTCATGATCACTCTCTTATTAAAGTTTAAAGTATTGCCGTTTTATTACATTAAAAATTATTTTACTTGCCGCAGCAGTAATTCTATCATTTGGTTATTTTGTTGCACGGTAATTTTTTGCGTGGTCACATCAACAACATAGGCGTTATTCCCCAATTGGCTGCCAGGTTTAACCGTATACACTTGGTTGTTCGGTGTTTTCACAATTCCCAAAATAGTATTGTCTTGGCTAATCGTTCCGACCATGGTGAGTTGGTTGGGTGAATACAGTCGCAGAGGATGGTCTGTGACGGATAAGCGAGAAAAGGGATTTGTTATTTGCGCGAACACATCGTGAACAAAGAAAAGCGCGAAGAAAAACAGCAGATATTTGTATTTCATGCATATTCCTTTAGGGGGTATAAAAAAAGACAGCATTAACATCCATTTGGAGAAGATCATTATTTTGTGATTCATTTAAAACAGTCGTTTTTGGTTTGGATTGGTGAGATAACGTCCAATTTTTCCAGATAAAAAGCGGACCACTCCAGGTGGACGTCATTTGCATAAAATCAAGAATCTGCTGATAAGTTCCTATAAGGGTCATTTGAACAGGGATTTCATAATAGAAATCTTTTTGAACGGGAGTGGATGGTGTCATGCGCTGAATGTGTAAGTGTGCATTTTCTGCCGCGGTTTTGACAGTATCAAGCGCTGCGCTGAACGTGTTAGTCGAGGGAAAAACGCTCATTTGTGAATTAAACAACGTTTGTGTTTGCGTGAATTGTGCGGTGTAAGCGTCTTTTTGTTTAAAGTCTTGATTAAGGGTGATGACGTTTTGTTTAAGCTTGCGAGAGCTCAGGTGCGCATCGAGATAGTTGGAATATTGCTGATGAAGATCAATGCAATAAGCGAGTGAGAGAATAGCCAGAAAGATAAAAAATCCCAGCGTTTTGTAGAGAATGGCTATTTTTGTCATGCGTTTTCTCCCAGCGTTGCAGAAACCGAAAAGCTAAAATGGTAAGGCGGTTCGGAAGTATCTGGCTGGAGATTATGTAATGTGGGTTGTGCGAGTGTGTTGATCGTACTTAAATTTTTCATGAGCATATTTGTTTGATCTTCTGTGACGGCCAAGCCGCTGAGCTGAATCTGATTATGTTGTAAAGAGAGTTGTGTTAAGAAAACGCCATCAGGCATTGCATGGTTAAGATCATTTAACAGCTGTAAAGAAGGCAGTTGTTGTTGCTTTAATTTCTGTAACGCCAACATTTCAGTTTGCATGGTTTTAATCTGCGTTTTTTGAGATTGAATCGTTGTGCTTTGCGCTGAGGTATTTTCAAACTCTTTTTCGAGTAATTGGTTATATTTTTCTTGGGAAAAGAGTAATCCCATGAGCGCAATATGTGCAATGGCGTAGAGTAAAATGCTATACAGCATGGATTTTGCCAGAAATATAAAACCACGACGGTGCACACATTGTGCTTCTTCGGCACGCCACGGGTATAAATTCCAGTCAGTTTTTTCTCTCAACGCAAGCCCCAATGCCAGTAAATAAGATTTATTTTCAAGCATGATTATTTTTATATTTTCAAATTGTGGATAATGATTTTTACTTTCAGTTTCATCATAAAAAATTAAGTGATTATTTTCAAAAACACTTAATTTTATTTTATTTCCTTGGGTATAGAAAAAACCAAATTTTTTTTCCGTGATGGCGCCTGTTTTTTTTAAGGCACGCGCGATAGCATATGATTCGTTATCAATAGCACAGACTTTTATCGTGGAAGGGACATGCTCACATAATTGTTTTATTTTTTCTTGTGTGGCTGCCATGACTCTAATTTTGTTTCCCTCAAGACGCTGAAAATCAATGGCGAGAGGCTTATTAAAATCAGCAAAATAAGCATCGAGTTCTTTGAGGATTTCAGTGTCAGAAAGATGCGTGTCTTTAATCAGTATTTTACTGAAAACTTCGCTTTCGGGAAGAGATATGGCGGTTTCAATCAAAATATTTTTAGGGGGGGTGAGGAGTTCGAATTTGCCGTCAGGGTACTGTTTGACGCCGATGGGGGTGTTGGGAGAATCCAGATCAAGACCAAACATATCTACCTCGCTTTAATTATTTAGGGAAGGGCAGAATATCATCTTTTGCACGCGGGCCCTATCCCCTTTATACTGGCGGTTTTCATAGATCCAGTGGGGTTCTCTTAATTTATGTCACGCCTTCCAAAGGTACTGTCTTTTTTTCTCAGCCTCGCATTCTCCGGCTTTATTTTAATTGCCTTAGGCTATGTCTATCTCGAGAGTCAGTTACCCGATGTGTCTGAATTAAAAAATATTCAATTGCAGGTTCCTCTGGATGTGTATACCAGCGACGGAAAATTGATTGGTGAGTTTGGTCCGATTCGTCGAGCGCCGGTGAGCTTTAACCAAATTCCGCCGTTATTAATCGATGGTTTGATTGCAACAGAAGATCAGCGTTTCTATGAACACTCGGGTGTTGATTTTAGAGGATTAGCGCGAGCTGTCGTAAATTTAGTTCTCACGGGAACAAAATCTGAAGGCGCAAGTACGATTACCATGCAAGTTGCGCGTAATTTTTATTTAACGCGCCAAAAAACATTCACACGAAAATTTGAAGAAATATTATTAGCGCTAAAAATTGATCGCGAATTAAGCAAAGATAAAATTCTCGAGTTATATCTCAACAAAATTTATTTTGGACAACAAGCGTATGGTGTGGCGGCTGCTGCGCAAGCATATTACGGTAAAACATTGGATCAATTAACGTTACCGGAAATGGCGATGTTAGCTGGGCTGCCGCAAGCGCCTTCTGCCATTAACCCCATTACTAACCCGGCTGCGGCAAAAGATAGACGTGATCACGTGCTGTACCGAATGTATGATCTAAAATATATTACCAAAGATCAATATGATGCTGCGGTGAATGCGCCCTTAGATGCCAGTTACCACGGTCGTCCTGCACAAGTGAAAGCGCCTTATATTGGCGCGATGGTTGTTCAAATGATGCAAGATACGTATGGTGATCAAGCATTTACACAATCTTATAAAGTTTTCACGACAGTGAATAGCCAATTACAAGTGTATGCCAATAATGCGGTGAGAATGGGTTTGTTAGCTTTTGATCAACGTCATGGTTACCGTGGACCGATGGCAAATTTAAAAGACGTCAATAATATGACGTTACCCGCGATGGAAAAATATTTGAAATTAATTCCTGATGCGAATGGTCTGGTTCCCGGAATTGTATTAAGTGTCGGCTCCACAAAAGCCAATGTATTTTTATCGGATGGAGAATCCATCGCATTGCCATGGTCAGCGATGTCATGGACACGTAAAAAATCAATTAATAACGTTGTTAAAGCTGGCGATGTAATTTGGTTAAATCCATCGGCGAATAATGTGTATCAATTGGCACAAATTCCGGAAGCGCAAGCCGCTTTTGTTTCGCTCAGTCCTGCGACTGGGGGAATTACTTCACTCGTCGGTGGATTCAATTATCGCTTAAGTAATTTTAATCGAGTGACACAAGCACAGCGTCAACCGGGTTCGAGTTTCAAGCCATTTTTCTATTCAGCGGCCTTAACAAAAGGATATACGTTAGCGAGTTTATTTAACGATGCGCCTTTGGTGTTTAGTGATCCGAGTCAAGATGATGGTGAATGGCGCCCTGAAAATGCAGAGAAAAATCTCTACAATGGTCCAACCCGATTACGCGTTGCATTAGCGCGATCCTTAAATCTTGTTTCTATTCGTGTGTTGCAAGCGATTGGCATCGAATATGCGACGAAATTTGTTTCGCAATTTGGATTTACGCCGAGCCAACTTCCACAAAATTTAACGATGGCGTTAGGATCAGCCGATGTTACGCCATTACAAATGGCCAATGGTTATGCGGCATTTGCGAATGGTGGGTATCGTGTGAATCCGTATTTAATTCAGCAAGTGCAAGATGCGAGTGGCAAAGTGATTTTCCAATATACACCACCGACACCCAACCAAATTTTATCGCCTGATGTTGATTTCTTAATCGTCAACGCAATGAAGAGTGTTATTCAAAGTGGAACAGGCGGTGCAGCGAGAGCGCTAGGTCGATTAGATTTAGCCGGAAAAACAGGCACAACGAATCATGGAGTAGATACCTGGTTTGATGGATTTAACAGTGACGTTGTTGCCGTCGCATGGGTGGGATACGATCAACCGAAGCCGACACATGAACAAGGTGCGCAAGCAGCGTTACCGATTTGGATGGATTTCATGAAAAATGCATTGCAAGGACAGCCAGAAAGTACCGTTCCACAACCATCAGATATTGTGATGGTTGCGATTGATCCGACAACCGGATTATTAGCACGACCAGGTCAAGCGGATGCGGTGAATGAGTTCTTTACCAAAGCAACGGTTCCGACAGAAACAGCTCCGGATGATACAGGTCCAGCGGGAACCGGAACGTCCAGCGATTCAGGTCAGCCTATTTTTTAAGGTAGTGTCATTCATCGCTGAGGTTGGATCTGTATTTTCTTTATTCTCCGTTGTTTCTGGTGCTAACGGTTTGAAGGCTTCAAAAATAGCCATCTTGTAAGCTGAGGTCCCGACCTGATTGTTTTCGTTGTGCATCATTTCAGAATCTTGCGCTAATAATGCTTCCATGATGACAATAAGATCATCTACCTTTTCAGGTGGGTGGCTAAATAACATGTGAAGCGGTGTATAGCCGTGCTTTCCTTCGACCTTTGCATTAGCGCCATTCTCGAGAAGCAACTTGAAAATACCTGGGTGATAATGGGCTACCGCATAATGGAATGGAGTGTGTCCAGACTTATCCTTTTGGTTTGTCTTTATTTTAGATGAAAGGGTTTTATCTACTATTGCACAATGTAGTCCACTGAAGTCCCTTTGTTTCCTTACTTTTTCTGGGTGTCTATCATAGGATAAAATCTTTTTTGCACTCGTCAGATCTTTCTTTATCACAGCCCAATGAAGGAGGGATTTGTCTTCTTCTTGCATAAAAAGCCTCAAATTTGAATGATTGAGGTCGCATTCTAGCAGATGAACCTTAAGGTTTTCTTAAGGCTTAGATTTAAAGATATACGCGGTATCCCCACGATGATTATGAAAACTCACGACAGGTGATGTATTTTGCGGTAGTGGTGTGGGCGCATGAATTCTGCTGACTATAATGCTGTAATCTGCTTTTTTCTGATCGCTGACTTCTGATCGTTGTGCATAAAAAGCGACAGAAACATCAGGCGTATAAATTGTTGTAGCCGCTGGCGTGTTGTTCGCAATCCATTCTCCCGCATCAACCAAGTAAGCATTTGACGGTCCAAATTGGCCGAAACTCGATATAGCAATATAAATTAAATAAACAAAGCCAATCCATAATTTATTTAATTTGGCTAAAATTTCCGGGAGCAATAATAAGCAGACTAAGGCTAAGGGAAATATATAACGCCAATTCATAAATAACATGTGAGACATAAAGACACAGAGAATTAATATATTGATTGAGATATAAACTAACAATCCTAATTGGGCAGATTTATTTTCAGGCAGTAATTTTTTATAGAGCCCATATCCTAGCAAAAGACTTGAAAATATGCCGAATGTCGTTATAAAAGCGATAATCAAAATGCCTAATAAACCGCCAATTAAAAATATCTCCGCACTGTCTTGACCCACGATGCCTAAGTACGGTTTCAGTCCAACGATTTTTTCTTGGAAGGACCCAAAAAATTGGTGAACATTCATGTAAGCAATAATGTCGGGCAGACGGCCAAAATTTAAGGCATGCCTAAAACAAATCACCGCGCATAAAAATAATAAAATACTCAGCCAGCTAAGTTTTAAAAAATCCCCCAGTTTTTTAGTAATAATTGGTGTAATAAAGGGCGTAATAACTAAAAAGACTATTCCTTCTACACGAAACAAAGCAGCGAAAATCAGTACGACTTGCCACGCAACGCCATAGGAAATTTTTTCTGTTTGTAAAAATCTTATATAACACCAGAGTGATGTTATAAATAATCCATAGTAGGGAATGTCACGCAAAATATTATAACGGTCGTGATTTAATTCAGGACACAGCAAAATAACCGCGGCACCCCAAAGTAATGTTTTGGGCGTATTGCCAAACGTTTTAAGGGTTAATATAAAAAATATAATTAATACGCTGGTAAAAACGCTGTTTAAAATAAAGCCTGTGTTTAATAAAGAAATATTAAGCAGCGTACTGATTTTGGCTATTAATACAGAATAAAACGGCCAGGGATAAATGTTTAGCGCACCGTGAAATCCTTGTTGTAAATACGCTGTTGCGGCATGGAGATATAAAATGCCATCGATATTAATGGGCTGGTTGTATAACAGCATCAAATAGGAGAGGAGTAAGTTGATTAAAACTGCGAAGAAAATCAGCGACCGTGCCTGCATTTACTTTTTTCCCTTGAGTTCAATAATGTCTGCCACTTGTTGGGCTAAATGAAATAAATCATGTGACTTGCCGAAGTTTAACGCATTTTGGCGGTAATCCGCTAAAACGGTTTCATCGGTGAGAATTTTGATAACCGCTTGATTGAGCGTTTCTTGTTTAAAGGGTTCTGGGATAATCATGCCTGCACTGGCTTTTTGAATGTACGGCGCATAACCACAATTTTGCGTGACAATAATCGGCAATCCTGCCGCTAGAGATTCTATTAATACCATGCCGGCAGTTTCTTGATACGCGGGATGCAGAAAACAATCCGCTGCCGCATAAAATTTTATAATATCGTCTCGGGGTCCCCAGAAAGTAACGCGGTCTTGAGAAATGGCATTGCCCTTGCCGACAATCCATAAATGTATTTTTGATTTTAAATAGGCGGGTAGCGAGCTCATGACCAATAATGCACGATCTACGCCTTTACGTTTAAAGTCTGATCCGATCATCAGGATAATTTTTTCATCGGCATGGATACCGTGTTCTTTGCGGAAATTCTCACGAATCTGTGACTGGTCAAGCGGACGACGCCGATCTTCATTTACGCCAGGTGTTAGTAAAGTAAAACGATTTTTGGGTGTTTGATAATAATCCGTAAAATCTTTTTGATGGGCTGGGTTTAATAACAGAATTTGCGTGTTGGAATTTTTTGAAAAAACGCTGTCTTCTAATGTTTGATACGTTCTATATCGCGGAAAAAGCTTATATAGAAAATCATGTTTTTGTTCAGCTTCTTTGGCATAACAGGGATCACCGGCGAAATAAATATCCAAATTCGGTAAGCGATTAAAACCTATCACTACATCAAATTTTATATTTAACAGGATTTCAGAGAGTTTTTTAGCGAAAGACTTTGCTCGTCCATGGTTAGACCATCCAGAGGGTTTAATAAAAGTTACGTGAAAACCTTCAGGAATGTCGCCTTCCCAGTGCATCGTAAAGACATGAATGTCATGACCGCGTGCAAAACAAGCCTTGGCAATTTGTAAGAAATCGCGCTCCAATCCCCCGTAGGGATAATATTTAAACAGACAAAAGGCTAGTTTCATCGTTCATCATAGGCGCAAAACTCTTGTTGGCTAAAGGCTTCAGGAGATAATTCCAGCAATAATTTTACGCATATGCTAGCAGAAAAATCAGGAGATAAGAGTAGCTTTTCATGAATAAGCTCTTCCCAAGAATATTTTTCCGGAAACAGAATCTCATCTTGGCAAATATAACGCTGCATGGGCGTATCCATCATGCCCGGATCAATACAGCCTATGTGAATAGCTTTACCCATAAATTCTTTTTTTAAGCAGCCATAGATCATCGAGAGAGCGGCTTTTGAAGAGCAATAGGTTGCCCAGTGTGCGAGCGGTAATTTTGCGCAATCGGAAGAAATCAGTAATACACGCGCGTTTTTATTTAATTGAGGCAATAATAATTGCGTTAAAAACAGCGGACCTTCAACATTGGTCGCATGTGTTTTTCGAAAATCTTTTAGGCTAATTTCGGAGAGTGGGATGATGGGCGTAACAACCGCGGCGTTATTGACCAGATAATCCAGCTGAATGCCTTTGAGTTTTTTTGCAATCATTTTTCGGCCAGCGGGCGTGCTGACATCTGCTCTTATGGGAATAATATTATTGGGATAGAAAGCCTGGGTTTCACAGAGTTTTTGAAGGCGACGTCCGACGATGTAAACCCTCATACCCTTTTGAGCCAATTGTTTTGTTATTGCTTGACCCAATCCGGTTCCGCCGCCTGTAATTAATGCTGTCTTTTGCATGGTGTGTTCTTACGCTCGATGGTTCAAAAAACGAGGATGATACTATTGTTCTTGACCATTTTACTATCACTGCTATGATGAATCCTTTATGAAATCACCTAAAGAAAGTCAGTATTACCAAAATCATTTTCTCGTCGCGATGCCCTCGATGGAAGATCCCAGCTATCATCATACGGTGATGTTTATTTGCGAGCATAATGAAAATGGCGCGGTGGCGATAATTATTAATCGACCCACGACTATTTCTCTGGCAGATGTTCTCTCTGATATGAAGATTAATGTTCAAGATGACGTTGTGCGCCATATTCCGGTGTTGTTTGGTGGACCTGTTCATCAAGAGAGAGGTTTTGTTGTGCATCGTCCTAAAGGCGCGTGGCGTTCAACGTTGCTGGCAGGCGAAGATATTTTCATTACTACCTCAAAAGATATTTTAGAAGCGCTCGCTATCCATCAAGGCCCCAAAGACGTATTAATTGCATTAGGGTGTTGCGCATGGGAACCGGGTCAACTTGAACAAGAAATTTTAGCCAATACGTGGTTAACGATGCCGGCGACATCACAAATTACGTTTGATATTCCCTTCGACACACGTTATACCGAAGCGATGGGACTGTTGGGAATTAATCTGGCGAATCTCTCGGATGAAGCAGGGCATGCCTAATCAAACCGTATTAGGGTTTGATTTTGGGATGAAGAGGATTGGTGTCGCAGTGGGACAAACGGTGACACGCTCTGCAAATCCACTCCTTATTTTATTTGCCACGCAAGGCGAGCCCGAGTGGAAAGAGATTGAAAAACTCATTCAACATTGGAAACCTTTTGCGTTGATTGTCGGTCGGCCGTTGAATATGGACGGATCGACACAAGCGATTACGGATGCGGCTGAACATTTTGCAAACCAATTGAAATCGCGTTATGGTTTGCCCGTTTACGAAGTAGATGAACGTTTGTCTTCAATCGAAGCGCGATCGACTATGTTTGAGCAAGGTGGTTATCGTGCTTTGCACAAAAAGCGAGTAGACAGCGTTGCTGCTCAAATTATTTTGCAAGATTGGTTAGAACGCCAAGATCATTGAAGGGAGGGTGTATGAACTTTTTTTATTCACGTGGCGTCAGTTTCTGTGGTTTTCTACTGTGTTGTTTTCTATTAGGCTTTGCCGCTTATTTGCAATTGCGTTTAGGGTTATTGCCCTGTCCGCTATGCGTAGTGCAACGCGTTGTTGTTTTATTAATAGGCGTTACATTTTTGGTGGGCGCACTTTATACGCCGCCTAATCCTGTCGGTAAGAAATTCCACAGCGCAGTGCTCGCTTTCTTTAGTGTGGTGGGTGTGTTTGTAGCCGCTCGTCATGTTTGGTTAACCTTGCAACCGTCAACAGGTCCAACAACCTGCAGTCCTACGCTTGAATATATGTTTAAGCATTTAGCGTTTACCGATACGCTCAAAGTATTACTGTTAGGAACCGATGATTGCGCAAAAGATACATGGCGCATGATGGGATTAAATATTCCTGAGTGGACGCTGATCTTTTTTGTAGGCGTTACTGTGTTTGCGGTTATGCGATATATGGTTGCAAGAAACGAAAAACGTACGGTATAAGCTTTTTATCATCTGGATCAAACGTGGTTAAATCTGGCCACGATCGTAACCACGTCATTTGACGTTTCGCTAATTGATTCGTCGCAATCGTGGCTTTCTCAATCATCGTTTTTCTATTTATTTTTTTTAATAGATATTCACTGGCTTCGTGATACCCAACAGATTTCATTGCTGGATAATCTTTATACGGCAATAATTTTTTCACTTCACCAATCAAGCCCCGTTTTAGCATTTTTAAAAATCGGTGTTCTATGCGCGATTTTAATTTTTCACGGTCTTGGGGAATTAATGCAATAGAAATAACCGTATAATTTTTTAGGTAATTTTGTTGTGTTTGATGAAATTCGCTCAGTGGTATTCCGGTGATTTCATAGACTTCTAAAGCTCGTTCAATACGCTGTAAATCATTGGGATGTAATTTTTTGGCGGTGATGGGATCAATTTCAGCGAGTCTTTCATGCGGATTTTTTAATGCACGAATTTTTTTGCGTATTTTTGGATTAGCCTGCGGTAATTCTGATAAGCCTTGTTGAAGCGCTCGAAAATACATCATAGTTCCGCCGACCAATAAGGGAATTTTATTTCGACGATGGATTTCATCGATATGTCGCAGTGCGTCTTTGCAAAAATCGCCCACAGAATAAGTTTGATTGGGTTTGCGAATATCAATTAAGTGGTGAAATTGTTTGGGTTTAGCAGATCCAATATCCATGCCCCGATACACCATAGCCGAATCTACACTGATTAGTTCAAACGGTAATTTCCTCGCGAGTTTGATAGCGAGATTGGTTTTGCCTGTTGCAGTAGGACCCATTAAACATATAACGGTTTTCTTTAATACCATTATGATTATCGCCCTCGCAAAAAAATCTTATCTAAATCTTGAAGCGATAATTCTGTCCACGTCGGTCTTCCATGATTACATTGATTGCTGTGATCGGTCACTTCCATTTGACGCAAAATAGCATTCATTTCTGGAATGGTGAGTTGGCGATTGGCTCGAATAGCCTGATGACAGGCCATGGTTCCCAGTAATTCATAAATCTTTTCTTGTATGCGGTTAGTCAGATTATGTGTTTTAAGATCAGATATTAAATCTTTAATTAATAAGCCAATATCAGCATCTTTTAATAATACGGGGATGGATCTAATCAAGATATTTTCGGGCCCCATGCGCTCAACATTAAATCCTAACGATTCAAATAATTCTTTTTGTTGATCGGCAAATTCAGCGTCTGTTTCATTAACAGAAATGGTGATGGGGATTAATAAATTTTGCGTCAAAATATTTTGTGTATCGAATTGTTTCTTTAATTTCTCGTAACCAATTCTTTCGTGAGCGGCATGCATATCAACGAGCACTAAACCCTTTTCGTTTTGGGCTAAAATATAAATGCCTTTTAATTGGCCCAACGCAAATCCTAGTGGATAATTAACGGGTTCAGGAGTGGGAGTAGGCGGGGTAATTGTTGGAGTAGTCGTGCGAATAGCGGTGGAAATAATCGGCTCAGCGATTAAACTTTTATATAAATCAATTTGGTTTTGTTGAGGCTTTGTATAATGTGCATAAACAGGCTCAGGTTTAGATGCTGGAATATGAGGTTCAGGACTATAAGTAGATTGTAGAGTAGGTTGAGTAGTTGGCTTAGTTTCTTTTAATAATCTCTGCACACTGCGAAATACAAAATCAAAGATCATTCGGCTGTCACGAAATCTAACTTCATTTTTAGCTGGATGAACATTGACGTCAACTAACGTTGGATCACAGTTGAGATATAAAACATACGCTGGTTGTCGACCACCAAATAAAACATCGTGATAAGCTTGTTTTACCGCATGTGAGATAACTTTATCTCTCACCATTCGGCCATTAATATAAATATATTGCAGATCAGATTGTGCGCGAGAGAATGTGGGTAATCCAAACCAGCCTGATAATTGCATATCATGACTTTCAATATCTAATCTTAATGATTGGTCAATAAATTCGCGGCCACAAATCTTTGCAATACGGTCTGCTTTTTCAGTAAGAGAGTTTGCGATGGGAAGTTGTAAGAGATATTTTGAGTTATGTTTTAAATTCAAATTAACACTGAAAACACTCATGGCTATTCTGCGAACCACTTCTTGGATGTGATTAAGCTCAGTTTGTTCGGATTTTAAAAATTTACGTCGCGCAGGCGTATTGTAAAAAATATCGCGGACTTCTATGGTTGTTCCCACCGGATGTGCGATGGGAGTATGTGAAACTTCAGGTTCTCGTCCATGCACTTCAATTTGCCAGCCGTGAGAATTTTCTTGTGTACGCGACGCTAATCTAAATCGTGAAATCGAGCTAATACTGGCGAGCGCTTCACCGCGAAATCCAAAACTCGCAATTTGTTCGAGATCGTCTAAAGCCAGAATTTTACTGGTCGCATGACGACTTAAGGCTAATACTAAATCATCTTTATGAATGCCATACCCTTCATCGCGAATACGAATTAATTCCGTACCGCCTTTTTCCAGTTCGATATCAATGCGTACAGCAGCAGCATCTAAGCTATTCTCAACTAACTCTTTAACAATGGACGCGGGACGTTCGATGACTTCACCGGCCGCGATTTGGTTCGCCAATTGCGGATTTAACAGCGTAATACGTTGCATAAGGATTTTCTCATCCATATCATAGGGAATTGGGGGGAGTTTATTATGAGACCATCGAATACATTGGGGCTTCGGCATTTAGCGCTAACGGTCAAACAGCTGGAAGCCTGTGTTTCTTTTTATAGCGACGTGTTAGGCATGCGCATCGAATGGAAACCCGATGCAGATAACGTTTATCTTAGCACGGGAAATGATAATTTGGCGCTCCATCGGGCATCAGAAAATTTTAAAAAAGATAAATGCCAGGCGCTCGACCATCTTGGATTTATCTTAAAAACGCCTGAAGAAGTGGATAGCTGGTGTGAATATTTGAAATCAAAAAAAGTGATCATCCGGGCAGAACCGAAGACACACCGCGATGGCGCGCGTAGTTTTTATTGTGAAGATCCGGACGGAAATCTTGTTCAGATGATTTTCCATAAGCCGCTTGTATGAGAACGAAAACCAGTGAAATCAGCGGCTGGGGGCGATATCCCGTTCAATCCTGTAATCTTATGCGCCCTGAAAAATATGCAGACCTGCATGCTTATACGGATTCTTGTATTGCGCGAGGTCAGGGAAGAAGCTATGGCGATGCATCGCTCAATCACGATCATGCCGTAATTCTTACTGAGAAATTAAATCGATTTATTCGCTTTGATCAAAAAACAGGAATTATTACCGCTGAAGCGGGCTTAGCTTTAATTGATCTATTAACCGTCATTGTTCCTGCGGGTTGGTTTGTTCCTGTCACACCGGGCACGCAATTTGTTTCTCTTGGCGGATGTGTGGCGGCAGATGTGCACGGCAAAAATCATCATAGAGTGGGTTCGTTTGGTCAGCACGCGCTGAATTTAAAATTAATTTTGGCAGATGGTTCTCATATAACCTGTAGCCCCAGTGAAAATACTGAAATTTTTTTTGCAACAGTGGGTGGTATGGGACTGACGGGTATTATTGGCGAAGTGACACTCCAATTAATTCCCATTAAAAGCCAATTTATGGCAGTTCAGCATCATGCGGTGACTGATCTCGCTGAAATGGGGATTTATGACGATGATTACAGTGTGACGTGGTTGGATACAGAAAGAGAACGCGGCATTGTGATGACGGCGCATCATGCTGATGGATCACTTAAACTTAACGCCGACAAGAATAAAACAGGTTTAAGACCACCCAGTTTTTTATTAAATCATTACAGTATTAGATTATTTAATTATTTATATTTTCAAAAAAATTCCCGAAAATCAAACTTTTCCAGTGATTATAAACCGTATTTTTATCCGCTCGATAAAATTACAGACTGGAATAAGATGTATGGCAAACAGGGTTTTGTGCAATATCAATGTGTTTTTCCCAAACAAGCGGCACTGATTGGAATACACGAAATATTAAAAATCATGAAGAAAAATAATACGGTCAGTTTCTTATCAGTATTAAAAAGATTAGGTAAATCTAGCGGCGGATTATTATCGTTTCCGATGGAAGGTTTAACCCTGGCGATGGATATTGCGTTTAATAGTAGTACTTTAAAATTATTAAAAGAATTTGATCAAATAGTCTTGGCGCATCAGGGAAGAGTTTACCTTGCTAAAGACGCCTGTCTTTCTCCCGAAAGCTTTCGTGCCATGTATCCCCAGTATGAAAAGTTCGCGGAAATTAAACACAAAATAGATCCCCAAAATATTTTTAGTTCGAGTTTATCCAAGCGGTTACAGATAGGAAATTAATATGACTAGAAATATTTTAATTCTTGGCGCAACGTCTGGTATTGCGCGTGGTATTGCCAATGCGTTTGCAAAAAAGGGTGATAATTTATTTCTGGCGGGTCGAGATGAAAGTGAGCTTAACAAAATAGCTCAAGATTTAAAGATTAGATTTAATATTACAGCAGAAACACTAAAGTTTGATATCGAAAAAGATCAGCCCATTAAAATAGATAATTTAGATGGCGTAGTATTTTCCATTGGCTATGACGGCCCTGAAATTGAAAAAGTATTAGCCATTAATTTTACGCAAGCTGTACACGCTTTAAATTATTATGCTGAATATTTTAAAAACAAAAAACAGGGTTTTATTATTGGGCTTTCTTCCGTTGCAGGTGACAGAGGTCGTCAGAGTAATTTTATGTATGGCTCAGCGAAAGCAGGATTCAGTGCTTATTTGCAAGGATTGAGAAACACATTATTTAATCATAATGTCAGTGTTATCACCATTAAACCCGGCTTTGTAGATACCGTGCAGACATTTGGAAAACCCGGCCTATTTTTAGTGGCAGATCCCAATGTTATTGGCGAGAAAATTGCGAATGCCGTAGATAAAAAATCCGATGTTTTATATTTGCCGTGGTTTTGGAAATATATTATGTGTGTGATTAAATCTATTCCAGAGTGTATGTTTAAGCGGTTGAGCCTTTAAAAAAACGCGTCATTCGACGTAAAAAATACTTGAGTATGACAGCGTGTATTTTCACGGTATCTCGAAACGGACTAAAGTGTGAACTGCGATTTTGGTTGATATAGACTGTCTTAATAGGCACTTGTTTGATTGGCCACTGATGTAACGCGGCATGCATCAACATCTGCATTTCAAATTCATAGCCATTTGCCGGTAATGAGAGAATATCGGGAATGCTATTTTTAACAAGTCCACGCAAGCCGGTTTGTGTGTCTTCTACCGAAACACCTGAAAATAATCGAAATACTTTTCGTGTCCATTCATTTCCAAAACGACTGCGGAATGGAATGGATGCGCTGAATTTTCTGACGCCTAATACGAATGTATTTTTTTCGGTGAGTGTGTTTCCAACTCTGAGAATATCTTCAGCCACATGCTGACCATCAGCATCTGCAGTCACAACACCTGTTTTATCAGGGAAATGTTTTACGAAATAGTCTAGCCCTGTTTTTAACGCCTTGCCTTTGCCCTGATTTGTCTCATGCGTTAATAATGTAATAGAAGGGACCGCAGCGAGTTGATCAACTATTTTTTTGGATGTGGGTGTATTAGAGCCGTCATTCACCACAATAAAATACTGTTGTGGATTGAGACGACGCAGTTCATTAATGAGTGCAATAAGCGCTTCGTCAGGTTGATAGGCTGGAATAAGTATGATAAAAGCCATTGGCTTCTTTCTCATATAAAAGGGCTGTCATCTTACTAAAAGGAACTGTTTTTGACTATGTATCCATTCATCAAATTACTTCGCCCCCATCAATGGATTAAAAATATTTTCGTATTAGCCGGCATTATTTTTGCGAATGCGTGGAATCAACCTCAGATTGTAATCTCCGTATTGCTTGCAACAGCTGCATTTTGTTTGATGTCGAGTGCGGTGTATATCTACAACGATATTGTTGATCTTGAGCTCGATAGCTTACATCCGACTAAAAAACACCGACCGCTGTCGAGTAAAAAAATAAGTCTTACTACGGCTGTATTAATCTTGGTTGTATTATTTGTATCAGCCTCTGGATTGGGGTTTTTAGTGTCGTGGCAAGCCGGTGTCATTTTATTAGGCTATTTTGGCTTAAATTTAGCCTATAGCCACCGTTTGAAACATATTGTGATATTAGATGTCTTTGCTATTTCTATGGGTTTTATGCTGAGATTATTGGCGGGAACCGTAGGAGTAGGTATTGTGCCTTCGCAGTGGCTCATGTTTTGTGGATTGATGATTACCTTGTTTTTGGGATTTACCAAACGTCGCGCAGAAGGCAAATTGATGGGGCATGACTTGCATTTTACGCGTGCGATATTGAAAGACTATAACCAGATTTTTTTAGACAAGATGATCGGCATTACGGCTAGCTGTTCTATTATTGGTTATGGGTTGTATACCATGAGTGATAAAACGGTTCTGGCACATCATACGCAGAATTTGATTTATACCATCCCTTTTGTCGTTTACGGCATTTTTAGATATTTATATTTATTGCACCGTGAAAGGGAAAATAGCGGTGAAGATATGGCAAAGGATTTAGTTCGCGACAAACATTTGTTAATCACGTTTGTGTTATGGCTTGGTTTTACGCTGTTTTTGATATAGAAACTTTACCGCCCACCACAAGGCTCTTAAAAATTTAAACGGATTGTAGTGCGATGCTTTTAAGCCTTCCTGCAAAAAATAGTTAGCTTCTTTAAATTGGCAATGCGCCATATTCTTGAAAAATCCTACACATGAAAAATCATAAATAGCAGGATTTAAATCAGACCTGTATTCCGGATATTTTTCTTGAAGAATTTTTATGGCTTTAATATGTTCTTGATAATTTGCGTTATTACGCACAACCGTTAAATTAGCCGCATGTTTGTTGTAAATATATAAAACCTCAGGAAGATAAGCTATTTTTCCCTTAGGCGCGGATAAAATCATGACTTCTTTGTAATAGGCTAAATCACTCGCATGTTTAACGTCAGAAAATAAGTTTATCTTAGGCGCAAATTTTTTCTGAAACATGAGGGTTGGCGAATAATACAGTGAATCGGCCAAGGCTGTTTTTATACTCCCTGATTTAGTCGGTGCTTTATCGCTTAAACGATAGCGTTCTTTTTGAGCAGCAACATCAAAAACAGAGGCATCCGTATAGCAAATCGCGATATCCGGATCGCTTTCCATGAGGGTGATTTGTTTTGATATTTTTTGTGAAGGGATGCTGTCATCTCCCGACACGGTAGTAATATATTTACCGTTGCAATGCGCGACTGCTTTAAACCAATTTTCAGTGACGCCCCTATTTTGTGTTGCGGTGAGTAATTTAATTTTATGGGGATATTGGTTTAGATATTTTTGTATGATTTCAACTGTACGGTCAGTCGATGCATCATCAGAGATGATGATTTCAGTGTTGGTGTAATCTTGCGCCAAAGCGCACTGTATTGCAGTGTCGATGCATTTTTCATGGTTGTGCGTCATGATGATCAGAGAAACGAGAGGCAAGGTCGGTGTCATAAGTATCTACGCAGCACTGCTCGGCCGAATTTTAGGATGCGCAATACCCATCGACCTGGTGTAGTACTATAAAGGGTACTCAGTATTTTGAGATACAGCGACCTTTTAAGCGAAACAGAGAGATTAGCCTTTAAAATAACGCTGATTAATTTTATAGCAACAGTTTCAATGTGATGGCTTTTTCTAAAATAGTCATAAGATTCCAACCCTAGCGGTCTTTTCTTGTTATTACTGTATATTTCTTCGATGATCTGACTAAAAGAGTTTGTTTGTACACCGGCTCTTTTCAGTTGTGCTTGATAGTATCCGAGGGTGTATTTTTTGGTGTTAAAGATCCACACAAAGTTATCGGTATCCATGGATGTTTCAGATAAAAAAGTTAAGACGGACGGTATTTTTAAGCTCGCGGCTTCGAGTGTAGAAATGCCCATTGAAAATAAGACATCTATATTTTTCACTAAATAGGCATACAGCTCATCATGAATTAACGTCGAGGTAAAAATAAGATTAATTTTATCTGCATATTTTTTGACATCAATTAAATGTTTACTTTCTCCATTGCCAATAATATGAATATTTTTTTTCTTGTCGCTTTCCAAACGATAGAAGTTGTCCAGGACGTTGATTAAGCTGAAAATCTTGTCAGAATCAAGACGACCTAGCCATCCTATATTGATTTCTGTTTTATTAATAATCGCTATATTACTGTCTGCGGGAGTGCAGTTCTTTTCGGTCGTAAAGACGGGAAGATAATTTTCTTTGAAAGTAACACGCGATGTGGTTTTAGAGCTGTCCCAACAGGCCCAATCCATAAAACACACTGAATCGGATGCGGCTAGGTCAGCGAGACAATGATTTACGTGTTTTTGGGGTAGCCCTGAGCGGTAGCCAAGCCATTTGAGGCTCAAGGGATGTGCATACCAAAAGATTGATTTCGAATCTGGATTGATAAGTGTTGGAGCTTCAAACAGCATGGTTATTGGGACAATTAAATTGACAGGTTTTTTTAAATCCAATGATGTGTGATTATCTGCGTGATTTAAAAACGCTACGTTTGTATTCGTATTCGATAATTGATTTTTGACGAAACCATCGGGGTAATCAATATACTGAACCGCACATCCCATTTCATCAGCCAGAAAAGTGGCCAGCCGCATGAACAGAAATTCATATCCACCGACAATTCTGCTGGGCATATAAAAAAGAAAAGTACTGCTCAATGTTTTCCCTGTCGAGGGGGCGGTACTTTGATATTTCAGATAATCGCTGAAAATCTTACAAAAATTTGAAAGATCGTCGAGTGAGATTTGATTGTGCGGTTGATGTTGCGTGTCATCGAGTAGCTTGAGATTACGTTTTATATAATACAGTCCCTTTTGGCTAAGAAAAAAATCGGGATGTATTTGGCCGAAGTATGAAAACATTTCTAGAAAGAATCCCGCATTGATCGAATCTTTTTGAAATTGATTACAGCGAGTCCAAATGCCGTCTTGCGTGATTCTGTAAACACTTTCAATGTCATTGACGCAATAGGCTTTGCCTTTGCTTAAATGAATAAAATTTCTAAAAGTATCCCCTTCATAATACCGTTCTTTTGGTGTGCCAATATGCGCATACCATTCTTTAGGCACACCCGTTTTAAAAAACCTATTCCTAAATACAACTCCTGAGGTATGGCCATAGATGAACTCACTCAGATGCTCAAAATCAAACGTCGCGTTTTTTATAAGCGTAAAATAGGGCGTTCTTTTATTATTTTCGTCGAGATACGTATTGCTCATATAGATTGTAAAATCTTCATGTGCTTCTAAAAAATCAATGGCTTTTTGAAGTTTTTTTTCGCTGATCCAATAATCATCGGGATCTAAGACACAAAAATAATCTGTTTTGGTCAGCGCATAGGCTTTTAATGTCGTCGATAAACAACCTTCATTGTGAGGATTGGTGAGAACGCGAATTTTTTTGGGATGGTCCGCTTGATATTTCTGCGCAATTTCTAAGCTTTTATCCGTTGATTTATCGTCGATGATGATCAGTTCAAACTCAAAATGTGTTTTTTGCATCAATACAGAATCTATCGCCTGTGCAATATATTTTTCTTTGTTGTATGCCGGCATTAAAACGGTAAGCTTGGCGACGTTCATGCGGGTCCTTTGGTGTTCCTATCAATCACCTCTTGGTATTCAGCCAACTTGTTCGTGAAATCTTCTTTTGTGTAGGTCAGCAAAAAGTCTTCGTCTGTTTCACCTGTAATGACTGCGCCAAATCGTAAATAGAACTGTAAGGCTTTTTCATTTTTCTTTCTGACATCAAAGTTTGTCGTGTCAAACCCCAAATCGAAAAAAGCATAGTGATATAATAAAACGATGGATTCAAAACTCGCATACGATCGTGCTTCTGATATGACTATCCAACTTCCCCAGCAAAAGCATTTGTCTTTTATGTCATAAATCCTAATCGTGCCAACGGGTTCCTGTTTTTTATTTTGTATAATGAAATACCATTGTTGGGGATCATCCATGCACGTCTTGATCCATGCGCGTTGTTTTTCGAGGTTATTTTCGACAGGATTAAGGTATCGGCTCAGTTCTGGATCGAGGCGTAGCGATAAAATAAATTCTGCATCACTGACGTCAAGGGGTCTCAGGTCGACATTTTTGCCCATGATCGTTTTATTCATTCAGCCAGCCACTCTTTTCTAAAAAAGTGATCAGGACATTTAAATCAATATGAAAATCAGTATGCAAAAGAGGAATGCCTGGGCAAGGGAGAGCTGTTTTTCCCAGAAGAAATTCTAGATTGATATTGATTGCTGTCGCCAATGCCCCGAATAAATGAAGGCTGTTTGTAGGCGCATCGTTGTATAACATCAACACGTTACATTCTGTTGGCGCAAAAATAAAATTAGTCATGCCTGCTCCACTCTGACCGATGATGATTTTAGCCTCAGAGAATAGTCTCACTTGCGCAAAAAAAGATAAGTTTTCAGGGAAAACAATTTCAAAACCCTGTGCGACTAAATAATTTTCTACTTTGGTTGAGTTTAGCAATTGTCGGTAATTAGATGTTTTTCGAGAGACAAATATTTTTCGACGTGGTTTCTGCGCGGTAAGATTTAATTTCTCTAACACGGCGTTTCTCACAAAATGTATGGCTTTGGGCGAATAAACCGCATCTTTTTGGTAGTAGGGTAAATTATAATTGTCGTGCACAACGGATAACTGTGAGGGATAGTAAAGTTTCTGTACGAGATAGCTTTTATTGCGTTGCAATTTAATGATGTCTCTCTCTCCTGCATTGATCAACGCAAGGGCTTCGAATGCTTGAGAATGAAGATGCCCATCAACCAGTAAGGGAATTTTTTTATCTAAATGGCTTATCAAGCTTAATCGGGGCAGACATTCTACAATCCAATGAAAATAATTGACGGAGTGATCTTTCGCAAAATGTATGCCGCATTCAATGGTTCTATCATAGAAGCGAGGTGCTTGACGTGTTTTGAGAGTGAGCATTTCGGGGAAAACTTTTTCGATGACCGGGGATTTTATGGCGTATTGCTCAGTTGAATTGCGCTCAATCTCATCGTACAACGCTATGCCCTCAGCTAAAATTAAGTCAGTACCCGCAAAGACTGTTACGTTATTCAATTCTGCGAGGTAGGTGTCAGGTAGTGGCGCTTCGCATTTATATTCTTCAGCGACAATAAAATCATGATTAATCACTTTTGGGAGAGAGAGCCTTATTGTTTGATTTACATCAAAGAACGTTATTTTTTTCGACAGTAACTTACAGCCTTCGGGTATAGAACAATAGGGGACATTTTTTCTTGGGGTTATATCCGGAGATTGTGACGCCGATGAGGTAGGTGAGTTATCTGGCTCGTCGTATGCTATGCCTATGTAGGCTAAATTCTTTTTAAAATGAGCTCGGCTGGGGTCTAAGGCAATTGCCCATAAGATTAATTTACCGCAAATTCTACGAGAAAACCCAAACAGTTTAATTCCCGCCAAGTTCAGTATATTGGCGAGCGTTAATTTTTTATAGAGCGTTTTTAATTTCATGGAGATTTGCTACGCATGGGCGAAAAATTCTCTTATCGCTTTAGCACAATAGTGCGCTTCTTCTTCTGCCAAATGTGGACCCATGGGTAAACTCAATTGTTCTTTGCACATACGTTCTGTTAATGGGAATGCGTCTTCTTTAATATTCATCTCGGCATAAGCATTTTGTAAATGAATGGCTTTGGGATAATGAATTTTTGTGCCAATGTCTTTAGAGGTTAGGAATTTTTGTAGCGCGTCTCTTTTTGACGTTCTGATTGAAAAAAGATGCCACACATGTCCGTCGTCATCACGCGGTAAAAGCAGATCGCTTATTCCTTGAAGTTCTTGAAGATAAATTTTTGCAATCTTGCGGCGTCTCTTATTCCACTCATCTAATTTTTTTAATTTAATAGACAGCACGCCGGCTTGTAATTCATCGAGACGACTATTGCCCGCTTTGATGGTGTGTTCATAAGAAACCTTGCTGCCGTAATTTCTCAGCATATGGAGTTTTTCAGCGAGCGCATCATCGTTGGTTGAAATACACCCACCATCACCGAAACACCCTAAATTTTTGCCGGGATAAAAACTAAATCCTGAACAATCGCCGAATGCACCGGCTTTATGTTGTTTTGTGAATCCACCATGCGCCTGTGCAGAATCTTCGATGACTTTTAAATGATGCTCTTTTGCGATGGCCATGATTTTTTCCATATCGCACACTTTGCCATATAAATGTACGGGCATAATGGCTTTGGTTTTGGGTGTAATGGCTTTTTTAATCTGCTCGGGATCAATCAAGAAGTCTTCATTCACTTCAACGCCGATAGGGGTTGCGCCCGCTTCTGACACCGCAAGCCAAGTTGCAATAAAGGTAAACGCAGGAACGATCACTTCGTCGCCTTTGCCAATATTTAACGCTTTGAGACTAAGTGTGAGTGCATCTAAACCATCGCCGACACCAATGACATGTTTTACGCCTAAGTATTTTGCAAATTCCTGTTCGAATTGGCTCAAGCGATTGCCTAAGATATAAAACGCATCATGATTAATATTTTGCCACAGTTGATCAAATTCAGGTTTAAGTTCTTGGTAGGCTTTTTGTAAATCCAGTAATGGCACTTTCATTTTTTATCTCCGTGGTTCGATTTCCACTTCTTGAATTCGTCATACGATCGGATGTAATCCTGTTCATCATAAATATCAGAGGCTAAAATGATGACAGCAGCATCGGGACTCGAGTTTTGTACTTCACGCCACATGGGTTTTTCGATAATCAAACCTTTATTCGGAGAATCTAGCGTGATGATTTGTTTGTGCGTGACGTCATCTAAAACAAAATCGACGCTACCATGAACACAAAAAATAAACTGTTTCAGTTGTTTGTGAGCGTGTCCGCCTCGTGTATTTTTTAGGTCATATAACCAGTACACACGATTGATAGCAAAGTCTAACAGTTGGCCCAGCTGAACAAATGAGATCGCGCCTCTTTCATCAGTAATGCTGGGTATTTGAACTACTTTGCACCCTTCTACCATTATCGTTCCCATATCGCGAGGCATTGGTTAAGTCAAACTCAGGCCATTTTCATAGATATAACAGATAAGTGCAACCCTTCGAAAGGGGTTAAGAAGCCCGGATGTTGCTATTGCAGCGCCGAGATAACTGTTTTGTCGTTAGGGTAACCCATGACCCATAAATTATAACCAGGCTGGAATGGAATGATTTTAAAAACCTGCATGTTTGCTTTGATAGCCTGTTCATAAAGCAATTGTTCAAAAGGTAAAACGGGCCAAGATAAAGCTCTGTCTGAGTTACTGATTAATATAATTACCCGAGGATTTTGGCTAAATATATAATCAGCTTGTTGTGAAGGTGAGAGTGGAGTGGTTGCAAGAATTTTATTATTGAGCGCACAGCTGTCAATCACCGGCCAGTGACTGTAAAACGGAATGGCACCGGCATCACAGGTGACGAGAAAATTTTCACTCTGAATGGTTCCTAATGCTTTTCCTAAGGGGATATGGGTTTTTTCCATGCCAGTGGTATATACGCTATCGGCGTGTAGTTGGGTTAAGGTTTCCGTGTGATTTTTGTAAACAAAAACAGCAATAGCGATGATTAAAATAACAACGGCTATTTTTTGTTTTTTTTCCGGAAGATCTTTCTGTAAGCAACTGGATGCAAGAACCAACGCAATCATAGGCCACGCAAAACGAAAGCTGTAATTCATAATGGGATCGGCATGAAGGCTAAATAAGAGGCCACTTAAAAATACAGCAGCATAGGTTAGCACAATAATTTTTTGTGTTTTAAAAGCGTTCTTCCAAAAAACAATCATGACTAATAATAATGGCCAGTAGTAATGCAAGAAATGCAGTGTGGCAGCTGAACCTTGAAATAGACTGCCATTATAGAATTTTATATAAAAAGATAAGGGAAAGAATAGACCATAGTAATGAGTGCGCCATAAGTAATATATCAAGCCTGGTGCAATATAAAGTAGCAGTGTTGTTTTTATAAAATAACGTAAGCGGTTTTCCTGTAAATAACAACAAGAGCCTATCAAGAATATTAAATTATACAGATTTGCTTCTGGGCGTGTTAAACCTAGTAATAAAGCAAACAACGAAAATAAACGTACGTGGTTTAAGAACAGTGTATCGGGCAAGTCAGGATTATTGATGGATGAGAATAAACGTGCGGTTGAAAAAAGCAGAAGAAAATACAGTGGAGTTTCTAAGCCTGCTACAACATGAATTGCAGTAATAAGATCACTTAAGAAAAAAACATATAAAAAAGCCAGTGTTAAAGAAAATAATGCTTTTTGGGTGATGTTTGCTGTGCGTAGCATAATTAAGCCAACGCCCAATACACACAAAATTCCTGTGAATTTCGCCCAAAGTAAAATAGGGCTGTGTGTTAAAAATCCTAAACTTAGCCACAGAATATCGAGAAAGCTGGTGTAGCCTTCAACGGGCGGTTGTCCGATATTCCATAGGATTTTTCCGTAGTGTACAAAATTATACGCATAGCGAAAGGCAATGTACGCATCATCGACGGTATAAGACCAGAGGGTGATGAGATGTTGAGTAAAGACACCAAATGCGCTGAGTAATACGATAAAAACAAGCGCAGGCTGAAGTCGCGCTTTAAGCCACACTGGCACTGGCTTGAGTGTATTGGGCAATCACATCATCAGGTTTGCCCATGGCTTTTAATTCGCCATGATGTAACCAGGCCACACGATCGCACATGGTTTGAACGGCACTCAGATCATGCGATACCAATAAAATGGTCGTTCCGTTTTTGCGAAAGGTGTGAATGCGGTCCGTACAACGTTTTTGAAAATCTGTGTCGCCCACAGACAACGCTTCATCGACAATTAATATTTCAGGTTGAACATCCGTGGCGACTGAAAAACCCAAGCGGCTGGACATACCCGTTGAATAATTACGTACCGGCGTGTCGATAAATTCTTGCAGTCCTGCGAATTCAACAATGCGATCAAAGCGAGATTTAATGTCTTTTTTGGAAAAACCTAAAATGGCGCTATTTAAATAAATATTTTCGCGGCCGGTGAGTTCAGGATCAAATCCCGCGCCTAATTCTAACAGCGGGAAGATTTTCCCGTGTAAAATAACGCGTCCTTTGGTAGGGCGTAATACCCGTGCGATGACTTTGAGCAAGGTGCTTTTGCCCGCGCCATTTTGTCCAATGAGACCAAAAACTTCACCCGCATAAACTTCTAAGCTGACGTTATTGAGCGCATGAAATTCATGGTAAAACATTTTGCGTTGTAATAATTTGACCACATATTCTTTAATGGACGACACTCGGACATTTGGTATCTTATAGCGTACTGATACATTTTCGAGATGAATCATGGGTTCCATGGGCTAAATCCGATATGAAATTTGATCAGCGGTGCGGGTAAAAAACCACCAGCCGAAAAGTAAAACAACGAGTGTTGCAATCACCGCGGCACACAGAGAATATTGTGACGGTAAATGACCGTCATAAATAGGACCCCGAAACACTTTGACAACATCGTACATGGGATTGAGGACAAGAAAACGCTGTACGTTTTCTGGCAACGCTGTTTCAGGATACATAATGGGCGTCAAATAAAACGCTGCTTGCAATAATACTTGATACAGCTCCACGATGTCGGTAAAAAATATCGCAATCATGGAAACAATCAATGCAACACCCAGTGAAACACCGCCTAAAATTAAAATAGAAATAGGCGTGAAGAACCATGTCGCATAAATAGGTTGATGGGTAATCAGCATAATTAAGATAAGCGGAATGCAGGATAGGGCTAAATTAATAATGCCACTGCCAATCGCAGCAACCGCAAAAATGGTTCGAGGAATATAAATACGTTTCAGTAATGAACCGCCCCACACCAATGTCCCCATCGCTTGCGTGGTGGTTTGAGAGAAAAAATTCCACGCAATAAGCCCAGACAATAAATAAACAGGATAATTGACTATTTGGAAGCGAAATAAATGCGAAAAGGCGACAACCATGACTGCCATATAAAGTAGCGGATTCAACATGGTCCACAGCACGCCAAACGTTGAGCGTTTATAGCGTGATTTAATATTGTTAATAATCAAGATAAACAGAAGCTCGCGATAACGCAGGAGTTCTTTAAATTCCTCAACAAGAGGCAGTCCACGCTTATTTGAATCGTAGTAGATTTTAGATTTCTGCACGTACTATATCCATTAAGTATTTGCCGTAGCCGCTTTTGAGAAAAGGCTTAGCGAGAAGTTCGAGTTTTTCCTTTGTAATATATCCCATACGATAAGCGACTTCTTCGGGACACGCAATCTTTAATCCTTGACGTTTTTCGATGGTTTCTACAAAGAAACTCGCATCGAGCATGGAGTCGTGTGTTCCCGTATCTAACCAAGCATGGCCGCGACCCATGGTGACCACATCTAATTCATTGCGCGAGAGATAATACTGGTTTATGTCCGTAATTTCCAATTCGCCGCGTGGGGAAGGTTTTAATGATTTGGCTATATTAATAACTTGATTGTCATAAAAATAAAGACCTGTCACGGCATAATGCGATTTAGGATTTTTGGGTTTTTCTTCGAGATGAATCGCTTTGCCGGTTTTATCAAATTGGACGACGCCATAGCGTTCTGGATCGCTAACCAAATACGCAAAAACCGTTGCGCCTGTTTTCTTTAATGACGCCAAATTTAATTGATCGATGAGATCATTGCCATAGAAAATATTGTCGCCGAGAATTAAACAGCAGTGATCATTACCAATAAATTTTTCACCAATAATAAAAGCCTGCGCTAATCCGTCGGGTGATGGCTGAACGGCATAGTGTAAATTAATTCCCCATTGAGAGCCGTCTTTTAATAATTGCTCAAATCGAGGGGTATCGTCGGGTGTTGAGATGATTAATATATCTTTAATGCCGGCCAACATGAGTGTTGTCAGCGGATAATAAATCATGGGTTTATCATAGATGGGTAATAATTGTTTTGAGACAACTTGAGTGACGGGATATAATCGCGTACCCGATCCGCCGGCTAAAATAATGCCCTTCATGCTCCTCCCTCCATTTTATAATTCAAATACCACTGAATAGTTTTTCGTAATCCTGAATCAAAATTCTCTGCCGGTTTCCAACCCAATGTTTTCTGAATTTTTGAAGAATTTATCGCATATCTTCTGTCATGGCCCGGTCTATCTTTCACAAACGTAATTAAATCTTTATAGGAACCTGTTTTGCGAGGTTTCATTTCATCTAACAGGGAACAGATTTGATGAACGACATCGAGATTCGATTTTTCGGCATTACCGCCAATATTATAAACCTCACCCAAAGTGCCTTTTTCTAATACGGTTCTAATCGCTGAGCAGTGATCGGAAACGTATAGCCAGTCTCTAATATTTTTACCGTCGCCATAAACGGGGAGTGGTTTTTCTTGAAGTGCAGTGAGAATCATTAAGGGAATTAATTTTTCGCCATATTGATACGGGCCATAATTATTTGAACAATTAGTGGTTAATACCGGCAAATTATACGTATGAAAATACGCACGCACTAAATGATCTGAGCTGGCTTTTGATGCTGAATATGGGCTATTAGGAGCATAAGGCGTGGTTTCTGTAAACGCCGGGTCCTGTTCACTGAGTGATCCATAAACTTCATCAGTCGACACATGCAAAAAACGAAAGGCTGTTTTATGTTCAGTATTGTTAATCTTTTCATAATACGCTCTTGCCGCTTCTAATAAATTAAACGTTCCCAGTATATTCGTTTGGATAAATTCTGAAGGGCCTGTGATCGATCTATCCACATGACTTTCTGCTGCAAAATGAACAATTGCTCGGGGTTGATATTTAGTGAATAACTCATCGATAACCGTGCGGTCATTGATATCCGCTTGGACAAAAATATGTCGAGGGTCATTAATAACCGTTTTTAAATTTTCCAGATGTCCTGCATAGGTTAATTTGTCGACATTGATAATGCCTTCATCTTGTTGAGCAAGCATATTCAACACAAAGTTGGATCCTATAAATCCCGCGCCGCCTGTGACGATAATCAAAACACACCCTCCGTCTATTCTATATATATAGTGTAGCAGCTATAGCGGCATTTCCGGAACCTCATGTGGGACGGTCAGCTTGCCTTCCGTCAGGGCCACGATCTCTTCGACACTGATGCCCGGTGCCCGTTCTAACAAGTGAAACGCTCCGTCTTTAACTTCTAAAACAGCCAAATCCGTGACTATTTTTTTGACACAGTTTATTCCGGTGAGTGGAAGAGAGCATTTTTTTAGCAATTTAGACTTGCCATTATTGGCATGCTGCATCGCGACGATGATGTTTTTGGCACTAGCGACCAAGTCCATCGCGCCACCCATGCCTTTGACCATTTTGCCCGGGATTTTCCACGACGCAATATTGCCATCTTGATCGACTTCAAAGGCACCTAAGACAGTCAGATCAATATGCCCGCCGCGAATCATGGCGAAACTTTCTGCGGATGAAAAATAGGATGCGCCCTTTATTGCTGTCACGGTTTGTTTGCCCGCGTTGATCAAATCAGCATCGACAGTTTCTTGGGTCGGAAATTCGCCAATGCCTAATAAGCCATTTTCAGATTGAAGAATTACGTTCATATGAGGAGGAATATAATTTGCGACCAGCGTGGGTATTCCAATGCCTAAATTGATATAATCCCCGTCACGCAATTCTTTGGCGATACGCGCGGCGATTTGTTCACGGGTTAAGGCCATAATAGTTCCTAATGGATGGTGCAAATTAAACAGAGGATACCTCATGCTGGATAATATTCAATTTACCGTACCGCAAGCTATCGTCCTTTGGGGAATTCCGCTTTTATTTGCGATTACCGTACACGAAGTTGCGCATGGCTGGGTGGCTAACAAATTAGGTGATCCGACGGCGAGAATATTAGGTCGGCTAACCTTAAATCCGCTTAAACATATCGATTTATTTGGCACGATCATTCTTCCTGCGCTGACAATTTGGCTGGGTGGAATTATTTTTGGTTGGGCAAAACCCGTTCCTATTACGTGGCGAAATTTACGGCATAAACGGCGCGATATTGCGTTGGTCGCTTTTGCAGGGCCGTTTGCTAATTTTCTGATGGTATTTATTTGGGCGGCCGTTGCAAAACTGGGTATTACACTAGAAGCCCATCACATTACGCAGGGCGTTGTATTTGAAGCCATGGGAAAAATTGGCATTTATGTGAATGCGCTATTAATGATTTTGAATTTGTTGCCGATTCAGCCGCTGGATGGAGGTCGTGTGGTCTCCAGTTTATTGCCGGGGAGATGGTCCTATTATTTTGATAAACTTGAACCCTATGGACTGATTATTTTATTAGTGCTTATTATGTTTGGTGTTCTCGGAATGTTATTGACCGGTCCTGTTGAAACGTTTGTTACGGTGATTAAACATGTATATGGAATCTAAAGAGGTGGAGCTATTAATTGCAGACCCTCGCGTATTAAAAATTCCCGTTGAAGAAAATCATGAAGCCATGATTGATATTATTTCTCTTGGGGATATTGCCATCGGCCCTTCACCTGAAATTGAAAATAATACGGATTATACTCAGATGCGAAAGGCTGTTTATGACAAGCTTGTTTTTGCTCAAACGCTTTTACCTAAAAATATTAAATTTTGTTTATATGAAGCGTATCGATCCCTTAATACACAAGAAATTTTATTTGATGCGAGAAAAAAATCTGTTCAAGAAAAACATCCTGAATTATCCGGTAAAGCATTGTTTGATGAAATTACCAAATTAGTTTCACCCATTATTAATTTTGATGGTTCTGTAAATATTCCGCCACATGCAACAGGCGCAGCCGTAGACGTATATTTAATTGATGAAAATGGTCATAGTTTAGATATGGGTATTCATCCTAAAGACTGGCTGTTAGATATTGACGGAATATTATCTAAAACGGGCGCAACGCAAATTAGCGCTGAAGCAAAAAAAAATAGACAGATGATGTCTGATGTTTTAAGCAAAGCCGGCTTTGTGAATTACTTTACCGAATTTTGGCATTGGTCTTACGGGGATAGATATTGTGCGTATCAATGTGGAAAATCCCATGCAATTTATGGAGTGGTAAATGATCGAGAATCTATTGGCGGAAGCAGGAATTCAGGTTAATGGCCCCAATCCTTGGGATATTACCGTTCATAACAAAGATTTTTTTTCACGTGTTTTAAAAGACGGTGCGCTGGGTTTAGGCGAAAGTTATATCGAAGAGTGGTGGGATTGTCCTCAATTAGATAGCTTTATTGATAAAGTCTATCGCTCGCGTATTGATACCAAAGTCAAAGAAAATAAGCGACTCTTATTACGATTATGGGTTCATAAAATCTTTAATTTTCAAACAAAACACCGTGCTTATGACGTCGGTCGTAAACATTACGATTTAGGTGATGATTTGTTTATGGCGATGCTTGATAAGCGCATGACCTATACGTGTGGATATTGGAAAAAAGCAAAGAATTTAGAACAAGCACAAGAAGCAAAATTAGATTTGGTCTGTCAAAAATTAGGATTAAAGCCGGGCATGACCGTATTAGATATTGGTTGTGGCTGGGGTGCTTTTTTACAATATGCTGCAGAAAAATATGGTGTGAAGGCTGTTGGCATTACTATTTCTAAAGATCAAGCGAATCTCGCGAAACGAAATTGTCGAGATTTGCCGGTTGAAATTCGTTTTGAAGATTATCGAGAATTAAATAAATCCTCTGAGAAATTTGATCGTATCGTTTCATTGGGTATGTTCGAACACGTAGGCCATAAAAATTACAAAATTTACATGAAAACAATGCGCCATTGTCTTACTGATGATGGCTTGTTTTTATTGCATACGATAGGCCGTAATGATACGTCGTATACGACAGACGAATGGATCGCAAAATATGTATTTCCCAATGGCATGTTGCCGTCAATCAAGCAAATCGGCCAGTCGATTGAAAATGTTTTTGTCATGGAAGATTGGCATAATTTTGGCGCGGATTATGATAAAACCTTATTGGCCTGGCATGAGAATTTTAATAAAAACTGGAACAGCTTAAAAAATAATTACGATGATACTTTTTTCAGGCTATGGAATTATTATTTATTGACGTGTGCAGGCGCATTTCGTGCGCGAGGCAATCAACTTTGGCAGATAGTACTTTCTAAAGAAGGTGTGCCGGGTGGTTATGTGTCGGTGCGGTGAAATTAGCTTTCCTAAAAGGTATCAAAGATCATGGGTGACATTCATTTAAATAAAGTTGCTAAGGTTACGTTTGCTTTCTGGATTATCAAAATCGCAGCGACGACCTTGGGTGAGACGGGTGGAGATGCCCTCTCCATGAGTATGAATTTGGGTTATGCGATCAGCTCGGTGATTTTTTTTGGTTTTTTTCTCATCAGCGTTGTTGCTCAGGTGCGTGCAAAAGCTTTTCATCGATTTCTTTATTGGTCCGTGATCGTGACCACTACAACCGTGGGAACAACGATGGCGGATTATGCCGATCGTTCTATGGGTATTGGTTATGTGGGTGGTTCGCTTATGCTCTTTATTCTGCTAATAATGGTTATTGCAACATGGAAGTTCACGCTGGGATCTGTATCTGTAAACAATATTACGTCGCCTAAAACAGAAATATTTTATTGGGTAACGATTCTGTTTTCGAATACCTTGGGTACTGCGTTGGGTGATTTTATAGCGGATAGTTCAGGTCTTGGATATGAGCGCGGCGCACTTGTTTTTTTCGTGGCACTGCTCTTGATAGCGTTGGCGTATTTTTGGACAACATTGTCTCGCACATTATTATTTTGGATGGCATTTATTTTGACTCGACCATTGGGTGCTACGTTAGGTGATCTTCTGACTAAACCGCTTGAACATGGCGGTTTAGATCTCAGTCGTATTGGTTCTTCAATTGTACTTATGTCTTTTATGACGCTGTGTATTTTATGCACGACTCAAGAGCGCGATTATGCGTCGTCACGCTGAGCTCTCAACAACTTCGCAATCCCTAGCACACACAAAATTCCCAATATTATAGAAACATTATGCAATGCTTTCGGCATGATATCTAATACATTCGGATTGCCTGATATCGCAAAAGGTATTGCTAATAAAACATCCATCAACGCTGCACCGGCCACTAATCCACAGGCTGTTAATACTGATCTTTCTGATTTGTAGAATAACGCTATAAAACTGCCTATAAATAGTGCTGTTGAAGACGCTAATGGCAAATACAATCCCATGGCGATTCCCAATACCGAAAGCTTTTTGGGCATAAAAAAGCTGATGATAATAAAAAATACTGAAATTCCTGCGCCGACAAACAGCATTTCATACGGTAAATCTCTGTCAAAAATAGCTTGTGTCATGGTTGCTAATACCGACGCAACGGGTGCGGGTAGCATCTTGCTGGGATCCATGCCTGCATGCGGAAATACGCCCCCCAATCCATATACGCTGAATAAGAGCTGCATAACTAAGGGGACAACGGCGGATGCACAGAGTACTCCCAAGAGTAGCATCACTTGCTGTTTCCACGGTGTTGATCCAATCGAATGACCCACTTTGAGATCTTGCATATTGTCGTTAGTTATAGCTGCGATGCCTTCAACAATGGCAATTAATACAATTACGACAGCGCCAGCGTTTAAAATAATATCGTGGGTGAGCGGTGTGCCATTCACATGTAAATATGCGCGTAAAGAAAACGCCGCAATCATCAAACCACCAATGACAATAGAAGATCCCGGGCTTGCGGTAACACCGACTAAACCTGAAAAATAGCCGCATATCGCGGCAAAAATAAAGCCAATGAGAAAAATAAATATCATGCAGGATATTATTAATAGAGGTGATGTGCTTAACGTATTAAATAGCAAAATATTGTTTAATAAATAATAGGTTATTATGGCTGAGAATAGTATTCCTAAAATAACATAAAAGTAGGGGATATCTTTCTGGGGGATTTTTTCTTTTTGCTCAGAGGTGAGTGCTTGGATAGAGGTTAAAATTCCTGCAAATATTGGCTTTACTAATGCTAATAGAGTCCAAATACCTGCGGTTAACATACTGCCGATGCCTATAAATCGTAACTGTTCTGATAAAAGGTCATTTAAGGCAAACTGAAAATGGCCTGTTAGTATTGGCAAAATAATTAAATAACCTGTTATTGCGCCGATTAATAAACTGATTCCTACAGGGAAACCAATTAAATATCCTGCGCCTAAGAGTGTGGCGGAAAATCCTGCACCAAATCCAAACGACGTTTTGCCAACCGTAAAAATCTTTTGCATGCTGGCCGCAATAATTTGTAAGCCTGATTGAAAAAACTCTAATAATCCGCCGAGGGCTCCGCCCATTAATAAGTTTTTTATTTGGCCTGCTTTTTCATGTTCCATTTGTAATACGCGTGTAATCGCTTGCGCTTCAGGAAACCGTAAATGTGGATTTTCCATGAAGCTTTTTCGTAACGGGACAGAAAATAAAACGCCCAGCGTTCCACCCACCAGTGCAATCAGAAAATTATGCCAATAACCAAAGTGCGTCCAATAATGAATAATAATTAACGCAGGAATGGCGTAGACAATTCCGCCCGCAATTGCTTCGCCCGCCGACGCGCAAGTTTGGATCATATTGTTTTCATGGATAGTTGAATTTTTGAAAAGACGTAAAAGTCCCATGGATATCACGGCTGCAGGAATGGATGCCGAGGTTAAAATGCCAATTTTGAGAGCCAGAAAAGTATTAGACGCCGCAAGAATTACTGATAGAATGCAGCCAATGATGATACTTCGGAACGTAATTTCTCGCATGTGAGGCCCTCTGATGAAGCTGATAAAAGCATTTTTTTATCTGGTTTTTGTTTTAATCCTGTTGGCAGTTGTGGTTCCAGTGCTGCTGATGATATTTGTTAATCCCAATCAATTCAAACCCCAGCTTCAGAAAGAAGTCTCCGTGGCATTGAATAGACCCTTTGTTATTCAAGGCGATCTGCATTGGACGTTTTATCCGATGGCGGGCATCAAGGCTGAAGGAGTCACAATGCCAGGGCTTCTTTCTGTAAAATCATTGGAATTTAGCGTCGCACTCCAGCCGCTTTTACATAAAGATGTGAGAATAGGGAAAATTTTAATCAACGGTTTAAATCTGACATTGGTTAAAAATGCACAAGGGCAAGCGAATTGGGCAGCGCTCACGGTATCTCCCTCTCCATCAACACCATCCAAAAAAGTGTCGTCGTCGGGAGATAAAACCAGCAATACGACAAAAATAGCGGCATTCAGTGTTTCACAAATCATTATCGAAAATAGCCAAGTGACGCTGGATGATGCGACGCAAAATAAACACATGAAAATAACGGATTTTAACTTCAAGAGTTCGGATCTCAGTATGGATACGGCGTTTCCTGTCACCCTATCAATGACAATGGAAGCGAATAATTTGGCTATGCCGGTAGAGGTAAAATTGAATGCAGATCTCAAGTTTTTACCCGTCAGTAAAACACTGAATATGACTAATATTCACGCCACGTTAAATAATGATTTAACGTTGACGGGTTCGGACAGTGTCGTATTTTCATCTACGCCAACCTGGCATGCTAATATTGATTTAAATCGTATTAATATTGAAAACATGCTCAAATTATTCAAGCAAAATAAATTGGCTATTTCAGGAATGGGTAATATATCTGCAAATTTACGGGGTGCAGGGTCGACGCGTAATCTCAATGGAGATATTACGTTCGCGGTGCAAAACGGTATATTCCATGGTATTGATTTGTACTTTTACGGCGATGTGGCTGACAGTATTTCCAACAAAACAGCGCCAACGTCTTCTGACACACATCAAACTCCGTTTGGGTCATTGACGGGAACCGCACAAATTCGAGACGGTGTGTTATCCAATAATGATTTATTGATGAAAGCCGCAAAAATTAATGCGATGGGGAATGGTACCGCCAACCTCAATACAGAACAGCTCGATTATCATTTGTCATTACAACGTATGACGAGCGGCGCTGAAATTAAACCGCGTGGACCTGCTATTCCTATTACCATTACGGGTAATTTTGATAAGCCTTCTGTTAAGGTTGATTATGAATCGCTGGCGGTATCACAAATTAAGCAACAGATTTCAGATAAAATGAAAGAATATGCGCCTGAAATCAATCAGAAAATACAGCAGGGCCTTAGTTCATTGTTAGGAAATTAATTAACATGACGACTAAAATTCTTGCGATTTTTACCCTGTTTCATCCCGAGCAAGACCGTCTTGAGAATTTAATTAAAAATAGCTTGGCTTATTCGGGCTGTGATGTTTTTCTGTCTGATAATGCTGAATTTTCTAGCGAAATGCTCAACAATTCGCGGATTACTTATCATAATAATAAAAGCAATTTGGGTTTGGGTGCTGCTCAAAACATTGGCCTAAAATTCGCTCAAGAAAAAAATTATGATTATGTGATTTTGTTTGATCAAGATAGCCAAATAGAAAATAATTTTATCGCAAATATCATTCAAGAGTTTGAGTTGGCTCGCCAAAAAGAGCCCAAACTTATTGCTGCCGGTCCGTTTTTTAATGACGCAAAACCCACGCAAAATGTTTACCGTAAAATGATTATTGCCTCAGGAACTATTATCTATATGCCGTTTTTGAGCGATGTGGGTTTGATGGATGAGCTTTTATTTATAGATTATGTCGATACCGAATGGTGTCATCGTGCGCGATCCAAAGGTTATACCGTTATGAAATTGGCCAAGGTTCATATGATGCGCAGCATTGGTCATATGAAATCGTTATGGTTTGGCTGGAAGTTAAATTATCATAATTATAATCGCTATTATTATTTTTTCCGCAATGCCATTATTATGGTTAAAATGAAACGCTTGCCGTTAAAATCATTGCTTAAATTGCGTAATCATATTTTCAAAATCCCTCTTTTAGATCACCGCTGGCAGCGAACGAAATTAATGTTTAAGGGCATTCGAGATGGACTCGCGATTAAAGTATGAAAAATTTCTCTCACACTATTTTAAAATGGTTTAGCAAACACGGCCGAAAAGATTTGCCGTGGCAAAAAGATATATCGCCATACCGCGTGTGGATTTCAGAAATCATGTTGCAGCAAACCCAAGTAAATACCGTCATTCCCTATTATGAAAAATTCATGAAGCGATTTCCGGATGTAAAATCATTAGCAAAAGCCCATGAAGATCAGGTTTTGCATTTATGGACGGGATTAGGGTATTACGCGCGTGCGAGAAATTTACACAAAGCCGCGAAAATTATTATGACAGAATTTAATCATCAATTTCCTAATACGCTCGAAACACTTCAATTATTGCCAGGAATTGGGAGATCTACCGCGGGAGCTATTTTATCTATCGCCTTTCAAAAACCTGCGCCTATATTGGATGGCAATGTTAAGAGAGTGTTGTCGAGATTTTTGGCTATAAATAATATAGATATGTTATGGACGCATGCTGAAGCATATACACCTAAAAAAAATCCGCACCAGTATGCACAAGCGATGATGGATTTAGGTGCGATGATTTGTACGCGCACCAAACCCAAGTGTGAGCTCTGTCCCTTAGAAAAACATTGCGAGGCTTCTTTAACTGACAGGATAGGTGAATTTCCGGGAAAAAAAGCCACTAAAACATTACCCATCAAACAAGTTGTTTTGCTGGTATTAAAAAATAAACAGGGTGAAGTCTTATTAGAAAAAAGACCTTCGACAGGAATTTGGGGTGGATTATGGAGTCTGCCGGAATTTCCCGATGAGCAAGCTATTATTAAGCAATATAAGGGCCTCAAGCGGCTCAAGAAATTAGCGTCATTCAGACACACGTTCAGTCACTATCATCTAGACATCACGCCGATTGAAGGGCAGATAGGGAGAATATTTGACGAGAAAGGAGTTTGGTTCGATCCAGAGAAGCCGTCAAAATTAGGCCTTTCTGCGCCGGTGAAAAAGATATTGATGGGAGCGGCTTGACGCTTTAGGTGTAAGCCGGTTTAATAGCGGTCCTTCATAGATTTGGCCGAATAGCTCAGTCGGTAGAGCAGAAGACTGAAAATCTTTGTGTCGCTGGTTCGATTCCAGCTTCGGCCACCATTACACCCTCGTAGATCTCATAGTTATTTTAAATGCGGGGAACAGCTAAGCTCCTTAATGATGTTTCATTGACTTTAAAAAAGGAGAAGATGCTATGACTTATGAAAGAGAGCGCGTGAACAGAGTGTGTACAGACGATGAAGTAATTATAAAGAAATCTAGTCTCACGATTATGATTATCGCGATTATAGCGCTGGTAGGCATAATTGGAGGATTAGGCTGGCAGAACTATCAGCAACAACAAGAGATAAATAATCTCAACAATGCCAATGCCAGAACGGCGACTGTAACACAACACTCGCCGCAGACTTATCAGCAACAATAACTATTCAGAATAATCAACCCCAAGAAAGTATTATTTCTTGGGGTTTTATTTTAGCAGTGGAATTTAAGCAAAAGATTTTTCGGTAATACTTTTAATTTGACTCGCCTCATGCACGATTATGTCAGCTTTATATTCTGTGAGTATTTGTTCAGGATGATATCCCCATGATACCCCAACGGCAAAAACATTTGCATTTTTGGCCATCTGAATATCCATCCATGTATCTCCAATCATAATGGCATTTTTATGCGCGACATTTAATTCTTTTAGTGCGCTGTTGAGTAGATCGGCATGGGGTTTATCTCGACAGTTGTTTTCACTGACATTTTGTTCTGAACGTATGGTTTTGAAAAAAGGAAGCAATTTGTGTGCTTCCATCACGCGCAAAAGAGGGCGTGATGCTCGAGAGGTAACAATCGCCAATAATATACCGTCTTTTTGTAGGGATTCTAAAAGATTAAATACGCCCGGAAAAAGTGGCATGGATAGAGGGTCTTGGCACAATTTATCGTCAATTATTTCAGAGATTTCATCTAAACGTTGGATTAATTTTTCGCGATTTCCCCAGCCTTCAAAAAGAGGAGGGTGGGGATTTCCAAATGCCATATTCATTTCGTGCTGAGCGGGAAGTTTAAGCTGATTTTTTTCGGCATATTGATGCACTGCTTTATAATAGACCGTTTTACTATCCGCAAGGGTACCATCAAAGTCAAATCCACAAAACATGTTGGAGTATCCTCTAAAAAACTGATGACTATCACTTTAGCGCAAGCATGTCTGAAATGCAGCTGTGGTTTTTCTGAGTAATTACGTCAGAATTAAAATCATAAAAATTGTGCTCTGACGCTTCCCTTGACCCTATAGCTACAACACCCCTCATACTTTCAATTTGTCCGTAATAACCTGAGGAAATCCATGGATACTGAAGTAGATCACCTGCGTAATATAGAACACAAGCGTCTTCGTTCTTTGGTTGACGGAGATATCGCGTTGGCGAAACAGCTTCATGCCGACAACTTTCAGTTGATTACTCCCATTGGGGAATTACTTTCTAAGGAACAATATCTTGCAGCAATTGCTTCTGGATACATAAAATATCTGCTGTGGGAGCCAGAGACAATTGATGTGCGTATTTATGGCAATGCGGCAGTTATTCGATATCAATCCCAACTTGAATTAATATTCAGTGGGCATAAAGTACCGAGCAGTCGATATTGGCATACGGATGTTTATGAAAAGCATGAAGGAAATTGGCAAGTTGTTTGGTCTCAGGCGACTGAAATAAAATAAAGTAAGTAGCCCGTATGCAGCGCAGCGGAATATGGGAATTAAAATTAAAGAAAAAGCGTGTGGTTTAAAAAGTCTTGATATTGTCATTTTGCTCCAAGTCTACAGTTGTACTATAAAAATATAGTATAGCTGTAGACTTAACTTCTTCTGATTTGACCTCTTTTCACCCAGTGTTCGCAAACTGCGAACTTTTGGGGTACTCCCATATCAGGGCGGAGCCCTTTGCGCCGATGTCTGGCCTTAGATCCAACCTTAAAATTGTCCATATTTGGCGATTCTAACCCTTGTGCTATACTTCTCTAAATTGTCCATATTTGGCGATCCAAGAGAGGTCACTATGACCAAGAAATACTACCAAAATAGCCTAAAATTTAGGGTTCTAAGTCGAATCAGGCGTTCTCGTAGGCTTGTGGTTTTTCGTGAGGACCTTGAGTCTATGGGGAGCCCACGGCAAATCAGCCGGTGTTTGAAGGATCTTGCTGAAATGGGTGAGTTGCTCAAGATTGGCTATGGTGTTTATGCCAAAACCTATGTCTCAAAAAATCTCAAGAAGCCAGCGCTCAAAGGTGGCTTTGAGCAAGTATGCAAAGAAGTGTTAGCAAGAAAAGGAGTTCAATGGGAGGTGGGTAGTGCTGTAAAAGCATACAACGCAGGTTTAACAACTCAAGTTCCTGTGCGATTTATTGTCACCCTTAAAAGTCGGTTTAGAGGTCAACTCAGTTACGGTAATCAAAAACTTATCATAGAGGGAAAAGTGAATGCTCGATAATAAACTAAAAGGTTTAATTCGTGATGCACGTGCTGCTTTAGGATTGCCCATTTCGGTTATTGAAAAAGATTATTACGTCACTCAGGTAATTCATGCATTGTCTGATACGGAAAATGATTATTTTCGATTGATATTTTGTGGAGGAACTTCATTAGCAAAGGCTTACAAAATCGTTAAACGCATGTCTGAAGATGTCGATTTTAAAATCCAAATTAAAAAAAGTAAGGCTAATTTTAGCAAAACGCGGTTTTTAAAAGAGCTTAAAGAATTTAGAAATGACATCATCTCAAAGCTTGTTATTCCAGGATTAAAAATAGGGTCGCCAGTTATTCGTAATGAAGGGAAATATTTTAAAATTGAAGTTAATTATCCCTCAGCTTTTTCTATGATCACGAGTCTTAGACCCCATATTTTATTAGAATTTGCAGTGTCAGATATTCGTCTTTCTGTTGAAAATCTATCTATCAAAACATTGATTGAAGATACTCTGGAAAATGTAGTTATATTTACGCCCTCTTTAACGCAATGTGTGTCCATAGATGAAACGGCAATTGAGAAATGGGTTGGCTTAACACGACGTATTATCGCTATTGATCGTGCATATCATTCTGATGATGAAACACTGGTGCGACATGTTTATGATCTGAATGCAATTAAACAGGCAAATAGAATTAATGCGGATTTTTTTAGTTTAGCCAAATCGGTTGTCAAAAACGATGCGACGCAATTCAAAAATCAGCATCCCGAATATGCTATTAATGCGGCTAATGAAATTGGGTTGTCGTTAAGTTTGCTGAAAAAGAAATCTCATTGGAAAGAACGGTATCAAGCATTTATAGAAACGATGGTCTATGATAATGCTGCTGTGCCGGAGTATGAGGATGCGATGAAGGTTTTAGAGCAGATGAGCGCAGGAGTTATTGAGCTATTGCATCACTAATGGGATTTTTATTTGTGGGATTTTGAGTGAGTGAACGGTGCTCTACTATGCTAATCGTGATGTCCGCCACCGTATATTTATATATAAAACAACGATTTTAAGTGAGGGAAAACCGCATGAAAAACAACCCCGTATTTAATGTTATAGATATAGAAACGTGGCCGAGAAAATTCTATTTTGAACATTATTACCACCACGTCAAATGTACGCGTAGCATTACGGTAAATATTGATATTCAATTACTCTTGAATGTGTGTAAGAAAAAATCAGTAAAATTGTATCCAGCGATGATTTATATGATTACGACAGCCGTCAATCAAATAGATGAATTGCGTACTGTTTATAATGAAAAAGGGCAGTTGGGTCAGTGGGATTTCATGTCGCCAAGTTATACTGTCTTTCATCCAGAGGACAAAACCTTTTCTAATATTTGGACACCCTACGATAAAGATTTTTCAGTTTTTTATCATCATTATCTCGACGATATTAAAAAATATGGCAACGTAAAAGATTTTATGGCAAAAGGTAATGAACCGGGAAATACCTTTCCGGTGTCTTGTAATCCATGGGTTGAATTTACAGGGTTTAATCTCAATATTTATGATAGACCGGATTATCTCTGTCCTATTTTTACGTTTGGAAAATATCATCAGCAAGACAACAAAATGGTCATTCCCATTGCTGCGCAACTTCATCACGCGACGAGTGATGGATATCATGTGGGGCTACTTTTTGATGCGATCAAGAAGTTAGCGTTGACAGCGGAAGAATGGATTGATGTTTAAAAGTATTGGCAAGTAGTAAATGTAGCCCGGATAGAGCGAAGCGAAATCCGGGAATTAAAATCATATTTTAAAACTTAACAAATTTCTCAAACGTTTTTCCTGCCATTAATCTTGCCAATTCCTCTTCGACATAAAATCGTTCGCCGATTAACAAGCCATCTTTTTCGGTTAATACGACGCTAATTCTATAAGCACGATTGGGATCATGCGGAGGCTTTAAATATACATCGTATTCCATGCAAGCGCTGTGATCACCCCAGCATTCATTGATTAATTTATTTGATGCGAGTAACGGAAAAAAAGCATCAAAATGTTCTTGATAAAACTCCCTAATATTTTCTTTGCCTTCCAGTCTTAAGCGCGCTGGATGAAATTCATAAACGGGATTTTCGACGAGCGTACTGAGTACGCCTTCTACGTCTAATTGTATTTCCATATCGGTGTGTTTTTGAACGAGGGTGCGCATTATTTTGTCGGTGGACATCATGATTCCTTTTTTACGAGTATGGTGAAATTCGGGGGACAAAAAAATCTGGGTAGTACAACTTGTCTACTCAGATCGTATAAATTACTGACGAAGTGATGTTGTTTTTACTGTTGGTGCTTCTGGTTCTACTGTTTGAGCGGTTTGTGGTTTTGCTGCGTTTTTTCGCTTGATGTCACTGACGATGTCGTTGCCAATTGTGTAGGCAAGATAAGCTGCTGAACCTACCATTACTGCTGGTGCAAAAAACATTAAGCCTCTTCCTATATAGGTTTTGGCGTAAAACTGTGCCATTTCTCTTCCATACGGTTCCCTCAGGTTTTTCAGAATATTCATAAATCTTCCCTTAGTTTAAGTAATAAGTTTATAGGTTCTACAGCGTGGATATTTATTGCAGAAATTAACGTTTTTTGCAACGGGTAGGGAGTCGGGAACACCAAATGCAGCTTGCATAGTATACTTTGGTCTCAATTTTATCTGAGATTGTTACTATGGCGACTTTTATTCTTATACATGGTGCTTGGCACGGCAGTTGGTGTTGGGAGCATGTGGTTCCATTATTGGAAGCGCAGGGGCATCGTGTGTTAGCACCGGATTTGCCGGGCATGGGTAACGATCACACGCCATTAAATACCATTACACTCGATAAGTGGGCGCGTTTTGTCGCAGATCTGGTTCGCCAACAAAATGAAAAAGTTATTTTAGTGGGACATAGTCGCGGCGGTGTCGTTATCAGTCAGGCGGCGGAATATGCTGCCGACCATATTCAAGGGCTTATTTATTTGGCGGCGTTTCTTATTCCGAATGGAGAAACATTGTGGGGAACATTGCAACAACATCCGCGCGATCCTAATCGCCCCTCTGATCTCGTTTTTTCATCTGACCACAGTACATCGACAATAACAGAAGCCGCGGTTCGCGATACTTTTTACAATACTACTTTGGATGTTTGGCAGAAGCGGGCAGCGTCACTGGTTGGACCCGAACCCATGGTGAGTTTTGTGACGCCGCTTGTTCTCACGGAGGAAAATTTTGGACGAGTGCCACGTGTTTATATTGAGAGTCTGCAGGATAGAGCAATACCCATTACTTTACAGCGTAGCATGGTATCCGCATTGCCGTGCCGACAGGTAGAAACGTTGGATACGGATCATTCGTCTTTCTATTCAGCGCCAGAGTTGTTAGTCGCGCAGCTTTTAGAACTTAACAAATTTCTTGAAAGTCTTTCCCGCCATTAATCGCGCTAATTCATCTTCAACGTAAAAGAGTAGCGAGTACGTCGTCTAGATCTAATTTCATTTCCAAATCAGCATGTTTTTGAACCAGATTACGCACCTTTCTCACACACTAAGAAAATACTTGAACACAGATCAGGATATTGCTGACCCAATTTGTAACAACCGTCTAAATATTCTTTCGAGATAATATCTGTCTTTAATAATTTATCCCATTGGAAATTCGCCAACGCTTTAAAGAAAATTCCCGAACGGTGCACGACTTTGAGTCCAGCGGCAACCGCATCACGCTCGAGTGTATCCAATGAATACGTACAACGATGTCCATGCTCTGCTTCTGCAGGAGTCACCGCTGAATTGTGCGAAATTAATCCCATCTTGACGGCAATTTGCCTTGATGGCGCATTGGCATTCGGACACACGAGAAAGAAACGTCCGCCCTCAGCTAACCATTCTTTATTGATGCGCTGTAATACACGAATGGGATCATCGATGTGTTCTAAAACATGGGTTAATACAATATTGTCATAACGCTTCGGTAAGGTTGCGGTCTCAAATAAAGAGTGAATAAAATTTACTTTATTTCCTAGCTTGTGCTTTGCTTCCGCAATGGCAACATCCGATGCTTCCACACAGGTAATATCTTCAAAAGTACTGAGAAAACGCTTCGTAAAATCACCCTTAAAACTGCCTAGCTCAAGCAAGCTGCCTTTATTGAAAAATGGTTCGAATGAACGAATCATGTAGGGATGCATAACATCAAAATCAAAATTATAGGCGTATTGATGATCGGACGTATCGTTGATTTCGACGTTGTAATCGCGTTTCGTGTTCATCTGTTTTTTCCTTTTCCATAACTATAAAACCATGTTTTTCATATAACTTAATCGCCGCTCGATTCTTCTCATCGACGTCTAATGCTATGCGATCAAATCCCAGCGTGTGCACATATTCAATCAAATTAACCATCAGTTGTGAGGCAATGCCTTTTCCGTGCCATGACGGTACAACACTGACATTGGTAATAAAAGCCATGCGATTTACCGTATCGTTACAATACGCGGCGAGCAATCCAATTAATTCATTGTCAGACCATGCTTCAAATCGTACCGCATGATTCACAATTTTATGTGCATATTCATCAATAGTGATACGTTCGCTCAGCGGTGGCACAAATGTGCTGTCACATAGTTTCAAATGCGTAGTAATTTGTGATACCGATGCTTTGTTCATACCATAATTCATATTTCTAACTCTGCTAAACCAAAACCATAACGCCCAAATTCATTGCCGTTATAAAGCAAATAAACGTTGCCATCGCACTCAAAGACATGCGGATAACATTGCATATCACTGTCCCACTCTCCAACGGTTCCCTCAAGTAAGGGTTGTTCATCATCACGCGTCCAATTCAACAAATCATCTGACCATGCATGACCGATGCGATATCCACGTCCTTTGCTCTTTCTAAAATCAAACGATTCACGATAACAGAAGAACATATGATAACGTCCTGCAATGTCGATTACGGTCGGTAACGCCTGACTTTCATCTGCGCCCAATTTATCTTCAATGATGTGACGTGCTTCTTCTTTGACCCAATGAATTCCATCAACAGACGTTGCATGACCAATTTTATAGGTGCGATCGGGAGGTGAATCCGCGTCGTATTTTTTCCAACCCGTGCCAAAGATGTACCACATGTGAAAAATACCCTCGATAATTTTCACAAAACCATCGCCGACTAAACACGGTTCATGAAGTGACGCCGCTAGCACAGGTCCATCACCGATACGCTGAAAAGTATTACCTTGATCATGGCTAATCGCAAGACCAATAGCGGTGTCTACTGAAACCGATACACGTCGATTCCAACCGCACGTATAACCATATACAACATCGCCATGACGTAATACATTCATAGGAAAAATGCCGTGTTCATCAAAACAACCCAGATGACCCAATGGAATAACGGTCTGTTCAGACACACGAATAATATCACGCAGATTTTTTTGAATATCCACAAAGGCAATGTGACTTAAATATTTGCCATTATTAATATCAATAGAACGAGTAGAAAAATAAATACGGACAAAATTATCAAAAACTAAAGTCTGTGGTGACTGTGCAAATTGCACGCAATGATTGGGCAACGTGTGTTGTGTGGGATCAAATATTTTGCCAATTTTATGCCACTTCATCGCTTACTCCAATTTACCGTCGAGGCGCGCTAATCCAAAACCTTCACGCCCCACTTGATTACCGAGGTAAGCCATATAAATGGTATTATCACTTTCGAATACGTGCGGATAACTGATCATCTCTGCATCCCAGCCATCGTCAGAAACATCAATGCCTGCTTTGGTATCATCGCGTACCCAATCGACTAAATTCGTGCTGGACGCATAACCAATACGATAACCGTTTTGTTTTCCGCGATAATGACTGCTGTAGCGATAACAAAAAAACATGTGATACTTTCCGTTCGCATAAAACACATCCGGGCTTGCTTGCGCTTCATCTTCTTCGATACGGCTTTCAATCAGATTTTTGTTTACTTTATTCCAGTGAATGCCATCTTCTGATATTGCCAGCCGGATTTTATATACGGGCTCAGCGCGACCTTCGACTATTTTCCATTTGCTTCCGGCAATGTAAAACAAAAACCACTGATTATTGAAACGACGAATCTTTGGACCGCTTAATACAAAGGGTTCGTCTGGTGTATAACTCAGTACTGGACCTCTACCTAATTTAGTAAACGTTTTGCCTTCATCTTTACTGACTGCACAGCCAATGGCGACATTAAAGGGCACGGATTCACAGCGTGTCCATCCTGCGTAATACGCACGAATCTCGTTATTGTGTCGAATAACAGATACGGGATATGTTCCAAATTCATCAAATTCGCCCAAATTACCCAGGCTCAAAATAGGCTCTTCGCTTACCTTAATAATATTAAATAAATTACTGCGATCTAAATCCACATAGGCGGAATAACTCACGTATTGCCCATTTTTATCGGCAGGAGGACGACACGAAAAATAAACGCGTACAAAGGTATCAAACATCAATGTTGCAGGGGCTTGAGCAAATTCTTTTAACCACACACGGTTACTGATTTCTTGAGGAGTAAAAATTTTGCCGAGTTTTTTCCAGGTGAACATCGTTAAATTAACTCATAATTAGGCAAAATACGCTCACGGACACTCTCTAATTCATTAAACATCAATACATCCATAATAGAAAGCCATGGAACAAAATCATGATTAAACTGTGCATATTCAAAGGGTTTTGGCTGGATGAATTTCAATTCAATGCCGCGTGTATGAAATTCATCTTTATCATAAAGCTCAAATCCGCCCATGGTATTAATATAGGTATCTGCACCCAGTGCTTCACATAAGGCAATAACTTTATGCTGATTTTTTAAAGCATGATCGATGCTTATCGTTGATGAAATAAGAATTTGAGTTTTTATGTCCAGATATTTACATAACTCAACAATAGAGCCATAAATAAATTTAAATAAATTAGCTTCAGAATTGGCTACAATTTTTTCGAGAAGCAGATACGTTTGTGTGAAATAGGGCGCACGTGAATAAGCCCCTCTAAATTGGTTCAGTAATTTATCGCGATTAAAATCTGCCGCCAGTTCACGATCCACAACATCCAGCGAATCCGAATCTTTTTTAAGTGGCAAAGAAAACATCACATCTTTTCCATTTTGTAATAAGCGATTACGGTTAATCCAACCTTTTTTGGTATATTTAATATTGTCATAGACGACAAATTGATCTACAGCGGCGATCAGTTGAAAGTAGCCAATATAGGGTAAAAAATACGGCTGCATGATGCCAACTCTCACGCCTTTCCTCCCTCGCGGATAAAACGACTGATTTCATCAACGAGCGCGAGATCCAGATCAGGATAAATGGGAAGACAAAGAATGCGTTGCGCAGCATGTGTCGCTACCGGTAAATTATCGCGGTGTGCAGAAACTAATCCGCAATACATGGGGAATTCTGATATTAAGGGATAAAAATAACGCCGCGTATGAATACCGCGATCTTTTAATTTCTGATACAACTCATCGCGCGTCATTGCATAATCCGCGTCGACTAAGATCGGAAAATATGAATAGTTTGCAACTTTTTCGCCTGCATCTTTCAAGCAGGAAATACCCTTGATTCCCTTCAACAATTCTCTATAAGTGGCATCGATTTTTTTACGACGCGCGAGTGCCTGATCAAGATATTTTAATTGCAGTAATCCAAACGCCGCGTTGATTTCACTCATTTTGCCGTTAATGCCGGGAGCCACAACGGTCGTTTCGCCTTCATGGCCAAAGTTTTTTAATTGATCAATATGGGTTTTGGTTTTGGCGTCGGGAGATACGATGGCGCCACCTTCAAAGGTATTAAACACTTTGGTCGCATGAAAACTTAATACGGATAAATCACCATAATTAAGAATACTGCCGGATTGATTTTGTACGCCAAAGGCATGGGCAGCATCGTAAATCACGCGAAGATTATACCTGTCTGCAATTTGCTGAATGGCATCGACATCACACGGATGTCCATAACAATGCACGGGCATAATGGCTGTGGTTTGCGGAGTGATAGCCGCTTCAATTTTTGCGGGATCAAGATTCAGTGTATTGGGATCAACATCAACAAAAACGGGTTTAATGCCATTCCACAGTAAGGCGTGGGAGGTTGCGACGAAAGAATAGGGTGTAGTAATCACCTCGCCCGTAATGCGCAATGCCTGTAATGCGGTAATCAAAGCAATCGTGCCGTTGGTGAATAGACTGATATGTTTTACACCCAAATAATCACACAGTTCACTTTCCAGTTGTTGGTGAAATGGCCCGCCATTGGTCAGTATGGTGTTGTCCCATATCTGACGTAAATACGGGATAAACTCTTCTAACGGAGGCATCATGGGTTTAGTGACAAATATGTTATTTTTTATATCGGGCGTTTTTGTAAGGGACATCTTGGTAGCTCCACACGCTAAATTTTGATGTTAACCTACGGAAGAGGTTTTTCAAACTTTAAAAGGCCTATGCTTATGGAAAACAGTGTATTTATAAATAAGCTGATGAAAGCGGGAATTGTTTTCTGTGTATTGATATCAATCAGTTATTGTCTCTGGATGCTTGACCGGGGATTTGAAATTACCGATGAGGCGTATTATCTCCTACTCTCGATACACCCACAGGCCGTAACGTTTTTTATCAGTGCGGCACAATGGTTTACCTCAACCCTCTGGCAAATAACAGGAAGTTTGTATGGATTTCGCGCGATCGGCATGGGACTTTTGCTCTTCTCCTCTCTGTTACTTGCGAACGGTACAGTAACAGCGTGTATACGTTGTAATTTAATGGCTGCTATCCATTTTAGTGAACGCATGACGATCATCGCTAGTACGTTTGTGGCTGCTTTATTTTATGCCACCATCCTTAATTTTTCTCCCAGTTACAATTTATTGGCGACAGCGGGAGCGTATGCAGCAGCAGGATTAGTGTTATTCACGGCGAATAATTCTGACTGTTGGCGTAACACATTACTGTGTTTTCTCGCGGGCGGTGCGTTGAGTATTGAACTGATTTGCAAAGGACCTGCCGGTATTGACACCTTATGTGTAGTGTTGATTGTAGCAGCAGTACTCAGTTGTACACGTCGTGACAAAATAATGAATATGGCAATGATTATCGTTGGGCTGTGTGCATTTACGTTGGCGATCATCTTAATGAAAACGACAATCGCGGAGAGCATAAATACGTTTAATCACAGCCTAGCGCTTTTTAAACTGGTTCAAACGGAAACGGTCAGTGCACGTTTACTGCGATATTATCAAGAGATTCTTCATGTTCTGTCTGTTGCGGCGATCACGTTTGCGATTCCGTTTATTGCATTTTTACTGTATGCCTTCACACGATATGCGGTTTTTATATTCATAGGCCTCGTTGTTCTGGGGTATATTTTAATTTCTGGACATTATCTGCAAGGAGGATTCGATCGTTATCCGACGGAAGCGATCTCGTTGTTCGTTATTCTGACCTTAGGGTTTATTGCTTCTTTTCCTGTATGGATAAAAAATTGGAATATCATTGTTTTATTGGGAAGCTTATTTATTCTTCCCTATTCCGTCGCCGTTGGAACCAGTAACCCACTGTCTATGCAGATCCTATTTTCCCTTGCTTCGTGGGGAACCTTGATTGCCGTATTGGCTTTTGCGGATATTCCCAAAGAACACAGCAAAATACCCGCTGCGCTTATTGCGCTGGTTTTTGTGTCGAGTATGTCATTTCAACTTATTTCAAGTATGCGAGACCCTTATCATTTAGGTAAACCGCTGACTCAACAATCCTATCCTGTCAGCGTAGGTAATCTTGGTGTCATCAAAATGGATGCTCAAACCCAATTATTTGTTTCTGATATAACGCAGGCGGCACAAAAATGTCATATTTTACCCGGCAGACCTTTCTTGGGTTTATATAATGATCTGGGTGTTGCGCTGATATTACAGACCATCCCGCCCTCAACACCCTGGTTAAATAATCAGGCACAAGCCAACATGATGATGGCTTTCATGAGCCCTGATACGCTGCATTCTGCGGTGATTGCGCTAGAACTAAATCCCGACGGTAGTCGGCCCTTACTCCCAACACAATTATCCGCTTTCCCAGGGGGCTATAAACTGTGTGGAACGGCAACCTATCCTTACCAGAAGCAAGAAGTTCAGATATGGGTTGCGCGTTGGAAATTACCGAGGTAAACCAGTATTATCTCTCGCGTCTAGCACCTTTCAGGATAACCGATGAAAATTTCTTTTGTGATTGCTGTCTATCAAAATGAAGGAGCCCTCTCGAAAACCGTTGAGAAGATAAACTCTGTTTTTGAAACGGAACTCTCGCAATACGAACATGAGATAGTCTTTGTGGATGACGGTTCTCATGATGGTTCATTGCAAGAAATTTTAACGCTAAAAGAAAAAAATCCTGCTATTAAAGCCATTACGTTTACACGAAACTTTGGACAAATGGCAGCGATGCTAGCCGGTTTCAAAGAAGCGACCGGTGATGCCATTATTAATATTTCAGCGGATCTTCAAGATCCGATCGAATTAATTCCTCAAATGATTAAAAAATGGGAAGAGGGCAGTGAGATTGTCATTTGTTATCGCACAGATCGTTCGGATTCCTTGGCCGCGAAATTGTTTTCTCGATTTGCGTATGGCGCACTGCGTTTATCGATTCCTAAAATACCGCCCGGCGGATTTGATTTTGTGTTGATGGATCGAAAAGCGTTGGATGAATTTAACGCCATCGATGTGAGAAACCGTTTTTTTCAAGGCGATTTACTTTGGACAGGTTTTCGCACGTCTTTTATTCCGTATGTTCGACTCAAGCGAACTATTGGAAAATCTCAATATAATTTTGGAAAAAAACTGAAGAATTTTTTAGATGCGTTTTTGGATGCGTCCTATTTGCCTATTCGCTTTATTTCTTTATTAGGTGTTGTGACATCAATATTGGGGCTACTGTATAGCGGTACAGTGGTATACAGCTGGTTTAGAGGGAGTACTCCTTTTTCAGGATGGGCGCCACTCATGATCGCCATCTTACTGATTGGTGGGCTCATCATGGTGATGTTGGGCATTATTGGGGAATACATTTGGCGAATTTATGATGAAGTCAGAAAAAAACCCAATTATGTGATTCGCCATAAATATCTATGAATATAACGCATGCAAAACGCTAAAGGTCGTTTAAAAATTGAAATCACACGGTTTTTTCTAGTCGGTGCGGTTAACTTTGTTATTACCCTTGTTATTTTTTATTCTTTGTTGAGAATTGTAAAAATAGATTATTTGTTAGCACTCACCGTCTCTTGGATAGTGGGGCTAATGTTTTCGTATACCGTTAATTTTGTGTGGGTATTTAAACCCGAAAGCCAGTTGCACTTTAGAAAGCGATTTATTCGGTATTTTGTCGCCAATGGCGTATCGTTCACCCTAAATATTTTTTTGCTGAGCATTGCGGTTGATGTTTTTAAATGGGATCCCTTTATAAGCCAGTTCGCTTTAATTCCCGTTGTTGTGTGTTTTAATTTTCTGACCGCAAAATATTGGTCACTGCATCGACATGAAAAATATAACTGACCGCATAAATACGCTGATGAAAGCGTGTATTTTTTTGAGCGTGTTGATCGTCATCAGCTATTGTATCTGGACACTGGATCGTGGATTCGATATTACCGATGAAGCGTATTATCTCTTGCTCTCGATACATCCCCATGCCGTAACATTTTTTATTAGCGCGGCACAATGGATAACCTCAACGCTCTGGCAAATCACGGGAAGTGTGTATGCATTTCGCGCGATCGGTATGTGCATCTTGCTCTTCTCATCACTATTACTTGCACTCGGTACAGTAGTCGCTTGTACACGTTGCAATTTAATAAGTGTTATTCATTTTGGTGAACGCGTGACGATAATCGCCAGTACTTTTTGTGGCGCATTATTTTATGCTGCAACAATTAATTTTTCTCCCTCGTATAATTTATTGGCCTCTGCAGGAGCCTATGCAGCAGCAGGATTAGTGTTATTTACCGTAAATAATTCCGACGGTTGGCGAAATGCATTGCTTTGTTTTCTCGCGGGCTGCGCATTAGGCATTGAATTGATATGCAAGGGCTCTTCAGGAATTGCGACATTAGGTGTCGTGTTGATCTTAACAGTAACACTCAGTTGTACATGGCGTGACAAAATCATGAATATGGCAATGACTGTATTTGGACTGTGTGCGTTTATTTTTGCCGTCATTCTGATTAAAACGACAATTGCAGATAGTCTAAATAGTTTTAATCATGGCCTCATGCTTTTCAGACTGGTTCAAACTGAAACGGTTAGTGCACGTTTATTGCGATATTTTATTGAGTTTTCTCATTATCTTTTTGTTGCGGCGGTTGCATTTGCGATTCCGTTTATTGCATTTTTACTTTATGCATTCACTCGATACGCTGTTTTTATCATAATAGGCCTTGCTGTTTTAGCGTACACGCTTATTTCTGGGCATTATCTGCAGGGTGGTTTAAACCAATATTCACCAGAAGCCATTTCGCTATTTGTTATTCTGATATTAGGGCTTGTCTCTTCTTTTCCCGCATGGACAAAAAACAGAAAAATAATGGTGTTGTTGGGAGGGTTGTTTATTCTGCCTTATTCAGTTGCGATTGGAACAGGCAATTCACTTTTCACACAAGTGATTGATTCTCTTGCGCCTTGGGGAGCATTAATTTCCGTATTGGCTTTTGCGGATAGTCCAAAAGAATACAGCAAGATTCCCATCATGTTTATCAATATATTTTTTGTTATTACGATGTCGATTCAAATTATGTCCAGCCTATTATTACCGTATCATTTAGATAAGCCGCTTGCTCAAAAATCCTATCCTGTTAGCGTAGGTAATCTTGGCGTCATCAAAATGGACGCACAAACTCAATTATTTGTTTCTGATATAACGCAGGCAGCACAAAAATGTCATATTTTACCCGGCAGACCTTTCTTGGGTTTATATAATGTCCCGGGTGTTGCGCTAGTATTGCAAGCAGTTCCACCCTTAACGCCTTGGTTAAATGACGAAGTACAAGCCGACATGATTTTAGCTTTCATGAATCCTAACATACTGCATTCTGCGGTTATTGCGTTAAAGTTAAATCTTGATGGTAGTCGGCCTGTGTTGCCCAAACAATTATCAGCTTTTCCAACAGGCTACACACTTTGTGGAACGGCAACCTATCCTTTTCACCACCGAGAAATTCAGATATGGGTAGAAAAGTAATAGAAATTATTCAGTAGCATCACTATTTTCATAAGTATTAGCTCCATTCGTTGCTTCAGTCATTCCCATAAAAGATAGTGCCTGACGAATTTTTTTTACGGATACATGATAATCAGAATGTTTTTGATCTTCGGCCACAGCATGATCCCCTGTTACACACATCGACTGATAACCTAGCGTGTCCATCGGTCCTTGGAAAGTTCCCCAGTTAAATAAATTAGGTTGGGTGAGAATCAATAATTTAACACTTTCAGGATCCGCAAAAATAAGATTTAAAAGCGCTGAGCCATTGGGTGCAACAATCCATTGTGCTTGTTGAAATAAATCAATTTGTTTTTCTACTGTCATTTCTTCCATAAAAACAGTGTCGAAACCTAAGGTTTTTAAATCAGCAGCAACTTCGTCTTCATTCAATAAACGACGCCATTTCATATTTTTTCGCACAAGAAATAAACGCTTATCACGAGGCTTCGAATTGTCGAATGTCTCATTACCCCGAAGAAAACGCATGGCGCGAAGAGATAATCCCGGTATTTCATGCAGTGGAATATTATGCGGAAGAAATTCGGTGGGAAAAAATGTGGGGGAGGGAGCAGCCAGCAAGCGTCGACAAAGCAAGGATTCATTCGATTGCAACAATATAAGAGGATTGCTGCAAAGACGTCGCAAATGTTCAAAATGACTTTGTGGCATTCCTGCGTCCACAATAATCGGTAAATGTGCAAAATCAGGATGTTGTTGCAGAAATTGCAATTTGGGTAAAAATTCTGGTAGCCAGTGTCCGTAGTAATTAGACGCGAGGCCAGAAAGAAATATGCCTGCCTCGATTTCTCGCGTCTTAAATTTGCTGAAATGCAGAAGAACCTTATTGGATTGTTGGTATAAAAGTATGGCTTCATAGATGAAGCTGACACAATGTCCAAAACGGGGGTGCGCACCCGTATCACTGAGCGCTGACCCATCAGACGTTAAAATAATGCTCGAATTGCTGAAAATACGGGCATTCGGGATTTCAGCAACATAAGGTTTATTCGATAACGCGAAAGTGATTTCAGTGCTTGGGGGACTGCCAAATACATGAGGAGATTTAAACGGAATTTCTTCGACGTCGCCTGCCTCTAGCAACGGTAATTTAACTCCGGCTGCCCAATCGCGCACGGTGCGAAGTGTTGCCGCAACAATATCTGTTTGACCACCGACTATCGTTTCGATTTTGTTAAATTCAATTTTGTTCCATTTGATTCTTTTCCAGTTGCCATGTTCTGCCAATCGTCGTATCCAACGTAACTCAACATAGGCGCGTCGATTTAATACTTCTTCCCATTCACCTTGCCTGATCATCAACCAGAGGAGCCGTCGAAAATTTCGCCGTAAATCCACGTTCGCCTGTTTATCCGGTTTTTTGAATAGTAATTTCAAGAAATTGGGAAGCATTTTGGTTAGTTCCATGCTCAAATTTTAATGGTAACCCGCGGGGAGGGTTTGTCAAAGAGGCAAGTATTCAATTTTTGTATAGTTGATTTATTTAACCATTTTCCAGCGTGCACGTTATATTTTTTTCCACACAGTCATCTCAATCGGCGTTGCGAGCATATCACCAATTTTTGCGACCGCGGCTTGTATATGCGGTGATTGGCTGTGTTTATCGAGAGCCGCTTTGGTCGTCCATGTTTCATGGAACATAAATTTTGCAGGATTATCAGGACTGTTGTGGAAATCATAATTAAGGCAACCGTTTTCTTTAAGACAAGGCGCAATCAATCCGTATAATAAATCATGCAGCATTTTTTCTTTGCCGGGTTTGGCTTCAAATGTAACGACTACGGTGCAAGGGATGTTTTGTGTCATTTGGGGTCTCCTGATATAAACGCATTATAAACCGCTTTTGCGATTTGAATATCCTGAACCGCTAATCCTGTTAAATCTGCGATGGTTATTTGATCCTCTGTCGTACGGCCTTTATGTTTGCCAGAAATAATATTGCCTAATTCCAGAATCTGATTTGGGTTAATGATGTTGTTGTGGAGAGCATGTGCTATATCGCCTCTTTCGCTACATTGGGAAATGCTATCGGCGACGATAATATCTGCTTTGCCAAAAACAGCTTCATCCAATTCTTGTTTGTGCGGCGAGTCTGCGCCAATAGCCGTAATATGCGTGCCCGGTTTGATGTGTTCAGCAAATAATAGGGGTTGTATTGAAGGCGTTGCGGTGATAATAAAATTACAGCTCGAGGCAAGCTCACCTATTGTTTGAGCAATCTGAATATTAAAATTATTACTAAGAAAATATTTTTGAAATTCTAGGGTTTGGATGTGATCTCTGCCAAAAATCATGACGTCTTTGCAAGAAATAACTTTTTTTAAATAATCTAATTGGAGTCTGGCTTGTGTGCCTGTGCCAATAATGCCAATTTTATTAACCTTTTTTGGTGCGAGATGTTTGGCCACAATTGCACCTGCTGCAGCAGTTCTGATATTCGTCAAATAACCTTCGTCCAATAAAATACTTAAGAGCTCACCTGTTTTTTGATTAAAAATTAACATCAGGCCGTTGCTAGACGGTAACTGCAATTTGGGATTTTCATAAAAACCCGACGCTACTTTTATTACATAATAATCATCTTGTTTAATATAACCATATTTAATATGCACATCGCCGGGCGGATCTTTAAAAAGTAGTTCGCCAACGGGAGGAATAACAACTTGCCAATTTGAAAAAGCAACAAAACCTGCTTCAATGGCAGGTATAATATTGATTGAGTTGAGTAGGGTTTTTATTTGGTCGAGATTAATGATTTTCATATATTTCCGCCGCTTAATAGGACGACTGTATTTTTGTTTTCAAATAATTTCGCGTTTTTGATAAGCGATGCTAATGCAACACCGGCGGCACCTTCTACTTTTAAATGATCTGTTTTAATAAGTGTAGTCATGGCGTTTTGGATTTCTGACTCAGAGACTAAAATATAATCATCGACATATTTTTGGCAGAATTCAAAGGTAATTGATCCCGCTTCTATTCCACCCGCTGTTGCGTCGGATAACGTTGGCAATGTTTCCATATCCAGTATTTTTCCGGCTTTTATGGATTCGCTCATGACGGGTGAGTTTTCAGGCAAACAGCCAATGATTTTTGTTTTGGGTGAAACGGATTTGATATATCCGGCAATACCAGAAATTAATCCACCGCCGCCAATGGGAACAAATATGGCATCAATTGTATTTAATTGTTTTGTGAGTTCTAATCCAATGGTTCCTTGGCCTGCGATGATATCAATATCGTTATACGGCGAAACATAAATCATATTATGTTGCTTTGCGTATTCCAGAGCATGAAGTTCCGTTTGCATACAATCTGTCCCATAAAATTCAAGCGGAGCGTTGTAATGGCGAATATTGCTGATTTTTTTGGGGGACGCATTTTCAGGAACAAAGATAATTCCGGGTATATTTAAAGTCTTTAAACCATAGGCAACCGCTGCGCCGTGATTGCCCGTTGATGCGGTTACTATTCCCTGTTTGCGTTGTGAGGGCGTTAAAGAAAGCAATTTATTAAACGCACCTCTAACTTTAAAAGCTCCCGTATGCTGAAGGTTTTCGCATTTTAAATAAGTATTGAGTGATGCAGAAAATTTTAACGGCGTTTCAGATATATACGGCCGTATGTGAGCTTCTGCTGAAAGTACAGCTTTTTGAATGTTATTCATGATTTTACTCCCAAATAGTTATATACCGTTGCTCTTGAGATATTAATAATTTGAGCAATATAACTAGCTGAATTTTTACCCGTGAAAGCGCCGATGTGATGTAAGTGTTCAATGAGCTTTTGTTTTTCGGGGCGGCTCAATGTTTCAAGCGCGAGATGATGTTTGCTTAAATAGCTGTGTATATAGTGATTAATTCTTTCTTTCCAATCATCTTTAAATAACGGCGCAGGTTGTGTGTTAATTTGCCCATATTGAGTAAAGGCTGAAATCAATTGGCTAAATTTTTCAAACAGGGAAAGATCCAGATTAATGCATAGCATTCCGACGGCGTGATTGTTTTCATCACGAATGATGCTGCTGACGGATTTAAGTTTTTTGCCATCCCAATTGATTTTTTCATAAGGGCCAACACAATCTTCCAATGTGGCCATTTCTTCTTCTTTCGTAAATAACGATGAATCACCCACTCTGCGTTTGGAGAAGGGATGATAAATGGCGACGATTTTATTTTGCTTGATGTCATGTACAACGACTTCAGCATGCGGATGTAATAATCGCTGAATGGCTTCGGCGGTCGGTAGAAATGCTTTGATGGCTCGTTTCATAGGGCGTTCCCAAAATTTGAATTTAGCTACAATAGTCTAATTTAGATTTATTTGTCAATAATTGCTTTCTAGTGCTTATCCTGGCCTGGCACAGCGCCATCGTTCGCGGTTCGCGAACTGCGAACGTTTGTGCTATAGTTTACCTGTGCCACTTAAGGAAGATTGATATGTTAAAGCCTCAAGATTGTATGATTCTTGTAAAGCTGTTGGCTAATCCCTCTGCGGATTGGTCTCAGCGCGAATTAGCTAAATTGTTATGTATTAGCTTGGCAGAGGTAAATGCAGGCATTAAGCGACTCGGAGAAGCGGGTCTGTTGAGAAAAGACAAACAGGGACAGCTGTATCCAAACATCAATGCTGCGGAAGAATTTCTGATCAGCGGCATTAAATTTTTCTTCCCGGGAACTCTTGGTGAATACACGCGGGGAATTCCCACGGGTATTGCAGCTCCATTATTTCATAGCAAAATCGTGCTAGGAAATGATCCGATTCCAGTGTGGCCAGATGCGTTGGGTGACAATCGTGGAGTTGCATTGGCGCCTATTTATCCCTCAATACCAAAAGCGCTGCGAGATAATCCAGATAAGCTGTTTTATGAGATGTTGGTATTAATTGATGTGATTAGACTGAGTCGTCCACGGGAACGGGAAATGGCAGAAAAACTTTTAAGAGAAAGGTTGAGGCATGCAAAGTAAAGAATCAGCAAAATTAGCAAATATAAGAATGTTGGAATTTATTGCATCGAAATTAGGATCGTTACGTGATGAAGTAGTATTTCTTGGCGGATGTACAACAGCGCTATTTATTGATGATCCCAATATACCGGATGTTCGCTATACCGTTGATGTGGACTGTATTATCGATGTGCTTTCATTAAATCAATACCATCAGTTAGAGAAAAAACTTAAACAGTTAGGTTTTAAGCAATCTTTATCTGAGAAAGTGATTTGTCGTTGGCATTATGATGATGCTGTTTTAGATGTGATGCCCACTGACGAAAAAATATTAGGATTTTCAAACCGCTGGTATAAAGAGGCAATTAAACATTCAAGTAATTATGTCTTATCCAAAGGAAATAACATCAAAACAGTATCTGCCGCTTATTTTCTTGCGACTAAAATAGAAGCATTTAAAACACGGGGTAAATCCGATTATTATGCCAGTCGTGATTTTGAGGATATTGTTTCGGTATTAGACGGTCGTTCTGTGTTGGCAGAAGATATAAAAAATTCAAAAGAATCCTTAAAAAATTATCTTATTCAGGCACTTACAGATATTTACCATAATCCATCATTCAAGGGTGCAATTCCTGGTCATTTTGTGCAATACGGAAAGTTGGCAGAAGACAGAATTGAATTGCTTGAACAAAAAATAATGGCAATTATACAAGGCTCGTAATGTTATGAAATTAGCGTGGTTAACAGATATTCATCTCAATTTTCTTGATGAAGATGCTCGTAAACTATTTTATCGGGAAATTTTAAATACAAATTCCGATGGTGTTTTAATCAGCGGGGATATTGCGGAGGCGCCTTCTCTTGTTTATTTATTGAATGAGATAGCGGATTGCATTAGAAAACCTATTTATTTCATATTAGGCAACCATGATTATTATAAAGGCAATATCAAGGATGTGCGTGATTCAATGGTCGAATTATCTAGCATGAATGACAATTTATTTTGGTTGCCAGTATCTGGTTTACAATTATTAGGAAATAATACCGTTTTATTGGGGCAAGATGGCTGGGCGGATGGGCGATTCGGTGATTATGAAAACAGTAGAGTTGCTCTCAACGATAGTCGATTGATTGCTGATTTATTTCAAGAAAAAATTCTGGGAAAATCTCTCTTATTAACAAAGATGCGTAAGCTTGCGGATGCTGATGCAGTACGGCTTAAAAATGATTTGCGCCAGGCGGTCAGCAAATCTCCAAAGAAAATCATTGTATTGACTCACGTGCCTCCCTTCAAAGAAACTTGTTTGCACATGGGAGAGATGAGTGGCGATGATTGGTTGCCCTATTTCAGCTCCAAAATTGTTGGAGATCTATTGCTAGAAACAGCAAATAAATATCCGCTTGTTGATTTTTTGGTGTTGTGTGGACATACGCATAGCGAAGCGAGTTACCAGGCTTTGTCGAATTTGACGGTAAAAGTAGGGCAAGCAGAGTATGGTCAACCACGGGTGCAAGAAATTATGGATTCAGATTTCATATTTTAGATTGACGATTATTGTGGCGGCGGTCGATTCCATTTTTAGCTACCTATTTCTTTGCTTCGTCGTATTCCCGAAAAGCGTCTTCAGCCAACTGAGAGGCAACAATCACTTTGGGTACGCCAATGTACAGGGTTAATAAGATTAATAACTCTTTAATCTGGTCTTTAGACATGCCCAAATTTAATAGGCAGGTTATATGTGCTTTTATCTCAGAATGGACCGTGCAGGAGGTAATCAAGGAGGAAAGCGTGGCGATTTCTTTTTCGCGATCAGTCAGAGTAGGCGTTTTATTTTTCCAAATATCATTCAGGCCTGTAGAGACTACAACATCCGCTAATGCAGGCGAAAAAGCATAGAGTTTTTCCAGGATCGCAATATGCTTGGGATCATATTTGCTCAGAAAATAGTCAATGCCTTTTTTATAGCTTTCACTGTTTTTGTAATCAGGTGTGGTCATGGATTTCGCTCCGGTAGTCAACTAGAATGCTTTTCACCATATTACAGAGGATACTTCAATGAATAAAGATTTGGGTGTTATTCCGCATATATTTGATCACTATAAAGCGATGCCGATAGTGTATGATTTTGACAATATGCCCATCGAAAAACTGTCCGACAAGGTTTCTCGGCAATATATTTATTCGGGCCAATCCATGTTAGTGAAATGGATTTTAAAAAAGGGTGCAGAAGTGCCGTTGCACCATCACGTCAACGAACAAATTTCATGGATTACACAAGGTTCTGTGAGGATTTATTCACAAGGCAAAGAATTTATTGTCAAAGCCGGTGGAGTCATTGTTTTTCCGCCACATGTTCCGCATGAATTTTTAGCATTAGAAGATACGATTAATATAGACTTTTTCACGCCAGTTCGCGAAGACTGGATTAATCAAAGTGCGGATTATTTAAAAAATATCGACAAAAAATAGAACGGTATTATCTTGGGAGAACACGTATGAAAGCATCAGAATATTTGATTAAATCTTTTATGCTGGAAGGCGTTAATCATTTATTTATGGTGCCCGGCGGTCATGTGGATAATGTCATGGCAGCATTGGAAAAGTTCCCGGATTTTCAAGGCATTGTGGCAGGGCATGAAGGTGGCGCTGCCATGATGGCGGATGGATATTCCAAAGTCAGTGGTAAATTCGGTGTGGCACTCGGGATTGGCGGTCCCGGGATTACCAATATGATGACAGGTATTACCACTGCATTGAGTGACCAAACGCCGCTATTTGTTATCACGGGCGATCCTGCTATAGCATTACAAGGCCGTGGTACTTTTCAAGATACCAGTCCTTCGGGATTTAATGCCAATACGTTTTTAGATCCCGTAACGAATAAACATCTCAGTGTTTATCATGCAGATGCACTAGAATCTCAAGTCAATTTATTATGTCGAAATATGTTGGGTATGCATCGCGGTCCTGTTCAACTCAGCATTTCATCCGATGTACAAAAAACTGAGGTTGAGTGTAAACCCATTAAATTACCTGAGTTGCTGTATCATCCACGTTTTTTAGATCACTCGGCCGCGCAAGAAACAGGACGTTATTTTAAAGGCTCAACAAAAATTGCCATTTTAGCGGGCGCGGGAAGTTTGCATTCAGACGCAACCGATGCATTGGTGAAATTCGCCGAAACCTATGAAATTCCCGTTGCGACAACATTGGGTGGCAAAAGTGTTTTTCCCGAAAATCATCGCCTATCGCTCGGCGTTTTTGGATGGTTTGGAAATCCACGCGCAATGGAGACTATATTAAGTGATGATTTAGAGGTATTGATTGTATTGGGTTCTCATCTTAATCAGATGTCCACCGTAAAATGGTCGCCTAAATTTTTGCCTAAAAAAGCCTTAATTATTAATGATATTGATGCAGGAAGTTATTTTGGTAATTTTAGGCCAGATTTATTTGTCTTGGGTGATGCCAAGACTTATTTAGAAAACTTAATCCAATCAGCTGAAGATAATTTAGAAAAATCGCGTGCAGCACGAAAAAAATGGGTAGACAAAATTACACAAATAAATCCCAATTTTTATGACACCGACGATTTAACCAAAGATGCCGTTCCGTTATATCCCGCGCGTGTAATCAAAGCCTTGCGCGACGTTATGCCAAAAAATACGATTTTATTTTCAGGTGAAGGTGCGACCGGTTTTTGTGCGTCACATTATTGGACGTGTTATGGCCCGGGCCAACATTTTACGCAGGTAAAATCCATGAGTCCGATGGGATGGTCCATTGCCGCAGCCATTGGTGGAAAGTTTGCGAAGCCTGATGTTCCTGTGGTTTCTATCATTGGTGATGGCAGTATGTTGATGCATGGCTTAGAAATTCAAACCGCGGCGCGTTATAATTTACCTGTTATTTTTGTATCGATGGACAATGGTGCGCATGGAAATCCGCAATTACGTGCACGCCAAGTCGGTAAATTTGAAACGGAATTTTTAAATTTACCGCATCATGATTGGGTGAAAATTGCAGAGGGTTTGGGGCTTGTGGGTATTGTCGTTGAGAAACCCGAGCAATTAAAACCTGCTTTTGAACGCGCGCTCAAATTAAACAAGGCGGTATTGATTCATATTAAAGTGGGTAATTATTCAGCGCCGGTTAAGTTTCCGCCGGTTTAAATTTCAAGCATTTTCCAGTATCCATCCTTGTCTCGCGACAATCTCCAACAAAGAAATATCATAGAATTTAGATGTCTTGTCATTCTCAAATGTTATAAATGCCGGCTGGCAATGTTCGCCGTGATCTTTTACGCCCGTTAGTACTTTATTATATTTTTTAATAAATTCGGGCAATGTTTTTCCAACTACGACACCAATACTTTCTAGTCCACTGGGATACATGTGTACTTCACGTGGTGCAGGTAATTCAATAACGGATACGTCAACATTATCTTCAAGTTTTAATGGGTTTTTAAGAACCAGTACAGAAACCGCTCGGGTATTAAATTGCGTTTCTACAAATTGTTTGCAATATAACTTTAATTGGTCGCGTAATTTTTCATATTCTGGAAGTGTGGTTGTTCGATAAAGCAGATGGCTCATGGGCATGCCGCTCATATCAATGCCAATTTTTTTCTGGCGATGCAGTAAATCTGAAAAGAAAGTCTGGTAGTTGCCAATAATATCTTCAATATTCACTGTGGTTTTCTCCGTATGGTCATTTCATAGGTAAGAATACTACAGCGAGTACCGCATCCAAATAGGCAAAATACTGGATAAATAATCCATAAATTTCCAAAGGCCTACGCGGTATTCGAGATTTCCAAATCGATCGGTTTTTGCTTGCGGAAAGGCAATCCCCAAACCAAATAATCCCGGCGCGATAATGCCGTTATGGGGATTATATTCAAGCTTGCCAATACCCGTGATGGGAATGCTGCGACGTTCAAATCCAATCGCATAGATGGCTTTATTACACAGAGGTAAATAATGCTCTACATTTTCATCTGACGAATAGATTTGCTCTAATTTTGGGGGTAATGCGCCATGCAGATTTTTTCGTGCCCATTCTGCTGTCGTTCCCTTGAGACCCGTATCGTCAAATAATATTTCAGACTCATCTAAATAAACCGCATAACGTAAAGGGGCGCGATAAAAGTTAATGACTTTTTTAACAGAGCTGACTTCTAATAAACTGCGAATAATTAATATGGCAGAATGCGAAGAGCCAAAAACGGCGATGTTATCTTCGCCATTGCAATGTTCTGCTAAACGCCCACTGTCCATGGCAATCTCAAGTGGAATGGTTGTTATTCCAGAATGAGAAAATGCTTTAGGTTCTGATCCTACGGCTAATACAACGTTTTTTGCTATCAACGCTGAGTCTGATAATTGAATATGCCAGTGATTATTTTGCATGCTCAAGGCTTCAACGCTATTTTTAAAGATACTGACTTTTTTCATTAAGCGCTGTGTGACCCATCGTAAGGGTTCGGCCATTATATTTAAAAAGCAGGTTTGATCGGGATCTGCACGGTTTAGCGCAAAATTTTCTTTGCAGGTTGCGTACTCAAACGCTTGGCACGCTTCAAGGTATTTTAAGAATAATCCCACTTTGGTATTGCTCGGAACGTTCAGCCATTTCGTGCCGAAATCACCCACCGCAAATGCGGGATCAATCCATGCGATGCGATGAGGTTCAACGCCGGCATCGAGTAATTTTCCTATGGCGGCAATCCCAGCAGGACCTGCGCCAACAACAGCCCAGTCAATGTTTTTCATGGGTAAATCGTAGGGTATAACCAGATATAAATAAAATTCATTGTTTAAATATAACTCATCAATTATATTGATAACATGCGGATTACCTTAAAACAGATTGAAGTCTTCGTGACGTTGGCTAAAACGAGCAACATGACGCGCGCGTCTGAAACATTGCATATGACGCAGTCGGCTTGCAGCATGGCATTGTCGACAATGGAGAGCCAATTGGGTGGTGTTTTATTCGACCGTCAGGGGAAAAAATTAATATTAAACGAACGGGGAAAAGTGGTGTTTCCAAAAGCCGCGAATATTATTACGCAAGTACAAGAATTGCAGGATGTGATGCGGGGAAAAAAAGAAGTGATGTTGGCGGGACAGTTAATTGTCGGTGCCAGTACTACGATAGGAAATTATTTACTTCCTGGAATGATAGGCAATTTTGTTACGCGTTACCCGCATACCAAAATCACCTTATGCGTTGAGAATACGGAGCGCATCATTGAGAAAGTATTAAAATTTGACATCGATGTGGGCATGATAGAAGGCAATTGTTATTCCGATGAAATTGACGTATTTCCTTGGAAAAAAGACGAATTGATTGTCATTGCTTCTCCCAAACATTCTTTGGCAAAACAAAAGAAAATGAGCTTAAGCGATCTTCAAAACGCTAAATGGATATTGCGTGAAGTGGGTTCGGGCACGCGGGAAAAATTTGAAGAAGCAATGCGTGGAAAGATTCATCCTTTTTTAGAGTTGGGGCATACCGAGGCGGTTAAGCAAGCGGTTTGTGCAAATTTGGGTATCAGCTGTCTTTCACGAACGGCGGTGTCTGATTTGCTGAAGCGTGGCCAGCTTGTCGAATTAAAGACGCCATTTCTCAAATTAACCCGAGATTTTTATGTATTACTGCATAAAAAGAAGCATAAAACAGCGCTTTTAAGTAAATTCATGGCAGAGCTGTGATATAGCAATAACGGTCAAATAAGCCGTTCATCTACAGCGTAACCTTAGCACTGTAAATAACGTGAGTGAGAGATTGAGAGACATATGAACTATGAGCGGCAATTAAATAAAGTTATCGAGTTTATTGGTAAACATCTCGATGAAAAATTGACGCTGACTCAATTGAGTGAGGTAGCATGTTTTTCAAACTATCATTTTCATCGATTATTTACTGCTTATACGGGATTATCTTTGCAGCAATATATTCGTTGGCTTCGCTTAAAACGGGCGGCACACCAACTGGTTGCGGATAAAGATAAAACCATAATTGAAATCGCAATGAACGCAGGGTTTGAATCGCATGAGGCTTTTACGCGAGCATTTAAACAGGTGTGTGGTGAAAATCCTCGCACGTTTAGATCGCAGTTGAGTTGGAGTGCCTGGGAAAAGCCACCGTATTCATTGCCTATACCAAAAGGTGAATTAAAGATGAATGTGACTATCAAAAATATGCCGGCAAGACGTTTGGCGGTTGTGGAGCATCGTGGACATCCTGAAAAATTGGGTGAAAGCGTGAATCAATTAATGGACTGGGCAAAATCTCAATCCATGAATGTGCAACCAAAAGCAGGAGAATCATTTGGGTTTGCGTATGATGATCCTAAAACAACGGCGCCAAAAGAGTTTCGATTTGATCTGGGTGTTACTGTGCCAGAACAATTGAAATTAAAAGGTAGCGTTGTTGAAAAGCGTTTGCCTTCGGGACGTTATGCAGTGGCCATGCACAAAGGTTCTCGCAATACGATTGGCGATACTATTTATGGTTTATACCGTGATTGGTTGCCTCAATCGGGTGAAGAGCTGGGTGATTTACCCTGTATTTTTTGCTACTACAACTTCGATCATGAAGTGGCAGAAACCGAGGCTTTAACCGAGTGTTGGTTGTTGTTGAAAAACTAAAGCGTCATGCTAAACCCGTCGAGTGCGGCGGGTTTAGATTTTGTGATTTATTTTTTGCCCAATGTTGGAGATTTATGTTGCGCTGTTTCTTGTGGAGTATTTGTTGCGGGCAGCCACTTTTCGGTATTGAGTTTTTCAATGAATTTTTGATAAAGCTCAGGGTTTTTTATATTAATTCTTAATATCGATTTATTGTCTTTCTCAGCTATCGTTGCTGAGTCATCTTCGCCGCGGACTTTCTCAAACTCGTGCTCAATCAGTTTGACGAGTAACCCCGCTTTGTCAGAATCACAGGTGATTACTAAAGTATTTTGCCAAGGTTCGTAGTCTTTTTTGACGAGATTTTTTTCTACTAAATACGCTAACCAGGCAGCTCTCATCGTAGGCGGTATTTCGTATTTCATATTATCCCACGTCTCGAATCTTTCTTTTTCTGCGAGATTTTCTACGCTATGGCGCTGATAACCATATTTTCCCATCACAAAGTTAAGTCCATGATTTAAATCGGTAACCGTTGAGGTAATAACAGGATCTACAAGGGATAACCCATTTTGTGCTTTATCCGCAAAATAAACACAGCTTATGCCCGTCGTTAAATTCATTGCAACAAATGATTTACTGACACCTGCGTCACCCCAATGAAAAGCAATGATGCCATTGTCTGTTTTTTCCAATAACCAACCTAAACCCGAATCAATAGCTTGTAGATCTTGCGTCTGCAATTCTTTGTTTTCTACTTTTTGCTTTGCCCATGAATCTGTCATGAGGGAAATTGCTGGCTTAAAGACTTCGTGCATGTTGGGATTACGCAACATAGCTTTCATGAAAATCGCGTAATCTTCTGCGGTTGTTTTCAGGGTATAAGCTGCGTGTAGCGGATCTTTATGGTCTCTATCTATGAAGCTACTATTTTTCATGCCCAAAGCCAAAGGTCCAAATACTATTTCTTGAGCGAGCTCTTCAAGTGATTTTCCATAATGTTTTTCAATGACATCTTGTAAGTATTTATAAGCGGTTCCAGAGTAAGCATATTCATCGCCGGGTTTAAATTGAAAGCGAAAAGATTGATCTGGAAATAAATCTTGAGCGGGAATGCCAGATTGATGGGATAATACTTTTCGTGCAGTGACTAATTCGCGGTGTTCATATCCTTCCAGTCGCGGGTGTTTATAAAAATTATCGAGAGGAGCATCTAAATTAAATCCACGTTCTTGTGCGAGCTTTACTATTAAATAAGCAAATACAGGTTTGCTTAGCGAAGCGGCTTTAGATTGTTTGGGTACGGCTCCCAGTGTCAGATGTTCATCAAGTTCGCTACTTTTAAGAGTATGAATATCTAAGCCGGTCACGCCGACTTTTAGTCTCAGCTTTTCAATACCGGTTTTATCAAGCTTTTTATCAAGCATAACGTTGCTCCGTCCAGGTTCTTGTAGGGTAAGTATAGTTCATGTTTGGTGGGGTGGGAGGGCAGGGCAAATGCATCTAAATTGGCGTTGCCCGGATTTCGTTACGCTGCGCTCCACTCAATCCGGGCAACAAGACTGCAACTTATGGTAAACTGAGGCCATTATTCGATTGTCGCCGCCCCCATATTCATTGAGGAGAACATTATGTTCGCAATACATGAGCAGTATCTGATAAATGAAAAAGGACAGAAAAAAGCTGTCGTTTTGCCTGTGTCTGAGTGGAAAAAAGTTCTTGAGATTCTCGAAGAATATGAAGACATTCGCGCCTATGATCAGGCCAAAGCCAAAAAATCTGATCCAGTTTCATTTAAAAAGATAGCAGCGAAATTAAAACATGGCTGATTATCAAATTAACATTGAGAAAACTGCTGCAAAATCCCTTCAAAAAATACCGAAATCGGATCAAGCAAAAATTATTAATGCAATACAACCTCTCGCGCATAACCCAAGGCCTTCTGGTTGCAAAAAACTGGTCGGTAGAGATGGCTGGAGAATTAGGATTGGAAACTATCGCGTTATCTATGAAATTAATGATGGCCAATTACGTATTTTAATTATTGAAATTGGTCACCGAAAAGAAATATATCGATAACTTTTTCTGAGATTACCTATCTTCTGCAGCTTGCTCAGCCTCTTCGTCTATTCTTATTAACCAAGCCAAGTTTTTCTCCTAACTCTTCAAGTGATATGGTCTTATTTTTTTTCTCAAGCACAGCAACAGTCAGTAGATAATCTTCTTGGTCTTCCAAGAATTCTTTAATGGCTTTTGGCAATCGTATTGCAAACATGGTTTCACCTTTTCTATGCGGATAATTCTCTGGCAGCATGATACCGCATATAAATCAGCGATAAAATACTGATTATTAAACATCCCAGTGCAACCCACAGTGGAGTAGCTGCACCAAATTTGGCTAATACCCCCGCACCTAAACCGGTAACGCCAAACGAAAATGCGCTGATGGCACCCGTCAATCCCATGATCCAGCCTTGTTTGTTTTTATCGACTTGTTCAGAAAAAAGGCTGACTAATACGGAATATCCAATCGCAAGACTTGTTGCTGCAGGTATGGCTAATATCCATGCGGATAATTCATGATGAATGAATAAAATGCCCAGAATAAAAAGTCCAATAAGACTAATAGAAACCAATGCAATATTGCGTAAGGAAAAACGAGCCGTGATAACACTGAGAAGATAACAAAAAGCTAATGTAAATCCTACGCCAATGCACGCCATATAAATACCAATTTCATTGGGTGATAAGTGATAACGCAGTGTTAAAAATAGCGCGATAAATTGAACAAACGTCGCCCATCCTAATTGCATAAATAAAAATGCCATTGTTAATCCAAAAAGACGTGGCATTGTAAATGCTGAAGTAATGACATTTAATCCAGAGAGAGGATGAACTTGTTTTTTTTCTACTGGAACAAAGGTCTCTCGAAAAGCAAAATACAAATATACAAGATTTACCGCAGAAATGATTGCGGCAAAATAAAGTGGCGTTGTTACATGAAACCAGCTTGCCCATCGTGGATTTGACAGTGTTCCAGAAAGTAGTGGGCCCAAAATAGATCCCATCGATACGGCTAATAAAATATAACCAATATTGGTCGTTCTCTGTTTTTCAGAACTAATATCAGTAATTGCTGCTTGTGCCGTTGATAGGCTTCCGCCCGTAAATCCTGCAATTACGCGTCCAAATAGCAGTAAAGAAACAGAATGTATAAGAACAGCAAATGCCGCTAATAAATAGGATAAAAAAGTTCCGAGCAGCGCAATAATTAAAATGCGTTTACGACCTAATCGATCAGAAAGATCTCCCAAGATGGGTGCGCCAAAAAACATGGCAAGCGATGCAATGCCTTGCACTAAACCAAACATGAAATAACGCATCGAGGGTATTGCGTGAATGGACAGTATGCTGGTGTCAGTATTAAGAAACAGCGTAGGTAATAATGGCAATAATATTGAACTGCTGAGCATATCGACAAAGATCACCATGAATAAAGGAAGTATGCGAAAAAAGTTTTGTGCGGACATGGTGTTTTCTCTGGATGCGTTTGTGGAATTTAATATTCTAAATCAAATCCCATCAATCCCGCATAACCTCCCTCAGCAATATTCACAATCCCATCTTTGGCGGGATGTGTTACAGGATCGGTTAAAAATAAATTCATGGCTTTTTTGTCTAGAAAATCAATCGAAAACGCGTGGCTAAATACATTCGAGCCTTTGCCTTCATGCAATGCACATCTGCCGCCTACCATTGTCACAATGCCGGGTAGTTTCTTTTTTAAGGATAGAAAGTCGGCGCAGGCGGCTTCAATCACTTGTTCGGATAAGCCCGCTTTCGTTTTAAATAATATGGTATGTCTGATCATGTTGATTCGCCTTGTTTAGATATAACCATATCAGCATTGTATGCCCAGCTTATATATTAGTATAATTCATATTGATTATAGTGAGTATTTAGGAGATTAATATGTCGAGTGTCAATTTCAACCTGCTTAAGGCGTTAGACTCGCTGTTATCTGAACAGCATGTCTCTAAAGCGGGAGAGCGGGTCGGCATAACCCAATCTGCGATGAGTATTGCGCTGGGTCAGTTACGGATTATTTATAAAGACGAGTTGCTGGTTCGCGGCGCGCAGGGGCGCATGGAGCTAACGGAATTCGCTAAAAATTTATCTGTGCCAGTTAGAGAAGCCATTCGGCATATCGAGACCGTATTTGTGGCACATAAGCCGTTTGAGCCCAGTACGTCAAATCGAACATTTCATATTGGCATGTCAGATTATATTGCTTTCGTTATATTGCCGAGATTAATGCGCAGACTCGCGCGTCTCGCGCCCGATATTAAAATCGTTCAGCATGCCGTTAATCATATGGATGGCTTAAAAACTATAGAAGATCATGGCTTAGATGTTGTGATGGGGGATTTCAAATCTGTCCCACAAAGTTTAAAAACCATATCTTTATTTACTGATAAGGGCGTTATCGTTGCGGATAAAAAACACCCGGCTTTTCATCGAGGCGCATTAACAACGAAGATGCTGACAGAATATCCGCAGGTATTTGTAGCACTCGAAAGCCAGCCGGAAGAAAATTTTATTGCAGAAATGCTTAAAAAGATGGGACATTCTATTAAGATAAGCTTAATCACGCCGCATACGTTAATTGCATTACAGACTTTACCGGGTACTACGTTAATGACTAATACCGTAGAAAGATTAGCGAAACCTTTTCTTGAGCCCTTAGGTTTAGCAATGCACGAAACGCCGTATAAATTACGTCATTATCACGCGCAATTGTATTGGCATGCGCGTAATCAAAATGATCAAGGGCATAAGTGGTTGAGAGAATTAATTAAAGAAATTGCGAGAGTTTTATGAAGATAATTGAAACAGAAAGACTGATTTTAAGAACATGGAAAGATAATGATGCGGATGAATTTTACCGCATCAATCAAGATCCTAGTGTTATTGAATTTTTGCTTGGGCCTTTAACTTTGCAAGAAGTAAAAGATTTTATTGCATCGGTGAATCAACAGTTTGATAAAACGGGATACACGCTTTTTGCAGTAGAAGAAAAATCAAGCGGAAAACTCATTGGTTTTATTGGTCTCAGTTCGCCAACATGGGAGTCTCACTTTACGCCTTGTGTAGAAATTGGATGGCGTTTGGGGTCAGAGTTTTGGAATAAAGGTTATGCAACGGAAGGCGCAAAAGCTGTTTTAAAATATGGTTTTGAAACGGTCGGTCTGAAAGAGATCGTTTCATTTACGGTGCCTGCAAATGTTCGCTCAATTCGTGTAATGGAAAGAATTGGAATGGTGCGTGATACGCGTGATGATTTTTTGCATCCTAAATTGTCGCCTGAGCATATGCTTTCTCAGCATATTCTATATAGAATCAAAAGGCCGTGATCTACGAACTGCACAAAATAGGATATAGATTATGACGTATAAAATAAGCTTTGAAACAAATCCAACCGCTGAAGATATTCAAGTGCTGGGTGATGGCATTATTCAGTATGCCGTGCAGAAAAAAGACCATAAACCTATGGCGTTTTTTGCGATTTTTATCCGCGATGAAAACAATAAGATACAAGGTGGATGTAGTTGTGTCATGTTGTATGGATGTTTATATATAGATTCTTTGTGGTTAACAGAATCATTGCGGCATCAACGATATGGTACTCAGCTAATGTCATCGGCAGAAAAATATGGCAAAGAACAGGGTTGTACGTTCGCGTGTGTGAATACCATGGATTGGGAGGCGTTAGATTTCTACAAAAAACTAGGCTATTACATTGAGTTTGAACGTCACGGGTTTGAAAAGGATTCTGTGTTTTATTTTTTACGTAAGGCGTTAATGTATCATGTGTGAGTCCTGTATTAATCTGTACTTTTAATTGGAAAATCTTTCAATAAGAAATCTGTACTTCTGCCTCCTTTCGGACTCTTTACCAATATCTCTTGTTCTATTAGGTTATTGATATCGCGCGCAGCAGTGTCTTGCGAGCATTTCATCATTTTAGCCCATTTGCTAGAAGTAAGATTACCGCTAAACCCATCAAATAAAATATTGAGCATAGTCACTTGTCTTTTATTGAGAATATTTTTTGAATGTCTTTCCCAAAATTTGGCTTTATTAAGAACGGTCTCTAACAGTGATTCGGATTTTAAAATAGCTTGATGTAAACATTGTAAAAACCATAGGATCCAGCGTGTAATATCCAAAGGGCCTTTTTGCGCACGTTCCAATTCTTCATAATACGCTTTGCGTTCCTTGGTAATTTGTGTCGACATACTATAGTAACGATTCGGTTGGTTTTCAGCCTGTGCTAATACCATGTCGGTAATCGCTCGCGTAATTCGTCCATTGCCATCATCAAACGGATGCAATGTAACAAACCAGAGATGTGCAATAGCCGCTTTGATAATCAGATCCATGTTTGTTTTGGGCTGATTAAACCATTCTAAGAATAGTTTAATTTCTTTGGGTAATTTTTTTGCGGGCGGAGCCTGAAAATGAACTTTTTGTCTGCCATAACTTCCTGAAATAACCTGCATGGGGCCTTCGCTATCCGATCGCCAGAAGCCTGGATTTACTAACATCATGCCACTCATCCCGGTTGGAAAAAGCGTCGCATGCCAATGACAAAGGCGTTTTTCTGTTAATGGTTTAGCATAATGACGCGTAGCATCTAATAATACTTCGACAATTCCCTCTGCATGCCGGCTAACGGGTAACAATCCTGCAATATCCATCCCGAGATGTCTCGCTATTGAAGAGCGCACATCATCTCTATTCAATACTTCGCCTTCTATTTCACTGGTTTTAATGGCTTCATCGGTCAGTGTTTTCAGCAATGCTTCTTCTTGCAGGCGAAACCCAAGATTTTCCATTTTCCCGAGCAGACGTCCTTGCTGAAATTTAACGGGCTGAAGCGCCTGATGAACCTTCTCGTTATCCCACGTAAAACGTGGCCAGCTCGGTTTTTGATAGATATACATGCCATAATCTCCGCAAATTGTGCGGAGATTATAACCCGTATTCTCCGCATGCGCTAGTATAATCTCCGCAAATTATGCGGAGATTAGAGGGGCTATTCTCCGCATGGGGTGCTTCACTGCCTGAACCGGGGGGTTATCCGTTATACTGGGGTTCCACCCAGCTAGCAAAAGGCCTGCAAGATCATGACCATTCGACATATTGTATTACTCCGTTTCAAGCCTTCGCTCTCAAAAACAGACATCGAAAAAATTATGCAAACGTTTGGGGGTTTAAAAAACAGCATCCCGCAAATAATGTCGTTTTCCTGGGGTGAAAATAATAGCCCAGAAAATCTACATCAGAGGTATTTGCATGGATTTATCATGGAATTTAAAAACGATCTCGACAGAAAAATTTACTTAGAACATCCGGAACATATTAAGCTTGCGCAAGAATTGATTCATCCGGCGATCGTCGAAGGTGCTTTACCTGTTGTGTTTGATTATGTGATTTAGGAAAAAGGCATGTGTTCATTTCCAATCCCATGCAGTATCAAAATAACCGGATTGTTTTTCCGTATCCATATTGAGATGCGTATGATATGCCTGTAATCGTAACTACCACTGAGAGAGGTTGTGATGAAACTAAAAGATAAAATTGCCATAGTTACAGGCGGTTCGCGAGGAATTGGTGCAGCTATTTGTCGCGCTTATGCCAGAGAAGGTGCAACGGTTATTATCGTCAATAAAAATCATCCTGAAAAAGCGATGGAAGTCGCGAATCAAATTAAACAGGACGGTGGTTTAGCGCAAGCAATAGCCTGTGATATTGCTGATCCAGCGTCTGTGAAAAGTCTCGTTCAACAAGTGATTAAACAATATCACCGTGTTGATATTCTCGTGAATAACGCAGGGACATTGATATTCAAAAGCTTTGAAGACCACACGTTAGAAGAATGGAATTTTACAATCAATACAAATCTCACCAGCGCTTTCTTGCTATCTCAAGCGGTAGTACCCCATATGAAAAAACAACACTATGGCAAAATTATTTTTATTTCATCACTTGCAGCGATTCGCGGTGTCGGTGGAGCTGCTGCTTATTCTGCAAGTAAAGGCGGAATATTAGCGATGGCAAAATCTATGGTGGCTGAACTCGCGGGTGATGGCATTAATGTAAATCTTATTACGCCAGGTTTTACTGCAACACCGATGAATCAAGACTTGCGCAATGATCCTCATTTTATGCAGCAAATCAAACCGACACCGTCGGGACATCATGTCATGCAACCGGAAGATCTTACGGGTGCAGCGGTTTATCTTGCCTCTGAAGATTCCAAAACCGTACATGGTTTAGATTTAATTGTTGATGGTGGTGTGGCGGCAGTGCAGTGAGTAATTAACTATACGGGAGCATAACATGAACAAACCTAAGCGTATTTTCGTCGTCGGACACATGGGTGCAGGTAAATCATTGTTCGCTGATGCATTAGCGAAAAAATTGGGTTGGCAGTATATCGATGCTAATCCCAGTTTGGAGCGTTACATTGGACGAAGTTTGCATGAAATACTGGGAAAACACGGTGAAGAAGCTTTTCATGAATGTGAAGCTCAAATTATTTCTCGTTATATCGGCGAAGATCACGTTGTGGTCGTCATGGAAGAAGCGGTGATTGCTACTGAAAAAAATAGAAAATTGTTGTCCCCAGAATTTGTTATTTATTTAAAAGTCTCCGTGCTGACGCAAATTGAACGAATGGCAGATGGTCGAATTCCGCTATTGCCCATCGCTGATTTCAAAGCATTTCTCGATAAACAGCATCATGAGCGCGATAGTTTTTTTGAAGAGGTCGCGACGTTAATTATAGAATCTGTGTCTGTTGAGGGAGATGTGAGTCAAGTAATGAAGGCGTTTGAAAAATAATAATAACTATAACGTTTTTTGTATATTTTCGCTTAACGCTTGCATCAACTCCGCCGCAGATACCGCCTTGCATAAATACGCTGCTTCTCCGGCCCACATCGACATAAAATCAGTATTGTTTTGTTTTGAGGCTTCTTGTCGCATCTGTTTGGTCAGTGCATTTTGAATGGGATAATCCAGAATTTCTTTTTCATGCGGTTGCATGTTAACGATAAATTTATTTTTAAGTCCACGGGCTAATTTCCCAGAAAAAGCTCGTGTTAATACGGTGGAATTATTTTTAGCATGTAATAAAGCTTTTTTATAATTAGCATGAATGCCGGATTCTGTGCAGGTTAAAAATGCTGTGCCCATTTGTACTGCAGAAGCACCTAATTTTAATAAGGTTATTATTTCTTGTGCATTCATGATGCCACCGGCTGCAATAACAGGAATTTTTATTTCTGGAATGACTGTCGAGAGTAGTGATTTTAGTTTAACCAGACTATTCTCTGGTTTATCGAGAAAACTCCCGCGATGTCCACCCGCTTCGCTGCCCTGTAATACGATTGCATCTATATTATTTTTTTGAAGCAATTTTGCTTCGCTTAGAGTTGTTGCAGTACCCACTAATAAAATATTATTTTCCTTGAATTTTTCTATCCATTCTCTAGAAGGTATTCCAAAGGTAAAACTAAAAACAGAAATTTTTTCTTCAAGCAAAACATTCATTTGATCATCAAACGCTGGGGAATAGGGTGGTTTTATAGTATTTATAGTTGTATTTAATTCAGCACAAGAAGCTTGAACAATTTTTCTAGCTTGTTCTATTTGATGATCTGTTGCGTGATGTTCTTCGGGGATGAATAAATTTACCGCAAAAGGCTTGCTGGTTAATGCGCGGATTTTTCTGATGGAGCTTCTGATTTCATCGGGAGATAGATAACCCGCTGCGAATGATCCGAGCCCGCCGGCATTAGAAACGGCTGCAACTAATTCAGGAGTGGTTGCGCCGCCTGCCATCGGAGCTTGAATAATTTTCGTGTGTGGCCACATGAGTTAGTCTTCCTTTTAATTCAATCAACAATTTGATGTTGTTCTTTAGTCCATGCAGGTCTGCACGACAGAAAAAGCTGCATATTCCCTTCCCAGTAATATTTTTCGCCGGGTTCAATCATAACTACATCACCTGTATTTAAGAGGTGTACTTCGTCATTGATAACGATTTTGCCTTGACCTTCAAGTACATAGCCAAGTTCAGCGCATTCATGATTGATGACGCGTCGTTCTTCAGGGTATCGGCCTGATATCGTGGCAACGGCGACATTAAACATGCCATTAATAAGCGGATGTTCAGTTACTTTACAGGCTGAGCTATTCGTTTTTTCTACAGATTGGTGCTTTTTAGATAATTTCATTTTCGTGCTCCTACGTTTCGGATGACCGCGTGTGATAATTCAGGAAAACCCGGTTTAAAATAATCTCCCCCAAAATGCCCATCGTTTTTATATTCGTGATATTCACAGTTAAGTTGAGTATGAATATGGCGAGGTTCTTCAACAGGAATCCACGGATCATTTTGTGAGGCGAATAAAATAGTCCATTGTTGATTGTTTTTAATACTTGTCCAATCCCATGCGGTATCGAAATAACCGGATTGTTTTTCCGTGTCCATATTGAGATGGGTATGATACGCACCGACGAGTACGGAGCCTAAAATGCGCTGTTTTTCAGCGATTCGCATTGCTGCAATTGCGCCACTTGAATGGCCTATTAAAATAGTATTTTCATCAGTTTTTAAATTATCTAATAAAAATGGAATCCAGTATTGGGATCTGGCTAGATTATTATCAGGAAATTCTTCTGCGATAACCTGCAATCCTGCCGCTTCTAATTCTTTCTTAATCGCTGGGAACCAATTGTCACGTGGTGAACCGCCGCCGTTTCCGGGGATTAAAATAACTTTTGGGGTCATGGGATGAGAATACCTCTTAATTTAGTTGATTAAGCTAGCATAAACCTTATTTTAATAAGTTTTATTTTTGTTGTGGCACTGAGTTTGTTTTTTGTCGTTAGACATCAGGAGTTAGTGAAAAAATCCATAAACACTTGAATCTTGGGGTCGCGATAGCGTTGATATTCATAATAGGCGCAAACGGGATGAGTCGCTTGTGTAAATTTTTCAAGCAGTCGTATCAGTTTTTTATGTTTCAAATAATCCTCGACGTTATAGTGGTGCATCAAGATAATGCCCAGATCAAGCAGTGCTGCTTCGATCATTAAGGGTGCATTATTGATGGCGATTGTGGGGGTTAAAATCACTTCTTTGTGGTGATCTAACATGATCATATCGGCGCGTTTTCGTGAGCCATGCGTAATGTGGTGGTGTCGTAATAATTCAGCGGGTGTGTGCGGTGTACCGTGTTTTTTTAAGTAACCCGGTGACGCACAGAGAACATGCTGCGTTGAGAAAAATGGTTTTCTCACTAAGTTTTCATCCGCGGGCATGGAGCTGCCGAATAAAATATCCATTTTCTTGGCATTAAAATCAGCAGGAACTTCTGCAATATCCAGATTTAATTTCAGTTCAGGATACAGTTCCATGAAGGAAACCAATTTTGGGAGAATAAATTTCCTTGCGAAATATTGATTAACACTGATTTTTAATTCGCCTTGCGGTTTTACTTTGGTTTGTATAACGGCTTGTTCTGCTTCGATAAAACCCTTCAATGCATTTTTCGCTTCGTGATAATACCGTTGGCCTGCATCCGTGAGCGACAAACCTTTTCGCCCGCGATTGATTAATTGCACACCCAAATGCGCTTCAAGTTTTGAAAGCTTTTTACTAATGGCGGCGTTGGTTTGATGCAATTTCGTGGCGGCTTTGTGAATCGCGCCTGTGTCCGCAATCGCAATCAGTGTTTCGGCTAGCTCTAATCGGTTCATATCAGTCCTTAACTAAAAGTTAATTAATATTGATTTTATATCAATTTAATTCCATTTATTCAAGTATTAAAATGGTCTCCTATAAAAGCAATATACAGGAGACCTAATCATGAAAGAGAAAAAAAATCCTTTTTCACAGCACCCTAAAAAAGTAGCAAGCAGTAGTAACGAGGTTTTGCTCACAACCTTTTCGATTCGCGATGATAAGCCCTGCGGATTATTCAAAGATTTATGGCTGATGGTGATGCAGTATTTATCCGCAAAAGAGTTGAATACGTTAATGTTCACCAGTCATAGTTTTCGTCTTAATGCCCTGGAAAGTATTCGTCGCAGAGCCCATATGCCCGTTGCTCCCATAGGAAGTTTTTTTAACGTCAGAATGGGGTTTTATCGAATATTATTACAGCAGATAAACAGCCCAGAAATAGCTATTGCACTCAACGACGCGTTAGAGGACCCGGTGATTCAAAAGAAAATTTTTAATAAAATACCGGCGAGAATAGTGGCCGAGTGGTCCGAAAAGGGTCCTCAAAAATTCGGGCAACTCATTCATTATATGCTCAAGACATCATGGAATATTCCTAAATTAGAATACATCTTTAAACACTTTAAATCTCTGCTTGAACGCTTAGATCAAAAAGGGATGGATGCAGTTAGGTCGAAAGTTTCAGAGGCGTGTAATCCTCCGAGTAACGATGCAACCGCTGCGATGGCCTATGGTCTTTTCTGATTTCAACTGAAAGTGCTTGGCATATGATGCATTCTGTGCAAAATAGCCCACTATGCCAAAGACACTACTATTATGATCGTCAACAGAAATCACGGGTTAGATACGCTGCGGGCGGTTGCCATTATTCTCGTCTTTATGTTTCATTGTTTTCTTCGCACGAATATTCATACAGAACCTGAAGTTATTAACCAAGCCGGCTGGGCGGGTGTTGATCTGTTTTTTGTATTGAGCGGTTATCTTATCGGAAACCAGATTTTTGCGTCTTTTCTTAATAACCACTCTTTTTCTTTAAAGACTTTTTATCTCAGACGTTGGCTGAGAACATTGCCCAATTATGTCTTTGTGCTGGGATTATATTTTTTGATTCCGGTATTTAGAGATCAGCCCTTTATTACTCCCCTGTGGAAATTTCTGACCTTCACACAAAACTTTGGTTTACAGCTCAGCTCCTATTCTCAAGCATGGTCGCTGTGTATTGAAGAACAGTTTTATTTATTTTTGCCGCTGATAGCGATAGGGATTGTTTATAAAGGCAATATTCGAACCGGTTGGTTTCTCGTGAGTTTTATTATAGTCGGCGGTATTATTTTACGCAGTGCATTATGGTTTGCGTATATTCCTCATGCGGGCACTAATATCTATCAAATTTATCTGTCAAAAATATATTACCCCACGTTTTGTCGTTTAGATGGATTAACACTCGGCGTTGCGATTGCCATGTTGAAAAGCTTTCATAAAACCGCATGGAGCCATGTTATTCGGCAAGGCCATTGGCTTATGATTTTGGGGCTATTGGGCTGTTATCTAACGTTTTATCCGCTTGAACAGTTGTATGGACTGAACGCAACGGCGCTGAGTTATTTTTTTCGTTCATTGAGTTTTGCGGCGTTAGTGTTAGCCGCACTCAGTCCAAAGACGTTATTACACAGAGTAAAAGTACCGGGTGCGACGACACTCGCTACATTAGCTTATGCTATCTATTTAACGCATTTACAGTTGATGTCGATCACGCAACGTGTGTTGTTTCATTGGCATATTGATGGAGCCAGTGCGTTTACGGTAATTATGGAAATGTTGGTTTGTTTTGCAGGGAGTTGGATTTTATATACCTGTGTTGAATTGCCCTTTCTAAAATTGCGAGAGAATCTTGGGAAAGAGACGGTTTCAGATTTGCCAAGATTGCAGCCGAAACTAGAAAGTGGCGCGTAAAAATTTTTATTTTCTAATGTGCTTTTATAAGAAGCGGGGTTGTTTCACGCGCGTCTGTTTTTGATACGCGAATTTTCTTATCTGCATTGCCCAGCTGGTACATGAGTGCGGGATTGTTAGGCAGACGCTGTCCGGGGACATAGTTCTTAAAATGATATTTTTGTAAAAACTCTCTGCTCGATCCGGTTGCGACATCCATTGGACATTTGGGATGCCACTTATAACCTCGCTGATTGGGTGATTGATCGCACGTTTCAACTAAATACTTTGTGGTATCAAGATGATTGGACGCTGCTGCGTAGTAAAGCGGGTTATAGCCACAGGAATCTAGCCAACAGCTTGGGTTGTTTGAAAACTTTAAATCCTCAACAAAATATTTAAGCCACGGCAAATTTCCGTATTGCGCACATAAATGCAAAACAGGACTTTTCCAAAGTCCATTTCGTATGTCATTAAGATCAAAATCATCGGGTTGATAGGGAAGCAGATCAATTAAAGATTGTCGACTTGCTTTGCGCATCAACGCGGATAAAAATACATACCGGTATCCAAGCTGATCAACGAGGGTTTTTATATTTCCACGCAACATCAAATCAATGATGATCGGGGAGCTTGCTCTCGACACAGCGTATTCAAATAATGCGCGGATCTGTCTGCCTTCTAGTCTAGTCGCCCATCCACCCGGCTTGCTAAAAAAAGCCAAATTCTCTGCGTCAATCGCATATGCGGCATCTCTGTATTGCGGCGTCGCTTTGTAATCCGCTTCAGCTGTGTTCATGGTGCAGCAGCAACAAGCATCCATAAGTTTCTCCCTTATTTTTGGTCATCCCAACTAAATGGTTTTCCAGACTGTTTTTGGATATAGCTTTGTGTGGTTGTGTTGGGATACATCTTTAACCCGTGGCATATCAAGAAAAATTCTTCTGCATCGGGAATAATGGTTCGAACGCATGCGACATGTTGATCTTGGTAGGGAATGTGAACCAGTATTTTTGAATATTTATATACCTTATTGATCAAAATATCCAGATAGGCCTTGGAATTTTTTGCTTTAGGCACAGGCTTATCCTCAAAAGGGGACTGTGTAACACGGTTATGTTGAATCAATGTTTTAATGGGAAAGCTGGCTGAGTTCTTGGCGAGGTTTTTCTGGAAGAGCGTATTTTCACCCAATTTTTGAGATAAATAATTATTTTGCATTAAATTGCATGATTGAACGGCTTCATAAATCGCACGTTCCATTGCAACAACGGGGTTCAATGCAGCGCCTGCACCTCGCGGGCAATTCTCAAAGGTATAATTCACAAACGCAGCACAATATACAGGCACGTCATATCTTGACGGAATGTGGATGAGCACTAATTCATCCGAAAAAGCTTTTTCAAATTTCTTCACTAATTTGAATATTTTCTCGGGCAAACTATCATGTTGGATAGCGGTTATTTTTTTGTTCAGCAAAAAAGTATCGATGAAAAAATAAGAATGCGCATCGCGTTCAATGAGTTCGAGAACAGAGTGCATCAACGCATCTTCAACCGTGCTTCCAGAGGCAAGACCATTGCTTGCGCAGTAAAAACCAGAGGGTGAATAATCCATGGTGTCTTCTGGATGTTTTTTTAAGGTGTAACTTAAATCGACAGAGGCGAGTGGTACAGCATATTTGTCGTCATTTTTAATATCTACATATATTGCCCAGGGCAAAATGTTAGCGTGATTTTTTTTGTCCAAAAAAGATTCAGAACGGCAGCGAAAGGGAAAAATAGTGGCTTGTTTAGCCATTTCAGTTTGGTTGGTGATGATGGAAGGATAGGGATTGTAGTTTGTGCCTGATAAATAAAATTCCAGGGCTTCGTAATTAGCACTTAATTTATTATGGGTAAGAGTTTTGCCTTTGCCTGCACCTCTGACAGTAAGCGGACCTTTTTTTAAAAAGCATAACGCTGTTTTTTGATTATGCAGTAGGCTGATTTTTTCAACAGGGGTTAGGTCGTGAGAGAGTATGACCTCACGCCATGCAGATTGTGCTGTTTTTGCTGAAACACTCCTCTTGTCCATTGAAAAAGTATAGCAAATATTGAGGATAATTCACCTTTTATCCCGTATAATGCCCGGACGCTAAAACGGTGGAAAAAGTGAAAAAAGTGGAAAATCATGATTCAAATTAACCAGCTCAACATGTCCTTCGGCCAGAAATTACTATTTTATGACGTAACGCTCATTTTTTCTGATCAAAAACGCTATGCCCTTGTGGGTGCAAATGGTGCGGGCAAAACAACCTTTCTGAAGCTCCTGATGGGTGAGGAAGAGCCGCTGTCGGGGACGGTGTCGATTCCCAAAGAGGCGACGGTGGGATGGTTAAAGCAAGATCAGTTTCGTTATGAGAACACTACCATTACCGATATCGTTTTACAGGGCAAGCCCAAGCTTTGGCAAGCGCTACAGGAAAAAGAAAAATTATTAGATACTATTACAGATTGGACTGAAGACGCGGTTCATCAACTCAGTCATTGTGAAGAAGTGATAGCGGCGCAAGATGGTTATAGCGCGATGGCGCTTGCGGTGAAACTATTAACGGGATTGGGTATTCAGCCTGAATATCATTCCAAGCCTTTGAGCAGCTTATCAGGCGGCTTCAAATTACGCGTATTATTTGCGCAAGCCTTGTTTCAAGAACCTGATATTTTATTGCTCGATGAGCCGACCAATCACTTGGATATTATCTCCATACACTGGCTCGAAAAATATTTAAAGAATGATGTACGCGGAATAATCATATTTATTTCTCATGACGTCGAATTTATTAATAGGCTTGCTGATAATATTTTCGATATCGATTACGGCGAAATTCGTCAATACAGTGGAAATTACGATAAATTTCTCACAGAGAAAAAATTAGTCGAAGAACAAAAATTACAAGAACGCAAAAGCATTGAACAAAAAATGGATGATATCCAAAAGTTCGTTGATCGTTTTCGTGCCGGTACGCGTTCGATACAAGCACAGTCTCGGTTGAAAAGACTGGAAAAAATGGAATTGCCGGATATTAAGCAAAGCTCGCGTGTCTCACCTCACTTTCACTTTCATCAACATCGGCATTCGGGAAAATTAGCGCTGCGTGTAAAACAATTAGGTAAATCCTATGGCGATAAAAAATTATTCTCCAACCTAACGTTTGATGTTTCTCGTGGTGAGAAGGTCGCTATCATTGGTGAGAACGGTATTGGTAAGTCGACGTTAATTAAGATTTTGATGGGCAAAATTGATCCCAGCGAGGGAGCGTATGAATGGGGTTATGAAACCCATGCGAGTTATTTTTCTCAAGATCACCATGAATTATTAAATAAACATATCAGTGTTTTGGGTTGGTTAACAGAGATGATATCGACGACAACCGATCAAAACGCGCGGAAAACATTGGGCCAAGTGTTATTTAAAAAAGACGATGTCCAGAAAGATATTTTAGCGTTAAGCGGTGGTGAAGCCGCGCGATTATTAATCGCCAAAATTATTTTGGAAGCAGGTAATGTCTTAATGCTCGATGAGCCCACAAATCACTTGGATATTGAAGCAACCGATGCGTTAGCCAAAGCATTGCATGCGTATCATGGGACGTTAATATTTGTCAGTCATGATAGAAATTTTATTAAGAAAATTGCGAACCGTATTTTATTTGTGTCGCGTGATAAAAAAGTCATTGATTTTAGAGGCACTTTTGCGGAGTTCGAGCAGAAGTATGAGGATTGATTCCCGTTATTTATTCAATCCAGGTGGTTTCTGTCCTTCGGCTATTAGGCTATCAAAGAATTTTTTAGCTTCTTCAGGCCCTGCTTCTTTTTTTTCGCGTTCATCTCTCATTTGTGCGGCGGTTTTGGGTTTTCTGCGGATATCATGTTTTACGAGTGTGGGCATGATTTTGTTGGATGGTTCATTTGCCATAGGTTTTCTCCTCAATTATAAGTGCTTTCGCAATTCTTTCACCTGATTCTACTGCTGCCTCCATAGTACCAATACAATCCAGTATTGTCGTATGTTCGCCGACAAAAAATAATTTATCTTCTATAGGCGTAAATAATTTTTTGTAGGAAATATTTTTGTGTTGAATAATTTCGTCCAATTCTTTTGAGACTTTAATTGAATAGCCAGAATAAGAACCTAACGCAAAGGGGTCGGTATTCCAATCGTGCATAACAAAATTACTATAGTCTTGTTTTTCGAGGCCTAGACCTTCGGCGGTAATACGACATAAATTTTCAATGTTTTCCAACGGTTTTGTCGCATACATCAACGATATTTTTTCTTCCAAATTAAAAAACGAAACCGTGGTTTCTGTCATAACAGAACGATAGTCGTTTCGGGTGCGTAAATTAAAGGGCATGGCTATTTTGTAATTTTTGCCAAAGCCAATATTATGTATTGTATTTAAAATACTTTTTGGGATTCGCGATTCTGATAAATCAATATTTTTATAGACAGAAATAGGAACGGCGAGAACGACTTTGTCGTAGGTATGAATAGATTTATCTGAGAAGAGTAGCTGGACATTATTTTCAGACACACTAATTTTAGATAAGATTTTTTGGAGATGTAATTTTTCGTTGAGTTTTTCTGCGATTGCATTGGGTAACCGCTGATTTCCGCCAGCAATGCCGCTCATCAGGATCTGATATTTTTCTTGCGTATAGGCATCATGGAATTTAGATAATCCCCCTGAGATAGCATGTATAAACGTGTCCAGATTGTGATAAATGGATTGTTCATAAGCATTTACGCCTTCATACGCGGTCATGCGTGTAATCAGCGCTTGGTGAGCGCACGGATTATTTTTGAATAATACATCGATTAATTCGCCTATCGATTCAACTTGTTTTGCAATGAGATCAATGTGAGATTCAGTCAGCGGCGTTTCGCTGATGGATTGATTAAAATCAACGTAGCGTTGATTAAAATAAATCAGGGCGTGCAATTTAATGATTTTTTCTTGAGTGTTGAGAGAGAACTCCTGAATCAAGTCTGGGAGATAATGGGAATCTCCGCCATCCGTAATACTTTGTCCACCCCATTCGATAGTAGATAATTCGCCAAGATAATTTTTGATCTGAACTGAATATACTCTGCCGCCCACGCGCGATTGGGCTTCGAAAATATCGACGTCAATATTCGCATTATGCAAACGGTACGCCGTTGTTAATCCCGCTAATCCTGCGCCAATAACAGCAATTTTCATGATCTATCCTGATCGTGTTGTTGTTTTTTCTCATGACGTTTTCGCGCGCGTTGGAAGTTTGCGGTAATGACAAGCCGCAATATCCCATAATAAAAAATGAAATAGATGCCTAATAATGCGGTTAAATGTATATACGTCATATCAAGCGTGCCAAACCATAATTTAACGCCTGCATAAAAAAGAGTTGGCGTTATGCTGATCACAAAAGCAATCAGCGTTGCGATGTGTGTCATTTTTTTTTGTTCCGCCGCGTTTAAAAATCGACCTTCTTTTTGGGTAAATTTTCGGCAAATATAATAGGGTATGGTGGCAGAAAGAAGACTTAAAATAAGCAAATCATGCAGATTGATATGCCAATAATGATCCGCCGCAAAGAGAGCGGTCAGGCCAATGGTGTAACCGACTAGAAAAAGCCCAAAAAAATGCCATAAATAGCGTGTTAATCTGACGTTCATCATGAGTGCCTTGTTTGTTGGGCCGACATTATAACGCAGTGCCTCAAGGTTGGGTTATCTCTAATGCCTCGAATGCTTCGTGCATACAGGGCTTGCCCGTTTGTGCATTGACGCAACACAGATAATTGCTGGCTTCGACGCACAGCGTATTTGTTTGAGTATTGATGATTTCTTGTGGCATATATAACTTAAATCGACTGAGTCGAATTAAGTTTGTTTTAATATGGTATTCATCTCGAAAACGCAAAGAACGTTTGAATTTGAGTGTGGTTTCAAACAGCACAATATTAATGCCCTCTTGTGCAATCTTCACAATATCAAATCCTAAGCTTTCGAGATATTTTGATCGTGCGTGATCCAGAAAGTTCATGTATACCGCGTTATTTACAATGCCCTGAAAATCGACTTCATAGTCTCTGACTTCGGATGACAAAATCATATTTTTTACTCCTAAGCTTTTATGTGAATGTGTTCGACAAGCCATTGAACGCCAATCCCCGTGTTGTTATTTCGCCACGCTAAATAAATATCGGCGGGCGGGCGAGGGTGTGTGGTGGGAACGGCAATCAATGATTTATCTTTTAATAGATGTTTAATGCGGCTTTTGGGTAAAAACCCAATGCCGAGCCCTTCAGTTTGTGCATGTATTTTTTGTTCCATGGTGGTGAAGGTAATACTTTTTAAGGGTGTATCAAATCCAATGGTGCGTGGTGTGAAATGCATTGATGAATCGGCAATGAGGATAATGGTTTCTTTTTCCAGCTCCTCTGTTGTGATGGGTTTTTGTGTTTTTGCGAAAGGGTGTGTTGGGGTCACGCAAAGACTAAAAGCAATTTTAGCTAATTTTTTTAATTGGTAATTTCCCGGTATTTGTTGATGACTTGCTGCAATAATAATATCAGCGCGATTATCTGCCAGTGTTTCCCATGTGCCATTTAAGGCATGTTCTTGAATGCGCAATTTGATCGTAGGAAAAGCAGTATGAAATTTTTTGATGAGGGGTATTAGTGTTTCAATGGAAATTATGGTATCCACGGCCATCGTAATTTGTGCTTCTCGTCCATGCGCAATATGTTTTGTTTCATCGCAAATCACGGCTGACTGTTCCAGTAACTTTCTGCCCTCTTTTAATAAGTGCATGCCTGCGGGGGTAAGTTTGGCGCGATGCCCTCGGCGATCAAAAATCAGGACATCCAAATCTTGTTCCAGTTTTTGAATGGTATAGGTCAGCGCAGACGGTACTTTATGCAGTGCCCTGGCGGCATCCGCAAAGTTTTTATGGCGGTCGATAGCATCCATCGCAATCAACGCCTCTAGATTCAGCCTCAATGTCATCCAAAAGCCCCCAGCATAGTTAATCAAAATAATTGAATAAGTTTGTCAAAACATTCCGTTATCAAGTATTTCACGTGTGAATTAACATATCAACCTTGTTCAAATTAATTAACTAAGCGAGGAAAATTATGAATATTCAACCTTTATTAAGTATCGTCAAAAAAACAGTGGTAATAGCCGGTCTTGGCTTTGCTAGCATAAGCCCCGCGTTAGCGGCTAATGACTATCAGGCCATCAATACCCCCCATTATTTGCAGATGGGCAAAGTACTGCACGGCGATGAAGTATCAGACCAAACCGCGCAAGTCGTTGCGCAAGAAGCGAGAAATTTCTTGGGTTATTACCATCAATTATTGCTAAAACAGGATGTCGACGGCATTGCTAAAATATGGACACAAGATGGCCTATTAATGATGCCAACGTGGGCAGTGGCTTCTAAGAGTAATGGCCTGCTTCAGAAAGACTACACGGCTGTTTTTAATGCCATCACCATTGATTCTTCTCCAGAGTTTATGCAAATCAATGTGCTGACGCCTACGCATGTGATTGTCACGCTCAATGCTATCGGAATTGAGACGGTTAAAAAGACGGGTGAGCGACACTTGGATCCAAACCGTGAAATATTTATTCTGGCCAAAATAAATGGCGAGTGGAAAATTCAATATTACATGTTTAACCAACGTGTAGAAGAACCCATGATCAATAAATCTAAATAAGCTATAAATTATAATGAAAAATATATTTTATGTAACTTGTTTTAGTTTTTTACTGTCTTTATCGACCCCGGCAGTTTCTCTCACTGTCAGCAATCGTGCTGCGTTATTAGACGCTGTCGGGTCACAGGTTCAGACGATAGAAATTCAGGGGAGCATTAAAAATCTTGATTCTTTCACACTTAAACCCGGGCAGGCTCTTATCGGAATAGGACATGCGAAGCTTACATTTAATATTAACCAAGATGGCCTTAGGTTAAGCAAAAATAATACTATAAAAAATATTAGCATTATTGTTGAACCCACTAAAAAAGCCATTTCCAATGTAACAACCCATGCTTCGTTAGGAAATATCTATCTTGATCATCTTACTGTTACGGGACAGATTCAATTTTTGGCAAAAGATGCGGTGCAAGATGCGAATATTGATGTGCGTCATGTTGTGATCACTCAATTTGACAGTCGTTTTTCCTCCACGATCTCAAAATATGGAATACAGGCATTTCAAGGAGCCATGACCATTTGGAATCAACAACACAATCCCAATAGCAAAATGAATGTGGCCATTCAAGGTCTCACTGTTGGAGCAGTGCGAGCACCTTCTCAAAGCTCAGGACTTTTTCTGGCTGGGACGATTCAGGGTGGTCAGGTTCATGCGGTTTCAATAAAAACAGATCGCATCGTTATTCGCGGTATCGATAAAAAACGCGATAAGCTTTTAGCCAGTGGAATATTCAATCTTAATAATTCAACCATAGATACGCTGGATATCAACCAACCGATTATGACTCAAGACGATTACGCCTTGGGATTTGATAATTGGGGGAATATTCAATCCTTTCGCCTTAATGAAACAATAGAAACAACAGGAAAAAATAGTAACGCGATGGTTAATTTAGGCAATATCTCAACAGCAATAATCGATGCGCCGATCTTTACAAAAGGGTTGGGCGCGCGTGGATTTAGCAATTACGGCGTAATCCATAAAGCTACCATCAACAAAAATATCACCACGTATGGTAATGGCGCCATCGGTCTGCAAAATTTGGGGAGCATAAAACATTTGGTCATCTCTGGAATTATTCGTACTCATGGCGGCCAAGCTAAAGTCCTTCAGTTGGGGAAATTTAAACTGTTAAACGCTGACGCGATAGAGTTTGTGTCACACTAATAAAATATGGTACAAATTATTACACCTCAATAGGGAGTAGGACGATGACTTACAAAGACGCTGTAATTCAATTCATGGTAGCCAGTATTTTAGTGTTGAATATGACACAAGCGCTTGCAGCAACACCCGCGACATCTCAAAAAGGTATGGAAAAATGCTATGGCATTTCCAAGGCGGGAATGAATGATTGCCAAACGGCTAATGGTTCTTGCGCAGGTTCTGCTGTAAAAGATCATCAACGCGATGCGTTTATTTTTCTTCCCAAAGGTATTTGTAACCGTATCGTGGGCGGAGAGCTGACAGCCAAGTGAGACAATTGCAACAGGATTTTGTGGGGGCTATTCTTAACGGCTCCCATAAAATTTACCACAATAATTTTTTGGTTTCACACACCAAAGCATTACGCGAAATTTACCCAGCCGTATATAGATTAATTGGCCAAGAGTGTTTTGAAAATACAGCAGCAGTTTATATCCCTCAGCATTTATCAGAGTCTTATAAACTTCAAGATTACGGCAAATTATTTCCGGATTTTTTGCAAAAATTTCTACCCTTGCAGTCATTGCCGTATTTATCAGACGTTGCGCGTTTAGAGTGGGCCATCCATGAAATTTTTTATGAAAAAGATGATATGCTTTCAGCCACACGGTTTATAAATTCTGTTTATCCGGTATTATCCATTTGGGAATTATGTCGTGAGGAAGAGTCAGAAAAAACACTGGATCTTTCAAAAGGCGGCGAAAATATTTTGTTACGACGTAAAAATCGCGAGATTGTTTTTATTCATATAGGGGAGAGTCAATGAAACGCATTATTTTTATGGTTTTATTTTTGTGGACAGGATTTGCATATGCCGCTGCTGAGAATTACACACTGGATCCGATGCATACGTATGTGCAATGGCACATCAGTCATTTTGGATTTTCCTATCCCTCGGGAAAATGGATGGTTAAAAGCGGAACGCTAGTATTAGACAAAGCAAAACCCCAAGACAGCAAAGTTAACGCGACGATTCAAGTGGATACATTGGTGACAGGTATTCCTGAATTGGATAAACATTTAACCGCTCCGCTATTTTTTGATGTAACGAAATATCCCACCGCAACTTTCGTGAGCAATAAAGTAACCCTTACTGGAAAAGATACCGCAAAAGTTCAGGGTATATTAACATTGCATGGTGTTTCTAAACCCGTGGTATTAAATGTCAAATTAAACAAAGCCGAAGTCAGTCCTATTACGGATAAACAAACCGCAGGATTTAGTGCAACGGCGATGATTAAACGATCAGATTTTGGTATTACCGCCTATTCACCAGGGTTGGGTGATGACGTTCAATTGGATATTCAAGCTGAGGCAATCGTTGATGCTCATTAAAAATACCCAAACTCAATATGGCATTGTGAATAAATTCCTTCACTGGCTTATGGCGTTGATTATTATTGGCATGTTGGCGTTAGGTCTTTATATGTCAGATCTGCCCATCAGCGAATTAAAATTGCGGTTATATGGCATCCATAAAGAGTTTGGTATTTTAATTCTGATGTTGGTGATGTTCAGAATCGTATGGCGTATCGGAAATATTGTTCCGTTGCTACCTCCTACGATTCCGGCGTGGCAAAAATTTGCAGCACATGCTGTTCATTGGATGTTATATGGCTTTATGTTTGCGATGCCCATAACAGGATGGTTAATGACGTCAGCTGCAGGACTTCCGCCATCGTTCTTTGGTTTATTTACACTGCCGAGTTTGATTGCACCCAATGATGCTTTATTTAAATTATTTATAGAAATTCATACATGGCTTGCGTATGGATTGATCGCTACTTTTGGTGCACATGTGGGTGCGGCGTTGAAGCACCAGTTTATTAACAAAGATGATGTATTGAGGAGAATGCTCTGATGAAAAAATTACTATCCGGTTTAGCGTTATTGGCACTACCTATGATTTCTTTTGCAGCGGTTCCTTCATGGAATATTGTTCCCTCACAAAGTAGTTTGAGTTTTTCTGCCACACAAAATGGCGCGCCAGTGAAGGGCGAATTTAAAACATTTACAGGTGATATACAGGGTACTCCTGAAGATTTGAAAAATAGCCATGTAAAAATTATGGTTGATTTGGGTTCTGTGTCGACGACAGATAAAGATGTCAGCAATACGCTTAAGACAGCCGATTGGTTTGATATTACGCATTTTCCTAAAGCGACCTTTATCGCCGATAATTTCACAAAAACAGGAGGTAATACCTATACTGCAGCCGGTAAATTAACCATTCGAGATAAAACTATTCCAGTGACATTGAATTTTGTGCTGAAAGATTATTCTGGTAATACACTAGATATTACGGGAACAACAACGTTACAACGCACAGCATTTGGTGTTGGTCAGGGTGACTGGTCAAAAACTGACTCTATCAAGGATAAAGTAGCCGTTCAATTTACGCTAAAAGCTTCAAAAGCGTAAAGGAAGGCGTATAATGCCCATTGCTGTGTTATGTAACTAATGAGAGGTTTTTAAATGGTATTTCGAAAGTTAAACTTTTTTGAGCAGGCTAAGCCGCTCACGAAAGAAGAAAAATTTAAATTAGATCTAAAATCAGAAGTCACTCATGTATTTCAGCTTCAAGACAGCCAAGATCGTTTTGCTTCTCTTTATTTCAATGAACTCTATGATGATAGAGAGCGGATTATTTCTGCTGCAATGGGAAGCTTTTTAGATTCTCCTGCAGAAGAAGTTGCTAAAAATGCTGTTGCGCATTTAGCTAATCCTCACGCTGAAATGGCTGCTCTAAAAATTGGTGTGGTGGGTACTTCATTGGTACAAAATCCTGCAGTTATTGATCGTCTTCATGATTCAAAATTTCATGCTCGTTTGGTAGGTCGAACTGAGATAGAAGGGCGTATTCTCGGGAGTTTAATTGAGAGAGAATTTGGATATGATAAACAGGCTCAAGAAAATTTAAATGGCTTGATCACGGATATCCAAACTGCAACGGTTAAGCCGCGTCGTTAAACCGTCTTGTCATAATATGCGTTAATAGTGATTTTAGGGTCGGCGAAATATTTTCTAATGTAATTTTGTTCGTAAATATTTCCCGGCCCATATTTTCGCCTAATACTCCCAAACATTCGTCGATAAAAGAAACGGTAATTTGCGTATGCGCGAAATCCAGTGCTAATTTTTCATGGGTTTTTAACAACTGAATTAATTTCTCGCGGGCCTGAATACCCTCGGCTCGTGTAGAAGTATGCTTGAAAGTATCAGAAATACTGAGTTTAAAAATCGAAGTCTTCATTAGTATAACCCTTGGGCAGTGGCCATTTATTAAAAACATCCGCGGAATCTAATGCGCGGTCCGTATTCAGCTCCAGTAGGATAAGCGTACCATGCCAAGGAAGTTCGCAATACTGCTTGTGTGGTTTTTTTTCACAGCTTTGAAATAACTCGCTCTTCGAAATAATAATTAAATTGCCGTTATTTTGCTCTATTAAATCTCGCGCTAAGGTTAAACCATATCCCGTATGGCCTTTTTGGGGTTTACCGGTAATGCCATATTCTGTCGCTAATTCACAGCAATTTTCGCCATCTAATCGTGAACGTAATTCAGGGTTTTCGCCCAATGAATTTCTAATACCAATGCCGCTATCGACTAAAGCAATTTGCGCTAATTTTCCATTCGCCCACGGTTGTGCGCAGACTAATCCATGTAGTCCTTGATCAATAGCGGCGTGCGCAAAGCAATTTTCCAATAATTCTAATAACATACAGCTCAAACTTTCGGCGGACTCTTTATTTGCGCAGTGAGTTTTTAAAATCCCCATGATTTTTTCAGCGCTATTTTGTACGGTATTAAGCGATTTGAGTGGTTCCATGGGAAAAAAATTACTGGCACGTTTATTTTTAGATATAGCGATGGGTGAGGGCAGTTCAATCGCATCCCATAATCCCATCGTTGCAGCGTAAGTGGCTAACGCATCAGGAATCTGGATATCTTTTTCTTGGTATCTTTTGAGTTCTAAGGCGAGAGTTACAAAATGGTATGGTTTGAGGAATTTGGGGCTATAACACGTTCCACCGGTTAGTCCGTTGTTGATATTTTCTATCCATGAGGTAATGTCTTGTACGGAAGTTTTTTGCATGCGGGAATCATAACAAAAGGGTAAAGCCTCGTCATGTCGCAGAACAAAGATAATATTGAAAATTATAACTAGCCCGGATTAAGCGCGTAGCGCGAAATCCGGGGAAGACAGATGAGGGAGAGATTACGCTTTATCTTTGTCTTTCTTAAAGTGTCTCTTGAAAGGTTTCTTGGCATCTTTGCTGAAATCTTTTTTGACGAAATCACGGCCGCCAAATGTTTTCTTAGGTTTATCACCGAAGTTTCCGCGTTCAGTGTTTCCGCCAAAGCTTTTCTTGGGTTTGTCGCCAAAGCTTCTTTCGGGTTTATCACCGAAACTTCTCTTAGGTTTATCACCAAAGCTGCGTTTTTCAGATCGTTCGCCGAAACTTCTTTCAGGACGGTCACCAAAACTTCTTTTAGGTTTATCGCCGAAATTGCCTCTTTCTGAATTTCCTTCGAAACTTCTTTTTGGCTTATCACCAAAGCTGCCTCTTTCAGGACGATCACTAAAGCTTCTCTTAGGTTTATCGCCGAAATTGCCTCTTTCTGAATTTCCTTCGAAACTTTTTTTTGGCTTATCACCAAAGCTACCTCTTTCAGGTCGATCACCAAAGCTTCTTTTAGGTTTATCACCGAAACTTCTTTCAGGTCTATCACCAAAACTTCTCTTGGGTTTATCGCCGAAATTGCCTCTTTCAGTATTTCCACTGAAACTTCTTTTGGGTTTATCACCAAAGCCGCTTCTTTCAGGACGATCACCAAAACTTCGCTTGGGTTTATCACCGAAGCTTCTTTCAGGTTTGTCGCCAAAACTTCTTTTGGGTTTGTCACCAAAGCTTCTCTTTTGACCACCACCAAAGCTTCGTTTTTGACCACTGCCGCCACCAAAACTTCTTTTATCTCCACGACCACCGCCATGACCACCACCGCCACCATGACTTCGGGTTTGTGGTTTTGGCTCTAGGCCCTTAATGGTACTGTGAGGAATAGTCTGAACTGTAAAGCGTTCGATTTTCTTCAAATTAGGATGATCGCTGGATAATACAAATGAGATGGCAATTCCATCTCTTCCCGCACGACCGGTTCGACCAATACGGTGAACATAATCTTCTGCAAACTTCGGTAAATCATAATTAATGACATGTGAGACATCATCGATATCAATTCCGCGTGCTGCAACGTCCGTTGCAATCAAAAATTGAATTTTGCCGGTTCTAAAATCTGCAATGACTTTGTTACGTTTGCGCTGATTGAGATCGCCATGTAAAGCAGAAACACGATGACCGTCTTGTGTTAAATCACGTACTAATTTGTCTGCATTACGTTTGGTGGCTGAAAATATGATGGCTTTAAAAATATTTTCTTCAGATAACAAATGCTTTAATAATTTAAATTTATGTTCATTGTCATTGGCTAAATGAATGCGCTGACTGATGTTATCCAGCGTAACATTGGCGTTTTTGACTTCAATCATATGCGGTGCGCGCAAAATGTTCTGAGAAAGTGAAATAAGTCGTTTATCCATCGTCGCTGTAAATAACAGGGTCTGGCGTTTTTTAGGGATTTTTGACGCAATGAATTCAACGTCTTCGATAAAGCCCATGTCGAGCATACGGTCAGCTTCATCTAAAATCAGCATGGAAATACTGGATAAATCGAGATCGCCGCGTTCAATATAATCAATCAATCGTCCCGGTGTTGCGATAATAACGTCGACAGGACGGGAAAGTTTACGCTGTTGTTCACGGTATGGCATTCCACCCAAAATACTGACGGTTTTTATCCCAACGCCACTGCCATATTCATTGGCAACATTATCTGTCTGGCTTGCGAGCTCACGAGTAGGAGCGAGTACTAGAATCTGTGGTTTTTGGCGATTCTTGGATTGGGCAACTCTTTCAATGGCGGGGAGCATAAATGCGCCCGTTTTTCCCGTTCCAGTGGGCGCTTTTGCAATGACATCTTTCCCGGACAAAATCACAGGAATCGCGTCTTGCTGAATTTGGGTTGGTGTTGTATGGCCTTTAGCTTTAATCGCTTTAAGGATAAGTGGGGAGAGTTGAAGCTGTTCAAATGACATTATTAATTCCAAAGAGGAAGATGACTAAGACAGCCATCTTCGACTATTTGGACTAAAAGATCAAGCAAAAACAGAGTTCTTTCAGGTTTATTCCACGTTATTGGCTGGCACAATGGTGCTCACCGCGTGTTTATAAACCATCTGGGTAATCGTATTTTTGAGGTAAAGCACCTCTTCATCAGCGGCGACCAGAATACCGGTTAGCTTGATGCCGTTTCGCATGAAAACTGATACGGGCGTTTTTGCCGCAATAAGCTTATTGATGAAAATTTCTTCAGAATGGCTTGCTTCATTAGACATGATTGTTTCCTCCTCAACGTTGTATTTATATCACAATATTTCTTTTACCGCATCTACGATAGCCTTGTTTCCTTCCGGAAATACGAGCTGGCTAAGCTCAGTATGATTTACCCAGCGAATCGTTTGACCTTCACGACCGTAGGGGGTGCCATCATAATCTTCTATGTGCCAAGTATCCAGTGCAACACGAACTTTTCCATAATCATGTTCAACACACATCATTGGCGTAGCTTTATTCAGTGTAATACCAATTTCTTCGTGTAATTCACGCTTTAATGCATCAAAGGGACTTTCATTGAGTTCAAATTTTCCGCCCGGAAATTCCCATAATCCACCGTGCGGATTGTGAGAAGGACGCAGCGCAACTAATACCTGATGTTGGTCATTAATAATAATTCCAACCGCGACTTTTAAGAGACTGTGATTTGGCCGTGACATTGCTTGTATTTTTTTCCAGAACCGCAAGGACAAAGATCATTTCGGCCAATGACTAAAGGAACAACAGGCGCTTCAGTTTCTTGGGGACGAACTTGAATGGTGCTCAGTATGCTAATCACTTGGTATTTTAAATTTCCTAACATACGGGTGAATAATTCAAATGCTTCGCGTTTGTATTCTTGTTTAGGATTTTTCTGCGCATAACCTCTTAAGTGAATACCCTGACGCAAATAATCCATGTGGGCTAAATGTTCTTTCCAGAGAATATCTAATTGTTGCAGCATGACTGATTTTTCGATTTGGCGAAGTGATTCTGATGTGATTTCCATTTCTTTTTGTGAATACGCTTTTTCGATTTCATCCAATATTTTATGTCGAAGTGGTTCTTCATGAAGGGCTTCATCTTTGTCTAACCATTCTTGGATAGGTAAAGACAAACCAAAATCTTGGGCGATTTGTTTTTCCAATTCAGGAATATTCCATTGTTCTTCTAGACTTTCGGGGGAAATATACAAATCGATAGTGTTATGCACGACATCTTCACGAATATTCTTAAGGGCTTCTGAGATATCGTTTGATGCCATTAATTCAGTGCGTTGTTCGTAAATCACTTTGCGCTGTTCGTTTGCAACATCGTCATACTCTAATAATTGTTTTCGAATATCAAAATTTCGGCTCTCTACTTTACGCTGAGCATTTTCAATTGCACGAGAAACTAAGGGAGAAACAATAGCCTCTTCTTCTTTCATGCCTAATTTTTGCATAAAGCCAGATAATCTATCAGCAGCAAAAATACGCATTAAATTATCTTCGAGCGATAAATAAAAGCGTGTACTGCCCGGATCACCTTGTCGCCCTGAGCGACCGCGCAATTGATTATCGATACGACGAGATTCGTGTCGTTCTGAACCAATAATATGTAATCCACCCGCGTTAATAACTTCTTTATGACGTTGCTGCCACATTTCTTTGCTTTCGGCGTGATCTTCTTTGCCACCCAAAACAATATCGGTTCCACGACCGGCCATGTTGGTTGCAATCGTGACTGCTCCCGGACGCCCCGCTTCAGCAACGATTTGTGCTTCTTTTTCATGGAATTTTGCATTTAAGACTTGGTGCGGAATTTTTTCTTTATTTAATAAATCAGATAAATATTCTGAGGTTTCGATGGACGCGGTACCCACAAGTACAGGCTGATTTCTAGACTGACAGTCTTTAATATCGCTTATTATCGCTTGGAATTTATGCGGCATTTTTAAAAATATTTGGTCTGAATGATCCGCGCGTCTTAGCGGTTGATTGGTAGGAATAACGACAACTTCTAAGCCATAAATATGTTGGAATTCATACGCTTCTGTATCAGCCGTACCGGTCATGCCGGCAAGCTTGTCATATAAACGAAAATAATTTTGAAACGTAATAGAGGCGAGCGTTTGATTTTCTTGCTGTATTTTAATATTTTCTTTTGCTTCAACGGCTTGGTGTAAACCGTCTGACCAACGACGACCGGGCATGGTTCGACCCGTGTGTTCATCCACAATAACGATTTGATTGTTTTGAACAATATAATCCACGTCGCGTTGAAATAGATGATGCGCTTTGAGTGCAGCATTTAAATGATGCATTAACGTAATGTTTTTCGCATCGTATAAACTTTCACCTTCATCAATTAAACCTGCTTGACTCATCAACTGTTCGACCGTTTGATGTCCGGATTCTGACAACGTGACTTGGCGAGTTTTTTCATCCAGCGAAAAATCGCCTTCACTCTCAGGTTTGAGTTGTTTTTTAAGAGAGGGAACCAACTGATTAATTTTAATATATAACTCTGAGCTGTCTTCTGCAGCACCAGAGATAATTAATGGCGTACGTGCTTCGTCAATCAAAATAGAGTCGACTTCGTCGACAATGGCAAATGCTAATTGACGCTGAACTTTATCTTCAAGCGTAAATGCCATGTTGTCGCGTAAATAATCAAAACCAAATTCGTTGTTAGTACCGTAGGTGATATCGCAACCATAGGCATCGCGTTTTTCTTGTGCGGTCATATTGGTCAGAATGACGCCAATCGATAATCCTAAATAATTATAGATAGGAGCCATCCATTCGGCATCGCGTTTCGCGAGATAATCATTCACGGTAATAATATGAACGCCTTGACCCACTAAGCCATTTAAATACGCGGCCAATGTGGCCATTAATGTTTTGCCTTCACCGGTTTTCATTTCAGCAATTTTGCCGTCGTGTAAAACCATCCCACCAATTAATTGCACATCAAAATGGCGTAGACCTAATGTTCGACGACTGACTTCTCGAACAACGGCAAACGCTTCGGGAAGAATAGCAGGGAGTCCTGCGCGAATTTCAGTAATGGATTTTTTGCCGACACCTAAGCGTTCACGAAATTCTCGCGTTTTGTTTTGAAGCGCTTCATCGGAAAGAGTTTTGAGAGAAGGCTCGATGGCGTTAATTTCAGCCACATGTTTATTGAGGCGTTTTAATATCCGCTCATTTCGACTACCAAAAAGTTTGCCAAGTAATTTAACGATCATAGGTTCCGGGTCACTGGTGCTAAACCGGGCACTTTACTAAATATGCCCGGATTATGCCAGCAGGTATTTGGGTTTATCCGAAACACGTTAAGCAAAGCGGATCAATAAATACAGAAACGTTGCTGATATGAAGACTGCTGGGGATTTTATCTTCTGTGCCGGCAAGTGGATGGATAATATAGGTCAGGGTTTTGGTTGCCGCATCGTAAACGGGTTGTGTTAATTCTGCAGGGAAATTCACCATTTTTTCATTGATGATGCCTGAGATGCTGGCGTTGGGTGCATCTTTAGCAAAGCCTTTGTTCCATACCGCTAAGAAAGATTCGAGTGTCATCATATTGCTGGTTCGGCTCGGGCGATCCGAAAAATAGGTCGTATAAGCCTGAATATTTTGAAGGCTGAGCTGATACGTGTGGGGCGTATCAAGTTTGGTAATGGTTGCTTGTGGTGAGGTCTGAACAAAGACGTCACGGGGCTTAGAAACAGCAAACGCGCTGAGGGAAAACAGGCTTAAACATACGAAAGAAAGCGCAAATATTAGCTTTTTCATGATGGGCTCCTCTGGTTAAAATCCTGGCGATTATACCATGAGTTCTTAATATTTCCTTAAGGTTGGTGTGTCATACTCGAGAAAATTAATGATAGGGGTGAGTATGCAAGATGTAACAGAACAATCCATTGTCCCTCGAGGTTTGGCTCGCATGTTGCGTATTGTGCGATCGACTGCACCTATGTTGATTGGGCTCAGTCTTGTTGCAGCATTTGAAAGCGAATCACTCATACCGCTTACGCTTGTTTTTACACTTGGGTCGCTATACCCGCCGGGTTCTTCAGCAGTTATTGCCACTGAAACAGATGAAAATAAAACTAATCCTGGCAGAAAAGCTTTACAGGCAGCTGATAATTTCGTGCATGCCAATTGGATGATCTTTCGGTTGGATTCGGGTCTTACGGTTTTGGGTACTTATATTGTGAGAGGGAAAATCGGCGCTGTCATTTATCCAAGTTGGACTGTTGTACCGTTGCAGGTCCCTGCGATATTTCTTGGCGAGGAATATGCCCGTACACGGTACATTGAGAGCAATAGCAAATGGTCGCGGGCTTTAGGTGTAATTTTGTTGTCAGCGCAATTATTTCGATTTTTGGATGTGTGGCTTGAAGTCGCTGCAACAGCGGGTGTGGTTGTGAGTGATTTGGTTCGTCCGGTGTTTGTTGTTGGGGCTGTGGGGGCTGGGATTCCGCTTAAGTTATTAGAGAATCGTTCTTCGAAAATTTATACACTGAATGAAATAATAAAATATGCGAGTTGGTCTACTTATTTTATTTCAGGGGTGTTAGCAAATCTTAATCTTAAATCCCTAGTATCGCCTATACCGACTTATTTATTTCAAAGTTTAGCGCTTGCTTCTATGGGGTTGGCCTGCGTAAAAATTTCATACGATCAGCGTAATTCCACAAAAGAAGAAAAAATACCTGACGTAGAAGCACAAAAAGAAGAAGCACAAAGCGAAGAATTGTCTGAACCAGAAAAACCAACAGCAGAAGAAGAAACAAAATCAGAACCTGTTTTTCCTAAAAAAACCGAAGTGGGTTGTTGGTCACGACTGAGAGAAAAAGTTAGCCGTTTTTGGTCGGCGCCGTCGGAGAACAATTCGTCGATAACGTCTGAGCAAACGAACTTGTTGGCTGAAACTTATCCGAATTCAAAATCGCCTTCATTAAATTCTTCAACTCTTGGTCATTAAAATGGCAGTATTGAATTAACGTTGCTTCTGAGAAATTCACTAGACATTGTTTCTTTGTCCAGCCTTGGATCGACATCGTGATATCCACTTGTGCGTTGTTCTGAAACATATAGCTAAATAAATCTTGTCCACTGGACGGAATAACAGAGTCGCCCTGAATACATTCACGCAGTGGAGAATCATAGACTTCCCAAGCTTTTTGCGTGCCCGGTGAAACAGGAACAGTGTCTGCTTGTTGCGGTGCAACTTGGATCACAGGGACTGATTTGGAGGGATCCGTTCGAAAAGCAGGAGGAACAATTGTTTGATCAGCGTAGGCTACCGATATCCCTAAAGATAAACCAATCAATGCGATTACTCTCATGCCAATTCTCCTGAAATAAAAAAAAGCAGAATGATGATGACACCATTCTGCTTTTAGAAATACTGTCTCGATTAGGTTGAAGCCATCGGTGCAGTTGTTGGTGCAGCAGGTGTCATGGGTGTTGCTGGTGTAACAGTTGTGCCAGCTGGACCCGCTGGTTGTGGCGCTGGTGTAATGGGTGCCGCAGGTGTCATCATTGTGTTACCTTGTGCAGTAGTATCAGGCGAGGCCGGTGTCATGGGTGCCGCTGGTGTCATTGTCATGCTGCTTTGTGTTTGATCAGGATTGCTCATTGTTGGAGCCGTTGTTGCCATTGCAGGTGTTTGAGCAGCAGCGGATTGATCCGGTGTTGCTGTTGGCGCTGCAGGTTGTGCAGGTGTAGTCGCAACTGAAGATTGATCAGATGTCGTAGAAGAAGAGGTAGTAGTACTGGTTGTGGTGGTGCCATTATCAGTAGGAGCAGGAGGTACTGAACTAGATGATTGTCCACCTGAGCAACCTGCTAATGCCATTGCAACAACTGCAACGAGAGAAAGTTTTTTCAACATAGGGAAGGATCCTTCACATATCAACGATTCTATAATAAAAGCGACATTAATTTATGAATTAATATCGCCGGCTCTGAAAGGGCTCGAGTATAACAAACATTGTGCTAGAATAGAATATTCCTAAATAACATCCGGAGTGTTTCCTCATGCGAGAACTCGATCGTGTCGCCGCTATATTAAAACCGTCTGAAATAATGCTGGCTTGGATCAATCAACACGCAGAATCAGGTGATCAGTTAGTCATGTCAGAAGTGCAAACCGATTGTACGGTTATTTTACTGCCGACATTTGATGATGAAGATTCCGCCGAAGCGTATTTGAATGAAATTTACGATGATCTCTTTGTCAGCGAGCTTGCCAGTTGGTACGATGATGAATCCTTGTGGCCAGAAAATCGTTCGTTAGATTTATTTTTGCAATGGTTTGATGTTGAATTTCACTCCATGGTATTTGATGTGGCAGAAACCATTACGCACCACAGAGATGAAGTGACGATTCAATAAAACCCGTAATGTTGGGTATTAATTTTTTGAGGGAAAAATATGCGAATGTTTAAATTTGCTTTGTTATGTTTATTATCAGGTTTTGTTTCTATGAGCTATGCAGATACTGCATCGGCTGATTTCTCTCCCGCACAAACGCAAGCTATTCAAACTATCGTGCATGATTATCTTGTTAAAAACCCTCAAGTATTAGTTGAGGTTGCGCAAGCACTTCAAAAGCAAGAACAAGGCAAATGGCAAAAAACAGCACAGAAAGAAGTTCCCCAGATAGCCTCAAAATTATTTGATGACAGCACAGCGCCAGTGATGGGAAATCCTAACGGCGATGTCACGATGGTAGAATTTTTTGATTATCAATGTCCGCATTGCAAAGAAATGTCTGCGTTTGTGGATAATTTATTACAAAAAGATAAAAATCTCCGTGTGGTGTTCAAAGTCTTACCCATTTTTGGTGCTGATTCGAAATTTGATTCTAAAATTGCGTTAGCCGCGTATGGGCAAAGTCCTGAAAAATTCATGGCATTTCATGATGCGATGATGAAATTGGAAGTGCCGTTGACACCGGCAGTTGCTTTAAAAGTAGCGGGTGAAGTGGGGCTAGATGTGAAGAAATTACAAGCCGATATGAAAAATCCTGCCTTTGGCACTGAAATTCAAGAAAATTATGATTTGGCCAAGAAATTAAATTTAACAGGAACCCCCGCATTTGTGATGGCCCATGTTACCTATGATCCTAAAACTAAAAAGATGATTTCATTTAAAAATCCTGTTTTAGTTCCGGGTGCCGTTGACGAAGCAACCTTAGTCAAAGCCATTGCCGAGGCGCGTGGTGGATAAATCGTTTTATTTTCAAAATATTTTATTTGCATTACAACAGTTTTGGGCTGAACAGGGATGTGTGATTTTGCAACCGCTCGACATGGAAGTTGGTGCAGGAACCTTTCATACCGCAACGTTTTTACGCGCCATTGGTCCTGAACCGTGGAAAGCGGCGTTTATTCAACCCTCACGTCGACCGACAGATGGTCGTTACGGTGAAAATCCCAATCGGCTTCAACACTATTATCAATTTCAAGTTGTCATGAAACCCTCGCCGGATAATATTCAAGAATTATATATAGAATCTTTGAAAAAATTGGGTATTGATCCGTTAAAACATGACTTAAGATTTGTGGAAGATAATTGGGAATCACCAACCTTAGGTGCGTGGGGATTAGGTTGGGAAGTGTGGCTAAATGGCATGGAAATCACGCAGTTTACGTACTTTCAACAAATCGGTGGATTAGATTGTAAACCCGTTATGGGTGAAATGACGTACGGTCTAGAACGCTTGGCGATGTATTTGCAAGATAAAGAAAGCGTTTATGATTTGATTTGGACAGACGGCGTCACGTACGGCGATATTTATCATCAAAATGAAATCGAAATGTCTAAATATAATTTCGAACATGCGAATGTCGAGAATTTATTTGCGCAGTTTGATTCACATGAAAAATCGGCACAAATATTAATAGAACAAAAATTGCCCTTACCTGCTTATGAACAAATGTTGAAAAGCTCGCATGTTTTTAATTTATTAGATGCACGTCATGCGATATCGGTTACTGAGCGTCAGCGATATATTTTACGCGTACGTGCATTATCGCGTGCCATTGCAGCAGAATATTATGCGTCGCGTGAAGCCTTAGGATTTCCTTTAAAATGACAACCGCAAAAGACTTTTTACTTGAATTGGGTTGTGAAGAACTTCCTGCTAAAAACTTAAAAAACTTTGCTGAGTTGATTGGCAAAAATATCACAGATGAACTTAATAAAGTCTCTTTGGATTTTCAGAGTTATAAAATATTTGTTACACCCCGGCGTATTGCTGTTTTAATCACAAAGCTCAGTTCATCTTCACCCGATAAAAATATCAGTAAAAAGGGCCCCGCAGTTTCAGCGCCTGAAAAAGCCAAAGAAGGCTTTGCAAAATCTTGTAATATTACTTTGGATCAATTAGCTATTGAAGAGGGCTATTTAATTTATAATTATGAATCCAAGGGACAATCCGCTGAAGCCATTTTACCTCAATTAATTTCTGATGTTTTATCCAAGATTTCTGGTGTGAAAACCATGCGCTGGGGAAATCATTCCACGCCATTTTTACGACCCATACATTGGATAGTGATGTTGTATGGCAAAAGTGTGATTAATACAGAATTATTTGGCATAAAAACAGGTCGACATACTTACGGGCACCGTTTTCTTTCTCCTGCAAAAATCAACATAGAAGAACCGAGTGAATATGAAAATGTATTAGAAGAAGAGGGTTTTGTTTTAGTTGATTTTGAAAAACGCAAAGCCGCTATTTTAGATCAAATCACACAGCTGGCGTCTAAGCACCGCTATAAAGTAGCAATAGATAACGATTTGTTGGATGAAGTGACGGGTATTGTTGAGTGGCCAACCGCTATTTGGTGTGAATTCGATAAAGCGTTTTTGGCTTTACCTAAAGAAGTTATTATGTTGTCGTTATCCCATCACCAGAAATGCTTTGCGATAATAGATCTACAAGATCACATCGTGGCCAATTTTATTACGGTCAGCAATATTAAAAAAAGCAAAGAAATTACGGCAGGTAATGAAAGAGTCGTGCGGGCTCGATTATCCGATGCTGCTTTCTTTTATGAACAAGATCAAAAAACAGATTTTCAAGAACGATTTGAATTATTAAAACATATTACCTTTGCACAAAAATTAGGCAGTCTCGCCGATAAAGTAGAACGAATTGAAACGCGTGCTAAACAATTAGCGGAATTAATGCACATCAATCCAGTTCGTGCAGAAAACGCAGCAAGTCTTTGCAAAAATGATCTCACTACGTTAATGGTGGGCGAGTTCCCAGAGTTACAGGGCGTAATAGGTGAGTATTACATTAAAAATGCAAGACTTGCTGGTGATAGAGATGAGATTGGACTTGCCGTTCGTGAACATTATTTGCCGCGATTTTCTGGCGATGAATTACCGCGTCATGCCTTAAGTTGTGTGATTGCGCTCGCAGACAGATTCGATACATTAGAAAGCATCTTTTCAGTTCATGGTGCGCCGACGGGAGATAAAGATCCGTTTGGTTTGCGTCGCGCGGCTCTTGGGATTATTAAAATTATCATAGAAAAAGAAATTAAGAATTTAAATTTCCAAGCGCTTAGTCTTTCCAAACCAGTCCACAGTTTTATTTTAGAAAGATTACCGTCTTATTACCAAGAGCAGGGCATTAATGCTGAAATACTACAAGCCGTATTAGAAATTCAAAAAGATGATTTATTGGATATTCATCATAGAGTATTAGCGGTTCAGGAATTTAAAAAACTTCCCGAGGCAGCTCACTTAAGCGAAGCCAATAAGCGTGTAAAAAACATACTCAAAAAATATCCGGATTCCAAAGGCGAAATTAATATTAAATTGTTTGATCATGCCGCAGAGAAAGATTTATATAAAATTATTTCTGAGTTTCCCGCAGGATTATCTGATTATACTGAAATACTCAATAAACTAGCCGTATTAAAAAATCCCATTGATGAGTTCTTTGATAAAGTCATGGTCGATGTCGAAGATGAAAAAATTAAATTAAACAGAGTTGTTTTACTGAAAAAAATGCGTGAATTATTTCTCAAAGTCGCGGATATCTCTGCATGTTAAAACTCGTTATTTTAGATAGAGATGGCGTGATTAATTACGACTCCCCTGAATATATTAAATCCCCTGAAGAATGGCATGCTATACCCGGTAGTTTAGAAGCTATAGCTAGACTTAATAAAGCGGGCTTTAAAGTTGCGATTGCGACTAATCAATCTGGTGTAGGACGTGGTTACTACTCTTTAGACGTACTCGAAAAAATTAATCAAAAGATGCTGGATGAAATGAAGAAAGTTGATGCGCATATTGATGCCTTATTTTTCTGTCCGCACAAACCTGAAGATAAATGCGATTGTCGGAAACCCAAGCCCGGATTACTCTTAAAAATAGCTGATTATTTAAAAATAGATCTTAAAGAGGCGGTTATGGTCGGTGATAGTCCGCGAGATATTCAAGCGGCGCAAGCGGCAGGAACGGATGGTATTTTGGTAGGCGAAGAAGCAGAGGTTCCTGATTTAGCGCATGCCGTAGAATTAATTTTAAATTTAAAGACGGATTTTGGTGCCGATCGCTTCAAAAAAAAAGTAATTTAAAAGGCGAGTTATTAGCCAAAGCCGTTGGTATTAAGAAAGACTTTATTCCCTCCGTATTAGATCTCAGTGCAGGTTTAGGCGCAGACGGATATTTATTAAGTTTATTAGGTTGTGCTGTAATATTACTCGAACGTTCTAAACTCGTCTTTTTATTGCTCAAACATAACTTAAGCTTTGCTGATCTTGAAATATATAATACAGATGCCAAAGATTACCTCAAAAATTTAGATAAAATAGATAAGAAAAATTATCCTGATGTGATCTATTTTGATCCCATCTTTCCTGAAAAATCCAAAACGGCTTTATCCCGAAAAAGTGCTATATTGTTAAGAGAAACAGTGGGTGATGATGTGGATTCAGCAGAAGTATTCGAATTGGCTTTAAAAAAAGCACAGAAAAGAGTTGTTGTAAAAAGGCCTCTCCATGCAAAAAATATTAATTCATTAAAGCCTGATATTGTTTTTGCAGGTAAAGCAGTTAGGTTTGATGTGTATCTTATTGGGACGCGATAAATTACTTTTCTGTAATAGGTTATTATTTTTTTCCTCCTCTTTTCTTCACCGCCATACCGTTTTCATCCGGTTGTTCTTCTTGTTGTCTTGCTGGTTTTTCTTCTTTTTTCTTCTCAGGTACATTTAGTGCGTCTAGTTGCGCGACGACATCTGGCGCAGCTTCTATTTGTTGTTCGACCGGGACTTCTTCATCTGGTTTTTTAAACAGACCTCTTCCGGATGTCATTTCTTTTACTTCGCTGGATATTGGTTTTTCGACTTCTTTTTCAGCAGACAACGGAGGTGCATTTGGCACAGGTCTGTCAGCAGACAATGGAGGTGCACTTGGTGCAGGATTTACTGCAGCCAGTTGCGCGGCATTTTGATCAACGGGTGGTTCCTTTATAAATTCATTTTCAGCTTCAGCGTGTCGAGTCGCTGCTTCAATGGCGGCTTTTAAAGGCCCTTTAACATATTGTTCATGCGGTTCAGGCAACGCTTCACGAAGTGGTGCACTGGGTCGTGATCCTGCATAAATTCTTGTGCCTTCTGCAGATTCAGAAGCTTTTGCTCCACCCTTTTTCTCGACAGGAGGACTTTTTGAGGGAGCAGTATCTTTGAGTTCAGGATGTCTTGCCAGTAATAAATCAAGGCTTTTTTGTGCCTGAGCATTTTTTTGAGCCGCTGCTTTTCTATAGTATTCCAACGCTTTTTTCAGATCTCTCTCAACACCTTCGCCATTTTCATACATATGTCCCGCATTATTTTGCGCTTTAGCATGTCCTTGTTCTGCTGCTTTTTTATATAATTCAATTGCTATTTTGTGGTCTTTGTTAACGCCACGACCGTTGTAATACATGAAAGCAAGCCCAAATTGTCCCTCAGGATTTCCTTGAAGCGCTGCTTTTTCTAACCATTTAACTGCTTCTTTTTTGTCTTTTTTTATTCCTCCGTCGCCAAATGCATACGCATTTCCAAGTACATACTGTGCATCAGCATTTTCTGCTTCAGCTGCATGTATGAGAAATGGCAGCGTTGCCATTGAAGGGTTTTGAATAAATTGCTCGTAGAGGAAGTTGGCCCAATATTCCCGTATTTTAGGATCAGTTTTTTCTTTTTGGAGTTCAGTAAAAAAGCTGTCAGGAGCATAACCGATGACTTTTTTTAATGCTTCTTTTGCTGCTTCATGACCTTGTTGTGCTGCAAGCCAATACCACTTTGCGGCTAATTCATTATTTTTTGAAAGACCTTCTTTGCCTTCCTCATATATTTTTCCTAGTCTAAATTGTGCTTCTGGATCACCTGGGCTTATTTGGGTAGGGCGAGCAGCAGCACGAATGTTATCTAGTGTGACGGGAATTTTTGTTGCGGGTTCAACGGCAACGCTTTTTTCATTTGATAATGGCGGTGCGCTTGGTAGTGCTTGAGCCGCAGCGCTGTTTTCATTTGACAGTGGCGGTGCGCTCGCACCTGGCGCAGCTTGCGAAAGCTGAGTAGGGTCAATAGCTGCAAGTGAAAGGCTGTAATTGCTCATTTCAGATAATAATTGTCTCAATTGATGTCTAGTTTCCTTGTCAACATAATTGCTGCTCAGACGAACTCGCGACATCGTGTTTTCAATAAAATCATTCAGTGTGTTTATCATGCCGCCAATTGTTGTCTCAGCCCTTAGATTTTTCATCAACAATAATAACGGTTGTTTATTAGATGAAATACGTTCTGCTCTCATGCTTATCAAATGGGCAATCAAATCTTGTGTGTGATTTGTAGGCTTGCGTAACAAACATTGGATAATGTCATTTTCTACTTTATCTTTTTGAGTATTATCCCATTTTAATTGTGAATATTGTTCAATATAACGGCTGGCGAGCTGTGAAGCATGTCCTGGATTCTTAGAATGTTTGAGAATATCAATCGCCGCAGACATATTTTGTGGGGTGAGCACAGCAAGGAATTTTGTGAGTAAGTCGTCAAAGAAATTGGGCGCATAACGACTTGCCAATCGAGTGATCTCACGCAGTATTTCTTCAGGTGTATCTTTCATTACTAAAACACGGTTGACAACATTTTGAAACAGCGGCGTTATATTTTCATCTGATAATTTAAGTCGGAAACATACATTTTTAAACCGATCAAGCTGAGCTTTAAATTCTTTCGTATTATCCACCGTCATTCGATTGGAATAGTGGGTTAATATTTGTATCACGTCTGAATATTCACTTGGTGGGATATTTAAATCAGAAAAATTGAATGGAGCGTTTGTGTCCATCAATTGTTTGAAATAATCAATTGAGCTGAGGTTATAAATTTCTATGTGTTTAATTTCGGGTTGTTCGCATAGCCATAATGCTGCTTTAAATGAAGTTTCATCGGTAACGCTAATGGCAGAATTGTCACGAATGACGTACGCAATGAGGTACAATACTCTGAAATCTGCGTCGTCTTTTAGGGTTGCGTCATTCGCATTCAAACGACGAATACTGTCTTTACGACCCGCTATTTCTGAAAATTGCCTTGCTTTTTTTGCCCTAAATCGTTCGAGAATCGGATAAACTATTCTGCGATCCGCTTGCTGTTGTCTGATCCCCTCATCTATTTCTTTGCTCAGTGCTCGGATGCCATAACAAAAAACAAAGGAAAGTCCAACGTGATGCTGTCTGTGGTACTCTGCAAGTTCTTCATATTGTCTAGCTTCAACATCTACTACATCTTCAGCATGCCTTATATCGTTTTGACTCAGTGCATTGTTATAGCTATTCGCTGTTGCTTCAAGGTCTGCTATAACGTCTTTTAGTCTTGCTGCTCTATGATATTTTGCTTGCTCCAGGCGGGATACTTCCTCTTGCCACCATTTCCAACTTTTATTAATACGGTCTGCACATTCAGACAATCCGCCCATAAGCCCTTGGCTCTTCGCTTTTTCATCGATGGCTTCCGCTAACTGTTGTTTTTCGTCTTTCATGATCTTATCTCCGTACACTTATTAATGCTTACCGATATGGACAAGTATAGACCATGGCTGGGCTTTGGGGGCGGGGGAGAGGCTATCCTGACGCCTTTTGGGGCTAGGATAGCAGGGGGAAGCTTAAGGAAATATGAAGTATCAGGTATGCAAATCCGGAGTGTACTCCGGTTTTACCGCCCATTTCCGGAGTATACTCCGAGATTGTCGTCAAAAGACTGTTTTTGAGCGTAAATCCGGAGTATACTCCGGTTTTACTGCCCATTTCCGGAGTACGTTATGTTTCAACGGTTATTAGTCTTACCCCAAAAACGAAGCTATTTTTTGTTTGGTGCCAGAAATACAGGGAAGAGCACGCTAGTAAATCTGCAGTATCCTGAGTCGAGTTTCCTGATTAATTTGCTGGGGAGTGATGAAGAAGCGCGTTTTGCACGAGACCCTGATGAATTGTATCGGGTGGTGACAAAACTCCCGGAGACGACGACTCACGTTATCATTGATGAAGTTCAAAAAGCCCCTAAGTTGTTGGATGTGGTTCAGCGATTAATGACTGAGACAAAAAAATATTTTGTGATGACGGGATCGAGTGCACGAAAATTAAAACACGGTGGAGCAAATTTATTGGCAGGAAGAGCGTTTGTTTATCATTTATTTCCGATGTCTTGGTTAGAATTAGGCGATGCTTTTGAGCTTGATCATATGTTGCGCTGGGGATCATTGCCCGAAATTTTTAAGTGCCATAGCGATTCAGAAAGACAGGGTTTTCTCAGTGCATATGCGCATACGTATTTAAAAGAAGAGATCAGCGCAGAACAGTTGGTTCGTCAGTTGGACCCTTTTCGACGGTTTCTTGAAGTGGCGGCACAATGCAATGGTAAGGTGATTAATTTTGCAAATATGTCTCGTGATGTCGGTGTTGATGATAAAACCATTAAATCTTATTACAGTATATTAGAAGATACTCTCATTGGCTTTTTTCTTGAGCCATTTCATACATCTTTTAGAAAAAGACTGAGTGCTAAACCAAAATTTTATTTCTTTGATCCGGGTGTTGTGAGGGCATTGGCGCGTTTAAGTTCTGTGCCGCTAATGCCACAAACGAGTGGATATGGTGATGCATTTGAGCATTTTATTATTCTCGAGTGTTTTCGTTTGGCAGCGTATTTTAATAGAGAATTTCGTTTCAGCTATTTAAGAACACCCAGTGATTCTGAAATTGATTTGATCGTTGAAAGACCTGGAAAACCCTTGTTGTGCATTGAAATTAAAAGCGCGGAAAATGTCACGCCGGAAAGTCTGCGTGCTTTTATTAATCTTACTAAAGATATACCGGGTTCTGAGGCGATTTGTTTATGCAAAGATAGATATGCGAAAAAAATTGAACATGTATCCGTGTTGCCGTGGAAAGAAGGAATAAAAGAATATTTTGCCTAGCGAATTCTCGAGGCACTGTCTGGCGAATCTATTTACGCTTAGATTCCGCTGTGTATTTTCGCTCTTTCGGCCCGGTATACAACTGACGTGGACGTCCAATGCGATGATCCGGCTGGCTAATCATTTCGCTCCAATGCGCAACCCAACCGACCGTGCGTGCGAGTGCAAATATCACGGTAAACATATTGCTGGGAATGCCAATGGCACTTAAGGTAATACCTGAATAGAAATCGACGTTCGGATATAATTTTCGTTGAATAAAATATTCATCTTTGAGCGCAATTTTTTCGAGTTCTAACGCAATTTTGAATAAGGGATTGTCGTGTGCACCAACAGCGTCTAATACTTCATGACAGGTATCACGCATAACGGTTGCGCGTGGATCGAAATTTTTATAAACCCGATGGCCAAATCCCATTAATCTAAAATCATCATTCGGATCTTTTGCACGTTTAATATAGTCAGGAATGCGAGAAATATCGCCAATTTCTTTCAGCATATTTAATGCCGCTTCATTTGCGCCACCGTGTGCAGGTCCCCACAATGCAGCAATTCCTGCGGAAATACACGCAAACGGATTAGCGCCTGTTGAGCCTGCTAATCGTACGGTAGAAGTAGAAGCGTTTTGTTCATGATCCGCATGCAGAATAAAAATTCGTTCCATGGCACGAACTAAAATAGGATTGGGTGTGGTTTTTTCACACGGGGTGCTAAACATCATGTGTAAGAAATTTTCCGCATAACCCATGTTATCTTGCGGATATACAAATGGCTGACCAATATTGTATTTGTAACACATGGCTGCAATCGTAGGCACTTTTGCAATTAATCTAAACGCCGAGGTTTCACGGTGATCAGGATTATTAATCGATAAAGAATCATGATAAAAAGCAGACAGTGCACCAATCACGCCAACCATGACTGCCATCGGATGTGCATCACGTCTAAAGCCGTTGAAAAAGCTGCGAATTTGTTCGTGTACTAAAGTGTGGTTGTTGATGATGGCGACAAATTCTTCTTTTTGTTTTGCCGTAGGTAATTCGCCGTACAATAATAAATAACAGGTTTCGAGAAAGTCGCCGTTTTTGGCAAGCTCTTCTATCGGGTAGCCTCTATAAAGTAATACCCCTTTGTCGCCATCGATGTAAGTAATTTTAGATTCGCAAGACGCGGTCGACATAAATCCCGGATCGTACGTAAACCATTGGTTTTTTGCGAGAGAAGTCACGTCGATGACAGAAGGACCGATTGTTCCGTCGAGAACAGGAAGTTCAAAATTTTTGGTTTCTTTATCACCGGTGAGGGTAAGAGTAGCTTTGGCTGGCATGAAGCTTTTTCCTTTAAATTACCGTAGAAAAACGCGATGGCCAATGCTATCGGGGCGGGTTGGGGTTGTCAATCGAACCCTCTCCCGGAGACGAGAGAGGGGAACAGAAATTTACAATTGCTCAGCGTTTTCTTTGAGATAACTGGCAACGCCAGTAGGAGATGCTGTCATGCCTGCTTTACCTTTTGACCAATTCGCAGGACACACTTCGCCATTTTCTTCATGAAATTGAATTGCATCGACGAGTCTAACTAAATCTTCAATGTTTCGGCCAATCGGTAAATCATTGACGATTTGAGCGCGAACCACGCCTTTCTTATCAATGATAAAAGCACCGCGAAGTGCAACACCCGCAACGGGATGTTCAACACCAAAAGACTGACAAATGCTGTGATTCATATCAGCAACTAAAGTATAGGCAACCGGACCAATACCACCTTTTTCAATAGGCGTATTGCGCCAAGCGTTATGGGTGTAATGAGAATCAATCGAAACGGCGATAACTTCAACGCCACGTTTCTTAAAGTCATCCATGCGGTTATGCAATGCAATTAACTCTGATGGACAGACAAACGTAAAATCCAGGGGATAAAAGAAAACCAGGCCATATTTATCTTTAAATGCTTTGGCTGAACTAAATTCGTTTACGATTTCGCCATTCCCTAATACAGCAGCGGAAGTGAATTCTGGGGCTTTTCGACCGACTAATACGCTCATGCTTTTTCTCCTGAGACTAATGTTTGTAATTCTCCTGATTCCAGGAGTTCCATAATAATATCACAGCCGCCAACGAGCTCGCCGTTGACATACAGCTGCGGAAACGTCGGCCAATTGGCATAGTGGGGCAATGCTGCGCGAATATCGGGATTCGAGAGAACATCGACCGTTGTGAATTCTGCTTTACAAGCCTGAAGGGCACGAATCGCTTTGGAGGAAAAACCGCATTGGGGATTTTCAACCGTGCCTTTGACGTAAAGAATAATGGGGTTTGCTTCGACTTGGGATTTAATCTTAGCTAATGTTTCTTGTTGATTCATACTAACCTCTTAAAAAATAATGGCTAATTTTAGCATAGTTCCCTAGAATTAGGGCTGATTTTGACCCCTCAGGAGAGTAAAAAATGACCATCGAATTACCTAAATTGCCCTATGCTATGGATGCGTTGGCACCTCATATTTCGAAAGAAACGCTGGAATATCACTATGGCAAGCATCATCAGGCCTATGTGACTAACCTCAATAATCTCATTCCGGGCACGCCATTTGAAGGCAAGTCTTTGGAAGATATCGTTAAGTCATCTACGGGAGGTATTTTTAATAATGCCGCACAAGTCTGGAACCATACTTTTTATTGGCATTGTTTATCTCCCAAAGGCGGTAATGAACCCACGGGAAAACTGGCTGATTTAATTACCAAAAATTTTGGCTCTTTTGCGGCTTTTAAAGAACAATTTACTAAAACAGCCATAGGCACTTTTGGATCAGGTTGGGCGTGGTTGGTTAAGAATCCCGATGGCAGTTTAGCTATTACTTCTACGAGTAATGCTGGTACGCCACTCACTGAAAACAAAAAAGCCTTATTAACCTGCGATGTTTGGGAGCATGCTTATTATATAGATTATAGAAATGCTAGGCCTAAGTATGTTGAACATTTTTGGAATTTAGCGAATTGGGAGTTTGTAGCGGGTAATCTTTAAGGTTTTTTAAAAGATATCCCGGATTTCGCTGCGCTCTATCCGGGCTACGGGTAACTCTTTAGAGTAATAGTGGCCCGGATAGAGTGGAGCGTAGCGTAACGAAATCCGGGAGGTTGATAGTAATAGTAGCCCGGATAGAGCGCAGCGAAATCCGGGGGAATAATAAAATAGAGGGGTAATTAAGTTATGGTGCATTATAGAAGAATTTACGTTCAAGGCGGATGTTATTTTTTTACGGTAATTCTGCAAAACCGTAAATCAAAAACATTAATTGAAAATATAGATTTGTTGCGTGCTTCAATGAAACAAGTGCAGAAAGAAAATTTTTACGAAGTTAAAGCTATTGTTGTATTGCCAGAGCATGTCCACTGCATTTTGAAATTACCTGAAAATGATTCAGACCACTCCCAGCGTTGGCGAAAAATCAAAAGTTATTTCACCCGAAAAATAAAAGAAAAGGGAGTAAATATTCCAAGAAATGCTCAAGGAGAATGTTTGCTTTGGCAAAGACGATATTGGGAGCACACGATTCGAGATGAGAAAGATTTTGAAAATCATGTAAATTATATTCACTATAATCCCGTCAAACATGGATATGTTAAAAGTGTTGTTGATTGGCCTTATTCTTCGTTTCATTCTTTTGTAAAATAAGGGTTATTACCGTCAGATTGGGGTAAGTATGAAGTGGAAAATATCAGTGGAGCTTGGGGTGAATAACTTCCCGGATTTCGCTGCGCTCTATCCGGGCTACTAAATAAATATTTTAATACGCCATTTTAGCCATATAAGAATATTGACATAATTTAGCCATCCCCTAACAATTCGATTGATGAGAGTGGAGAGAAATTTATGAAGCGTCGCAGTAAAATTAAATACACAAATGAACCTATTGGAAAAGTTCGCGTTATTCTTGATTTTTTGCCATCGCCTGAAAATCTTGTGATGAAAGAAAACACCGAATCAAAAAATGATACGAAACCTTTTGAATCATTACGCCATACATTATCAGGAAACGTATAAATAGTTCTGGTTAAATATGGACTATGGAGGTTAAGGAAAACCATGCTCGCTGTTGCTGAACGGATAATGAAATTAGGTGAAACCAGCGTGAGAGAATGTGCTGTGTTTCCCTCTGAAGAAGATAACTCCAAAATTCTTCGCTGGTTGTCTAAAGCACTCGAAACTGTTCTTAATATTTCCCTGTATTTAAAGTCAGATACACGTTTGCTTGAACGTGAAATATATGAAAAATTGATACTCAAAGGTCAAACGGATGCTAATTGTCCTGTGGCAGTTGATTTGCACCAGAGAGAAAATCGACTTTGGCATATCAAAGCAAAACCAACTATTCCAGATGAAGAAGCGGTGCGAAAATTAAGCGCATTGATTACAGTTGTTCTGAAGGAATGCAGCAAAACATACCCTAAACAATACAACATGCGTCTTCATCTTCCTTATGCGGCTGCTTTAACGGTGATGGGAATTTTTAGGAAGTTGAGCTGGCCACGAGATGTTGGTCTTATCATTGCAAAGAAAGTGCGAGATGACTACCCAAAACCCGAGGAATTCGTGCCCAGATTGCTCCGTAGAAACGCGTAAAAATATATATATTTTGCTGTAAAAACGCCTGTTTTGCCCCCGAAAACCCCATTCATGGTCTATACCTACTATATAGGCGTGTATTAGCGTCTTCGAAGGTAGTTCTGGGGTAGGTCATGAGAATAACTCAGTTGTTGAAGTGGTGCCTGCGTCTTTGGGTGCTTGTCAGCTTCTTGTTCGGGAGCCCTGCCGGAGCAGTACCTCAAAATGGCCAAGTTGTCGCGGGCAGTGCGGCAATCTCTCAGGTCGGACCACAAACCACCATAAATCAAACTTCTCAAAATGCTGTTATAAACTGGCAAGGTTTTAATACCGCATCAAACGAATCTGTAAAATTCAATCAACCTAATGCGAGTTCTATCGCATTAAACAGAATTACCTCAGGCTTACCTACTACTTTTGCAGGTTCACTTTCTGCGAATGGCCAAGTATGGATAGTAAATCCCGCCGGTGTTTTATTTACGTCGACGAGTCGAATTGATGTGGCAGGTCTACTCGCTACCACGCACGATATTACCAATGCTAATTTTATGAATGGCCATTATCAATTTGATGCTGTACCCGGATTTGAGAATTCGAAAATAATTAATAACGGTTTGATTAGCATAAAAGACTCAGGCTTAGCCGCATTAGTTGCACCCGGCGTTGAAAACAATGGAATTATTCAAGCCAATTTAGGAAGAGTGGCTTTATCTTCAGGTTCTGCTTTTGTATTGGATTTATATGGTGATCAATTAATTAATTTCGGAACAAGTCCTGCTGTACAAAACGGTTATGTATCCAATTCAGGAAAAATTACCGCAACCGGTGGAAAAGTATTTCTAACGGCTAATTCTGCAGCACAAGTAGTAGACAATGTCATCAGCATGTCAGGAACGATAGAAGCAACCACTGCATCAACGGGACAACACGGCGAAATTATTTTAAACGGTGGGCATTCAGGAGCGACTCGAGTTTCCGGAAAATTAAATGCATCGAATGGCGGACATATTGAAACGTCAGGAGATGTATTAATCATTGAACCCAGTGCAGAAATTAATGCAGGCGCGGGTGGGTCGTGGTTACTTGATCCCCGTGACATTACTATAAATTCAGGATCAGGCTTGAGTCATAACTCGGGTGCACCCGCTTTTACGCCGACATCAAATAATTCAATCATTGGCGCGACATTAATTGCTAATCAGCTAAGTGCGGGGACGAGTGTAACGATTGATACTGGAGCCTCGGGCGGTCAAAACGGGGATATTAGCATAACTTCGTCTATTACTGATTCACAATCAAGTGGGAGCTCGCCTACTTTAACCTTTAATGCTGCTGGAGCGATTACGTTTACCGGAGGTGCTGGTACAACGATTTCATCTGCAGGTGCCATTCCTTTTAACGTAGTTTTCAATGCAGCTTCTGTTGCACTGAGTAGTCCCATTAATGTTGGAACGGCGAATGTGTCAATCACTACAACCGGTGCGATTACACAAACAGCGACAGGTACAATTACAGCGGGATTACTCACAACGAATTCAGGAGCAGGAACCGCATTAAGTACGGCGACAAGCTCCATTAGTCGTTTTAATGCAACGAATTCAGGTGGTGCGATTTCATTAGCAAATTCCATTCCATTAAATATTACTGGGATTACTCAGAGTGCTGCTGCAGGCACGCTAACGATTACAAATACGGGTGCGATTACACAATCTGGCGGAATTATTTCAGTGACGGGTGCGTCCAGTTTCGCAGCAGGTGCGGCAAACAATATTACCTTAGGAAGTAACAATGCTCTCACGGGTGCGGTAACCATTGTGAGCGGAAACACTGTAACCCTTAATAATAATATAGCTTTAAGTTTAGCGGCATCAACCATCAGTGGAAATTTAATTGCCTCAACCGTTCCAGCAAGTAATGCATCTATTACTCAAACAGGTATTTTGACTGTAGCCGGTACATCAAATTTCAGTGTGGGCGGTGCGGTAATTACGTTGGGAAGTAATAATCTTTTTAGTGGTGCAGTAAGTCTGAATAATACAGGTGCAAATGCAGTCAGTATTAAAAACGTCACTAATTTAATTTTAGGCACTTCTGTTGTGGGTCAAAACCTGACGGTCACGACAACAGGTAATTCTATTACGCAAACAGGAACGCTCACGGTTCCAGGGACGTCGAGTTTTACGGCAGGCGCCAATTTAATTAATTTATCTCTGGGAAATACGTTGACAGGCGCTGTTACGCTGAGCAATAGCGGTGCTACAAATCCCGTCACCTTAAATAACACTATTGCAACGACATTACCTGTAACAACAGTAGGTGGCGTGTTAACAATTACCAGTGGCGGAAATTTGACATTAAATGGTGCGCTGACCTCAGGTGCGACTTCTGGACAACGTTCGATTATCTTGAGTGCACCGAGTTTAATTAATAATGTTGGAGCAGCGGTACTCGTTCCAGGAGCAGGAAATACCTACGTTGTTTATCTTAGCAATGTTACTGGAAATACGTTCAATAGTTTGGCCAGTGGTAATCAAGCCATTTGGAATAAAACCATTGGGACATTAGTGCCTGGTAGTGTACCAAGTGGAAATCGCTATGTTTTCGCGAATCAACCGTCTGTTACTGTTACCACAACGAGTACTTCAAAAGCCTATGGCACGGATTTAACGGGTACTGTGGGAATACTTTTTAGTGTATCGGCTTTTGTAAATGCAGCGACATATGGAAATGTATTTACACAAGATACAACAGCAAATGCTTTAACGGGTGTTGCGCCGACATCTTTAGGTGCAGCGGCTACTGCTACTGTTTCAGGTAGTCCCTATGCAGTGACGAGTGCAGCAACATCTACAACGGGTTATGCGGTGGTTTTAAATAATGCTGGAACGATTACGGTTACGCCAAAAGCGTTAACGATTACGGCGAATAATCAAAGTAAAGTGTATGGAAGTTTATTTACGTTTGCTGGAACAGAATTTACCTCAAATGGTTTAGTAAATGCCGATAGTATTTCTTCAATTACTTTAACAAGCGCTGCGACTCCAGTTACTGCAACTGTTGCGGGGAGTTCATATCCAATTGTTGGAAGTGCCGCCGTTGGAAGTGGTTTAGGAAATTATACCATTGCTTATACAAATGGCTCGTTTGCAGTGACGCCAAAAGCATTGACGATTACGGCGAATAATCAAAGTAAAGTGTATGGAAGTTTATTTACGTTTGCTGGAACTGAATTTACCTCAAATGGTTTAGTAAATGCCGATAGTATTTCTTCAATTACGTTAACAAGCGCTGCAACACCAGTTACTGCAACTGTTGCGGGGAGTTCATATCCAATTGTAGGAAGTGCCGCCGTTGGAAGTGGTTTAAGTAATTACACCATTGCTTATACAAACGGCTCGTTTGCAGTCACACCAAAAGCATTAACCATTACGGCTAACAACCAAACTAAAGTGTACGGCTCAGCCTTCACATTTGCTGGA
>DASZBR010000006.1:0-268050 GCA_035943935.1 Gammaproteobacteria bacterium
TCCTTGTGTTTGGTGGTCGAAACCTCAGTTTACAGCGAGTTTTGTGCTTTTTTGATCCCCCTCATCCGCCCTTCGGGCACCTTCTTCCTCCGGAAGAAGCGAAAACATATGAAAAAATTCACTTTTTGTCCTGTACCTTAATAAAACCTTAAGGTTTGATGTGTAGAATACGCCATCATGTAATCTTACTAATGAGGAGAGAATGATGGACGCGAACGAAACAGAACGTGTAATTCCAGTTAAACCCACCGATTTCGGAGATGTTGCTGAAGCGATACTAAACAGAAATGCCGTTCAACTTAAAAAAGTCCTAGAAGGGTACCGTGGAGAAAACGGAGGAGACGTTCAAGGTTTAGTCGACTTATGTGATATCCAGAACGAAACTCCTTCCGAATTAAAAATTCTCCTTATGGCAAGATTAATGACGCTTTCGCAAACAAAGGAGCACCTGAAACTCCTTAATGATGATTTTAATTATTCTGACATTAAAAAAGTTTTAAGACAGCTTGATGTTAAAACGCGTCAAAAATTGAATGAGGCGACAAAAGATACAAGCTATAGAAATATTAAATCTGCACTCAAAAAATTTCCTAAGCAAAACGAAGAAGTGTTTTCTCCTGCGGCAGCTGTCGCTACATTAGTAAGTCCTGCGCATCCTAATCCACAAAAAGCTAAACTACCTATTTTTAGGCCATCAAATGGATTCAGGCATCCGGCGTCAGGATTCTAATTATGAGGCATTTATATGTTTGAACAAGATGCGTGGGGACGAAACCAATTACATTGGGCAGCATTGAACGGCGATTTGGACGATGTGAAAGATCTTGTAGGAAGAGGCATGTCGATGCATGTGGAGGATAACGATGGATTGAGCGCATTTCGTTTAGCCATCAGAGGTAATAATCGTCCTGTCGTTGATTTCCTCCTAAGTCGAGGTGCGCGAGTAACGCCAGAGTGTATTCAAGATGCTGAAAAGAAAAAGTTCTTCGAGTTAGTCGATCATTTACGACTCGTGTTAACTGTACAACTTACAGAACCATACCCTGTATTTTTGGTACCACAACCGCACAGAGTAGCAGTAGTGCGTGGTGTGTTTGATGAGTCGCAAATATTAGCCGCGCAACCGGTGTATCGAAAATAACAACCAAGAGGACATAGTCTGTGAATGAACTTTCTCCTGCTGAAAAGCACAAAATGGCGAAATTAGAAGAAGAATTTAAAAGTAGTCCTACGCATCGAGATGAACTCGGTTGTACGTTATTGCATTGGGCGTGTTATCTCGGTGATTGCGCAACAGTGGTACGTCTTTTGGAATCAAGCGCAGATATTGAAGCGGAAGCCAAAGTAGATAAACGCAGGCCCCTTCATGAAGCGGCCAATAATGGTAAGACCACCGTCGTCGACATTCTCCTGACGCATGGAGCAGAACTTCATGCAGAAGACGCGTATGGTTGGACCGCATTGCATTTTGCCGCATGGAAATGTCATATCGATACGGCGATAGATTTGCTGGCCAAGGGAGCTGTGTCACATGCAAAAGATAAAGAAGGACTTTCTCCTTATGAGAGAATTTCTAAAAGAAATGCAAATCGCGTTGCGATGAAGCTTCTTTTAAAAGTAACGCAAGATAGTCCGCGGAATGTCGCTGCTGAAGTTGAGCCGCCTGAACCTTTTCCGTCTAGCGCATTACTTAAAATATTAAACCCGAAATAGAGTAATCGTAGCCCGGATAGAGCGCAGCGAAATCCGGGATCATTTAATCAGGAGAAAACAGTGGAAGATATTAAACCTAAAAAAAATTCTTCAGATGCAAAATTAAAATTGTGTGAAGATTTATATCGGACTAAAAAAATCGAACGAGACGGGTCAGTATCAACTCAACCGTTTGAGTCCATTTGTCGATTTATTACCGAAGGCGTGGATCCTACGCAACTGAGTTTTTTTCATCTGCTCGATACGTTTGTCGAGGAATATTTTGACCAGCCCGATCCAGACAAAGCGCTATATTTATTTGCTAAGCTACTTTTAGAGCGCGGTGCACCTGCTACAAAAGAAACATGTCAAAGAATATTGGCGCGTGCGTTTGATAGAAGCGAAGAAGAAGTTTTAGTCTGTCTGCGCATTATTGCAAAAAAACAACCCGCGACATTTTTATTGCGATTCGAAGGCGAAAGAACTGCGCTGCATTGTGCAGTCGAAAGAGCGTATACCGAAGCCGCTCTGTTTCTGATTAATGATTGTAAGATCGACTTGACGGCAGTAGATTCGATAGGTTACTCGGCAGTTGAATGGGCAGAATTATATAGTAATACGGTTGTTCTCGACGCACTCTCAGCAGTGAATACTCGAGCATTGGGTCCGATATTGGGCGACAGTCCTATTCTTTCTTCGATGGGTTCGCCTCGCTGTAAACCGACAGTGAATTATCCCGAGGAATTATTACCGTTAACGCCACGAAAATAGTATTAATTTAATCAGGAGTAAGCAATGGAAGAATTTAACGCAACAAATGAATTAGGTGTGATCTCAGCTTCAGCTGTTGAACTTGAAGATATTCATGAAAAATTACAAACGGCTTTTCAGGCAGAAGATGTCGATGCGGTTAAAGCGTGTTTAAAAAACCATCGAGATCTTAATAAGTTAATAAGACTTTATAAAGAAGCGGTTGAAGCAAAATATAAAAACACAGGCATTTTGTGTTTATGTTTAATGCGAATGCTTAACCTAGATGTGAGAGAGGATGTGTTGGCTATTCTTGAGCAGCATAAGCCTGATGAAATTAAAGAGGTTATAAAAACGGTTGAGTATGAGACTCGCGTAAAACTCGAATCGGTTCCAAGCAAATATGTCACTATACGTTCAGCAACAAAAGCATTTACGCGTGAAGAGTGTGTTGCATTTCTTGCGCTGCATGGAGCTGCACCGCTAAAAGATGACTATAATTTGTATGGAATACGTTCTAACGTTGGGAATATAAAATTTAATGCAGCGGCATATAAAGGTGATATTAAAACATTACAAAAGTTACTGGCTGAACAAAAACCTGGAACGAAGTTAGTTTTGCAACGTTTGGGAGGATGGACACCACTGCATTGTGCAGCGCTTGCAGGTAGAGAAGAAACAGTAAGATTTTTATTAGCAAACGGCGCATCACCAGCCACTAAAAACAAGAAGGAAAAAACTGCGTTACAGTTAGCAACAGATCCTGCGGTTCAAGCGGTATTACGTGCAGCGGAACAACCCGAGGTAGAATTGCAATCTCGACAACCGTTAGTGCCGGTCGCGGGAGTCGTAGGACAGTTCATGCTTGCGCCGCCGCAAGAAACAGCAGCACTTCCCTCGAGTGTAGTGCCAAGCGAAATAAAGCGAAAAAACAGTAAATAAATAGAGGATAACGATGAGAGAGCAAGGATTTTTTAGAATGCCAGCGCTTTTCAGACCCGCTGTAGATGGTATCGATGGTATTGGCAAAGTCATGGCATATGCGTCGATACTTTTTATGATAGCGATAAAGTTAGGGTTTACCGATCCTAATAATTGGAGCCCAAGAATGGTTATTCAACTTCTTGGAGGGGCTGCAGTCCTGGGGGCTGGAATTGGGTTGGGAAATGCGATAGCCAATCGACGATGATAATCATTGATCTTTAAAAAACCGTAGGAATAAACCGTGAACGAACAATACGACGATTCAGATGATGAAAATAGCGATAACTCCGAAAGCCATGAAGATGCGTGGTTTAGTACGATGCAATTTTTAATGAAAAAGAAGTGTGTTCCAAAAGAATCATGGATAGTGGCTGCTGCGCATAAAGAATTGCTCGAAGATTTTGCAGATTACTTGTTGGAGCAGGGCGCATGGGAAGTTATGCTTTCTGCCGCATTAAATCCATCACGCGATTTAAGCTTACAAGAACGCGAACAATTATTTCAAAAGATTATTTTTAGGTTCAATGATTTAAAGTGGGGAGATTCTTTTACACTGCTGACACGGTTTAAAGATAAATTAAAGCAGGTTGATCATGAGGAAATTCGCACTGTCTTAATTTCTGCGCTGCGGAAAGTGAGTGGGCGAAATATCTTTGAATTAATTTCAAAAGATCTTTTGGTTGATAGATTATTGGATAATGTAGGCAGTAAATTATTAAAAGAGCATAACGCGCAGTTACTCAGTTTTCATCAACAATCGGCGCCAGAGGTTAAAAAATATAGCATTAATGATTTACATGATATTAAAAAGAACATGGTTAAATGATTCATAGCCTAAATACAATTGAAATGAGACGACCGTAAGGAAAATAGTATGCAAGAACAACGACCACAAAATGGTTTCAATGAAACGTCAGCCACGAATTTAGTTAAAAGCGCAATCATTATGCTGGCGATATTTGGATTGCTCGATAAGTTTAATATTATTAATTTGAATAAAAGTCGCTTTAATCATATTTTTGCGGCGGTTTCTGCAAGCATTTTTATGGCGGTCATGAGTAAATTACTCAATGAGCATGTTCCTGAGACGGTTCCTCCCCATGCAGGATTGTTAGCGAAACTGGGTGCGTTTTCTCAACAGGTCACTGCAATACGTTCCCCCAAAACGATAGCGGAGGGTGCAGCAAAAGGATTGTTGTGCGGTGCATTACTTGCGATGGTGCTGTTAAAAGATAAAGGCCCCGATTTTAATCTGATGATCGTCATGACTTTTATGGGTGCAGCGGCTGGTTTTCATAATACCGTGGGTGAATTTTTTCGTCCCGGAAATCGTTGAGACTGTTATAAAAGGTAATACTCAAAATATTAATTTTAGTGAGGATGTATTGTGGACGAGAGAACGCAAAGACATGCAGCAAAACTCTGGAAGGCATTGGAAGATGAAAAGCCAGATGTCTTTGGTCCGCTTTTATCTGGCGTGACGGATTTAAAATTATTAGAAAAATTGATTTATGATGTCATCGTTGCGATTGGTAAAGCGAGAATACTCAAGGGAAATTGCAGAGAAATCCTGAAATTGTGTTTTTTACATCTTAAAGATTTAACTAAGCCCACAGAGGGATTATGTATCTCTAAAAAACTCATGTTGGTCTGTCTACCGGAGTTAGATAATCTGGGGAGCAAAGACCTTTATGCTTTACTGATGTATACAGGTAAAAAAAACACTGAAGTGACGTTGTTTTTTTGTATTCGTCGACGGCTTTTAGGCAGCGAAGCATTATTGAAATATCCCAATTTTGTTAAAGTGATAGAAAGTATTCCGAACGGAAAAAATTATAGAGATGATGTGAAAACAGGTAAGGAGGATATCCTGAGTGTGATCGATTACTCTCCCAGTTTAACTGACGTTCAATTTTGTCTTGATTTGCTGAGAGTCAATCATCCCAGCTTGCTGGATCTTATCTGTGTCATGTGTATTTATAGCGTTCCCAATTTAGATAAAATAACCTTATTTCTTAAGCGAATGGTGTTATCCCCGCTGGTTAACGATGACGAGGTTCGCAAAGTCGTTAAGGAATGTCTGAGGGTGTTAGATCGTCACAAAGCGGATTTCAAATGGGTTCATGCAAAAAGTGATCCGACACGTCATGAGACGTGGCTAGAGCTTATTTCGAGTCAGATTAAATTGAAAAATTACCCTGCGCTTTTTTGTCAGACGCGTGAGAATACGATGAGTTTCTGGAGGCCAAATGAAAAAGAAGTTCCTATTACGCCAGTAAAAAAGAAGAAAAATCTTTCTGTACATTTTAAAACGGTAGACGGTTCAAAAGAGGGTCCACTGATTGTTGAGGTTATAACATTTCCGAGTGAGTATCGTGGTGTAGTATTACGTAAAGTCACGCCAAGATTTACGTGATGAAGCGATTGGTTATAATGAAAGTCTAATGTTACGAAGGGAGATACTATGAATGATAGCGCAGAAGCACGAAAGTCTCGTTTAAAACGTCTTGAGCAAGATCTCTGGGATCAAACAGAGGGTATGCACGATTATAAAGACTTGCTCGAAAGACTCGGTGCGTATAAACCCGAAGAAATTCAAGCTGTTTTAGAGAGTAAAAATGATGGTGTGAAATCTTTGCGTGAAGTTCTGCCGGTCACCGTTCTAAAAAGCATTGATGCAAAATTAGCGCAACATAAACTTGAAATGATCGCTGAAGAGGGTGCCGTCAGTCGTCCGTTACGTTATATAAATGCAACGTCTGCTTCATCACCAAAAAGTAGTAGTGCAGTAGCTATTGGCAAAGCAAGGGGTGTGAGTCCACGAAGTCGTTCAAGTACAACAGATAAAGCAGTGGAATCAACGGGTTCTGATACAGACGATATGATGGTAAAAGAAGTTGGAGAGGTGATGTTTGGCAGAACGTTTAAGATGGGAAATAGATCGACGAACGAATAGGATGCATGCTTAATTAAGGAGATAATTATGGATGATGTAATGGATACTGAAGTTGTGTTAACACCGCTGGCTAAAAAATCTGATGTAACGCTGATGAGAGATTTTTTTGTAAGACGACTACAATCGGGACGAGGTGATTTTGATGATTTGTTGTCAGATCTCAATGAGTTGTATTCTGCAGAAGAAATCCAAACCGTATTGAATAGCGATGGGGTTCGCGGAAATCCCCGTATTAATTTTAAGCATTATCCGGTTGTTAAAGCCGCCATGGATATTGAAGTTACAACAACGGATGAAGAAGAAGTGCTGGCGAGTGCTGAGAACGATGGGAATTATGAAAATATTCCTACGCCGATGAGAATGTCGGGTAGGAAGTAGGCTGATGTAGGGGCGAGGCATGCCTCGCCCCACATAGATTTACGCTAAATGCTTCTTCAACAATTCATTCAACTGCGCCGGATTCGCTTTTCCACCCATCGCTTTCATGACTTGTCCGACAAAAAATCCAAATAATTTATCTTTGCCTGAGCGATATTCGGCTAATTGAGACGGATTATTTTTCATAATTTCTTCTATAACTTTAATGATTTCACCTGAATCCGAAACTTGTTTTAAGCCCTCAGATTCAATAATCTCATCAGCGGTTTTTTTAGTTTCCCAGATTTTCTCAAAGACTTTCTTGGCTATATTATTTGAAACGGTATTATCCGAAATGCGATTTAATAAACCAGATAATAGCGCAGGAGTGATGGGGGACTCAGCAATATCTAAACTATGTTTATTTAAATACGCTGATAATTCACCAATAATCCAATTCGCGGATAATTTAGGATCAGCTAATTTTGTGGTCGCTTCATAATAATCCGCCATTTCTTTTGAGCTCGATAAGATAACCGCTTCATAATCAGAAATGGCATAGGACTTTTTAAAGCGCTCGCGTTTTTGATCCGGTAATTCGGGAAGATTATTTTTAATATCCGCAATAAATTCTGAGGTAATCATCACAGGCAATAAATCCGGATCTGGGAAATATCTATAATCATTCGCATCTTCTTTAGATCGCATGCTACGCGTTTCATTTTTATCAGAGTCATATAATCTGGTTTCTTGTTTGATGGTTCCGCCATTTTCAAGAATGCCAATTTGTCGCTCGACTTCTAAATTAATCGCCTTTTCGACAAATCGAAAAGAATTAATGTTTTTTAACTCAGCGCGTGTGCCATATTTTTCAGCGCCTTTTTTGCGAACAGAAACGTTGGCATCACAGCGGAAAGAGCCTTCTTGTAAATTGCCATCGCAGATTTCTAAATATTTAACTAAAGCATGAAGCGATTTTAAATACGCCACAGCTTCTTTGGCACTTCTCATATCTGGCTCAGAGACGATTTCTAAAAGGGGAGTGCCAGCGCGATTCAGATCGATTCCTGACGCATTGGGCATTGCTTCATGTAAAGATTTTCCGGCATCTTCTTCAAGATGTGCGCGTGTGACACCAATTCTTTTTATTTCACCTGACTCTAATACAATATCCAAATGGCCGTTTGAAACAATGGGCAAATCATATTGGCTGATTTGATAACCTTTCGGTAAATCCGGATAAAAATAATTTTTACGCGCAAATACACATCGCGTATTTACGGTTGCGTTAATACTCACGCCTAATTTCGCGGCCATTTTTACCGCTTCTTGATTTAAGACGGGTAACACACCGGGCATGCCAAGATCTATGGCACACGCTTGTGTATTGGGTTCAGCACCGTAGGCAATCGGCGCGCCCGAAAATAATTTCGATTTCGTTAATAGTTGCACATGAACTTCTAAACCAATGACGGTTTCCCAGTTATCCAACGCCATATTAAAATCCTCCTGGGGTTTTTGTATGAAAATCAGTTGCTTGTTGAAATACATGCGCCGTATTTAATAATTTCGCTTCGCTAAAATGCGGGCCAATTAATTGCATGCCGATGGGTAATTTATGTTGAAAGCCGACAGGGATTGACATGCCAGGTAATCCGGCAAGATTGACGGCACTGGTATAAATATCTGCTAAATACATGCTAACCGGATCGTTTATTTTTGATCCAATCGGAAATGCAGTGGTTGGTGCAGTTGCTCCCAAAATAATATCGACCTTCTCGAAAGCTTTTGTAAAATCATCGCGAATTAAATGGCGAATTCTCTGCGCTTTTAAATAATAGGCATCATAATAGCCTGCAGATAAAACATAAGTACCCGTGAGAATTCGACGTTTCACTTCGGCGCCAAAACCTTCATCACGTGAGCGTTTATATAAATCCAATAAATCCTTAGGATTTTTACAACGATGGCCATATCGCACTCCATCAAATCTCGAAAGATTTGAAGAGCACTCTGCCGGTGCTACTGTATAGTAGACTGGAATAGCCAGGGGTGAATTGGGTAGAGAAATTTCAATAAATTCAGCGCCCAATTTTTTATATATTTTAATGGCCTCGTCGAGTGCAGCATGAATATCTTTATTAAGATCTGCTGTAAAATATTCTTTCGGCAGGCCAATTTTTAATTTATTAATAGGGTTATTAAGATTTTTTGTATAGTCTTCTTTTTCGCGTTCAACACTGGTCGAATCTTTTTCATCAAAGCCCGCTAATACATTTAAAAATAGCGCGACATCTTCTGCAGAACGTCCCATCGGTCCGCCTTGATCTAAACTCGAGGCAAACGCAATCATGCCGTAACGCGATACGCATCCATAAGTCGGTTTTAAGCCTGTTAGATTACACATTGCTGCGGGTTGTCTGATTGAGCCGCCGGTATCTGTGCCAGTAGCGATGGGTGTTAAACCTGCTGCAATTGCCGCGGCTGATCCACCGGATGAACCACCGGGTACACACGATAAATCCCAGGGATTTTTGACGGGGCCATAAAAACTGGTTTCGTTGGATGCGCCCATTGCGAATTCATCCATATTGGTTTTGCCCAACATGACTAATCCGGCTTGATTACATTTTTCAACGACAGTGGCGTTATACGGTGCAATAAAATTATCGAGCATTTTAGAGCCGCAAGTGGTTTTAATATCTTGGGTACAAAAAATATCTTTCTGCGCCATAGGAATGCCTGTTAATACACCGGCTTTATTTTGTTTAATTAATTCATCGGCTTTTTTAGCTAGATTTAAAGCATGTTCTGGCGTGACGGTAATAAAGCTATTTAAGTCTTTATCAAATTTGTTGATACGGTCTAAATAGTGCTGAGTGAGTTCAACACTGGAAATTTTTTTAGCGTGAAGATCACTGGATAATTCGCGTAAGGATTTGGTATGCATGGGTTTTACTCTATGACTTGGGGAACGATATAAAGTCCTTCGACAATCTCAGGGGCTATTTTCTGAAAGCGATCGCGTTGATTTTGTTCAGTAATTTTATCATCACGAAAACGTTGTTGTTGACCGTCGAGTGGATGCGCCATGGGTTCAATGTTTTCAGTATTTATCTTTTCCATTTGGCTGACTAATTCTAATAAATTATTTAAGTTTTGGGTGTATTCGGGAACGCGGGTTTCGTCTAGATTGAGACGCGCGAGGTGTGCGATGTGGTGTATGTCATCTTTGGTGACGGACATGTTTTAAACTCCAGTTCAAAATATTTTTTAGTGAAACTTGAGTATTGCTCCAAGTATTGCTGACGTACAAAAAACCGCTACGCCGGTCATTTTAAGAACTACAGATGAAAATAACCGCTCCATTTTATTTTCAATGCTCGTTACTCTTTCTTTTAATTCTTGAGTTTCTTTTCTTCCTGCAGCAATTTCCGTTGATAATTTGTCTTCCATCTTATCCATTCTAGTAGATAATTTTTCTTCCAGTTTATCTATTTTGATGTCAACTTTATGTATTTTATTTGATAGCTTTTCTTCAATAACTTCAATCTTAGATGATAATTTTTCATCTGTTTCCTGTAGTTTGGAAATTTCAGCTAACAATTTACTCTCGGTATGCTTTATTTCAGCAAACAACTTATCTTCGGTATGCTTTAGCGCATGCGTGATGTCATGCTTGGTGGCTAATTTTTCTTCCAGCGCCATATCGATAACCTTAATTGTTGTCTGAATCTGTGCTTCCGCTTGCGGTCGGGGAATGCCAGCGTTCTCTAATTCTTTGGCAAGACCTAGCGTGTCAATCTTCACTGCGCGTAATCCCATAAACCTTACTCCTTCCATTCTGATTAGTTCGGAAAGTATATCAGAATTTTTTCTGATTTCCTCTTCTCATCCTGTATTCTAATTGATAGAGTGTGCCCTCAATATTTTAATGAGTGTAAAGCAATATGTTTAGAAAATTACGTGGTTATTTCTCCAAAGATATTTCCGTTGACTTAGGGACTGCCAACACGCTTATTTATGTGCGAGGGGAAGGGATTGTTTTAAATGAGCCTTCAGTTGTCGCCGTGAAGCAAGATTCCGGTTCCAGTAATCAACGACGCGTAGTTGCGGTAGGACTCGAAGCGAAACAAATGTTAGGCCGCACGCCGGATAACATGAGCGCGATTCGTCCTTTGAAAGACGGCGTCATTGCAGATTTCAATATCACCGAAAAAATGCTTCAGCACTTTATCAGCAAAATTCACCAGAAAAGTCGCTTTTTACGTCCCAGTCCTCGTGTATTAGTGTGCGTTCCGTGTGGTTCCACTCAAGTCGAACGTCGTGCCATTCGTGAATCCGCGATGGGTGCTGGTGCTCGCGATGTCTTTTTGATTGAAGAACCCATGGCAGCTGCAATTGGCGCAGGTATGCCCGTCGAAGAAGCGCGTGGTTCAATGGTTGTGGATATTGGTGGGGGTACAACCGAAGTCGCTGTGATTTCTCTCAATGGCATTGTGTACGCACAGTCCGTACGAATTGGCGGTGATCGCTTTGATGAAGCTATTATTAATTATGTTCGTCGAAATTATGGCAGTTTAATTGGTGAAACCACTGCCGAAAGAATTAAACAAGAAATTGGTACCGCTTTTCCAGGTGCCGAAGTGCGTGAGATTGAAGTACGAGGCCGAAATTTATCAGAAGGAATTCCTCGAACGTTTACGTTGAATAGCAATGAAATTTTAGAGGCACTACAAGAACCCTTATCCGGTATCGTGGGAGCGGTGAGAGCCGCGCTTGAGCAAACTCCGCCCGAATTGGCTGGAGACATTGCTGAACGAGGCATGATTTTAACGGGCGGCGGTGCATTGTTGAAACATCTTGACCGGTTACTCATGGAAGAAACGGGCTTGCCAGTCATTGTTGCAGATGATCCTTTAACCTGCGTAGCACGTGGTGGTGGTCGTGCTCTTGAGTTAATCGATACGATCGGCAGTGATTTTCTGGTAAGGGAAACCTAAAGGAGAGCATCCATCAATCCGATGTTTTCACGCAAACCCATCTTGGGTCTGCGTTTATTTATAGTCGCATTATTATCCATTGCCATGATGCTGTGGGAAATTCATTATCCTGAGGAAGGCGAAAAGCTGTCTTCTAATATTTCATTGGTATTTACGCCGTTGGTTGATAGCATTAATGCACCGTTTTCTTTCTTTGATAAAGTCGCCAAAAATTTTGAAGCACGCAAAGCCTTGCTTCAAGAAAATCAAACCTTGCAAGCACAAGTGTTAATTTTGCAGGGAGAATTGCAAAAACTAAAATCGCTCCAAGCGGAAAATAAAACCTTACGAGGATTACTGCAATCTGCAGCGCAATCTCACCATGTGCGTCTCATGGTGGCGAGTGTCATGGCGATTCAAGCCAATCCGTTTCATCAAGAAATTATGCTCGACAAGGGTAGTCATGATGATGTGTTTGTAGGACAAGCCGTATTAGATGCGCATGGCATTATGGGACAAGTCATTGATGTTTCTTTATATAATTCGCGTGTTTTATTATTAACCGATCCGCAGAGCGGTGTTCCCATACAAGATAATCGAACGGGATTACACGGCATTTTAATGGGAGACGGAAATTCTGATGTATTACGTTGGGTCAATGTTCCGCCTACGGTAGACATTAAAATAGGCGATGAATTGGTGAGTTCAGGATTGGGGGGACATTATCCTGTCGGGTATCCCGTAGGCACAGTAGTCAATATTAATCGACACACGGATGATCAATTTTTAGATATTGAAGTGGCGCCGAGTGCGAAGATGGAGAGCAGTGTGCAAGTCTTGTTAGTTTGGCCAGATAAAAAGTCAGCGCGATGAATGCATTACGATTAAGTGGATGGGGCATTATTATCTTCACTCTTATAGTGGGGTTATTATTAATGATCCTGCCGTTACCGCATTGGGCGATGGCATTTCGACCGGCCTGGTTGTTGTTGATCATGATTTATTGGTCGATTGCGTTACCTCACCGTGTGGGCATCCTAACCGCGTGGAGTAGTGGTTTAGTGCTCGACATTCTGCAAGGGACTCTTTTGGGCGAAAATGCACTGGCGTTTGCTTTGATAGTCTATATCAGCCTGAAAATGCATCGACAGTTCCGGTTGTTTTCCCTGTTGATGCAATCTGTAAGCCTGTTTTTTCTGCTGCTCTTGAATCAATTATTGTTGTTTTGGCTGCAGGGATTGCAGGGTCAAACGGTTTCCGTGAAATGGTTTTTGGGGCCGCCGTTGGTGAGTGCTTGTCTCTGGCCATGGATATTTTTTGTTTTAACTGACTGTTTGCGCCGATATCGTTTATATTAGGACGTATGAAAACCCGATTGCTAAGGTTGGTCCACAGAGCGAGCCTCCTTTTTACTGTCCTGGTGATGGCTGTTGTTTTTTTATACGCGCTGATTCGTGCTGAAGCGCCGGTGGTGGGCAGTGAATTACCCACGATTACGCGCTTTTTAAGCAATGTATTTGGACGACCGGTTCAGATAGGCTCGATGCAATTACGGTGGCGGCATTTCCTTCCGGTGTTCGATCTCCAGAATGTGAATATTCAGGGTGATACCCCCCTTCGCGTCAGCGAAATGAAACTGGGCTGGCACTTTATGTTGCTCAGGGATTTTACCGTCGCTTACTCCTCACCTTCTTCTCCCACTACTTCATTACCTGTTTTATCTATCGATCCGACGGGTTATTTTCATCATGTTATTTTAGAGCAGGCGGTGATAAACATTAATCAATATCAATTCAAATTTAACCGACTTGATTTGCATAAAAAATCGGGGAATTTTTGGGTGTGGAAAGGCAATGCCGCGTCGCTCGATTTTGGAAAATTATTTATTGCACCACTTTTTATTTCAACAACCACAGGTGCTTTACAGTTAACGATTTCTGGCGATCAGTGGAATGTCGTTGCAAAAAATATCGCTATTTACAATAAAGATATTTCCGTATTAGCAAAATTTACGCTTTCGGGTGGAGGCAACAGTAGTCCCGTGATCGATCTCAAAGCACATTATGAAGCGGGGATAGATGTCGTTTCTGATCTGAAAAATTATTTGCCTCAAACCGTATTAAAACCCAAGGTGATTGAATGGCTCACGCATTCCATAAAAAGTATTGGGACGGGTGAAGGTGATTTGATCTTAAAGGGCACATTAAGTGATTTTCCTTTTGACAAAAATCCCGGTGAATTCTTAATGGACAGTAATATTACGGGCGCGACGTTGGATTATTTTAACGGTTGGCCAGAAGCTTCTCAAATCAATGCAGAAATGATTTTTGAAAATACGAGCATGCAAATACACGTGCATTCGGCAGAATTAGCGTATGTACCTGTTGAAAATATTGAAGCCAGTATTCCCGTATTAGGAAAGAACAGCGTATTAACCATTTCGGGCAGTGTTTCAAGTCAGGTTCAAAATCTCCTGTATTTTATTGATCACAGTCCTCTTCAAAAAAAACTGGGTAAACGATTTGACGGAATACAATGGACAGGGCCAATGACGCTAGGATTAAATTTGAAAATCCCGTTCGATCCTCCGCCTACTACTGTGAATGGTACTATTAATTTAAAAAATACAGCATTAAAGATTTCTGATTGGGGCGTCTCGCTTCAGAATATGACGGGTTTGCTTGCGTTCACAGAAAAGGGCTTGTCGGGTCAAAAAGTCACTGCAAATTTTGAAAATTCGCCCGTGATATTCACCATAGATAAAACCGGTATTTATCATATTCAGTATAAAAAATACAAAGCAGATGTGACGCCAAACCGGAATGGCGGATGGCATGCGGATGTTGCTAACATTAATTTTCGTGGGGCTTTTGACATACCTTCAGATCCAATGAAGCAGGGCATCAGAGGTGTGTTGTCTTATCTCACTATTGATCCCAATACAATGTCATCGCTTACTCAGCAGAAAATTAAACCTTCTATGCTTCCACCCCTGACGATGTTAATTAATAATTTGCGTTATAAAGCATTAAAATTTGATCAGATCAGTTTTCAATCTCGCCACCTATCCAATGGATTATCTGTGGAACATTTTCAAGTCAATGGCCCCGGTTATTCTGTCGTGGGACAAGGAAAATGGTTGAATAATCAACAATCATCGATTGACGCTAAATTAAATAGTAATGATTTAGCGAAAACCGTAACGAGCTGGGGATTAGATCCGAGTATTCAGGGGGCGGCGGGAGAAAGTGATATTCACTTATATTGGCCCGGTGCTATTTATTCGCCGGATTTTGCTCATCTCTCAGGAACGATTGATATCAATGTAGGAAAGGGCCAAATTATTACGACGGGTTCAGAAGCTAAAATGGATTTTGGACGGTTGATTACGCTGTTGAGCTTTCAATCGCTGCAACGTTTTTTGACGTTAGATTTCACGAATCTCACTCAGCAAGGATTAAGTTTTGATAGTATTACGGGCTCTATGGTGCTAAATAATCATGGAGGCGCGACGTTGAAATCCGTTGTTCTGCGAAGTCCTATCGCGAGAGTCAATTTGATGGGAGATATTAATTTGATGAATAAATCCTATGCGCTTCATGTTATGGTAACACCGCATTTAACGTCGAGTTTGCCGATTATTGCAACCATTGTGGGTGGTCCTGTTGGACCCGTTGCCGGTGCCGCGGTTTGGGCGGCCAGTAAAGTGGTCAATCCGCTTATCGATAAAGTCACGGCAGACAATTATAGTGTAACGGGTCCTTGGAATAATCCAGTGATTAAAAAGGAATAACATGCAAGCATTTGATATTGCGACACAATCTTTACTTTTACCGTCGGGCTTAAACAACGACGCGTTGCTGACGATTATGGGCAAATTATTAGCCAAAAATATTGATCATGCGGATTTATATTTTCAATCGGTTTATCAGGAAAATTGGTTTTTGGAAGATTCGCGTGTAAAAGAAGCGAGCTATAATATCGATCAAGGTGTGGGTGTTCGCGCCGTGAGCGGTGAAAAAACAGGCTTAGCGTATTCTAATGATATTGTGTTATCTGCGCTCGAAAATGCAGCCAGTGCCGCAAAAAGTATTGCTACCTCAGGACAAAATAATACCGTCTCGTTTAATAAACAGAATAAAATAATTCAACCACACGAATTATATTTGCCGTTAAATCCCATCACGACATTACCTGACGCTCAAAAAATTTCGCTGTTACATCAAATCGATCAGGAAGCGCGTGCGTTGAGTCCGCATATTACACAAGTCATGGCCAGCCTCGCGGGTGTGTATGAAGTGGTATTGATCATGAATAATCAAGGCGAAATGGTGGCCGACATTCGTCCGCTGGTACGTATTAATGTGACTGTCATCGCTGAGCAAGGTAATCGACGAGAGCAAGGTGTGAGTGGGGGTGGTGGGCGTTTTGGTTACCAAACGTTCTTAGAAAATCACAGCGCTTCACATCATGTCAAAGAAGCGGTACGCCAAGCGTTAATTAATTTAGATGCAAAACCTGCACCCGCAGGAATGATGCCAGTGGTATTAGGTCCTGGTTGGCCAGGTGTTTTATTGCACGAAGCCATTGGACACGGATTAGAGGGTGATTTTAATAGAAAAGGCACGTCTGCATTTTCGGGAAGATTAGGCCAAACCGTTGCGGCTAAAAATATTACGGTTGTCGATGATGGAACATTACATAACCGACGTGGTTCTTTAAATATAGACGACGAAGGTACGCCGACGTCATGTACAACATTAATAGAAAACGGCGTATTGAAAAATTATATGCAGGATAAATTAAACGCAAAGCTTATGGGTATGCAGCCTACGGGCAATGGCCGACGAGAGTCTTATGCATCTATGCCGATGCCACGCATGACCAATACCTATATGTTGCCGGGTGAGCATACACCGGAAGAAATTATTGCTTCTGTCAAAAAGGGCATTTATGCCGTAAATTTTGGGGGCGGGCAGGTAGACATTACCTCAGGAAAATTTGTATTCTCAGCTTCTGAGGCGTATTTAATTGAAAACGGTAAGGTGACATCTCCTATCAAAGGCGCTACTTTAATTGGTAACGGTCCTGACGTATTAACAAAAGTGTCGATGGTCGGTAATGACTTGAAGTTGGATGAGGGTGTGGGAACATGCGGAAAAGACGGGCAAAGTGTGCCGGTGGGTGTGGGTCAACCGACGTTGAAAATTGAAGCGATGACGGTGGGTGGTACTGGATAAGAGGTTACTATTATGTGGGCATTTATTCGTAAAGCATTAATCGGTGGATTATTAGTTTGGTTGCCCATCATCGCAACCTTATGGATCATTGAGTTTATTGTCGGCTTGATGGACAGAACCTTGGCGTTTTTGCCGGAGCAATATCAAATTCCAGGATTGGGATTGGTTATTGCAGTCTGTATATTGTTGGCGACGGGAATTCTGGTCGGAAATTTTGTGGGCAGAAAATTCATTGCTGCATGGGAATATTTATTAGATCGCATTCCCTTGGTCCGATCAATTTACTCGGCGATAAAACAAGTACTTCAAACAGTATTAGTTCCCAGTGGTCAATCGTTTAGACAAGTCATGTTGGTTCGATTTCCGCATCAAGATTCTTGGACGGTTGCGTTTTTGGTCGGGCCGGCGTTAAAAGAAGTCAATGAATTATTAAACCAAGATTTAATTACGGTCTATGTGCCTACCACACCGAATCCAACCTCGGGATATATTATGTTGCTGAAAAAAGAAGATACACGCGAATTAAATATGAGTGTTGAAGAAGCACTTAAATATGTCATTTCACTCGGGGTGGTTCAACCCAAAAAAATAGGAGCACACTAAAATGCGTAGTCACAAATGCGGCGAAATAACAGAAAAAAATCTGGGCGAAAAAATTATTCTAAACGGCTGGGCGCATAAACGTCGCGATCACGGTGGCGTGATATTTGTGGATCTACGAGATAACAGTGGATTAGTGCAATGTGTATTAAAACCGGAAATCAGTATTGCCGATAGCATTCGTAGCGAATTTGTATTAGAAATCACAGGCAAAGTCAGAGAAAGACCCGCCGGCACTGAAAATACCACACTCAAAACGGGTAAAATAGAAATCGATGTTGAAAAAGCGGAGATTTTAAATCCGTCATTACCGCTGCCATTTTCGTTAGATGAATATGCGTATACGAGCGAAGAAGTTAGATTAAAATACCGCTATTTAGATTTACGTCGTCCTGAAATGCGCGAGCGTTTGGAAATGCGCGCCAAAATTACGCGGTTATTTAGAAATTTTCTAGATGAGCAGGGTTTTTTAGATATTGAAACGCCATTTTTGACTAAAGCGACACCTGAAGGCGCGAGAGATTATTTAGTGCCGAGTCGAAATTTCCCCGGTGAATTTTTTGCGCTTCCTCAATCTCCCCAGTTATTTAAGCAATTATTAATGATGTCAGGATTGGATAAATATTACCAAATCGTCCGATGTTTTAGAGATGAAGATTTACGTGCCGACCGTCAGCCGGAATTTACACAGCTTGATATTGAAATGGCTTTTATAGACGAAAATATCATACAAAATATGATGGAAAAATTAATGCAAAAATTATTTGCAGAAATTTTGAATGTCAAAATAACACTGCCGTTACAACGCATGACCTATAAAGAAGCCATGTCGAGATATGGCAGTGATAAACCAGACTTAAGAATTCCCCTCGAATTAGTGGATATTACAGACTTGATGAAATCCGTTGAGTTTAAAGTCTTTAATCAACCGGCAAATGATCCCAAAGGTCGCATTGCGGTAATGCGTGTGCCGAAAGGCGGAAATATTTCGCGCAAAGAAATTGATGATTATACACAATACGTCAGTATTTTTGGTGCAAAAGGATTGGCTTATATTAAAATGACAGAAGAAGGCCCTCAATCTCCCATATTGAAATTTTTGCCAGAAGAAATTACGAAAGAAATTATTGCGCGTACCAAAGCAGAAACGGGCGATATTTTATTTTTCGGTGCAGATAAAGCCAAAATTGTTAACGATGCCATGGGCGCACTGAGAGTTAAAATCGGCAATGATTTAAATCTCGTTGAAGATGCGTGGAAATTATTATGGGTGGTTGATTTCCCGATGTTTGAGTGGGATGACAAAGAAAATCGCTGGCAAGCATTGCATCATCCGTTCACTGCGCCAAATACCCAGGATATTTCTGAGTTAAAAGCAAATCCAGGCGACTGTGTCTCGCGCGCCTATGATTTAGTATTGAACGGCATTGAATTAGGCGGTGGATCAATTCGTATCCATCGAGAAGATATGCAAGAAGCTGTTTTTAGCCTATTGGGAATCGAACCGGAAAATGCTAAATTGCGTTTCGGGTTTTTATTAGATGCGTTGAAATATGGCTGTCCTCCCCATGGTGGAATAGCGCTGGGATTGGATCGCGTTGTGATGTTATTAGCAAAAGCCACATCGATTCGTGATGTGATTGCTTTTCCAAAAACACAAACCGCGAGTTGTCCATTGACGAATGCACCTACGCCGATTGATGACAAGCAGTTACGGGAGTTACACATTCAAGTGAGGAGAAAACCAGATGCGTAAATTAGTCAGGATGGCAGTAGCAGCGGTATTGTTCGCCGGATGTTCAAGTGCATTTGCAGCCACAAGTGATTTAAATAAGTTGTATCGTGCTGCAGGTAATACAGTTGCAGGGAATCCTGACGGTCATATTACCATTGTGGAATTTTTTGATTATAACTGTGGTTATTGCCGTTTAATTTACCCCCGTCTGAATAAACTACTTCAAGCTGATCATGATATTCGTTTGGTCTACCGAGAATATCCTGTATTAAGTCCGCATTCCATGTTGCCCGCACAGGCGGCGTTGGCTGCACAGAATCAAGGTAAATATTTGCAATTACATACCGCGATGATGGAAGCGTCCATGCCACTCTTTGAAGGCGAAATAAATCGTCTCGCAGCAGAGCAAGGAATTAATACGAGTCAATTAGATAAAGATATGAATTCCCCAGACGTTATGAAGCAAGTCCAAACCAATCTTTCCGTTGGGCAAGCGTTAAATATTCAGGGTGTTCCCAGTTTTATTGTGGTGAGAACAACTCCGCCGTCATCTGAAAAAGCTAATGTATTAGTAGGTCCTTCCTTGAGAGATTTAAAAGAAGCGATTCAGCAAGCTGAGGCGAGTAAATGAGCCATAAAATAAGGGTTTTTCTTGCGATTATTTTATGTTGGTTGCCCTTATCCTTGTTCGCAGCAAATCCAGTTCCTTTGCAGGCTGATGAAGCGTTTCAGTTATCCGTAAAAAATGTTGCGCCGAATCAAGTTGATTTGCATTGGAATATTGCCAGGGGGTATCACTTATACCAAGACCGATTTCATTTTGCGCTGCAAAATCCCAGTGCAGCGCATTTGGGTGAAGTCGTGTTACCACAGGGAGTTGCAAAAGAAGATAATATTTTGGGTAAATATCAGATTTACGAACATGCGTTGGATTTAGTCTTACCGCTCTCGAGTGTCAATAATTCCAAATTAGATTTATTAATTTCGTATCAGGGATGTTCGGATGCGAACTTTTGTTATCCACCTGTAACGAAAAAAATCAGTGTTGATGTGACGACAGGGAGCATTGGTCACGTTGAGCATATGTTTCAAGATAGAGTAACAAACTTATTGAAACAGGGAAATTATGTGTGGGTTTGTTTGGCATTTTTAGGCTTTGGATTATTGTTAGCGTTTACGCCGTGTGTGCTTCCTATGATTCCTATTTTATCTGGCATTATTGTTGGACAAGATAGAAAGCAACTGAATACCAAAAAAGCATTTTTATTATCACTTTCGTATGTCATGGGTATGTCAGTGATGTATGCCATTGCCGGTGTTTTAGTCGCGATGGCAGGGAGTCATTTATCCCAAGCATTTCAAGCGCCGTGGGTCATTATTTTATTTAGCGCTTTATTTGTTGTGTTGGCGTTATCGTTATTTGGGTTATTTGAATTACGGCTCCCGCATTTTTTACAGCATCCTATTGTCAAATTAAGTAACAAACAAAAGTCAGGTTCGTATATTGGCGCAGTTTTTATGGGAGCGCTCTCTGTATTAATTGTTTCACCCTGCGTTACTGCGCCTTTAGTGGGCGTACTAACGTTTATTGCACAAACCGGTGATATCTTTTTAGGTAGTATGGCTTTATTTGCGCTGGGCTTAGGCATGGGAATTCCGTTAATTATTATAGGTACCACGGAAGGGAAATTCATGCCAAAAACAGGCGCATGGATGCATCTGATTAAATCCATTTTTGGGGTGATGTTATTAGGTGTTGCGATTTTGTTGTTGCAACGCATTTTGCCAGGGCCTGTTGTATTATTTTTATGGGCGGCGCTTTTTATTATTGTGGCGACTTATTTGGGAATACTAAAAAATATTTTTAGTAAGGGCTTGGGTTTATTGGCGTTATGTTATGGCGTGATTTTGTTAGTGGGTGCATCGATGGGAAATGGTGATCCTTTTCAGCCTCTGACGTCAACGACCGTGGTTGTTTCTCAAGGCGTAACGTTTACAAAAGTGGGTTCGCTGTCTGAATTGAATGAAGCGATTGCCACGGCTTCAAAAAATCATCAGCCGGTCATGGTCGATTTTTATGCGGATTGGTGTGCGTCCTGTTTAGAAATGGAAAGAACGACATTTTCAAACAGTGATGTTAAAAAAGCCTTGAGTCATTACGTACTCTTACAAGTCGATGTGACGAAGAATGACGCGATGGATCAAGCGATTGAAGGTAACTTTGATGTCGTTGCACCACCGACTCTGTTGTTTTTTGATAGGGATGGAAACGAGATGAAGTCGTTTAGAATCGTCGGGGCGATGAATCCTGCTGATTTTCTGGCTCATATGCAGATGATGAAAAAAACCAAACTTGGGTTATAATTGATATTTTGACGAGGTTAAACTTATGAGCAAGATTTTAGCCGTAACTGATGCATCATTCGAAACAGAAGTATTAAAATCCGACAAACCTGTCCTGGTTGATTTTTGGGCAGAATGGTGCGGTCCGTGCAAAATGATTGCTCCTGTTTTAGACGAAATTTCCGAACCCTACGCAACCAAATTAAAAATAGCAAAAGTTAACGTCGATGAAAATCATGCGACAACCGTAAAATATGGCATTCGCACGATTCCCAGTTTATTGCTGATCAAAGATGGCGAAGTGGTTGCTACAAAGATTGGCGCTTTATCCAAGTCTCAACTTACTGCGTTTATTGATTCGCATTTGTAATCAATCGCTGCGCTTTTGCAGCTTCTTCCGTTTGTCCAAGTGCTTGATATGATTTAACCATCATCTCAAGCGCTTCTTTTTCTGCCGGTGTTCCTGGATACTTTTCTACCACGATGCTCGCACGATTTGCGCTGGCGACGTAAGCATGTCGTTTGTAGTAAAACTCTGCTATTTCGACTTGGCGTTGTGCAAAAAGATTGCGTAAATATGCCATGCGTAATTTTGCATCGGGGGTGTACGGGCTGTTTGGGAATTTTTCGACCAGTGCGGCAAAATCCAAATAGGCTTTATGGGGTGAGGTGAGATCGCGTATCGACAAATCCATGGGCAGATACCGTTGTGAAAAAGGGCGATCTTGAATCATTTCGCATACGCCTTTCATATAATAAGCGTAATCGACATGCGGGTTGGCCGGGTAAGTATGGGTGAAACGTTCCGCAGTAGCGGTCGCCGTTGCGAAATCTCCGGACTCATAATACGCATAGATGCTATCTAGCATGGCTTGTTCGGAATAGGAGCTAAAGGGATACAGGGCGTCGAGGCCTTCATAATGAGAGATCGCTTTGTCATATTTGCCGTTAGCGAGATTTTGTTCTGCACCGGTATAAATTTGCTGCGCGCTTTGACCTTTGTACAATATTTCGGGATCTTTTGTGGTAGTACATGCGCTTAAGAGGAAGCAGCCTGCTATAATGGCGGCACGAATATGTTGTTTCATCATGATGTTAACCCTTACTTTTGAAGCTATCAGTATAAACAGTGCGCATGAAAAACCCAACCCTTTTACAGCATGATGTGATTGTCCCAGCGGAATCTGCAGGATCTCGACTGGATAAAGCCTTAGTCGAATTATTTCCGAGTTATTCTCGCAGTCGTCTCCAAAACTGGATTGAGAATGGCCAGGTTTTAGTCGATGGCAAATTAGCCCGCTCTAAAGATAAATTAGTGGGCGGTGAAAGTATTGTGATTAAAGCCGAGCTTCCCGAACAAACCACCGAGTGGTCCGCACAAAAAATAGACTTGCCTATTATTTATGAAGATGATGAATTATTAATTATTAATAAACCCGTAGGCATGGTTGTGCATCCTGCTGCAGGCAATCAACAGAATACGATGGCCAATGCATTATTAGATTATTTGCCGCAATTAGCCCAAGTTCCTCGCGCTGGATTGATCCACAGACTTGATAAAGAAACGTCTGGATTATTAATCGTCGCAAAAACAATTTCTGCACAAACTTATTTAGTTTCAGAATTACAGGCGCGCAAAATCCACCGTGAATATATTGCGGTTATAAACGGCGTTTTAATTTCAGGTGGAACCGTTAATGAACCGATCGGCCGACACGTTAAATATAGACAGCGTAGAACCGTCAGTCAGGGTGGCAAACCATCCGTGACACATTATAGAGTAATAGAAAGATTTGCGGCGCATACGCTAATAAAGGTTGTTCTTGAAACGGGCAGGACACATCAAATTCGTGTGCATATGTCGCATATTGGTTATCCATTATTAGGGGATAAAACCTATGGCGCTCGACCGATTGTTCCGCAAGGCGCATCACCAGAAGCGATAGAATATATTCGTAATTTTAAACATCAAGCGTTACATGCAAGGCGTTTAAGTTTTATTCATCCTACAACAAAGAAAGAAATTCATTTTGAAGCGCCAGTGCCAGAGCCGTTGGAAAAACTAATTGAGTATTTGCGAAGTGAATAATATATAAAGTGTAGCCCGGATAGAGCGCAGCGAAATCCGGGGAACAAATGTTTTATTTCAATATTTTATTTATATGTTCAATAAACTCTTTCTTCGTCGGCTCCAATGCTCCCGGTGATTTCCCCTCAATATTATAGGTCACAAACGCCGGCAGAATTTCAAAGCCAATAAACTTAAACGCTAATTCAATAGGGTGCAAAAGATTCTCAATTGGCCCTCGTATTTCGCCGTGATCATATTTTTCTCTCGGCGTTTGTGTCGTTACACTTAAAAGTACTTGTCGACCATCAGCCAACGGGCTTTTTTGAAAAACCTTATCCGGTAAACCAAACGCAAAGTCCAATTCCCACACGGTATCCATATAGTTTTTCAATAAACCGGGCACGGTATACCAATATAAGGGAAATTGTACGAAAGTGAGTTGAGAGGTTTTAATTTTAGCTTGTTCTAGTTTAATTTTCTGAATATTTTCTGGGCTGTAAGAAAATTGGAAAGGTCCAACAGCAGGGTGATTCTCTGCATGAAGTTCATATAAATCACTGGTCACAACCTCAAATCCCTTTTGGAGTAGCTGTTCTTCAGCGAGGCTTTTCAGGCCATAGTTGAACGACTGTTTGTTGGGGTGGGCAATGATAATATGGGCTTGTTTTTTCATTTACGTATTCGCTAATCGCTCAGCGATTTTATCTTCCAATGCACTGGCTTGTTGTCCGCTCATGGAAAAATTATTCATGAGTATCACAAAAGATAATACGCTGTGATGTTTGGTTTGAATATAACCGGATAAGGATTCCACACCCGTCATGCTTCCCGTTTTCGCATAGACTTTCCCTTTGTAATCAATCATGCGATTTTGGAGTGTCCCGTCTTTGCCGGCGATAGGTAAAGATTCTATATACGGCTTAGCGATAGTCTTATCATGGAATACTATGTCGAGTAGTTCGGATATTTGATCCGGTGAAATTAAATTATAGCGTGATATCCCGGAGCCATCGACAATGACAGCATTATGTAAATTAATTTGAGTATTTTGTTTTAGAATAGCTTTTAAAGCATCGACACTTTTTCCCCAGTTCGTGGGTTCTTGATAGTAATGTTCGCCAACCGTTTTTAATAATATCGCGGCAATCTGGTCATCCGAATTTTTCATCATGGTACGAATAATAGAAGAGAGCGGATCGGAGAAATGCGTGGAAATAATTTGAGTGCCAGCAGGCGCCATTTTTTCTAGAATTTCGCCTTTGAAATCGATCTGGTTATTTTTAAGATCTTGGAGAATTAATTGTTTAGCATGTTGTTCAGGATTGGTTAACGCGATGGATAAGTTGATGGGTTTTGAATTTTTGGGAATACAGCCTGTTAAAGCATAGGCGTTACTTCCAGTGGTAGTAAGATCCAACGGACAGTTTTTAGGGTCATTATCTGATACCGTTGCTTGATTAATAATATTGACGACATCAGCACTGGTTTGTGGTTTTAAGCTTGCATCGGGTGAGAGTGTATAATTCACACAATTATGATTAATCATGATGCTGTTAATGGGCGCGGCATAACAAATATTCAATTCATCCCACATCCAACCGGGCCCTGCATTTCTGCCACCCAACAAATGGCTGTCTAAGTAGATATTACCCGTAATGGTATTAACACCTGATTTTTTGAGAGACACAAATAAATTATTTAAATCACTGTCCGTAAAGCTAGGATCGCCATCGAATTTAATATAAATATTTTTATTGTCTGTTAATAATTGAGTTTGAAATGTAAAGTTTGGAGAAAGAGAAAGAAAAGCGCCAAGGGCAGTAAATAATTTAAGATTGCTTGCGGGTACAAATAATCTATCTGCATTTTTGGTATACAACACTTGGCCTGTTTGAAGTGATTGAATTTTAATGCCGATATATTTGGGCTGAGTATTTTCGCTGAGGGTTTTGTTAACAATATCGGCGACTTGTTGGTTATAGTTGTCGGCGTAAACGGTGGGGGCGAAAGCAATCAGTGCAAGTAGTGCAGTGCGTTTGAGGGGCATTTTAGTCACCGGTAGAGTTGAGAGGGGCCATTTTACCCAGATGGGGGTAAGGTTTCAAATCATCCGCACGGATAGGTTTGAAAATTTAGAAGAGCATTGATGGTATAGTGAAATAACGATTTAGGTAAGGGCTCAATATTATGGCTGAGACTGAAAAAATAATTTTTGTACGTCGGGATAATGAATTTTTTACTCGCCTTGGTGATGTAGAAGTAAGATTAATTTATGACTATGCTGGTTGGGCTTTAGATGTGTGTGTATATACACTTGAAGTAGAGTGTGCTGTAAATTGGTGGTGCTCGGAGGGAGGTTGTGATTTGGATGATCTGGATTTGGGACAATGTGAACCAGATCAATATTGTAAAAAGTGTCCTCGCAAGTTAGTTGAGAGCGTTATTTCAGATGGACTTACCAGTAATCATCATACAGTCAATCAAGCGCCAAAAAATCTTGAAGACGTCAGACAAAACGCTTTAGATGTTTTGCAATCCATGTCTCATAATGATTTTCATCATAAAAATTTTTATAGAATAATGCATGGTATGTGGACTTTATAAAAAAGGAAAAAAATAAATCCAGCTAACCAATGGTAAAAATATAAATTTTTGATAAAATAGTTTTTTTCAAAATTTAGGAAAATATTAATGAAAATTCTCGATCAGCATATTTCTGAAGCACTCAATGATTATGGCCGAAAACTACAATCCCACTTTGGTTCGGATGTTGTGGCATACATGGGTGGAATACATCCAATAGTACTGCCGCATTTTATCGAATTTATTGAGGCCCTAAATAGACAAGATAAAAATAAACAAAAATATCCAGATAGATTAGTGATTGTGTTAACAACAAATGGTGGGGTAGTTGAAGCCGTTGAAAAAATGGTAGAAATAACCCGTTACCATTACAAAGAGATATTTTTTATTGTTCCAGATGCCGCTATGTCTGCGGGTACCATTTGGTGTATGTCTGGCGATAAAATATTCATGGATTATGCCTCCTCTTTGGGGCCCATTGATCCGCAAGTGTCCAATCAAGAGAAAAAATTAGTACCCGCCTTGGGCTATCTCGATAAAGCTAATGAATTTATCGACAAATCCAGAAGACATGAATTAGCTCCTGCTGAGTATATTATGTTGAAAGCATTGGACTTGGCTACGTTGCGTAGATACGAACAGGCCAGAGACTTATCGGTTTCACTCCTAAAGCAATGGCTTGTTAGATATAAATTTAAAGATTGGATTAAACACAGAACCACTAAGCCAGGCTCGTTTGTTACTGATGCTGAAAAGGACGCTAGAGCAGAATATATTGCGAAAGAGCTGAGTAATAACAAATATTGGCACTCTCATGGTCGAATGATTGGAATACAGACGCTGAGGGATGTTCTTAGACTTGAAATAGATGATTATTCTAAAGATGCTGAGTTGAGATACAATGTCAGAATGTATAACGGACTTCTGGCCGAGTATTTTGAAAAAGAAAATGTTCCGTTTATGTTTCACTCTGAAAGGATATAGCTCATGAATATGCCACGCACTGTAAAGAAAACCCTCACGAAATTTGAAAATGGTGGTATTACGCCGAGTGAATTAAAGAAAATAGAAGAGGTTGATAAATTATTTGAAGAGATGGTATCGAAAGGATTTATGTCTCGACCGACGTATGATTTAGCACCAATAGGTACAATCTTTATCGATTATTCCAAATTGTAATTAAGAGATTACAATCCCTGCGCTTTTTTCTTAATCACATCAATAAAATTTTGCTTCCCCTCAACATACGCTCGACGGTTATTTTTAAATTTTTCAGCCAGTTTTATTTTTAACTGCTCATATTCCTTGGCAACCTCAGGATGTGCAATCAGATAATCTCGAAAATTAATATGTTTTTTAATGTCAGGATTGCCAGATTGAAAAGCATGGACATGGTGCGTACGCTTTTCTTCGCCTTTTACAAAAAATCGTCGACCGGGAATGCCATATTCACCCCATGCGTGATATCCCAGCTTAGCCATTTTTGCATTTGCTTCATCGGCTTTATGAATATCTTTAACTTCTAATAGTATATCTATGGTTGGTTTTGCAGAGAGGTTAGGGATGGCTGTGCTGCCAATATGATAAATTGCAACAAAATTGTCTTTATATAGAGGCTTAATTAATTCAGCTTCAGATTGAAATTGCGCGGGCCACATAGAGTCATAAGGCACCACTTCGATAATGTGTTTTAATTCTTCAGCACGAGAAATGTAAACCCAGGCTTGCGTGCCTGATTTCAGCGTCACTAAAACACGTTTGTAATCGGCTTCATAAACATCAATTAATTTCAGTTCTTCAGGTGAAACGTCAAAAATCATGCCGGGAATGAGATGTTGAGTGTTCCCAGAATAGTGGAGTGTTCTGTGCGTAGTTTCGCCGCTGATTTCTACAATTTTAGAATCAGTGATTTCAATGGAGTGTGAAATTTCATAGCCGACAAGCGTATCGTGTTTGCCGACAAGATTTCGGCCAACAAGTTCACGTTGGACATTTTCGTATTGGAGGGTGCCGTAGGAGAATAATTTTTCAGTGTTCATCGTAATCTACCATAAACGTTTTTTAGCAAATGCTCGTCCAGAACCAGACTTCAAGTATTTTTCAAATTGTCTTGCTTTCGTTTCATTTGTAAAGCCTATGTAAACAATTAGTTTCCATGGTTTATATTTTGCTGTGTGGATTGAGCCCCCGGAATTATGGGTTTCTAAGCGTTTTTTTAGGTCTTCAGTAATTCCAACATAAGTTTGATCGGGAAATGAAAGTGAGCGAATTAAATAAACATAAAACATTATTAGTAGTCCTCCTTCGTGCTTCGCACTTCGGCGGACAGCCTTCGCCTCCATGAATAAGCGTTCTATTAAATTTGATACCTGTTATTTTTTCAGCTGGCCTGCCAGCCGTAGCGAAGCGAAGGCTGGCGGAGAGAGAGGGATTCGAACCCTCGAAACGTTGCCGTTTACACGAGTTCCAGTCGTGCGCCTTCAACCACTCGGCCATCTCTCCTGCACTTTTTGAGGTCGTGTAGCGTAAACAGAATCAATCTTCTTTGCAAATCTTCAGCTTATTGCTTTGCGCAAATGCCATAATGGCTTCATATAAAGCAGGGTTCGTGGTCTTCAAATCAGGGTCAATTAACATGCATTTTTGGCCATTTCGAACGACCGGTTGGAGAAGCGGGGAGTACACCATGCGATGCCCCTGAAAGGTCGACAAGTTTCCACTCATCCGTTCCGCCCAATCACTCGGACGAAAGGTCTGGCCTTCCTCAGTTACACCTTCAATCAGAATTTTACTCGGTTTAGTCATCGCGGGATTCTAACAGATAATCGTCAAATTAGTGTATCATTCTGTTTTAATTTTAGGGGAAAACTCATAGTGGCTGAATCTCCCAAATTGCCCGTCCGCGGGATTTATTTACTACCGAATTTATTAACAACCGCTGCGTTATTTGCCGGATTTTACTCTATCGTCGCTACCCTCAAGGGTTACTTTGACTTGGCAGCGATGGTCCTTTTTATCGCCATGGTCGCGGATAGTTTGGATGGTCGCGTCGCACGTATGACCAATACCTCAACGGCGTTTGGTGCGGAATATGACAGTATTTCTGATATGGTTTCTTTCGGAATTGCGCCGGCTTTACTAGGGTATAGTTGGGGTTTAATCAGCCTGGGTAAGATTGGTTGGGTCGTGGCTTTTATATACGTCGCCGCAACGGCACTGAGATTAGCTCGATTCAATACCCAAGTGGGTATGGCAGATAAGCGCTATTTTCAGGGGCTTCCGTGTCCCGCCGCCGCAGCCATTATTGCCGGATTTATTTGGGTCGTTGAAGATAATCACTTGGTCGCAGAGCATGCCATGATTATTGTTTTTGCGCTGCTGATGGTGTGTGCTGCACTCTTGATGGTCAGCCGTGTTCGGTTCCACAGCTTTAAAGATGTTCACTGGCAAGGTCGTGTGCCGTTTGTCAGTCTGCTGGTTTTGGTATTGTTATTTGCGTGTGTGGCATTTGATCCACCCGAAGTATTATTTACGCTAAGCTTAGTCTTTGGTTTTTCAGGACCTATTTTAACCCTTTGGAATTTGCGTCAGAGACGATTAAAACGCAAACATAAATGAGAGCCCGTACATTATGCGATTGAGTCACATTAAATTAGCCGGATTTAAATCTTTTGTTGATCCCACTACCGTAGCGTTTCCCGGAAATTTAAGCGGAGTCGTTGGGCCGAATGGTTGCGGAAAATCCAATATTATTGATGCCGTTCGATGGGTGATGGGTGAATCCTCCGCGAAGAATTTACGTGCTGATACCATGGACGATGTTATTTTCAATGGCTCGACAAAACGTAGTCCGTCTTCTCAAGCGGCTGTCGAACTCCATTTTGATAACGCAGAAGGAAGATTAGGCGGACCGTATGCACAATACGGCGAAATAGTTATTCGCCGACAAGTCAGTATGGACGGCCAATCAACGTATTATTTAAATAATACCGTATGTCGACGACGCGATATTCGCGATATCTTTCTAGGTACGGGTTTGGGTCCACGCAGTTACGCCATTATTGAACAGGGTATGATTTCAAGATTAATTGAAGCCAAACCTGAAGAGCTCAGAATATATTTAGAAGAAGCTGCCGGAATTTCAAAATATAAAGAACGTCGTCGCGAGACAGAATTGCGGTTGCAACATACTCGAGATAATTTAGCGCGATTAATGGATTTGCGTGATGAGCTACAAAAACAATTAGACCATTTAACGAAACAAGCCGAATCCGCTGAAAAATATCAAAGCTTAAAAGATCAAGAAAAAATCTTGCGTGCGCAATTATTGGCATTGCGTGCAAAACAATTAGAAATCCAGATGGATATTGAACAGCAACAAATCAGCCATCTTGAAAATCAATTGGAAAAAATTAACGCAGAATATCAATCGGTCTTTACACAACGTGAAGTAGAACAACAAAAACAAACGCAGTCCAATGATGAAGTGCAAGAAGCCCAGAGAATTTTCTATCAATTGAATACGGAATTGGCGCGTGTAGAACAAACGCTTTCGCATCATCGTGAGCGTGTTCGACAATGGGAAACAGATTTAAGTCGCATTATTCAAGAGTTAACACAATCGCAAAGTCAATTATCGTCAGAAGAAACGCGTCAGTTTGAATTGTCGCAGCAAATAGAGAATTTAGTTCCAGCGTACGCGGAAACCAATACGCAAGCTGAAAAAGCCCGCGAGCATTTTCAATTGTGCGAACAAAAACAACACGAGTGGCAGCAGAAGTGGGATGAATTTAATCACAGCGCGTCACAACATTCGCGTGAAGCACAAGTCGAACAAACCCGTATCCAGCATGTGGAAAAACATCTTCAGCAAATACAAGAAAGATTGGCGCGTTTAGAAACCGAAAAAGAAAAATATATGCAAACCAGTTTGCCACTCGGAATTTCTGATTTACAAGATAATATAGAATTAGTGGCGCGTGAAATTCAGTCTCATCAAGAAATTATTTCTACCCTGCATCAGACTTTACAAACCGCTCGACAATCTCATCAGGAAAATCAAAAAAACTTAGATGAAGCACGCACGCAATTGCAATCATTAAAAGGTCGTTTTGCGTCGTTACAAGCATTACAAGAATCCGCATTAGGTAAGAACGCAGAATCACGCGTGAAATGGCTGCAAGCGCATAATCTTCAAGACAAACCGATTCTTGCGCAACATGTGGATGTCGAAGAAGGCTACGAATTAGCGGTCGAAACTTTATTGAGTGATTATCTCGAAGCTATCTGTATTGATGATGCTCAAGCGGGAGCAAAAAAAGACTATAAACTAGAGTTCTCTGATTTATTAATCCATAAAATTAAAGCTCCTCAAATGGTGGCGGATGTATTAAAAAATATTTATGTCGCCGAAGATTATGCTCAAGCGACACAAATGCTCACGTGTTTAGCGCCCCATGAATCCGTTATTACGAAAGATGGCATTTGGCTCGCAAAAGGTTGGGTGCGTGTTCGTGCGCAAGCCGATCAAAAAGCGGGTGTCATACGACGTGAAAGGGATTTAACGGATATTCAACAAGCGATTGCAGAGCAAATGACAAAAGTAGAATTTCTGCAAACTCAAGTGGCAGCTTCTCAGGAAAAAATCACTGAATTAGATAAAGAGCGTGATGTGGCTCAAAAAGCGTTGTCGTCCATTTCTGCGCGTCATTCTGATCTGAATGCCCAATTAAAAGTTCAACAGGCGCAATTAAATCAAACGGAACAGCGTAAAGCACAATTAGCGCATGAAGTCGAAGAATTAACACAACAAAAAACACAAGAAGAAGAAAGCTTAAAAACAACTCGCCAACAATGGCAGCGGCTGATGGAAAATATGAATGCTGATGCTGTGACGCGTGAAAACTTACAAAAAGAACGTGAGTCTGAGCGAGAGATTGTATTAAAAGCGCGTGAAAATTATCAAAACTTACAAAAGAACGCTCATCAACAAGCCACACAATTGGAAGTCTTTCAAACACAATATCGCGCGACCGATGAAAATCAATCCCGCTTACAAAAACAATTGGCTAGCTTGACCGAAAAACAAGTAGAGCTAAATGCTCAATTAGAGGGTTCTAAACAACCCGAAGAATCGCTCACCACAGAATTAAATGCATTGTTAACACAGCAACAAGAAGCTGAGAAAAACGTCCAATATAAACGCGAGGCGTTATCGCTCATCGAAAATAATTTGCATGAATGTGAGAAATTACTGCAAAACAGTGAAATTGAACGAACGACATTACGCACTCAATTAGAACAACGTCGTTTAGAAAATCAATCGTATACAACTCGACTGAATACATTGGCTGAGCAATTACAAGAAACAGGCCAGACACTGGAAGAAATTCAAGTGAATTTGCCTCCTGAAGCGACTGAAATTGCTTGGGAAATTAATTTAAATAAAATCTTAGGTCGTATTGAACGTCTTGGACCCATCAATCTTGCGGCTATATCAGAATTAGCACAGCAATCAGAACGTAAATTGTATCTCGATCAACAAAATGATGACTTAGTCAGTGCGTTAACAATGCTCGAAGAAGCTATTCATAAAATCGACAAAGAAACGAGAGCCCGATTTAAAGAAGTCTATGAAAAAGTAAATGGTTTATTTGAGAAATTATTCCCCCGTATTTTTGGTGGTGGTCATGCTTACCTAGAACTCACTGGCGATGATTTATTACAGACGGGTGTAAACGTCATTGCACGTCCGCCGGGCAAGAAAAATAGTACGATTCATTTATTATCCGGTGGTGAAAAAGCATTGACGGCGATTGCGTTAGTGTTTTCCATATTCCATTTAAATCCTGCGCCATTCTGCATGTTAGATGAGGTCGATGCGCCACTTGATGATGCAAATATTGGTCGTTTTTGTGAGCTGGTTAAAGAAATGTCATCTTCAGTTCAATTTATTTTCATTAGCCATAATAAATTGGCTATCGAAATGGCTGAGCATTTAATTGGTGTGACGATGAATGAACCGGGTGTCTCGAGATTGGTTGCAGTCGATGTTGCGGCAGCCATGGAGATGGCAGACGCTTAATTAATAAGGTGATTCAATGAATCTTTCGCTTATTATTCTCGTAATTATGGTGGTGGCGGTGATTCCGTTTTTGGTCACCCGTTTCTGGATTTCTCTTCCCAAAAAAAATCCTGTGTTATTCGAGGATAAATCTGAAAAATCTTCTGCCGTTAAACCTGAAAGAAATCCTCAGGCGATATTAGATTGTTTAAGCATGAATCTTGAGCCCAAAGAATTATTGGGCATTAAGCAATATTCTGTCGCCGTGGTTGCTGAAGATGGCAAAAAATTCCTGGGGTTTGATTTACTTCAAGCGTTTACGAATGCTGGATTGTCCTATGGTCGAGGAAAATTATTTCATTACTATGTCGCTAAAGAAGTTATTTTCAGCGTGGCACCACAAGCGGAACCGTATTATTTTGATATGGATAATATCTCGAGTTTTTCCACGCGTGGATTGAATTTTATTTTTGATGCTTATCGAACAGGTTATGAAGATTTAGCCAGGGAAGTCGCCTTGCAGTTGGCGGATGAATTACAGGGAGATGTGCGTGAAACTTTACGCTAATCGAATCAAGCAATTACGCGATGAAATTAATAAACATAATTATAGTTATTATATTCTGGATGCGCCCAAAATACCGGATGCAGAATATGATCGTTTGATGCGCGAATTAGAAGAGCTTGAAAAGAAATATCCTGAATTAATTGCGTCTGATTCTCCCACTCAACTCGTCGGCGCACGTGCATTAGGACAATTTGAAAAAAAGAAACATGGTTTGCCCATGTTAAGTTTAGAAAATGGCTTTTCTGAAGAAGATATTATTAATTTTAATCAGCGTATCCAGGACAAATTAGAAACCTCTCACGATATTAAGTTTTGCTGTGAACCCAAGTTAGACGGCTTGGCAGTAAATCTGACTTATTTTAAGGGCCATTTAGAATTAGCCACGACACGTGGTGATGGTGTAAGTGGTGAAGTCATTACCCATAATATTAAAACCATCAAAACAGTCCCGCACCATCTGAAAAAAATACCCGGTGAATCTTTTCCCGAAATCATTGAGCTTCGTGGTGAGGTTTTTTTATCTAAAGCAGAATTTGAACGCATTAATCAGGAAGCCAAAGAAAAGGGCGACAAAATATTCGCCAATCCGCGTAATGCAGCGGCAGGCAGTTTGCGACAATTGGATGCACGTATTACCGCCAATAGACATCTGAGCATGTATTATTATGGCGTAGGTGAAGTTAAAGATTTTAATCTGCCGTCTTCGCAATATTCAATTTTAGAATTATTAGAAAAGTGGGGTTGTCCGATTAATCCTGAAATAAAAATAGTGACGGGCTACAAAGCTTGTTTAGATTATTACCAGAAAATTTTAGCTAAGCGCAATAATTTGCCTTACGAAATCGACGGCGTGGTTTATAAAGTCGATGACATAAAACAACAGCGCGAATTAGGTTTTGTGTCTCGCGCACCGCGTTGGGCGATTGCACATAAATTTCCTGCACACGAAGAAATGACGGAAATTCTTGCCGTTGAATTTCAAGTTGGCCGTACGGGTGTGCTCACTCCCGTTGCAAGATTAAAACCCGTCAATGTCAGTGGTGCAGTAATCAGCAATGCGACTTTACATAATATGGATGAAATCTCTCGCAAAGATATTCATGTGGGTGATTGGGTTATTATTCGCCGAGCCGGTGATGTTATTCCTGAAATAGTCAGTGTAATTTTAGATAAGCGCAAAAATACGCATAAAATAACCATGCCCAAAAATTGTCCCGTATGTGATGCGCCTGTTGAAAGAATTGAGGGCCAAGCAGCGTATCGATGCACAGGCGGAATTACGTGCCGTGCGCAATTGGAAGAAGGTATTAAACATTTTGCATCTCGCAGAGCGATGGATATTAATGGCCTGGGCGATAAATTAGTTGAGCAATTTGTTGCAGAGGGCTTAATTAAATCTATTGCTGATCTTTATGATCTCGAAATTTCTCAGCTTATAAATCTAGACAGATTTGCTGAAAAATCTGCAGAAAATTTAATAGCTGCAATAGACAAAAGTAAATCAACTACGTTGGGACGATTTTTATTTGCGTTAGGAATTCGAGATGTTGGTGAGACCACGGCTAATTTATTAGCTAAAAATATTGCTGATATCCATAAGTTGTTTGATATTTCAGAAGAAGATTTACAACAAATTCCAGATGTGGGTCCAGTTGTTGCTAAACATATTGTCGAATTTTTCTCTCAAACCAAACATCAAAAATTAATAGAGAGATTAATAAAATCAGGAATTCATTGGCCCAAGATAACCAAAAATACGCACCAGCCTTTATTAGGCAAGACGTTTGTATTAACAGGAACGTTAGAGAAATATAGCCGAGATGAAGCGAGTGATTTACTAGAAAATCTAGGCGCAAAAGTCACGAATTCCGTTTCGAAATCAACCAGTTATGTTATCGCGGGCGAATCGCCGGGAAGTAAAATAGATAAGGCGGGGGCGTTGGGGGTTGAGGTTTTAGATGAGGTAGCCTTTCTTAAGTTGTTGAGTAAAACCGCGTTGCATAACTAAGTCTTTTTAAAAGTAATTGATCCAGGCTGCGTCTGTTGTCGAAAAGACCATACACCATTACAGTATTTTTAAAAACTCGATATATAATTTTATAGGCATGGTAGTGGAGTTCATAAAATCCTGAAAGACCAAATTTTGCAGCGGCATCTATGGGGCGTCCGCGTTCAGGAAAGAGTGTTAGAGATAAGCATTTTTCTTCAAGGGTAATAGACAAGTCATTGGCTTTTTCGAGTGAGTCATTTTCAGCGACATAGTCACAAATATCGTCAATATCTTTTTCTGCTGCGGGTGTGATTATTATTGCATAGGCTTTCATTTAGCGTATTTCTCCTTGAGTCGTTTGCGGTGTTCTGCAAATGCCTGTTTTAACGGTTTGGTTCGCTCTTGTTCAACATCGGCATTCCCCAGCATTAAAATTTGTAGCATGATCAAATCTTCGCGCATTTCTTCATAGCTTTGTATATCTTGAAAAACAGCTTTCGCCTCACCATTTTGAGTAATGATAATAGGCGTTCGATTTTTTTCGAAACCGCGAATAATTTCAGCGGCATTATCTTTAAGATAACTGATGGGTTTGACGGATTCACGTAATGACATGACTTTTCTCCAGACTGAATATAGCCTTAATTTATCCTTGTCAGGCTTGGGTGTCAAATATTATTTTCGTCGTGTTGCCCCTACATTCGGTTGGCGTTGATGCCTCAATTCTCTATGAACATCTGTGTCATCGACAATTTCATTATCTGGGTTAGCAGGAAAGAATCGCTCGAATAATCTCGCGGCAAGTGAATTTCCTTTTGATGGATTCAATTCAGCATCAGAGAGTAAGAAAGATTTTTGAAGTAGGGTATTTTGTGCAATAACATCATTTGGCAATTTTGGAGGTGCATAGACCATCATGCTGCCAAATACAAACGTAGCGAGAAGCATGGTTAACGAAATTCCTAGATATGCTTTCGAGCCAAGGGGGTGGTTATTATTGCCCAAGTAAAAATTTATAAGAGTGAGTACGCAGGTAAGAGCAAACAACGCTTTCACTGTGTCTGGTTCTATAAAAGATAACGCCGAGTCGGTATAACGTTGTTGTGCTAATTTTTCAAGATTGTTTAACGTATGAAGTCGTTTATTGTTGTAGCTTAGTTGTACGTTGCTTTCAGCACATAACTCCTGGAATTTTCCGCTGAGATTGTTTCTCATTTGTTCGATCCATTCGATGCCTCCTTCAAGAATATTAGGATTACCTTTATGAATATGAAAAAGAGATTTTAATAAAAACAATTTCAGGAATAGTGATTTAAGGGGATCATGAGTGTAATGCTTGAGCGGTGCAAGTAAGGGACTGTTATCTAATTCTTCTGTCCATCCGTTTTCAATTATTTTCTGACAACTTTTTAAGTGATTATTAAGTGATATTCTACCTACAGTATTTGCGATATCAGTTAATAGGGGTTCTAGTCGTTTTACTTCTAACATGTTGCCTCTCCTTAATTTAAAAGTTTATTTAGGTCCAACAGTACGTCCTGCCAATCTTTGAAAATCTTCTTTGCTAATCACCAGTCTATTTTGTTCGATAAATGCTTTTAGTTTTTATCGTTGTTGTGCATCTGCTTGTGCGGCATTGGGAAACAACCACATTCTAGCTGTTGCAGTAATGGGTACGATATTTTCTCTTTGATATATTGCGGCAAGTACATAACACAGCATGGCGAGGTTTAAGAGCGTAAAGTTTAGTTTAGTTTCTGCTGCGATTTTTCTAAAAAACTGGATCAGTAGTAATATGCCGCAGCCTTCGATGAATAAGTGAGCATTTTCTTCTGCGCGATTGAGCCGGGGTGCAGGTCTATTTAATTCGCCATGAAGTTTTTCTTGTGCTTCCTGAAACCAATTATGGTCATCCATTTTAATGTGATTATTTAATGCTGCTTTAGAAAGTAATTTTAATAAACAGACTCTCGCTAAAATAGTATCAAGAGGATTTGCGGAGGGTGTAAAGGTTCCCACTGGTGAGTTATTCGCAAAGCCATTTTGAATAATCGCTTTGCAGTTTTCTAGAAATGTGAGGTCTTGAAGTTGGGCTTCGCATGTTGCAATTTGTTGCTGAATGGTTCGTGCTCGGTCTTGCATGTATTTCTCCTTAATTACCTTTTGAGGGAGTTAATTTCTCTGCAGAAACAACGCCTAATTTTTTCAGATCTTCATCACTGACAAGAGACAATGCTTTAACATCAGGATTATTCATTAAATCTTTCAGTGCTTGCTGTCTTGAAAGTTCACGTGCGACGTCAGCGGTAGCGGGCATTCGGTAGGTTGATTCGAGAACCATACATCCAAGAAAACTTGCGAGCATAAGCAATGCAAAGCAAGACAGAAGCTTTTCTGCAAGTGGCTCCCATGCTTCGGGTGCGTATCGTTGAGCGAATCGTTTAAAAAACGTTGCGCTACCTATACAGATTGCAACAGCCCCCCACTTCGCACGTGTTACAAAAGCAGGAGCATTTCCTGCAGCAATCTGTCGGTTTGGGATCAACTGATTCAATTGTGCGTCGAGAGTGTCACGCGCTCTTTGAAACCAATCAACATTTAGATTGCTATTCTTTTCCAGAGAAACTTCAGCGATCAGTTTAAACAAACATAACCGCATAAAATAATTTTCAATCGGATCAGCGGTGGGTTTAAAAAGAGCCAATTCAGGAAAATTTTTGAAATAACGTTGCCATCCGCTTTCTGCCATAATTTTACATTGCTGTAAAAATTCGGGATCACTGAGAAGTTTAGCGCGCATAGCAGCGGTGTTTAATGTTGTATGAATGCTGAGCAATTTGGTTTTCAGCGGGTTGGGTTCTTGCATGTCATTTCCTTATATAAAATCGAAAAATTGAATTAGCTTTAAGTTTACACGTCCAACCTTAAGGAAATATTAAGCGTTAGTGTTCGGCTCGATGAGCTAAGTGAGAGGTAAAGTTTTGGCGGGTGCTCCCTTTACTTCTGATACCTTCGGCGAGTGGGGCAGGAATTTCAATCGTCATGTGGTCTCTCATCGCATTCTCCTTCTCGTTTAAATATATGGCCGGATTATATGCTGAAAAGTGACAGAAATGTTAGGAACAGAAGCCGTCTCCTATGGTAAGATAGGCGGTCTTTTACCGATAACTTAAGGAGCGCCTTTTCATGGCGGATTTTGCAAAAGAAGTCGTGACAGTCAACATCGAACACGAACTCAAACAATCTTATTTAGACTACTCTATGAGTGTTATCGTCGGGCGAGCTCTCCCCGATGCACGCGACGGCCTCAAACCCGTTCACCGCCGTGCGCTATTCTCTATGTATCAGCTCGGTAATGACTGGAACAAACCTCACAAAAAATCTGCTCGTATCGTCGGTGACGTCATCGGTAAATACCATCCCCACGGTGATACAGCGGTATATGACACTATAGTAAGAATGGCTCAGCCGTTTTCGCTGAGATATATGTTAGTCGATGGCCAAGGTAACTTCGGTTCGGTCGACGGCGATGCACCTGCTGCAATGCGATACACCGAAATCCGTATGTCCAAGATTGCTCACATGCTCTTGGCCGACCTCGATAAAGAAACCGTCAATTTCGCCCCCAATTACGATGAAACAGAAACTGCGCCGGTTGTACTTCCTACCCGTATTCCAAACTTATTAATTAACGGCTCGTCGGGCATTGCTGTGGGTATGGCAACCAATATTCCACCCCATAATTTAAGAGAAGTCGTTGATGCGTGTTTAGTCAGACTCGAAGATCCGCATGCACCGATGGAAAAATTAATGGAGCATATTAAAGGCCCTGATTTTCCCACCGCCGGAATTATTCACGGACGCGCCGGAATTTATGAAGCGTATCGAACCGGTCGTGGCAGAATATTTGTTCGTGCCCGCACTGAAATCGAAACAGACGAAGATAACGGCAAACAAACTATTGTAGTTACTGAACTGCCTTATCAAGTTAATAAAGCCAGATTAATAGAAAAGATTGCTGAGCTGGTCAAAGAAAAAAGAATAGAAGGCATTACGGCACTGCGTGATGAATCTGACAAAGACGGCATGCGCATTGTGATTGAATTACGTCGTGGCGAATTAGTCGAAGTATTGCTCAATAATTTATACAGCTTAACGCAATTACAAACCGTATTTGGCGTAAACATGGTCGCTTTGTTAGACGGTCGACCGTTATTAATGAATTTATACCAAATGCTCGATGCGTTTTTAGGACATCGACGTGAAGTGGTGACTCGCCGGACTATTTATGAGCTTCGTAAATGTCGAGAAAGAGCGCATATTTTAGAAGGTCTCGGAATAGCTTTAACCAATATTGATGAAATGATTGCGTTAATTAAAGCCTCTGCAAATCCTGGCATCGCAAAAGAAGGTTTATTAAATCGCACATGGAAAGCCGGCATTGTTGCCGATATGTTAGCAAGAGCCAGTGCAGAAACCAGTCGTCCGGATGGTTTAGCGGTTGAATATGGTTTGCGAAATGAAATGTATCGCTTATCTCCGGAACAAGCTCAAGCTATTTTAGAATTGCGTCTGCATAGATTAACGGGATTAGAACAAGATAAAATTTTCGACGAATACAAAGAAATATTAAAAACTATCGCTGAATTATTGGAAATTTTGCGTAATCCTGTTCGATTACAAGAAGTGATTACAGAAGAATTAATTGCTGTGCGTGATGAATATTCTGATGAGCGTCGCACCGAAATTCGTGAAGCGGAAGCAGATTTAACGATGGAAGATTTATTGACCGATGATCAAATGGTCGTAACGATTTCACATAGCGGATATGCAAAAACGCAACCGTTAGATCAATATCAAGCACAGCGTCGTGGCGGTAAAGGCAAAATGGCAACACAAGTGAAAGACGAAGATTTCGTTGAGCAGCTTGTTATTGCTAACAATTTAGATACTTTATTGTGTTTCTCTAGTATCGGCAAAGTGTATTGGTTGAAAGTTTATCAATTACCACAAGCCGCACGTCAATCGCGTGGCAGGCCGTTAGTCAATGTTTTAGCGTTGAATGAAGGCGCAGGTGAAAAAATTACGGCGATATTGCCTATTCGTGAATATCGTTCAGATTTACATGTGTTGATGGCAACTTCAAAGGGCACTATTAAGAAAGTCAGCCTCACTGATTTTTCACGACCGAGAAATAGCGGCATTATTGCGATTGAATTAGTCGACGGTGATAAATTAATTGGTGTGTCAATTACCGATGGACAATCCGATGTTATGTTGTTCAGTGATGCCGGAAAAGTGATTCGTTTCAAAGAAGCGTCAGTACGTGAAATGGGTCGAAGTGCACGCGGTGTTCGCGGAATTAAATTGGCTGAAAATCAAAAAGTAATCTCTCTCATTGTCGCAAAACCGGAAGGGGCTATATTAACTGCCACTGAAAATGGTTACGGAAAACGCACAGATATTGAAGATTATCGTCAAACAGGCCGAGGTGGGCAGGGTGTAATTTCTATCCAAGTGACTGAGCGTAATGGAAATGTTGTGGGTGCGATTCATGTCATTCCTGGCGATGAAATTATGTTGATCAGCGACAAGGGAACGTTAGTTCGAACACGCGCGGATGAAATTTCTATCGTGGGCAGAAATACACAAGGTGTGCGATTGATTAATTTATCCGATGGCGAAAAATTAGTGGGTGTTGAAGGTGTTGCTGAACTCGCCAGTGATGAGAAAGACGATAAAGATGATGAAGTTGAAAAAGATGCGAGCGTATAATTTTTGCTCCGGCCCGGCCATGATTCCAACGGACGTGTTGGAGCAATTAAAATCTGAACTATTAGATTGGCAAAAATTAGGCACATCAGCGTTTGAAATTAGTCATCGCAGTAAAGACTATATGGAAAAAATTCTAGAACCTGCTGAAGCGAATCTTCGAAAATTATTACATATCCCTGAAAATTATCATGTTTTATTTACCAGCTTAGGTACAAGCCATCATTTTGGCATGATTCCCTTGAATTTCTTGGATCGCAAAAATAATAATTCAGCCAGTTATATTCAATCCGGTATTTGGTCTGGGAAAGCTATAAAAGAAGCACAGCGTTATGGTGATATTTCTGTTTCTAATTTTGATTCCCCTAGATGTAATCCTGAAAGTTCTTATCTTCACTACACGCCCAATGAAACTATAGAGGGGCTGCAAATTCATCATATTCCTGACAGTGGATCCGTTCCCTTAATTGCAGACATGTCATCCGAAATTTTATCCAAAAATATTGATATTCATAAATATGGTTTGATTTATGCGGGCGCACAAAAAAATATTGGGCCCTCTGGATTAAGTATTGTGATTATGCGCGATGATTTAATTGGCCATGCAAAAGCGATTACGCCAACACTCTATAACTACCAAACCTATGTAGACTCAAAATCACTGTATAATACACCCAATACATTTGCTATTTATTTAGCCGGTTTGGTCTTTGAGTGGTTATTAAAAAATGGCGGCGTGGAAGAAATCTCAATACAAAATACGCGCAAAGCTAATAAATTATATGATTATATAGATAAGACTGATTTCTATAATAATAAAGTCGAGCAAAAATTTAGATCACAGATGAATATTGTTTTTAATACACCCAATGCTGATCTTGATGCCGTATTTGTCGAAAAGTCTGCAGAGCAACATTTAATTAATCTAAAGGGCCATAAAGCTGTTGGGGGATTGCGTGCCAGTATTTATAACGCCATGCCAGAATCCGGTGTGGATGCCTTGATTGATTTCATGAAGGATTTTGAAAAGAGCTATGGCTAAATCAATTGTAAAAGCACCTGTTATTACAGTAGACGGTCCGAGCGGTTCAGGGAAAGGAACCATCAGCCAACGTATTTCGAAGCAACTGGATTGGCATTTTTTGGATAGCGGGGTGCTTTACCGTGTCTTAGCGTTAGGTGCTCAACTTCATCATATCGATGAAAAAAACGAAAAAGCATTAGCGACGCTGGCCAGTCATCTCGATGTACAGTTTTCATCCAATTCTGTGATATTTGAAGGCGCGGATGTCACCCGTAAAATTCGCTCTGAAGCGGTGGGTAATCTGGCCTCTATCGTATCAGCATATGGGTCAGTCCGTGCTGGGCTGATTGATCGCCAAAGAGCATTTAGAGAATTACCCGGCTTGGTGACAGATGGTCGAGATATGGGAACGGTTATCTTCCCCGATGCAGAATTTAAAGTGTTTTTGGATGCGAGCCTTGAGGCACGGGCTAAGCGCCGCTTTCTTCAGTTGCAAGAAAAAGGCATAAATGATAGCCTTGAGCGCGTTTTGGCGGAGCTTGCGCTGAGGGATAAGCGAGATATCGAAAGAGTTGTCGCCCCATTGAAACCCGCAGATGATGCCTGGATTTTGGATACCACGATGCTCTCTATTGAAGAAACCTTCTCAAGAGTCATGGATGAAATCCAAAAACGCTTTTAATACGAGATTCGTAAAATTTTTGTAAGAGCGGGTCGCTACTTTTTAAGTGAGCGACTTTTTTATTAACTTTTGTTGTACTTAATATAGAGTAGAGAAAAATCCATGAGCGAAAGCTTTGCACAATTATTTGAAGAGAGTCTTTCCAAACAGGATATGCGCTTAGGCTCAATCCTCAAGGGAACCGTCGTTGCCGTTAATGATGATAACGTAATTGTTAATGTCGGCTTAAAATCAGAAGGGACAATTCCCATAGAACAATTCAAAAGCGAAAGCGGTGAATTGACTGTCAAAGTGGGAGACGAAGTGGATGTTGCGCTAGATGCCATCGAAGATGGTTTCGGCGAAACAAAACTTTCTCGCGAAAAAGCAAAACGTTCAGAAGCCTGGATTGTATTAAAGGTTGCTTTCGAAGGTGGCCAAACCGTGACCGGTACTGTAAATGGTCGCGTCAAAGGTGGATTTACCGTAGAAATCGGTAATATTCGCGCGTTCTTGCCAGGTTCATTAATTGATATGAAACCGGTTAAAGATCCCAGCTTTATTGAAGGCAAAACATTAGAATTCAAAATTATTAAATTAGATCAAAAACGTAACAACGTTGTTGTATCTCGTCGTTCTGCAATGTTGGCAGAAGGCGGCAGTGAACAAAATGCCTTACTTGAAAAATTACAAGAAGGTGAAACCGTTAATGGTGTAGTCAAGAATTTGACAGATTACGGCGCGTTTGTAGATTTAGGCGGCGTAGACGGTTTATTACATATTACCGATATCGCCTGGAAGCGCGTCAAACATCCTGCTGAAGTATTAACCATTGGCCAAGAATTACGCGTGAAGATCTTGAAGTTTGATCGTGAAAAAATGCGTGTTTCGTTAGGCTTGAAACAATTAGGTGATGATCCATGGGCTGAGTTAGCGCGTCGTTATCCAAAAGGTACGCGTTTAACAGGTAAAGTCACAAACATTACCGACTACGGCTGCTTCGTCGAAATTGAAAATGGCGTAGAGGGCTTAGTGCACGTTTCAGAAATGGATTGGACCAACAAAAATATTCATCCGGCTAAAGTTGTACAGTTGGGCGAAGAAGTTGAAGTCATGGTTCTTGATATTGATGAAGAACGTCGTCGTATTTCATTGGGTATTAAACAATGTAAAAACAATCCGTGGGAATTATTCTCACAGACGCATGCAAAAGGCGATGTAGTTAAAGGCAAAATTAAATCCATTACCGACTTTGGCGTCTTCATTGGTCTTGACGGTAATATAGATGGCTTAGTTCACTTGTCTGATATTTCCTGGAATGTAGCGGGCGAAGAAGCGGTTCGTTCATACAAGAAAGGCGATGAATTAACCGCCGTGGTTTTAGCGGTTGATCCAGAACGTGAGCGTATTTCCTTAGGTATTAAACAATTAGAAGGCGATGGTGAAGATAGCTTTACTAAATATGCAACCGTAAACAAAAAGAACAGTGTTGTAAAAGGCACTGTAATTGAAGTGGATGCAAAGGGTGCGAAAATTGATTTAGGGGAAGGCGTTGAAGGATATGTTCGCGTAAGTGATATTTCGCGTGAACGTCTTGAAGATGCGCGTACTGTGCTGAAATCAGGTGAATCGATTGAAGCGAAACTTATCTCAGTGGATCGCAAAGCACGTTTAATCCACCTTTCTATCAAAGCGAAAGACTCGCAAGATGAAGCGGAAGCGTTACAGCATTATTCAAAACAAAATGAACCTTCAGCGACATTGGGTGATTTGATAAAAGGTCAATTAGGACATAAAGAGTGAAAATCTTTAGTTTTCTGATTATCATTTTTGTTTTATTTTTAGGCGTGACTTTCGCGGGATTAAACTCCCAGGAAGTCACGATTAATTATTATGTTAATCAAACTCAGTTGCCGTTATCTTTATTATTGGTTCTAGTCCTGGGAGTTGGCGGATTCATCGGCTGGCTCACAGGATTTTTACTTTGGTTACGACTCAAAGCCGAGAATATGCGTCTTTCTCATAAGTTAAAAGTTTCTGAGAAAGAAGTGAATCAGCTCCGAACACTCCCCCTTAACGAGACACAATAATTTCATGTTCTTAATGCTTGTGATTGCTTTAGCAGTTGTTGTCGGTTGCTATGTCGGTCAAAAATATCTTGGTGATACCACTTCATCGCAGAAACCGCTTTCGCGGGATTACTTTGTTGGCTTAAATTATTTATTAAATGAAGAGCAGGATAAAGCCGTCGATGTTTTTACCCGTTTAATACATGTCGATTCTGAAACCGTTGAAACGCATCTTGCCTTAGGGAGTTTATTTCGCCGTCGCGGTGAAATAGGGCGAGCGATAAAAATCCACCAAAATTTGATTGCACGTCCCCAATTATCTAAAGACCAACGTATTACAGCTCTGGTTGCCTTGGGCAAAGATTATTTACATGCAGGTTTAGTGGACCGCGCTGAAAAATTATTTTTAGAAATTAGCGCATTTGGTAATCAACCCGCGATCAGTTTGAAATATTTGTTAGAAATTTATCAGCAGCAAAAAAATTGGCCAGAGGCCATAAAAGTCGCAACGCAATTGAAATCTATGCTGCCCGATAATATGGATATTCAAATAGCCCATTATCATTGTGAATTAGCGCAAGTGTATATCCAGAAAAAAGAATTTGATCTAGCCATTCAAGAGCTCAAAAAAGCATTGAAACAAGATCTGAACAGCGTCAGGGCGAATTTGTTGTGGGCGAAAGTGGAATTGGATGCTGAGCGTTATAAAGCCGCGATAGATATTTATGAACAAATTTTGGATCAAGATAAAGCCTTTTTTGCAGAAGCGTTGCCTGCGCTAATAGAAGCGCATCAAAAATTAGATCGTGAAACAGAATTGGTCGATTTTTTAAATAATAGATTAGCTAATATAGTCTCTATTACGGTTATTTTGTTTTTGACGGATTATAAGCGTAAAGCAGACGGCGATGAAAAAGCGATTGAATTTTTAATCCAGCAACTTCAAGGTCATCCGTCTCTGAAGGGTTTGCAATATTTAGTCGCGTATCATTTAGAAAGTACGCAAGAAAAAGATTGGTTAATTATCAAAGAATTAATTCAGCATTTATTAAAGCATCAGCCGAATTATCGTTGTTCACAATGTGGTTTCAAAAGCAATTTATTATTGTGGTTGTGTCCGGGGTGTAAGTCGTGGAGTTGTATTAAGCCGGTGTTGAATTAATACATGGATAGTAAGGTTGTAATTTATTACAACCGACTAGTTTACAAATTAATTATTTCTGCCATACTTTCCCTGCTTTAATTTTGTAATGTTTGTTTTAATAATCTCAACTGTTATATGGAGGCATCATAATGAAAGTATGGTTACGTAGTTTAGTTAGTCTTTTTTTTGTCTTAGGTCTCTCTCTTAGTTTCTCTGCAGTCGCTGCTGAACATCACAAACAAACGACTTCTCAAGAAACATCACAAACTGCAACGTCAGGTATAAATATTAATACTGCTGATGCACAAACGATTATTAATGCGCATATTAAAGGCATTGGTAAAAAACGTGCAGAAGCAATCGTTGCGTATCGTGAAGCACATGGTCCATTCAAATCACTCGATGAGTTGAAAAAGATCAAAGGCTTAAACGGTAAAGTGATTGATTCGAATCGTGAGCGTTTGTTGTTGCAATAACACAGTCGCGTAGGGGCGAGGCTTGCCTCGCCCGGGCGACAAGAATGTCGCCCCTACAAGATGACAATTTTATATTAATAGCTTAGCATCACAATCTATGATGCCAAGTTACCTACCCATATTTGTTGCGTTTGCTATGACAATAGCAGGGCTTATTTTACTCAAGCCATTAGCGATTCGTTTAAACCTCGTTGATAAACCCGGTGGTCGAAAATTACATGAAGGTGATATTCCCTTAATTGGTGGAATCGCCATGTTTTTCGGATTTGCATTTTCATTATTAACACTACACGTTTCTTTGAGTACGTATCGCTGTCTTATTGCGGGTTGTGTCTTATTAGTCATCACGGGTGTTTTGGATGATTTTCATGAATTAGGTCCTCGTGCGAGATTATTTATTCAATTATTCGTTGCAATATTAATGATCACGTGGGGAAATAATTATTTAAATGATTTGGGTAATTTATTTCACTATGGAACAGTCCACCTAAAATATTTTGGTTATCCTGTCACTATTATTGCCGTACTTGCTGTTATCAATGCTGTGAATATGACCGATGGCGCAGATGGTTTAGCCGGAACAATTGGTCTTATAGAATTAATTTATTTAGCCTGGATGGCCTTTCGTGTTAACCAATATATTGATATGCAAATTCTTGTCTTACTGATTGCCGTTGTTTTAGGTTTTTTATGTTTCAATTTCCCCTTACGACAACAAGCTCGTGTATTTATGGGTGACAGTGGAAGCATGTTGCTAGGATTTGTATTGGTCTGGTTTTGTGTTGATTTATCGCAAACCGCCGGTGCATCACATCCCGTGACTTTTCTATGGATTCTGGCGGTTCCCTTATGGGATATCAGCTGTGTCGTCATTCGCAGACTATTAAGAGGCTATTCGCCCCTCAAAGCGGACAGGGGGCATTTGCATCATTATTTATTAGAGAAGGGATTTTCTTCGCTTCAAGTCACTTCACTTATCGGCGCTTTATCTGCTGTCTTGGGTCTCATCGGCGTTCTTGGTGAAAACCTTCATATCCCCGAAAGTTTTATGTTCGGCGGCTTTATCGGTCTTTTTGCGTTATACCTCTGGATTTTGCATCGTGCCTGGACTCGGCTGGCTTTGACTGTATAATATTACTCCAACTTTAATTTTTCAGAGAGGATTTAATAATGGAGACTCACGGCGATCGAATACCTGAAGAAAAAAAAGAAGAAACAGCAAATGCAGCACTCATCGATGTACTTTCCACTGGTGGTAATCCTTCTGGTAAACCGGGTATGTCCCGTGATGAAGTGACTGGCGATCAAGAAATGCCGTTTGGTGGATTTACTGGCGATAGAGAAGAAGAGCCGAAGGGCGGTTATCAGCAAGCTAAAGATGGTCAATTTCCTTCGACTGATACACGTTTATCCATGAATGATGATCCTCTAACTGAAAAAAGTCCTCTGGTATCTGGCGGAAATAAAAAAAAGGATAGGGGATGTTGGGCGCGTTTATGGGCAAAACTTTGTTGTAAAAAAGAGGATGCTGATGTCATCGCGGTTGATGATAAAAGTAAATCTCCCGTTAAAGCGGGCTGCTGCAGTAAAGGTAGATGCAAAAATGGCTGTAAATCAAGCTGTTTTAGAAATGTCTGCGCAAAGCGAACAGCGGACAATCGTCCCCTCATCGCTCCCCACACAAAGAAACAGAAAGCTACCGTTTTCGATGTCATCGATAAAATGGAAGAGTTAGTTTTGTATTTGACGCATAGAGATGTGCAATATGGCCGCGGTTTCTTTATAAGTGCGCCAATGTACGCCAAAAATATTTATCAAGCACTGGTTGATATCGAATCTCTGCTCGATCAGGCTTGGACTGTTTATAATGGACAGTTAGTGCGTCGACCTCAGCTAGCTGAATTGTTATTCAAGATTGCTGCTCAGCAAAATTTGACAAAATGTAATCTGAGTACAGAGGAATCATTAGAAGAGTATAGAAAGGCATTGGATATAGTAGCGCAGGCATTGTCGCAATTTAAAATTAACGGCGTCCTTAATATTGATGCAATTACCTATGACAATATTTTTTCGATGATTAGATTATTGCATGAAGCTGAAGCGATAACTCAATTTCATCATCGTGCGGATCGTGAATTACCTTCGTTGTACGATTTCAGAGATTTTGCAAAAAATAATGGTTTCGCTGTGCAAAAAAACTTTTCTTATGTATTGCCGCGTCTTTTAGAAGATACAAAAACGGGGATGCTTGAGGTTAATGAAACTGATATTGAAGTATTAACAACGAAAGGCCGTGGAAAAAGACAAGAGCGTTTTAGATATTTTTACATGTTTTTACCTTCACTTTTGATGGGTGCACACGCTGGATATCAAACTTTTCTTCAGACGCAAATTTACTTACTAAACCCTCTTTTTCTTGGACCGATTAATTTTCTCGCTGTGGTTGTTCCGGCCACCGCAACTCCTGTTGCCTACGGTACGTATAATCTAGGGGCAAAATCGTATGTGACTCGCGAAAGAAAACCTGATAGGCCAGTTCTTTTTCTAAAAGCAGATGAACTTGAAGCAGTTGATGCAATACTTTTGGATGAAGACAATCAATTGTTTTTAGACGTTGATGGTAAAGCTTCGGTGCCATTACAAAAGCCTGCAAAACCTGTTTTACAAAAGAGTGAGCCTCTTTCAGCCGTTACAGTGGATGATCAAAGTTTGCTTGCGGGCGCTCGTACTCAAGAGCACGCTGCTCCACTTGTGGTTGATCAGCCGGTTGATCAAGTGGTGCTGGCTGGTGAAGGCGCTAAAAAAGCTGCAGTACAACAAGTCGCTAAAATACCTGCAGTGTTTGAGGTTAACGAACAACTTCGATTAGAAGTTGCTAAGCGAAAAGCGGATTCAGCAAAACCTGGCCGCCAACGCGGTGTCACGGGTATAGATGTTCGTTTATTCGTGAAATTTCCGATTGATACAAGCAATCAAGCAACGTCTTTACTTGTTCAGCGTCGTCATGAGTGTATGTTAGAGGGCAATGTCGTTATGGTTCCGCCTGCCGGTGCGCAAGTTCCTCTGATTGAATCTCTTATAAAGATTACACGAGTAGATGAAATTGTATTGCATGACACATTGACCACAACGAATGAAGCAAAAGAAAACGCGATTAAAACTGCCAATAATTTAATTTGGAAATTAAATCAACGTATTGCGAAAATTGATGTGGAATTAGCTAAGCCTGGGAGAGTTGCACACGGTATTAATTTAACGCAATTAAATGAATCAATTGTGGAATTAACCAAGCAAGTCTTAGCGAGTTCAGTAGATGTGTATGATGTTCTTATTCCTGCAATGAAAAAGATGGAAGTACAATTAAAAGAATTAGGAAAAACGCTGGGCCTTGCGGATGATGAAGAGGCTTTATTCCAAGCAGGTAACGTACGTCCTGGTCAGAACAATAATAATCAATGATGAAAACTACATACGCTTCACAATCCGAGCTGGATCCGAAAGATCGTCCCATGGTCGAGATGCAGGAATGGTGTGAGCGTCAGGGTGATATCGTTGTATTAAAAAGCGGTTTGATTTTAACCAGCGATATCTACTCTCGAAGTGTTCAAAATTGCAAAGCCATACTTCAACAAAAATTCTTCAAAACCGGAAAAGTCGTTGAAGCCAGTCAACAACTGATTGATTTGTTATTGGCAGATTCACGTGCGGTCGTTGCGGCTCGTGCGTCTAAAGATCAATCAGAAGTCAGTGTTCAACAACAACGTTTACGAATACTCGTCAAAGAAGCACTACAATTACAAGTAAGTGATATTCATATCGAAGTGCGTGAAGATGTCGCGCATATTCGTTTTCGAAAACACGGCGAATTATTTCTCTATGCCGAATGGCAATCAAAATTAGGTCGCGAAATTGCTTCTGTCGCATTCAATAAAGAAACCGACCACGCTATTTCACACTTTAATCCTAGCGTTCCTCAGAATGCCTCTATGCCGCTTCATATTGATGGTGTGGATGTGCGTCTGCGTTTGGCGAGTATGCCTGCGCATGGCGGATTTGATATGGTGATGCGATTGCTCTCCACCGGTCATGAAAAGATTAAAGCCCTCGAAGAGCTGGGCTATTTGCCTGAGCAAATCGACATGATTAAGCGTGCCGTGGCTATGCCCAATGGCGCTGTGGTAATTTCAGGTCCTACGGGGTCAGGAAAGACCACTACTTTGGCGAGTTGTATGCAATTGGTCGCGCGAGATAGAAAGATTTACACCATTGAAGACCCCGTTGAAAAAATCATTACCAACGCGACTCAAATTCCCGTGAATACCGAAAAGACAGACCGCGATTTTGCGAGTATGGGACGTGCAGCACTGCGTATGGATCCGGATGTGATGGTCTTGGGTGAGATTCGAGATGAAGGAACGGCTCGTGTGATGACCCGAGCAGCTATTACTGGCCACGTTGTTTTTTCAACCCTACACACAAATTCAGCAACAGCGATCATTCCGCGATTGATCGATATGGGTATTTCCGCGAATTTATTAAGTGATCCCAATCTCTTGGTATGCCTGATCTGTCAGCGTTTGATCCCCATCTTGTGCGAAAACTGTGCAAAAACATTGCCAAATGGAATGAGAGCACGTGGTACTGTAAAATGTACTACTTGTCAAGGTATAGGTATACAAGAACGTAAAGTTATTGCAGAAATCATATGGATTGATGACAAGGCGAGAGAATTCATTCAAAATTGCGATATTCTTGGATGGGAGAAATCCCTCCGAGCCGAGGGATGGAAATCCTATCGTGATAGAGCTATTGAAATGGCCAAAGCCGGAAGGGTTGATCCCAAAGATGTTGAGAAGTTAACCGGTTCTACTATTAATTTGTTTTAACTTGACGCGGTGGTGAATAACAATGGACGTAACGTTGCCACAGTTGTGGCAAAAATTACAATTGAAATTGAATCAACTGTCATTTGATACACATGCTCAACAAGGTTTTCTTGAAGACATGGCGTCGTTAATCGAAGACGGTGTTCCGTTAAAGCAAGTGTTGGAATCGTTCGTTGCTATCCATCAGGGTGCGCCACGTGAATTAGCCCAATCCATGCTCTCCCAAATTTCCCAAGGTTATCCGCTTGCCGATGGCATGATCGGTTGGTATTCCAATGAAATTATTGAAATTATTCGTGCGGGTGAAGAAGGCGGAATTTTAGCGCAAGTCCTTCGTACGACAGCCGCCAGTTTAACGCAACGTGAAAGTGTGCTGAATTCTGTTTTAAATTCGTTGACGTATCCGCTCGTAGTCATTTGTGGTGCGTTAGGTGTTTCTGTTTTTATTAATCATTCTATTTTTTCGAGTTTCCGCGGCATTACGCCGGTGCGTGATTGGCCAGTTGGTGCACAAATCCTGACGCATATTGCAAACTTTGTTCAGCACTGGTGGTGGTTAATACTCGTCACAGTAGCGGTAATTGTTTTCTTATTTATTAGATTCTTAAAAGACTATATCGGCGATTTAAGACCGACTTTAGATACTATGCCTGTTTGGCGTGTGTATCGTAAATTAAACGCAGGTCGATTTATGGAAACCTTGGGATTATTAATTGCCAATGGTTTAGTGTTGAAAAAAGCGTTGAAAATATTACAAAATCGCGCATCTACGTATTTAGCCTCACATTTGATTTTGATGGAACATCGTTTAGGGTCAGGACAAGATAATATTGCCGATGTATTGGACACGGGATTAATTTCAGATTCAGATTTATCGCGTTTGAAATTAATTGCGCACTCCAAAGGATTTGAGCATGCATTGGTGAGGCAAGGACAGCGCGCTCAAGATGAAGGGACGCAATCGATTAAAACGACGACGAAGTTATTTTCGGGTTTTTTGTTGGTGTTGGCGGCAGGGTTCATGATTTTTATGATCGTGTCAGTGTATTCAGTGGGTTTCAGTATTGTTCCTAGTTATTAAATGAGACGGAGAGTAGAGAAAATGTTAAAGCAACTTAAAAGAGAAAGAGGTATTGGTTTATTAGAATTAATGCTGTCGTTGTCGATCATTGCTATTTTGTTAGTGATGGCAACGCGTTATTTCATGGTCGCAAATGAAAGCCAGAAATTAAACAATGCGGTTTCTGAAGTGAATGGTATTGCTGGCGGTGCGGCGAATTATGATTTGTCATATCCGGGCTATGCAGGAATGACGATGACGAAACTTATTGACGGTCGTTTTGTTCCAGGAAGTTTGGGTGGAAGCGATACAAATGGAACGGGTGCAAATCCATGGGGTGGTAATTTAGAAGTGCCTACGCCGACGGCTGGTCAAGGGTTTGTAGTTAAAGTTACCGGTGTTCCATTTCTTGGTGATGATGCAAATACAACAACCTGTAAGAAATTAGCTAACATGATCAGTTCCTCTGTGAAAGGTTCTGCAGTATGTGATGGAGCTGGAACAGTGACGGTTACTTTTTATTAATTATGAAAAATCAAAAGGGAGCTTCATTACTGGAAGTATTATTAGTGCTTGCGATTGCATGCATTATTCTGGTGATGAGCTATCGGTATTACGAGAATTATAAGATAGCAGGTGAAGTAGGACGCTTGCAGTCCAGTGTTGCGCAATTGATGGATGCACTTAATGAATATTATTTCATCCATTGCCAACAAGGGGATGACAAGGATGTCACCATACAAAAATTAAAAGACGCAGGGTTATTGAATAATTATATTGTTAATCCCTGGGGAAGTTTTTCGGTGGCCATTAAAGACAATAATTTAACGGTCACCGCAATATTTTCACGTGAACAAGAGCTGGTTCCATTTATCAACGGTGCATTGAATGGAACATTAGGGACTGACGTGAAAATATTGAATGCAGTGACCTGGACACGGTTGCCTACGTACAGTACGGGTGATTTGTTTATGTATCCAGGACGACAAGTAACAGTAATGAATAAAGGGCTGAGTTCGAAGTTATGGGTATTAAACAGCGAATTAGAAATATTTACGCATCAACAATCGAGAAATGCATGTTGAACATGAAGATGAAAGAACGTGGTTTTACATTATTAGAATTACTGTTGGTGTTAGCGCTCGCGTCGATTTTAGCGTTAGGTGCGCTATCGATGTACCAAATACAATTACGTAATTTTAAAGTGGATAAAACATCGCTCCAAATGCAACAGTGGTTGCAAGCGGGCATGTCATTTTATGTCGACTGTAATCAATGGCCGACAGATTCAAAACAAGATCCGAATATTGTTGAAGCGATGATGGGTGAAGCGCCATTAACACCACAAGAATGTCCACGATATGCAAATACCATCAGACAATATATGCCGTTAAATAGCGATAAGAATGGCCCGTTCCCGAATGACTATTCTTTTGGGCCAGTTACTTCTCAAAATAGCACGACGTTATTTCAAGTCAGTACCGATATTGGTGATGACACACCATTGCTCGAAACAGTGGGCAAAATGATTGCGGCTAGATTACCAAATGCGGCTTCAAGTGTTGATGAATCAACGCAACCTAAAAAAGTAGCAGTGCAGGCGATGATTAATGTTCCGGGGCAAGCGCTTAATCAAAGTGGCCACGGATTTATTTTAAATATGCAGATGGTTCCATCAACACAAATGAGTTCTGTAAAACAACCAACGCAAGCGGATTGTCCTAAAGGATTGTCGCCCATTTTAGTCAATGCGATTACAAATTTTGAGGCACAACCACCCACAATGACTCACGTCAATGGTGGCGCGATGAGAACAACGACGACAAGTCAGGTTGATCCTAACAGTGAAAAGGTTACTCCAACATTAACGGTATTTGGCCGAAATACTGGACTAGGAGGAGAGAGTCAAGATTCTGTTGATGCTAACGAAGTACTTTTAATTAGTGCGTGTATTCCAAACGAGGGTAAGTAAATGAAGATGAAATGGTTTAAATTAATGGCAATGTTTTTAGGGTTTTGTGCGTTGACCGCGTGCAGTGATTATCATGCGCAATATCAACAAGCGTCTGTTAAAAATGACAACGTTGCGGCACAGATCCAATCCGCAAAGCAAAACAACCAGGTCGTGAAATTACAAAATAATTTCTATGCGACCGACGTTTATCAATCCGGTGCAAATCCTGTGTGGTTAAATACTGTCGTTAATATTCATGCCAATCAATTGCCACTGAATTTATTAATGAATCGCTTGATGCCACAAAACAGCACGGGTGTTCAATATGAAAACAGCGTTAATCGTTCGAAATTAATTACGATTAATTATCAGGGTACTTTAAGAGGTGCGTTGGATAAAGTCGCTGCACAAACGGGCTATGCTTATAATATCGATGGTTCAGCACTCAGCTGGTCAGGTTATGTTACCAAAACATTTGATATTTCCTTCATGCCAGGTTCTTCACAATATATGGTTGGCCAAAAGCAGGGTGATACTTTAAATGCGACTACTAGCAGTGGAAGTAACGTTGCGACCGGTCAAGCACCTGATAGCCAATTCAGTAGTTTAGAAGCCAATCTTTCTGTATGGAAAGATTTAAATAATGCCATCAAAGAAATGCTTTCACCGCAAGGTAAAGTGATGGTGTCTGAATCTACAACAACCGTTACCGTTCGGGATCACGCAGAAAATGTACAGGAAGTCGCTGATTATTTAGCCAGTATGAATCGTGATTTATCCAAAGAAGTCTTGTTGCAAGTACAAGTACTCCAAATAGAATTAAACACAAATTTCAATTTGGGTATTAATTGGAACTTGGCGTACAACAGTGCAAATTCTTTAGGTGCTTCAAATATTGGTGCGACGGGTTTGACGAATAGCGCTGCGAATACGCTTGCTTCTCCGGGATCACCAGGTATCAGCGCAGGAATTATTTCTGGGCCGTTTAAAAACACCCAGTTATTAATTAATGCATTAGGTAATCAAGGCACAGTATCGAATATTACTAATCCGGAAGTAACGACGTTAAATAATCAAGTGGCACAAATTGATATTTCGCGTCAAACGACATATTTGGCAAGCTCAACGAATACCATAACCGGTACTACGGGCGTTTCTCAAACGACTTTAAATCCGGGCGTGGTTAATACTGGATTTAAGCTTTATATCTTGCCGAAAATTATGCATCAGAATATTTATCTTGAAGTGAGCAGTGAGCTTTCTACGTTGAAAGACCTGAAAACATTTACAGTGGGTGGTGCAAACGCTGCTGCTCCAGGAAGTACGTCACTGCAATTGCCGGTTGTCGATGGCAAGCACTTTAATTTAAGAAGTCTTGTGCCATCAGGTTCGACATTAATTATTGCAGGTTTTAATTCTGTCGATAGCGTGGCAGGAACGGGTAGTTCATTTGGTGTGAAATCCAGTGCGAACTCCAACCAAGATGATGTTCAGACTATTCTGTTGATTACTCCGACCATTTTAGGGAACCAAAAGTAATGACTTTTTTATTCCAACCCTATCGAGAAGCGTTGACGGTTAAAACCGCCTCGCTTCTGCGAAAAGAAATTCAATACTTGGCTGAGCAACACGGTCAATATTGCCGCTTGTTTAAACGAAAAGCCGGTGAAATTGAAGCGGTGTTTTCGCAAGAGCAAGGATATTTATTGGGCGAAACCGTATGGAATTATTTTGAAAAAACGCCCTATCTTATTTATTGTGAAAAGTTAGCCAGCGAAAAAGATGATAAAGAAGAAAATAGTATCGTCTTGGTTGTTGTGCGAGATGGTGTCGTTTATTTGGATACGAAATTAACCTCCGTGGGATTATCAGAAGAACTGAAAAATCTATTGTCTGCCGACAGCAAGTCTACCGACAGTAAGAAATATAAAGTCTATACCCACGGCGCTATTCCCTATAAGTTTGAAAATGTAGGATCTTTAAAAGTCGTAGAGAAATCTGTTTTTGAATCGCTCATGTGGGATTCAGCGTTTCAATTATTGCCGATACTGGATGCATTACGTGAGCAGGGATTAGAAGACCGAACAAAATCATCGTTGGCATTTGTAACGATACTTTGTGTGGGATTACTCGGAGCGTTGTGGTGGTATTCCAGTAAGCCAACAGTTTCTGTCAGCGTAAATCCGTATGAACAATATGAGCTGTCATTGCAAACGCCGACACCGGCGAGTGAAACAGCAGCATTAATTCACGGACTTGAAAAAATCAATCGAATTCCAGGTTGGATGGTGAGCTCGGTTGAATTTGACGGACAAAACGGTAATGCAAAATTAACATCGATGGGTGGAACGGCAACGCAGTTGTTGACGCTGAGTCAATCCATGGGAATGGTAGCGACGTTTTCATCGAATGGCGTGTTTGTGAATTTCACTTCGTCATTATCACATCGTCCTGTACCTGACACGATTGCGAATACAGAAAAAACAGTGGCGATTATTATGGATCGCATGACGCGCGTGTTGCCAAAGAAATCTGTATCAGTAAACCAAACTATAAGTAATCGAGTATTCAAACAAGTTGAGATGACGATTTCATTTAATAATGTTTCACCAGAGGTTCTACAATTAATAGGGTCCCGTCTTGATGATCTTCCCGTAAATATTGAGTCAATTACGGTTAGCGTCAAGAATGGGTTATTAACGGGGTATTTTAAAATTAGCGTGGTGGGTAATTAAATATGAATATGGACAAGCGTCAAAAAGTAATTGCACTTTTCTTGGTTATCGCAGTCGTTGTGTTAGCGTGGCAAGTCTATGATTTGGTCGGAGATAAAGGCGGTTCTCTGTCTTTACCCGGGCGTTCATTAAAACAAGCATCTGATCCGACAGCGGTTGTGAAACCTATGATTTCTGTTCAACCTGCTGTTGCGCCTATGACATCAACATCCTCAGGTTCAACGACACCGTATCAAAAGCAATACATGAAACTCGTGAATGAGTATCAGTTATTGCAGATGCAAGGCATGATTGCGCAACAACAAGCGACGATTGCAAAATCACGTGCGCAAACAGCTGAAGCGTTGTCCAAGATCAATGATTTGTCCGGTGCGGGTGATGCGAGTATTGCCGATCTCAATGTTGCGACACCTGCAACTAATGAAAGCGGTGATTACGAGTTAATTTATACAGGTCAAGAAAATGGTCAATGGACTGCGACGCTGAAAAAAGGTGGACAATTTAATGATGTCACTGCGGGCAGTGTATTACCGGATGGCACGAAAGTTTTGTCCGTTGATGATAATGGTGTTTTGATTGACGAAAATAATGTTAAAAAGATCGTTACTTTTAATGGTATTACGCCGTTTACTGCACCAGCGCCTTCTGCACCGGCACCTACACCTGTCGCTGTAGCGCCGATTGCTGTTGCACCGGTTGTTGCGCATGCGGCTCCTGTTGTCGCACCTGCGCCTGTCGTTGTTGCAAAACCTGTGGCGCTTGTTGCACCCGCAAAAAAACCTACTGCCGCAGAAGTTGCTTCAGCTCCTTTAGCACCTAAAGTGGTTGCAACCAGTCCGCCAGCATTTGATATTACAACGGCGAATAAAAACCATTATACTGTTCAACTGATTGCTAATAAGACAGAAGACACGGTTAGTCAATTTATCGAACAGAATAAATTAGGTGGTAAAGCATTATCCATTAAGACAAAGACACAAGGTAAGTTGTGGTACATTGGTGTTTACGGTGACTTTTTAACGGTCGACGAAGCCAATAAAGCGATTGAAGGTTTGCCTTCAACTGCAAAAACAGAAGGACCTTTCGTTCGACGCATTGGTAATGTGCTTAAAGGAGTAGTGAAATAATGCCTGTTAACCCCGACGATATTTTTCGTGAGGTTTTGTTAGCATCGGTCAATGAACAACGTGCAAGAAGAAGATGGGGTATTTTTTTCAAGAGTTTATTTTTTATTTTAATCTTTTCAATTATTTTTATGATGTGGTCAGGTGGTGAAGAGGACAAATCAGGTAAAGACTCTAATTATGCAGCCGTAATTGATTTAAAAGGGGTGATTGGCGCGGGTGGAAATGTTAGTGCGGATGATGTGAATACCGCATTGGATGAAGCGTTCAAAGATCCTAAAACTCAGGGTATTATTTTGAAAATTGATAGCCCCGGTGGAAGTCCCGTTGAAGCATCAGAAATTTATAATGAAATTTTTCGTCTAAGACATAAATATCCGGATGTAAAAGTATATGCGGTGTGTACTGATATGTGCACGTCAGCTGCGTATTATATTGCTTCTGCAACGGATGATATCTATGCAAACAAAGCAAGCCTTGTCGGTTCCATAGGGGTTCTAATTGAAGGCTTTGGATTTGTAGATACGATGCAAAAACTGGGTGTTCAACGTCGTCTGTTGATGTCGGGTGATCACAAAGGCTTTTTAGATCCGTTTTCTCCCATGTCTGCACATGATCAACTGATTGCGCAAGGCATGTTGGATCAGATTCATCAGCAATTTATCTCTGATGTTGAAAAAGGTCGTGGTACGCGTTTAAAAATTAACCAAGATACTTTTTCAGGTATTCCATGGACCGGTGCTCAAGCGATAGAGTTAGGATTAATCGATGGATTCGGAAGTCCCACTGATGTTGCACGCACTGTGATTCAAGCGAAACATCTCAAAGACTTTACGAAGAAAACTGATTTTCTGGATGCGATTGCGAGTCATTTAGGTGCAACCATGGCAATTCATTTAGGCGAAATGTTAGGAATAGGGCAAGGTGTTCGGGAGCAAGCAGGGGTTTAGTTTACTCGAGTTATTAATAACAATAATGATTATAGCTATTTTAGTTTGTACTGCGTTGCCTGCTTATAATCATATTATGCTTAGTGCCCATCGTGTTGATGGGAAGATTGGATTGTTGCATTTGGCCGCTCAACTTGAAAAAGGGAGCGGTCAAATTTCTGAACACTCTCCCGAAGGTTTTTATAAGTTAGTTATTCTTGAAAATACAAAAAATCCTGATTACTTTTTGCTAGCCGCTTTTCCTGTTAAATCTCAATTGAAAGATACATCATGTGGTGTGTTGGGATTAAATTCTTTGGGACAGAAGGGTGTGTTGCAAGGCAAGCAAATCTTGTCGAAAAAATCCTGTTGGTAATTAAAGATGAAAAAACTTTTCTCTGTAAAAAACTAATTCTTCAATAGAATCTTTAATATCTTGCAGCGCCAAATGTTGCTGTTTCTTTTTGAACTTCTGAACTTTCGGACTCCAGCGCAACGCTAATTCTTTCACGGTACTGACATCTAAATTTCGGTAATGAAAATAATCCTCTAACGTCGGCATTAAGCGCGCTAGAAAACGTCGGTCTTGGCAAATACTGTTTCCACATAAGGGAGATTTTTTGTGTGGCACAAAATTCTTAATGAACTCCAACGTCATTTCTTCTGCTTCTGAAATCTTCACATTGCTTTGTTGCACGCGATCAATCAATCCTGATTTTTTGTGTTGACGCTGATTCCATTTATCCATAGCATCCAATTTTTCATTGGATTGATGAATGGCAAATACAGGACCTTCGGCGAGAATGTTTAAATGGGAATCCGTAATAACGGTGGCAATTTCTAAAATATCGTCATTGAAGGTATCGAGCCCAGTCATTTCTAAATCAAGCCATACCAAATTGTTGTCGCTTACCGTCATATGTTGGTCCTCATGAAGGAGTGATCTTACCATGATTCAATTTGTTTCAGTGCTGGGATTCATGATTTTTGCCTATCTTTTAGGATCGATTCCGTCGGCGATGGTGGTATCGAGATTAATGGGGTTGCCCGATCCCCGAACGACGGGGTCTGGTAATCCGGGTGCCACAAATATGTTGCGTGTGGGTGGGAAAAAATTAGCGGGGATAGTCTTTCTTGGCGATTTTCTCAAGGGAATCATTGCCGTACTTGCAGCGAAATATTTCCTTTTGCCCGTATATATTGCCTGGGTAGGATTAGCTGTAATACTGGGCCATATTTTTCCTATTTTTTATAAATTCAAAGGCGGAAAAGGGGTTGCCACTGCTGCAGGGGTGTTTGTCGGTTTATCATGGCAGCTCGGGTTACTTGTTATTTTGTGTTGGATAATTATTGTCGCATTGTTCCGTTATTCTTCTTTAGGTGCGCTTATTGCACTTGTCTTAAGTCCTTTTCTAACCGCATGGTTAACACCACAATATTTAAATGCCGTCATTGTCATTAATCTTTTGATTCTATGGCGTCATCAAGATAATATAGCGAGATTAATAAAAGGACGAGAAACTAAAATTGGTCATCATGGATAGGAAAGGAGCTGAAAGATGCGCGTTCAAGCGTTTATAGTAGGAATTAGTTGTTTTCTGTTTTCATTCTCATTGTTTGCTGCTGAAAATGATCCCGCCGGTCAAGTCATTGTAGTCTCAGGTCCGTTTAGTATTGTTCATGCAAATAACGTCAAAGTAACCCCCAAACGTGGTGATACTTTTTATAGCGGTGATACGCTTATTACTGGGATTCAAGGAAGTGCGCAGGTTCGTTTTACGGACGGTGGTGTTTTAGCGTTAACGCCGAACAGTGCGCTTAAAATCAATGATTATCACTACGAAAAAAATTCTTCTGCTGATAAAAGTGTAACAACATTAGTCAAAGGTGGATTTCGTGCATTGACTGGGTTGATTGCAAAAGAAGAGCCTGCTTCATATAAAATCCAAACGCCTGTTGCGGTGATTGGTGTTCGTGGTACAAATCTTGGTGCGGTATTGAGTAAAGGTAAGCTTTTTACTGGGGTTTGGAAAGGGCAAATTTTCGTGAATAATGCACACGGTAACATTAATTTAGGTGAAGGTAATGATTATAACTTTGCTGAAACCAGTGCGAATCAAGCGCCGGTTGGTCTTCTAAATCCGCCAGCAGAATTGATGGGACAGTGCAATGTTGCTAAAGATAATAGCTAAACTTGCATGCGACTAATCCAAATCTCAGATACACATCTTTATGGGAATCCCGCTCAAACTTTGCTGAAGTTAAACACTCAGCAAAGTTTTGATGCGGTGGTGAGTCTTCTGAAAAATGATTCTAAAAAACCCGATATTATTATTTTAACGGGCGATATGTCGCAGGATAATTCTGAGAGTGCCTATCAACGTACCGTAAATGCGTTTGCTGAATTTAATTGTCCGATTTATTGGATCCCCGGTAATCATGATGATCCTGAATTACTTCACGCTGTTTTTTCAAAATCAAAATTCAAAGAAGATAAAGCTATCGTATTAGGTAATTGGTTATTGGTTTTATTGAATTCGCATTATCCCAAACATGTTGCAGGTTTATTAGGCAGAACCGAATTATCACGATTGGATCATTATTTGGGCGAGCATACAGATAAGCATGCGATGTTATTTTTGCATCATCCGCCGGTTGCGTTTGGTTCTGCATGGTTAGATAAATCTCGACTCACAAATCCCGATGATTTATTTAATATCGTGAGTAAGCATAAACATGTCAGTGCTATCATTTGTGGTCATGCCCATCAAGATTATCAAACGCATCATCAGGGAATTCCCATTATTTCTGCACCTTCAACCTGTATTCAGTTTTTACCGCATCATCATGAGTTTTCATTAGATACGCTGGCGCCGGGTTATCGTTGGATTGAGTTAGAGTCTGACGGTAAATTTAAAACAGGTGTAGAGCGTATCAAAGAGTTTAACAATACCGCGGATTTTTCAGCGAAAGGGTATTAGCTTATTTCTGGAAGGGTAAGCCATTGGCATTGCATAAAAAAAGACTGTCCAGTAATCCAGACCATCGAATAACTTTATCGAGTATCGGTTCTCTTTTTGCAGGTGATCGCGCCTGTCGCCACTCAATGGGCAAATGGCTGTAACGATTTTTTAAGATTTTTGCGCACGCGTAACCTACTTCACAAATTAATAAACCTTCTGGATTTAAATACGATTTTGATTGCGTAATGATTTTATTCACCAGATCTGCGCCATCTACTCCAGCCAGCAAAGCAATTTTAGGTTCGTTTTTTACTTCCAGCGGCTGAGCGCGATATTCTTTTTCAGAGACATACGGCGGATTAGAAATAATTAAGTCATATTTGTTTTTTATATTTTCAAATAAATTAGTCTGTACGGTTTTTACGCGACTTTCTAAATTATAGTTTTTAATATTAGTTTCTGCGACTTCCAGCGCTTCAGGTGAGATATCGGCGAGATCTACGTTAAGATGGGGATTCATCAACGCTAATGTAATGCCAATACAACCCGAGCCTGTACATAAATCCAATACGCGATAATTCTCCCAGCGTACTTTATTTAAAAAATCAGAGAACTGCGTGTTCATGAGTGATCGCGGAACTAGAACATGATTATTAACATAAAATTTATGGCCAGAATAAATCGCTTCTTGGGTAATGTATTCTACGGGAACGCGTTCTGTAATTCGTCTTTCATATAATTTCAAAATTTTTTCTGCTTCTTGCTCGGTAATGATTTTATTGAGATAAAGCGAATTATGGTATTCGTGGGGAAGGTTTAAAGCAAAATAAGCTAAATAGAGCGCGTTTATATATAAAGAATGATTGCCAAAGAAGTGGTGATGAAGTTTGGCTTTTTGCATCAGAGTTTTGCCATGCTGAGCTATTTTTTTTACGGTAATATTTTCACGCATTGGCATGGATTAGTTGAGGGGAATAATATAGTTGGTTTTTCCGTGGCCAATATGAGCCGCCATACGGATAGGAATAGGTTTGTCTTGCGCGAACGTGTTGAGTTCTTGTTCTATGAGTTTTTTTTCGTCTGGGTTTTTGTGAATAAATTCACCTAATACTAATGCTTTTATATGTTCAAATAATCCGGCTTGAGTGAGTTGGACCAACATACGACGAATTTTATAAGCGGGTTCATTAAGTTCTTCAAGCAATAAGATCTTATGGTTTGTTTTAATTTGATAGGGCGTACCTAACGTACTCGAAATAATAGATAAATTTCCACCGGTGAATTTCCCGGATAAATTTAATAAGGGAGGCAGTATGAGATTATTTTCAAATAAGGCTTTAATTCTTTTTATGGATTCTGCATCAATTTCATTCATCGCGGTTTGACGTGCGCCAGGTCCGTGATACGTAGTCCATCCCCAGTGTTGTGTGAAGAAAATATGTAAAGCGGTTACGTCGCTAAATCCCAAAAATATTTTTTGTTTATGCGGTTTTTTAGATTTGGCTAAAAGAGGCAATAATTCAGTGGCACCCGAACCACCGCGATAACACCAAATAATATCACTGTCAGGATTATGTAAAGCGGCATCCAGATCTTTAAAGCGGTTTTCTGTTGTATTAGAAAGAAAAGGATGATCGCTGATTAAATATTTTCCGAACCGTGCTTGATATCCCCAAGACTTTAATAAATTATCGACATGCTGCATTTCCGCAGGATTTTTAATTTTTCCCGACGGCGCAATGACTTCAACAATGGGGAAATCTTTACGGAGCATCATTGGTTGGCGGCGTCTCCGTTTTCGGACGTCTAAATCCACCGCGTCTTAAATGACGACGACGTCGTTTTGGACGTGGATTCGGATAAGCCGGTGGTGCAGGTAATAACTCGCCTTGCATAATTTCGCGATTATCATGTGTAACCATTGGAGCTGGGACGGGTGTAATGGGAGCCGTTGGAGCTTGTGAAGCTTGTGGTGCTGCTGAAGGCGTGTGTGGTTGTTCAACCGGTGTTCTGGGTTCTCGAGGTAAACGGGGTCCACGTGATTTACTGCCGTGACGTTTTTTATTGCGATTGTGTGGCGGTCTTTCACGATAAGGTCTTTGGTAAGGTTGTGAGCTAGGAGCGGAAACTTCTGCTTTTTGTGAAGCAGGTTTCTCATCTTCTGTTTTTCCAAAGAGTGTTTTGATGATGCGATTAAAAATACCCGGATCTTCTTTTGTCCTAGAAGAAGTGGGGTGCGGTTCAGTAATTGAAATAGATTTAACCGCCGGTTCTTCATGCGTACGGCGTTCTTTCTTTTCAGGTGAAGAAGAAGTGTTTGTGGTATTTTGTGTTTCAGGCGTTACAGCAATTTCGTAACTCTTTACAGGCTCTTTATGACCTGTGTCGCCTGTACGTATACGATCAATTTTATAATGCGGCGAATCCATGTGTTCACTCGGAACAATCAGTACGCGTACTGATTGTCTTTCTTCTAAGCTCACCACCTGACTGCGTTTTTCATTTAATAAAAATGCAGCAATGGATACGGGAACAATAGCGCGAACTTCAGCGGTATTGTCTTTCATAGCCTCTTCTTCAATTAACCGAAGGATAGAGAGTGCAACAGAAGGGACTGCACGAATGCTGCCATGGCCTTGGCAACGTGGGCAAGTTTGCTGAGTCGTTTCACCTAAAGAATTACGCAAACGTTGGCGCGACATTTCTAATAAGCCAAAACGAGAAATCCGTCCAATTTGTACGCGAGCGCGATCTGCTTCTAAAGCAATACGTAAACGTTCTTCGACTTCACGTTGATTACGGTTGGAGCTCATATCAATAAAATCAATGACAATTAAACCGCCAATGTCACGTAAGCGTAATTGGCGCGCAATTTCATCGGCTGCTTCAAGATTTGTGTGTAACGCCGTTTCTTCAATATCACCACCGCGTGTGGAGCGACTGGAGTTGATATCAATGGAAACTAATGCTTCTGTTCGGTCGATCACGATAGCGCCGCCAGAACGTAAACGGACTTCATTATGAAGCGCCGCTTCAATTTGACTTTCAATTTGAAAGCGCGAGAAAAGGGGAATAGTACTTTGATATAATTTTACACGATTAACAAAATCAGGGCGTACTTGCTGGACATGTTGCTGAACTTTTGTAAAAACATCTTGATTGTCGACCAAAATTTCATCGGTATCTTCACGTAAATAATCGCGTATGACACGAACAATGATGTTGCTTTCCTGGTGAATTAAAAAGGGTGCAGATTTTGAATGATACGCTTCTTGAATCGCTTCCCAGTGTTTAAGCAAAATACTTAAATCCCAACGCAATTCTTCTTGGCTTTTGCCGACACCTGCAGTGCGAACAATAATGCCCATGCCTTCCGGCAAATTTAAACTGGTGATGAGCTCACGCAACTCTTGCCTTTCTTCGCCTTCAATACGACGAGAAATTCCGCCGGCTTCAGGATTGTTTGGCATTAAGACGAGATAAGAACCAGCAAGGCTGATGAATGTAGTCAGTGCGGCGCCTTTATTGCCTCGTTCTTCTTTATCCACTTGGACCATGATTTCTTGGCCTTCAGATAAGCGTTCACGCATGGAGGCGCCTGGCTTAAGATAAAGCTCAGAGACTTCTTTGAAGGGGAGGAAACCGTGTCGTTCAGCGCCATAGTCGACGAATACCGCTTCGAGGCTGGGCTCGATACGGCTAATTTTGGCTTTATAAATATTTGACTTTTTTTGTTCTTGGTCAGGTCTATCTATAAATAAATGTTGTAATTGGGTCCCTTGCAGGATGGCTACGCGGAATTCTTCATGGCTACCGTCACCAGAAACCGCGCCGTTCATAAGCATTTTCGGCATGGAAAATATATCCTCTTCTATGGAATGATCCACACAAGAGACAACTTAGGCGGCTTGCATCGTGGCAAGCACCGCATATAAGCTACTTCGTAAAGCAGCGTAAAAAATCTTTCAGTTTTTTTGAAACTCGTGCGTTTCCTAATATTGCCACTTGGGGCTAAACTATCTCGATTCTAACAGCATTTTGGGGTTTGGCAATGGGGTTTCTGTGAAGAGATCGCTTGGGCTTTTCTCCTTCCACTTCAAGCTGTTGTATAAGGCTTCGGTAAAATCTTGCTGTAGGGGAGATTTCTGGTAGAAGTCCGACGGTTTTATTAATCCTTCTTCTAGCGCTTGAATGCCATAATCTGATAATACAAATTGTAATGTCTCTTCGTGGTTTTTCATGCAGTCTTCCCAGCCAATCAAGAAACGCGAGAACGCGTAAAGCCCCCATGGGCTTAACATTGGCTTTAATTTGCCGGATTGAGTTTGTGAGAAATGTACTTTTATGACCCAGCCAGAAAGATACTCCTTATTCATTGCCTCGAGTCCGGCAGGTGACGTTGCTTGCCTCCACGTTTCTTGGTCGCCTGGGTGTGAGGGGTGAAGAAGATTTTTTGTTAGGTCCTGAGCGTCATATTTAGCTAATTTACCTAAATGGACTAGCTGCTCAATTTTTTGATAGATGGGGTCGCTGACGACAGGAGATAGCACAGCAGAAGGTTTTTGTGAGGGTGTGTTCGTTTCTTTATGCTCATCTTGCGGAAAATAAATGGCTCTAAGTTTTTCAATAGTTTCGGGAGGTAAAAACATCTGCCAAGCTTCAACTACAACCTCACGAACAAAAGGGGCATTCAAACCCTTTCTTCTTGCTTCTTTTGCATCACGGATTGCTTTGTCAATCTTATCTTTTGTAATAAGATCTTTTTCCGGAACATATCCACTAGCCGCACGCCTGGTGCACGGGAAAAAGCCACAGTTCATATGGAATAATACAGAAGTGCTGTCTCTAGCCGCTAGTTCGACTCTTCCGTCTAAACCACATCGGATACTTTCTCGAAATGCAATTTCATGCAGTGCGCGTCCAACATTATGGTAACGTTTTGATAGAGGTTTGTGGTGGGTAAAATTATCCATTCCCATTACATAGATAGCTTTTGGTTCAATACTGAGTCTAATTTGTCCGATACGCCATCTATCCGCATACAAATCATAAAAGTTAATGCAATTACTTTGTGTGAGACGAACCTCGTCGGGTTTGACTCTGACACCTTTTGGGGTAATGATTTCTGTTAATAGCTGCATAGATATTCTCTCGAGAGGAAACTTTTAGTGGATGACGCGATTTGGATGAATTATGCGCTGGCATTAGCAAAACGAGCAAGAGAAAAAGGCGAGGTTCCTATTGGAGCAATAGTTGTATTGGATAATAAAATTATAGGTCGTGGATATAATTCACCCATTTCTAAATTAGACCCGACGGCGCATGCAGAAATCATGGCTTTAAGATCAGCTGCCAAAAAACTTAAAAATTATAGATTAGTGGGAGCGACGTTGTATGTTACGTTAGAGCCTTGTTCGATGTGTGCGTCTGCCATGATTCATGCGAGAATTAAGCGCTGTGTCTATGGCGCGGTGGATCCGAAAAAAGCATTAAATATAACCAATCATACGGTTAATTATACAGGCAGTATTTTGGCTGAAGAATGTGGGGAAGTCTTGAAATTATTTTTTAGGGAGAAGCGTTAATGGTCAAAATTATAGTTCCTATTATTGCAGTATTATTTTCTACAGTGGTTTTTGCACAAGACAAACCCGAGGCGGCTAAACCAGAGCCTAAGTTTGTGATGACCCAGCCGTTGGCAGATGCGTTACAGCCGGTGAATGGGAAAGTGCTTGAAACTAAAACGTTTGGTAATGTGACTGTCGTTCATGCAAGCGTTACAGGCGCTGATCACAGTGATGCCTATTTTATTGTGGCAAAAGATAAAGTATTTGATATTGATGACTATTCAAATCTGTCGCAACTCAATCTGAAATCACAACCTAGCTTTGCTCAACTTGCACAAAAATATCCTAATATTGGTATCTGGCCGGGAAGTCATATGTTTCCAAAAAGTGAGACATTAGCCGGTGGAGTCACACAGCTTATTTTTACCTACTCTTTACTGAATGGCTGCCATGCGTGTGAATTGGGTGGAATTGCCAATGTAGGATTTAATTTCGATAAAGACGGAAATTATCTGGGTGAACAATTATTAGCGCTCTCGCCACCACCGTATTCAGCCAGCAAGTAGTGCTTTTCGAAAGGCATTAATGGTTGTTTTGTAGTTTTTTGTCTTAAAAATAGCAGAGCCGGCCACAAAAATCGTCGCGCCGGCTTTTGCTACTTTATCTATATTATCCAGTTTAATTCCGCCATCTACGGCTATAGCAATATTTTTTTTATGTTCATGAATCATATTTTTTGCAAGTTTTATTTTATCAATACTCTCGGGTATAAACGCTTGGCCTGCGAAACCTGGATTAACGGACATGATCAATATTTCATCAAGCTGATCTTTGTGATTGTCTAAATAATGTAGCGATGTTGTGGGATTAAAAGCGAGTCCCGCTTTGCAGTGATGTTTTTTAATTAGGCTGAGGCTGTGAGTAATATTATCTGTTGCTTCGGGATGAAACGTAATGACACTAGCGCCTGCTTTTGCAAAATCTTCTATCAACCTATCTACGGGTTGCGTCATGAGATGGACATCTATTTCTGCTTTAATACCGTAATTTCTCAACGCTTGGCAGACTAAAGGGCCTATCGTGAGATTGGGAACATAATGGTTATCCATGACATCAAAGTGAATGCGGTCTGCACCCGCTTTGAGGACATCTTCACATTCTTTGCCTAATGTGGCGAAATTTGCTGAGAGAATGGATGCAGAAAGTAAACAAGTCATTGTATGATACGCCTTTTCCGTCGAACTCTTTAAGGATACAGAAGATGAAAGTGAAAAAAAAGCAGCGCGTGAAACGATTATTTCGTTCTGCAAAACAAGAGCTGAAACATGCCACACGGATACATGCCACTACGCAGGCGACATCCTCCGCGTATCGACTAGCGTTTATTGACCAAGATTTTTTATTGCGACGAGAACTGCGCGCGGTACGATTGCAGTTGGAGCTCTTAAAACCAGAATTGATACAGCACGATGCTAAAATTAAAGCAACAGTGGTTGTTTTCGGAAGCGCACGGATTCCTGAGCCGGCTGTTGCAAAAAATCGTTTAGAAATTGCCCAAACACTACTTTTAAAAGATCCACAAGACAAAGCATTGGAGCGTCAAGTTAAAATTGCGGAAAGTTTAGTTAAAAAAAGCCATTATTATGACGAAGCGCGCAAATTAGGACGATTAATTTCTAAAGAAGGCAAAGATGAATTTGGAAATCCCTATGTGGTTGTAACGGGCGGTGGTCCTGGAATTATGGAAGGTGCTAATCGTGGTGCGCATGATGTACATGCGAAAAACATTGGATTAAATATTGTTTTGCCGATGGAGCAGGGACCCAACCCCTATATTACCCCCGAATTTTGTTTTCAATTTCACTATTTTGCTATTCGTAAAATGCATTTTTTAATTCGTGCTAAAGCACTGGTGATATTCCCCGGTGGATACGGAACATTTGATGAATTGTTCGAGACGCTTACCTTGGTTCAAACAAAAAAAATTGAACGCATGCCGATAGTATTAGTGGGTAAAGAATATTGGAATAAACTGATCAATTTTCAAATGATGGTAGATGAAGGCGTTGTGGATCAGGAGGATCTAAAATTATTTACATTTGTTGAAAATGCGGAAGAAGCGTGGAGTGTGATCCAAGGGTTTTATTCCAATGCGTCAAAGCCAACTTAATAATGCTTTCGCAAAAGGTTCCGGTGTAATTTCGGGAAAAAATGAAACGCCGGTTCCCAGATCAATGGTCGTCAGTTGAGTGAGATTGTTTTTTGCCCAGTTGACGGTATGTGCATCACCCATAAAACCGGGTTGTACGTGGATTAATAATTTTCGAATGCGAGTGTTTTGAAGCCAGTTTGAATATTTTTCAATAAATGGGATATTTGAGCTTTTTGAATTGATATAAACAAGATCGAGCATTGTTTGTAAAAGTACTTCTCGACCTTCTTTTGTGTCATATATTTCATGATAATACGTTAGCGCTTCGGGTGAAATTTTACCATCGCGAGAATGTCGAATGATTTTCTCAACGACAATATTTCTGTCGATGTACATTTTTTGCAGTGTTTCAGGTTCTCGTTTTAGTCCAATCTTAAGTTCTTGAAGCAACATAGGAATTTCCTGAAGGTTTTTTTTAATATACAGATAGGGATCTGCTAAAACCAAACCTGCAATTTTTTCAGGATGTTTTTGTGCATAAGCAAGTCCAATAATTGAACCCCAGCCATACATGACCAATGTAATATTAGTATGCTTTAGCGTATCAATAAATGATTCTAGATACAGTAATTGATTCGCGGTAGTGTAATCAATATTCGGTTTATCTGATTCGCCCATTCCGATAAAATCAACAGCAATGCAGCGTGCGTTGACAGAAGCGAAAGAAATAACATCACGCCACATATAACTCGACGCAGATAAGCCATGTAGAAATAAAATTGTTTTGCCTTCGCCTTCCTCAATATAGTGCATGTTTACACCTCGCACTAAAACCTTTTTTGATTCCATATTAGAGCCATTCCAATAAGGCTTTTGCGAAAGGTTCTGGTGAAAGCTCAGGGAAGAATGAAATACCCGCCCCAACATTTACTGCAGTAAATTCAGAGAAATTTTTATTCGCCCAATTCAGTGTGTCTGTATCACCCACGAATCCGGGTTTAACATACATCATTAATTTTCGGATGGGGGTTTTTTTAAGCCACTCTGCATAGCTTTCAATAATGGGTATGGCAGTACTTTTGGGATTGACGTAAGGGTTGTCGAGCATAGTTCGGATAAAAATTTCGCGACTTTCTTTTGTGTTGTAGATCTTGGAATAATAATCCATGGCTTCTTGTGGAAGTTTATTCATGCGCGACGCGCGAATAATTTTTTCAACCAAATGATTGTTTTCATCAATATATTTTTTCCGTAAGATTTCGGGGTCATTTTTTGAAAGAGCACTGATTTCTTGAAACACCATGGGAACATCTTGAAGATTTTTTTTCATGCGTACATAAGGATCGGCGAAAACTAAGCCTGCAATTTTTTCAGGATGTTTTTGTGCATACGCAAAACCTATAATCGATGCCCAGCCATACATAACCAACGTAATATCGGAAAGAGCTAATGCATCAATAAAAGCTTCCAGGAAATATATTTGATCACTTGTATCGTAATCCAATTTGGGTTTATCTGATTCACCCATGCCAATGAAATCTACTGCAATACATCTGGCTTTTGCAGAAATTTGTGAGATAACAGAACGCCACATGTAGCTTGACGCAGATAATCCATGTAGAAATAAAACCGTTTTGCCTTGACCCTCTTCGAGATAATGTAGGTTGGCACCGTGAGTAGAGATAGATTTCGATTCCATAATCAATAAAACTCCTTATGTTTTGTTCCTAACAGTTGTTTTTTCCAGGGCGAGTAATCGTTTTTTCTTGTCCAACAATTTACCATGAGTGTGTCCAAAATAACCACCCAAATTATTTTTCCCAACGACGCGATGGCAGGGGATGATAATGGGAAGAGGGTTGGCGCGGCAGGCTTGACCAATAGCGCGTGGATGGGAATTTAATTTTTTGGCGAGTTCGGAATAAGTGACAGTCTTGCCGGGCGAAATTTTTAAGAGTTCCGCCCAAACACGTTTTTGAAAATCAGTGCCAGTGAGATTACTCAGCAGAGAGTTTTTCGTCGACATTGTCAGATTTCCGTTTCGACAATTTTTCTTTAATGCGGGCAGCACGGCCACTTAATTCACGTAAGTGATACAGTTTTGCTTTACGTACATCACCACGACGCACAACTTTAATTGAAGCAATAACAGGGCTGTGGGTTTGAAATACACGTTCAACCCCTTCACCATAGGAAATTTTACGTACGGTAAAGGCTGAATTTAAACCACGGTTGCGTTTTGCAATCACAATACCTTCAAAAGCTTGCAAACGTTCGCGGTCGCCTTCTTTGACTTTCACTTGGACAGATACTGTGTCGCCTGAGCGAAAGGTCGGAACGTCTGAACGTAATTGAGCTGTTTCAAGTGCCTCAATAATCTTACTCATTTTTACTACTCCTCTTTAACAAGTCGGGTCGCTTTAGTGTTGTTTTCAATAAAGCTTGTTCTTTTCGCCACTTCAAAATGGCTTGGTGGTCACCGCTTAACAAAACGTCTGGTACGCGTTGTCCATCAATTTCTTCAGGTCGAGTATAGTGGGGATAATCCAGCAAATCCTCACTAAATGAATCTTGGGAAGCCGATTCAGCATCTCCTAATACATCAGGTAATAATCGTGTAATACCGTCTATCATTACCATTGCAGCGAATTCACCGCCACTTAATACATAATTACCGATGGACCATTCTTCATCGATATCATGTTCTATAATTCGTTCATCGATACCTTCATATCGACCGCTGATTAATATCAGTTCTTGTTGTGTCGCAAAATCTTTCAGTGCAGCTTGGTCTATCAATTTTCCCTGCGGCGATAAATAAATGACTTTACCCCTATTACTTTTTTTTATTTTTTCAAGGGAGTCACGCAAGGGTTGAACTTGCATCACCATCCCAGGACCACCCCCATAAGGGCGATCGTCAACGCGTCCTGTTTTATCGTCCGTAAAATCTCGAGGATTCCAATAATTGACTTGGATACGTTTATTTTTCTTGGCGCGCCCTACAATGCCGTAATCCAATGCGCTGAACATTTCAGGAAAGAGGCTGACGATGTCAAATTTCATGCCAATCGACTCGCATTACCTTTTTTATTAAATTAATTTCCATAATATATCTGTTAATTATATAGGGTATTAATATTTCTTTTTTATGTTCTTGATTTTTTACAACAACAATATCATTCGCGCCCGTATTAAATATATCTACTATTTTTCCTAGAAATTTTTTTTCAAGATTATAAACATCGAGTCCAATTAAATCTGTCCAATAATATTCATCTTTTTTAAGCGCAGGTAACTGAGTGCGTTCAATCCAGATCTCTTCATTGGTTGCGGGTTTTTGTTTTTCATCAAATAACGCAATAATTTTTTTGCCTAATAATTTACATTCCACTATGTTGAGTGGCTTCTTATTTTTATCATACCAAGGGTGATAATTTATTATGTTGGCCGAAGGTTCAGTGAATGAATGGATTGATACAAATCCTTTTATTCCATGCACCCGGCCAATTTTGCCAATTAATATCCAGGTATTATTCAGCGGTTTTTCCTGCAGCTTCATATTCTTTTAATAAATGAGACACGCGCTCAGATAATTGCGCGCCTTTTGAAACCCAATGAGTAATGCGATCGGTTTCAATGTGCAAACGAATTTCGCCGCCTGTCGCAATAGGGTTAAAATAACCGACGCGTTCAGTATTGCGGCCATCACGTGGATGACGGCTATCGGTTACAACTATGGTGTAAAAGGGACGGTTTTTGGCACCGCCTCGTGATAATCGAATCGTAAGCATGTAACGTCATTCCTCTTGTCATCTAAAAAGACTGCGAATTCTACGTGAAATTGAGGTGGGTTGCAAAGTACTGTCGCGCATTTTAGACTGATGGACTGAATGGACAGAGAGGAGCACCGATGGCAGCTCAACAGCAATCGCAACAAGGAGGGGGAGATAATTCGCTTGCTGCCCTGTGGCTCACCGTTTTCTTCCTGGCTGTTGCCGCTACGATTGTATATGTATTTCGCCTTCAACTTGCTTGGTTTGTCATTAATTTGAAGTATATGGAATTGTCTGTCGTCAGCCTGTTCTTATCGAGTACGGTTCCCCTCAATCAGGCTATGGGGCAGATTGATCCCAATTCGCTCTCAATGAATGGTGCAATGGCCATTTTGACGCAAGTAGGGGATTATATCCGCTATCCCTTTGGTCTTATCTTACTCATCCTTTCCATTATATTGTTTTACGGGCATCCCTCTCTTCGATTCAAAAAAATTCATACAATGAAGTCATTGATGGAGCAGGAAAAGTTTAATTGGCCACAAATCATGCCTGTGTGCCAAGTTGATATTGTAAAAGAGCCCTTGGAAAAAGGACCTTGGTCGATGTCATTGACGCCGATGCTATTCGCTAAAAAGAACCATTTGCTTTACGAAGAGCGAGAAGTGGGCGGAAAAGTACAGATAGGAGAGATGCGAGAGCGCATCAATGTTGGGCTGCTTCGCTCTGAGGCCCACCAAGTCTTTGCGATGCAATTGGGGCCTAATTGGCAGGGCGTTGAACGATTGCCTATACATACTAAGGCATTATTTGCAGTTTTTGCTTGCCGCGCCAACCGAGATGAACCTAGCGCTAAGGCCATTCTCGATAAAGTGGCTACGTCTTCTCCTACCGGCTCACTGGATTTCTCAGGCGTAGAAGAGACGCTGGATCGTTATAAAGATACCGTATTGGTTAAACGTGCGATTGAACGCCATGCATTTGTATTAACCGTAATGGCATCGATGCTGGAATTGGCGCGTCAAGATGGTGTTTTAGCCTCTGCTGATTTCTTATGGTTAAAAATCGTTGATAGACCACTTTGGTTTATGTTGAATGCAGTGGGAAGACAGACGCCGCCGTCTGAAGTGGCTGGACCTGTTGCACACTGGTTGGCCGAGAAAAAGCTCGGTCGACATATCAGTGTGCCTATGGTGGAAGAAGCCGTAAAAGCATTGGAAGCGGCACTGAAAGAGATCATTTATGTTCCAGACAAAGAGGAACAATAGCGATGGCAGACTATAAAAAACGTGGTATAGAGCAAAAGCACGAGCAAGATCAACGTCAACTTATTCGTGATACCCGGACACTTTTTCAGCGGTTTACGGATTTCTTCGCGAATCCGACGAGTGTGGTGATCCTTTTGGTGTCGTGCGCTGTCTCGGGATTTTTTATTCCACAGTTTGTTGATATTTTATTTTTGGCGGGTGTACTCTCTTTTCTAGCGGCCTATTTTCGTAAAACAACGTTACCTTTTCGTTTGCCGGCAAGTGCACATATGTTGGATTATAACGATCCCGCATCGGGATCGAAAAAACCGCGTATGTCACGTGGCATCAGTTTCTTTGGAAACGACATAGAAACCAATGAAGAACTGTGGTTTACGAATGAGGATATGCGTACACACGTTTTGATTTTCGGTTCAACCGGAAGTGGTAAAACAGAGGCCTTAGTTTCGCTTGCGTATAATTCTTTAGTGCAGGGCAGTGGATTTATTTATATCGACGGTAAAGGTGATAACTCACTGTTCGCAAAAATATTTTCCATGTGTCGAGCCATGGGACGAGAAGATGATGTTTTATTAGTTAATTTCATGACGGGTGCGCGAGATATTGTCGGTCCGCAATTAACACGACTTTCAAATACTATGAATCCATTCGCCAGTGGTTCATCGAGCATGTTGTCACAATTGGCGGTGAGTATGATGGATGCCAGTAGCGCATCGGCCGATGGTGATATGTGGAAAGGCCGTGCCATCGTATTCGTTGAAGCACTCATGAAAGTATTGGTCTACATGCGTGACAAAGGTCATTTATTATTAGATGCCAACACAATACGTAATTATTTTATTCTCGAACGACTTGAAGCGATGGCGATGGATAAGCAATTTATCCGCGATAATCAAGAGCCTGTAGATTTATCTGATGCCCCAACAACCGTGTTAGAACCTATTATCAACTATGTGATCAACTTGCCGGGTTACGATAAATCCCGCAAGGGAAAACAAGTTTCGCAAGTATTGGAACAACACGGGTTTATTACGATGCAGTTAACGCGTGTGTTTGGTTCGTTCGCAGATACCTACGGCCATATTATGCGAACAAATTTAGCTGAAGTTGATTTTAAAGATATTGTTTTAAATAGACGTATTCTGGTTGTACTTCTTCCTGCGTTGGAAAAATCACCGGATGAATTGGCAAACTTGGGTAAAATTATTATTGCTTCTTTAAAAGCCATGATGGCAGCCGGTTTAGGGGATACGGTAGAAGGCGAATTTCGTGATTTAATTAAACGAAAACCTACAAATGCTGCTTCGCCTTTTGTGTCTATCATGGATGAATATGGATATTACGCGGTGAAGGGATTTGCCGTTGTACCTGCCCAAGCCCGATCGCTCGGATTCTCTGCTATTTTTGCCGGCCAAGATTTACCTGCTTTCCAAAAAGCGTCTAAAGAAGAAGCGGCATCTATTGGTGCGAATTGCAATATTAAAATTTGTATGAAATTAGAAGATCCGACTGAAACATGGGAATTCTTCACTAAATCAGCCGGTGAAGCTTATGTGACGAAAGTTGATGCGTTTCAAACGCGTCCCGATAGCATCTTTAATACGTATATGGATACACGCAGTTCTTCAGCTGAAAAACGATCTCGTATTGATTTATTAGATCTTAAAGAGCAGCGCGAAGGGGAAGCGCATATTCTTTTCAAATCAAAAATTATTCGGGCGAAGATGTTCTATGCAAATCCTACACCTGTCGCTTACATGCGTTTGAATCAACTGTTGAAAGTTGCTCCACCGAATGAAGAAATATTGATTGAAATGGAAAAGCGCCGTGAATTATTCAGAGTGGTTGCACAGAAACAGAATTTTTATGCGAAAGGCGTTGCTCCGAGTGAAGAAATTAATGCTATCGTTGAAGACCTCGCTGTTTCAGATGCTGAAGACCCGATTGAGCGTGGAATTTCAGCCTTATTAGCGCACTTTAATCGTGCGCATGGAACGCGTATTCCTGAAGTTGAAACGACGGATGATGATTTAACAAAACTCAATATGTTTACGAAGTTGAGGGTGCTTGAATCCGATCGCAAGTTTATTCTTACGGATGATATGGAACGCTTTAGTCATCCCTTACTGAGCAAGAATAAATCGCATGAATTTGTGGTTTCTCTTGAACGTTCCGCCGGCAAAGCAGACAAATATGCATTGAGTATTGCGGATGAAGTGATTAAAGATATTGAGAATGCAACAGTCTATCCACCTAATATTCGTGATGAAATGATGCCATCTCAAGTGGCAGATACCATTAATGATTTACTTAAGAGCATTATCAAGGAACGAGAAAATGCAGGTAAACCCGCCTCCTAGTGTATTGGTCACCGGTGCGCAATCCGGATTGGGAAAGGCCACAGCGATTTTTTTTAAGTCTTTGGGATCGCATGTTTTTTCAATAGACAAAGATAATTGTGATGTGACAGATTTTCAAAAAGTCTCGTCTTTTATAAATTCGCTGTCAGAAATTCCAAGAGTGTGGGTGAATTGCGCGGGTGTTTTTCAAGCTCAAAAAATACTAAAGATGTCTTCTGAAGAATTTAAAAATATTATAGATGTTAATTTAATAGGCAGTTTTAATATTATTAAATGCGCAGCTGAAAAATTAGCTCAATTAGATCCTATAAATTCAGACGGCGAAAGAGGCGTGATTATTAATACAGCGTCTATTGCTGCGTTTGAAGGTCAAGTTGGGCAGGTCGCTTACAGTGCATCAAAAGCGGGCATTGCTGGTATGACATTACCGTTGGCGAGAGAATTAGCCCCACTGGGGATTCGTGTAATGGCCATTGCACCAGGCCCCATGGAAACGCCCATGGCGACAGATAAGATTTCTGAAAAAGTTAAGCAAGCATTAACGTCATCCATACCGTTTCCCAAGCGCTTTGGTTATCCCGAAGAGTTTGCGCGTTTAGTACACCATATTGTCGAAAACAGTTATCTGAATGGCTCAGTGATTCGATTAGATGCTGCACTTCGAATGGCTGCCACATAAATAATAATTGAAAACGCTAATATCACAACAAAATCAGGTCCAAATCCCAAAATGTTTTTCCCGCCAAATGTTCCCAAATAGGAAATAAGCGTTAAGCCTATAAAATACGGAATTAACCATTTTGCCGTGTTTTTTGTGGCTTTTGTTTGAAGATGTTTTTGTGTGCGAAGTTGATATAAAAAAACAACTGCACCAATCAGAACCGTTATCATCAATCTCCAAACCGTTGACCACCCTGTCCAAAATACTAATAAATTACAAATATAAAATCCGGTGATGGCAAATACTTTTCCGTACGGTAATTCAAAGGCGTTTTTAGTGGTTAATTGTTTTCGCAGGGGAATTAAGGCGAGTGGCCCAATGCTATACGAAATTACAAAGCACGAGACAATAAACCCCATCATTTTTTGCCAGGTGGGGAAGGGCATGAATAAAAATAATCCTACGAGATAATTAAAGATTAATCCTCGCCATGGCACACCGCTTTTATTTAAGTGCGAAAAGAAGGGCGGGAAAAATCCAATCTTAGATAACGCATAATTAACTCGGCTGGTTGCACCGGTATAAATAAAAGCCGTTCCAAACGGCGAAACTATTGCACCAATATAAATAAACACGACAAGCCATGCTAAGCCTAATGCATTGGCAATTGCTGCAAAGGGTCCGGTAGTTTCTGCGCCAAAATTTAAATGATTCCAGCCTTGTGCAACATCTTCGCTGTTAATGGCGCCAATAAAAGCAATTTGTAATAAAACATAGACTATTGCACAAATAAAAACGGATCCTAATATCGCAATGGGTAATGCAACTTTAGGATTTTGTGCTTCGGCTGCCATTTGAATCGCTGGGCTATTGCCAATATAGGAAAACACCACGCCACCCAGAGGAAGTGCCGCTAAAATACCGTGCCATCCATAAGGCATAAATCCGCTGTATTGATGAAAGTTAGCGGTATTAAAGTGAAAATAAAGTAGCGTAATTAATACAAGCGTGGGTACCGCTAATTTAATCACCACAAATCCAGTGCTTAATCGACTGAATAATTTTGCACCGAATTGATTTATATAAACCATAAAAAACATTAAAAACGCTGCGGTAAAAATGCCTTTTCGAGTTAATACTGTTGAACCATGAATACTATGAACAAGCGAGGGGAAGTAATCAGCGGCATATTTTAATAGCGCGAGAGTTTCAATCGGCGCAACGACGACACTTGATACCCACACCAACCAACCTACGGTAAAACTCATTAAGGGCCCATGACTTTTTTCAGCATATTGAACCATGCCGCCAGCAACAGGAGAATTTGCCGCTAACTCAGCAAAAGCAAAACCAATCACGGTCATTAAAACAGCGCCAACGATCCATGCCAATACTGCAGCGGGCCCTGCGATTTTTGCAACATACATCGGGCCAAATAACCAACCCGATCCCATAATTCCACCGATGGCAGTGAATAAAAGAGCCGCGATACTGATGGAGCGTTTAAATTGCATAGTTAAGTCCCTTATAACTGCAGATATTTAGCGGTATCGAGAATTTTTTCGCGTTCACTAAAACTGGTTAAATCAGTATTTATTTTCAGTGAATTACCGTCAGTGTGTAAAACAGCCAGTGTTTTTTGCATAGCTTTAATGCACGCACGTTGGAGATCGGAGGGAATGATGACAAGATTAAATCCTAATGCTTCTAATGTTTTTAAGGGTACGTCAGGTGTTTTTCCGCCGTGGAACATATTGATTAATTTAAAGCCAGAAATTTTCTTTGCTACTTCTTCGATCTGAGAAAGGCTGGTGGGTGCTTCTACAAAGATCATATCCGCTCCGGCTTTTTGATAAGCTAATGCTCGGTCAATCGCGCTGTCAAAATTCTCTGCTCCGATGGCATCGGTTCTTGCAATGATTAAGAAATCAGGATTTTGTTTGGTTTCTTTGGCGGTTTTGATTTTATGACACATCTCGTCTTTTGAAATTAAGGTTTTGTCATCTAGGTGTCCGCAGCGTTTGGGAAAAGTCTGATCTTCTATATGGATGCCTGCGACACCAATATTTTCGAATTCACGTACGGTACGAGCGACATTGATGGCGTTGCCAAAGCCCGTATCAGCGTCGGCTATCACAGGAAGGTCAGTTGCTCGAACGATAGAGGAAACTTGAGTGGTTATTTCAGTCAGCGTTAATAGGCCTAAATCGGGGTAGCCTGCACTACGTGCGATGGCGCCGCCGCTGGCATAAAGTACTGAAAATCCTGCCTGTTTTGCTAATAAGCCAGATAAACCATCATAAACACCTGGAGCTACCTGAATCTTTTTAGAATTAAGAAGTTGACGCATTTTTTGCACATTTGCCATCGTTATCGTCCTTAGTTCGCGTATAATCTTTGGGTTGAGGAGGAATACGTGTGAGTGTTGTTTTAGCCCGAAGACCCGGATTATCTTATTATCAAAGCACAGCGGTTGCAATTGGCAACTTTGATGGCATACATCTTGGGCACCAAGCACTCCTCGAAAAAGCAGACAGTGTTTTGACTTTTGAGCCCTATCCACAAGCTTATTTTCATCCTGAGCGAAAAATGCCGCGTTTAACAACGTTACGTGAAAAACTAAAATTATTTAAAAAATTTGGAATAAAAGCGGTCTATGCAGTGCCCTTTGATAAAAAGTTCTCGTTATTATCACCTGAAGATTTTATTCAAACTATTTTAATCAAAACGCTTGGGTCAAAAAAAATTATTGTGGGAGAGGATTTTAGGTTTGGTTTTCACCGTGCAGGTGATACAAACTTATTAAACCAATACATCACCACAGAAGTTATCAAGCCAGTTTTATGTGATGGCAGTAAAATTAGCAGTACGCGTGTTCGTGAAGCTCTTTTTCACAGCGATTTGCCGCTAGTTAAAAAATTACTGGGTCGAGATTATTCCATAATAGGACGAGTGGTGAGAGGGGATGGCAGAGGGCGACAATTAGGTTTTCATACGGCGAATATTTCATTACTGAAAAGATTGCCGCCATTAAGAGGCGTTTATGCTGTTAAGATTAATAATAAATTAAAGGGCGTGGCAAATATTGGTTCGCGTCCAACAGTAGATGGCACACGAGATTATCTCGAAACCCATATTTTTGATTTTAATAAAGATATCTATGGTGATTACATAGAAGTTGAATTTGTACAAAAGATTAGAGACGAGAAGAAATTTGATTCATTGAATGCATTACAAGAGCAGATTAAACTGGATGTTCAACTGGCAAGAGACATAACATGATTGACTATAAACCTACTTTAAATTTACCCACCACTGAGTTTCCGATGAAAGCCAGTCTTTCACAACGCGAGCCTGAATATCTCAAACAATGGGAATCAAATTTACTTTACCAAAAAATCCGTGAGCTGCGAAAAAACCACAAGAAATTTATGTTACATGACGGTCCTCCATATGCGAATGGCAATATTCATTTAGGCCATGCGTTAAATAAAATTTTAAAAGATATTGTGGTGAAGTCGAGGACAATGGATGGCTATGATGCGCCGTATGTTCCTGGTTGGGATTGTCATGGGTTACCCATAGAATTAAATGTCGAAAAAAAACACGGTAAAGCCGGCGAGAAATTAGATGCAAAACAATTTCGTCAAAAATGTCGTGAATATGCGCAAGAACAAGTGAATATTCAGCGCGAAGAATTCAAGCGGTTGGGTGTATTAGGTGATTGGGAACATCCTTATTTAACAATGGATTTTAAATTTGAAGCGAATATTTTACGCGCGTTGTCTAAAATTATTCAAAATAAACATTTAATACAGGGATTTAAACCCGTTCATTGGTGTATCGATTGTCGTTCGGCACTTGCTGAAGCAGAAGTGGAATATCAAGATAAATCTTCTCCCTCCATAGATATTAAATTTCGCGTTGTGGATTCCGATTGGATTATACCTGTTTGGACAACAACACCGTGGACGTTGCCTGCCAATGAAGCAGTAGCCTTAAACCCAGATCATGTTTATGTATTAGTTGATGCGGGCGCTGAAAAATTAATTTTAGTCCGTGAATTATTAGAATCTAGTTTGGCTCGCTATAAAATAGCGGATTATAAAATTATTAAAGAGCTAAAAAAATCAGAACTGGAAAATCTAAAATTACATCATCCTTTTTATGATACTAAAATAGTTCCTGTGGTATTTGGTGATCACGTGACTCTCGATACAGGTACAGGTGCAGTACATACAGCACCTGCACACGGCGTGGAAGATTATGTGGTTGGTCAGCAGTACAAATTACCGATGAATAATCCCGTAAATGATAATGGTTGTTTTAATGATTCAACACCCGTGTTTGCGGGAAAATTTATCTTTAAAGCCAATCCAGAAATTATTGAATTAATTAAAACAAAAAATAATTTATTACATGAAGAAAAAATTCAACATAGCTATCCGCATTGTTGGCGTCACAAAACACCGGTCATATTCCGCGCAACACCACAATGGTTTATTAGCATGGATAAAAATAATTTGCGCCAACAAGCGCTTTCGGAAATTACCAAAACACAATGGCAACCCGAGTGGGGTGAGCAACGCATGGAAGGGATGATCAAAGATCGACCGGATTGGTGTGTTTCACGCCAGCGTCAGTGGTGTGTGCCAATGGGATTAGTCGTGCATAAAGAAACCAAACAATTGCATCCCGATATGGTAAAAATTACTGAAGAAATTGCGCTTAAAATAGAACAATCAGGAATTGAAGCGTGGTATGACTGGCAATGTCCGTATCCAGAGTATGAAAAAATTCAAGATACCCTTGATGTGTGGTTCGATTCTGGCATTACTCACTATGCTGTATTAAAAGAACATCAGGCTGATTTGTATTTAGAAGGCTCTGATCAATACCGTGGTTGGTTTCAATCATCATTATTAACATCAGTCGCGATGAAAGAAAAAGCGCCTTATAAAGAAGTGCTCACACACGGTTTCACGATTGATGAAAAAGGCCGAAAGATGTCGAAATCGATTGGCAATGTGATTGCACCTGAAAAAGTGATTAACAGTTTGGGCGCAGACGTTTTACGGCTGTGGGTAGCAGCAACCGATTATCGTGCAGAAATGGCATTGTCGGATGAAATATTACAGCGTACCGGCGAAGCCTATCGACGTATTCGAAATACGGCGCGTTTTTTATTAGCCAATTTACATGATTTTAATCCTGAAGTTAATTTATTGGATACCGCTGAATTATTAAGCTTGGATAAATGGATTATTCAAAAAGCCCAATTATTGCAAGAAGAAATAAAGCTAGCCTATACAGAATATCAATTTCATTTGATCTACCAGAAATTACATAATTTTTGCATTGTTGAATTAGGTGGATTTTATTTAGATATTATTAAAGATAGACAGTACACCATGCAAAAGAATAGTCAGGGCAGACGCTCTGCACAAACGGCTATTTATCATATTTTGCATGCACTGGTTCGATGGATTGCGCCCATATTAAGTTTTACTGCAGAAGAAATCTGGTCGTATATGCCTTCGGAAAAAAATAAATTAGCGTCTATATTTTTAGCTGAGTATTATCTTTTTCCAGAGATAAGTGCAGACCAGATTAATTTTGATAAATTAGTTGTTCTGCGGGAACAAGTGAATAGAGAATTAGAAATCAAACGCAATGAGAAATTAATTGGTTCTGGACTTGAGTCATTAGTTCATATTGTCGCACCAGAAGAACTTTATGCTGAATTACTTAAATTAAAAGATGAATTACGGTTTGTTTGGATTACCTCGGGTGCGACAATAGAAAAAGGCGCTGAGCTAAAAATAAATATTACGCCATTAAATAATTTAATTAAGTGTACGCGTTGTTGGCATCGTCGAGAAGATATTGGCAAGGACACTGCACATCCTGATATTTGTTTGCGGTGTGTAGACAATTTACCGGAAGGAAAAGGAGAGACACGACACTATGCTTAGACTTAAGTATTGGCATTGGATTTTATTGAGTGTTTTCGTCGTTATTTTGGATCAAAGTTCAAAGTGGGTCGCTTCGACTTATTTGCAGTACCACATCCCCGTTGAAGTCACTCCTTTCTTTAATTGGTACCTGGATTTTAATCATGGCGCTGCATGGAATTTTTTAAGTAATGAAACGGGTTGGCAGCGATGGGTGCTTGCAGGATTTTCAACGTTGGTTTCTATTCTTATTTTATTTTGGTTGAGAGACTCAGAAAACAAAAAAAATACCAGTTGTGCGGGCTTAGCGTTAATATTAGGCGGCGCAGTAGGTAATCTAGTAGACAGAATTTATCCGGGTGTGGTGACTGATTTTATTCAGTGGCACTTGAGCACTTATTATTGGCCTACGTTTAATATTGCAGACAGTGCAGTCTGTGTCGGTGCGGTTTTGTATATATGGGGTATGAGAAATGACTAATTCAGCATTGATGATGATTTCACCGCTCGATGGACGCTATGCGGATAAAACCAAAGAGTTGAATAACCTATTTAGCGAATATGCTCTTATGCGACATCGCGTATTCGTTGAAGTTAAATGGCTAGAGCACTTGCAACCCGAAATCAATCTAGAAAAAATAGTTTTGGATTTTAGTCTTGAAGACGCGAAAGAAATTAAAAAAATAGAATCAGAAACGAATCATGACATGAAAGCGATTGAATATTTTATTAAGTCAAAAATGGATAAAAACCCTAAAACTAAAAAATTACGCGAATGGGTTCATTTTGGCTGTACCTCAGATGATGTTAATAATCTGGCCTACGGATTAATATTATCGACCACAAGGGAACAGATTTTATTAAATTATTTTAATGACCTGATGAGTGTGTTGCGAGATTTGGCGCATCGTTACGCAAAAATTCCTATGGTATCTCGAACGCACGGTCAAATAGCATCACCGACCACAGTGGGCAAAGAATTCGCCAATGTATTATCAAGACTTGAGTCACAGGTATTTGGATTTCAACATATAAAAATAATGGGCAAAATAAATGGCGCGGTGGGAAATATGAACGCGCATCATATTGCGCTTCCCGATAAAAATTGGTTTACGATAGCCAAAGATTTCGTTGAAAATCTAGGATTACATTATCAAGCGTATACCACACAGATAGAACCTCATGATTATATCGCCGAGTTATTTCATAGCCTAATCAGAATTAATACTATATTAATAGATTTTTGTCGTGATACCTGGGGATATATTGCTTTAGGTTATTTTGAACAAAAAATAAAATCATCAGAAACTGGTTCTTCAACCATGCCTCATAAAATCAATCCTATCGACTTCGAAAATGCCGAGGGGAATTTGTATTTATCGAATAGCTTATTAAATTGCTTGGCTGAAAAATTGCCGGTATCAAGATTCCAGAGAGATCTGGTTGATTCGACTTTATTACGAAATATGGGCGTTGGTATTGGCCATGCAGTGGTTGCATACCAATCACTACTAAAGGGCCTGAATAAATTAGAGATTAATCAAGAAAAAATATCTGCTGATTTAAACAATGCGTGGGAAGTATTGGCTGAGCCCATTCAAATGGTTATGCGTGTACATGGTGTAGAAGAACCCTATGAAAAATTAAAAAAATTAACGCGTGGAAAAAATATGAGTAAAGAAGCATTGCATAAATTTATAGACAGCGTTGAATTGCCTGAAGAGATTAAGAAAAAATTAAAAGCATTAAAACCTGCAGATTATATTGGCTATGCGGGGATTTTGGCGGAAGAGATCTGATGTGGGGACGGGATAAATCCCGCCCCTACGAATTACTTTTTAACTAATTTTTTCACGCGTGCGTTCAAACGACTCTTTGTACGAGCCGCTTTGTTTTTGTGAATCAAACCCTTTTTAGCGGATTTATCCAGAATAGAAGCAGTTTTACGGAGAACAGCATTGGCTTCGGCGAGATCACCTTTCTCAATGATTTTTAACAGTGTTTTGACTTGTGTGCGCATTTCAGAACGTTGAGACGCGTTGCGGACACGGCGGGCTTCGCCTTGACGGGCACGTTTTTTTGCCTGTTTTGTATTAGCCAAGAGGGGATACTCCTTTCATTTGCATGGTAAATTCAGGCCGAAATGATGCCGATTTAGATAAAGCTTGTCAATGATCTTCGCTGTCGTCTACAATGGCGCACTTTATGATATTGATGATAGTTGAGGAGTTTTAGATGACAGTAGAGGCATCGGCTAAGAAATTTCAGCGCAGTCCCAAAGATACGGGATCGCCAGAAGTTCAAATTGCCCAGTTAACCGATCGTATAAACGAGCTTACCGAACACTTGAAAATCCATAAGAAGGATAACCATTCCCGCCATGGTCTTTTACAAATGGTCAGTAACCGTAGAAGTTTATTGAAGTATCTCAAGACTGAGAACGCAGAAATTTACAAAAAGTTGATTGCAGATCTCAATCTGCGCGACCAATAAAACCGCCCCCACACAAGGAAACTGCAGTGAGCATTAAAAAAACCTTTCAATTTGGTGAACACCAAGTCACGTTAGAAACCGGTACAATCGCACGTCAAGCCACAGGAGCCGTTATGGTTCAGATGGGTGATACGGTGATTTTAGCAACGGTTGTTGTTGATAAGAAAATGAAAGAAGGTATTGATTTCCTTCCCCTCACTGTTATGTACCAAGAACGTACATATGCTGCAGGCAAAATTCCGGGTGGTTATTTCAAGCGTGAAGGTCGTCCGACAGAAACAGAAACCTTAAATTCGCGTCTCATCGATAGACCTGTTCGTCCGTTGTTCGCAGAGGGTTTTTATCATGAGATTCAAGTCGTCGTTTCTGTATTATCGTTAGACAAGACTGTTAATCCTGATATTCCAGCGTTATTAGGCGCTTCAGCGGCATTAGCTATTTCTGGTGCTCCCTTCAATGGTCCTATTGCTGCGGCACGTGTAGGTTACAAAGATGGCGTATATTTATTGAATCCCAGCGCTGAACAAGTATTAACCTCTGAATTAGATCTCGTGATTGCGGGAACAGAGAAAGCTGTATTGATGGTTGAATCTGAAGCCAAAGAATTATCTGAAGAGATTATGTCTGGTGCATTGCATTTTGGTCATCAACAAATGCAAGTGGCGATTAAGGCTATCAAAGAATTTGCCGGTGAAGTAGGCAATCCGCCTATGACATGGCAAGCACCTATAACGCATGATTTATTAGAAAAAGCGTTACATGAACACGCTCAAAAAGAATTGGATGATGCTTATTCCAATATTCCAGCAAAAGCAGAGCGTTTAACCAAAATTAATGATCTGCGTAAAAAGACTATTGAGAGTTTAACGAAAGACGAAAAATTTACCGAACACATGGTTCGTGCGCATTTCGAAAGTTTAGAAGCAAAAATCGTTCGTCACCGTATTTTAGATAAAAAACCACGTATCGATGGTCGTGATACTGTCACGGTTCGTCCCATTACGATCCAAACAGGTTTGTTACCCCGTACACACGGTTCAGCGCTATTTACACGTGGTGAAACACAAGCGTTGGTTGTGAGTACATTAGGAACCGGTCGTGATGCACAGGTGATTGATGCATTAGGTGGCGAGATTAAAGATCAATTTATGTTGCACTATAATTTTCCTCCATACTCTGTGGGCGAAACCGGTCCGATGACAGGTCCTAAGCGTCGTGAAATTGGCCATGGTCGATTAGCACGTCGTGGTATTCAAGCCGTGTTGCCAACACAAGAACAATTCCCTTATGTCATTCGCGTGGTTTCTGAAATTACGGAATCAAATGGCTCGAGTTCAATGGCGAGTGTGTGTGGCGCAAGTTTATCGTTGATGGATGCGGGTGTTCCACTTAAAGCACCAGTTGCGGGTATTGCGATGGGCTTAATCAAAGAGGGCGAGAAATTCGCTATTTTGACCGATATTTTGGGTGACGAAGATCATTTAGGCGATATGGATTTCAAAGTTGCGGGTACTGAGAAAGGTATTACTGCGCTTCAAATGGATATCAAGATTGATGGCATTACCAAAGAAATTATGGAAAAAGCTCTGGCTCAAGCGAAGACAGGCCGATTACATATTTTGGGTGTGATGAATGCTTCTTTGAGCAAAACCCGTGAAACCATGTCGGATTACGCTCCACGTATTGTAACCATCAAAATTAATCCTGATAAAATTCGTGAAGTGATTGGAAAGGGCGGTGCGACCATTCGTGCATTAACTGAAGAAACAGGCACAACCATCGATATTACTGATGACGGTACAATTAAAATTGCATCTACAGATAATGAAGCTGCACAAGAAGCGATTCGCAGAATTAAAAGTCTTACGTCTGATATTGAAATCGGCGCTATTTATGATGGCACTATTTCGAAGTTAATGGATTTCGGTGCGTTTGTAACAATTATGCCGGGTAAAGATGGTTTAGTGCATATTTCACAAATCGCAAATGAACGAGTTGAAAAAGTGTCTGATAAATTACAAGAAGGCCAAAAAGTCAAAGTCAAAGTGTTAGAAATTGACAGACAAGGCAAAATTCGTTTAAGTATGAAGGAGGTCAACCAGGAGGCTTAATGAACACAATGAACTTAAACGCAGTTCGGGTTCCAAAATATCTTCCATGGTTAGTTGTTCTTTCAGCAGCAATGTTTTTTTTCTACGAATTTATTCAGATGCAGATGTTCAATGCGATCAGTCAGTCGCTTCTGAGTGAATTCCATGTGGGTGCAACAACGTTAGGTTATGTTGCATCCTGCTTTTTTCTCGGTAATGTCCTCCTTCTTTTTCCCGCCGGTATGTTATTAGATCGATTTTCTACACGTAAAATTATTTTAGCGGCGATGTGGATTACGGTAATCAGTACAGTATTATTTTCTCAGTCACACTCTATCTTTGCTATTAGCATTTATCATCTTGCTGCAGGTTTTGGTAACGCGTTTTGTTTTTTAAGCAGCATTCGAATTGCCTCACGTTGGTTTCCCGCAGAAAGAATGGCGCTTGTATTAGGCGTTGTAATTGCATTGGCTATGTTTGGCGGAATGGTTGCGCAAACACCGTTGACCTGGTTAATTTCAGAAATGGGATGGCGTAATTCTCTATTAGTTGTATCAGGATTAGGGGTTTTACTGATTATCTTAATTTGGGCTGTGGTGCGTGATTATCCGCCGGGCCAAGAAGAATTTTATAAAAATCAACGTCAACAATTACGTGAATTGGGTGTGATGAAAAGCGTTTTCTTAGCATTAACCAACTTGCAAAATTGGTTTTCCGGATTATTTATTAGTTTCTTGAATGTTCCTCTCATGTTATTAGGCGGTTTGTGGGGAAGTTTGTATTTAACAACAGTTGATCAAGTTACTTCACTTCAATCGTCTTATGTGATTTCTGCGATGTTTTTAGGTGCGATGGCAGGGTTTCCGGCGATTGGTTGGTTTTCCGATAAAATTAAACGCCGTCGTTTGCCCATGATTATATTCTCTGTGCTTTCAATACCTGTCATGGTAGCGATCATGATGTTACAAAACTTATCGCTGTGGTCATTGGTTCCACTCTTTTTCGCTTTAGGCTTTTTAAGCGGCGCACAAACCGTCGGTTATCCTGCAATATCTGAAAGCAATGATAAAAGCATTATTGGTACTGCCATGGGATTGTCTGCGGTATTAATTATGGGTGCCCCCATGATATTCGAACCCCTGTTTGGAAAATTAATGGATAAAAATTGGGATGGAACCGTTGTGAATGGTGCGCATGTTTATAATGCAGCGGCGTATCACAGTTCGATGTCGATGTTAGTCATTATCTTAGTGGCGGGATTAGTCGCGTCATTATGTGTCAGAGAAACCTTTGCCCGCGAGAAATAAAAAATGAATACAGGCTTAAAGCCGTGGATAGTTGTCTTTTCTGCAGCACTTTTCTTCTTCTACGAATTCATCCAAATGAACATGATAAGTTCTTTGGCGCCATATTTGATGCACGACTTTTCTATCGATGCGACAAAATTAGGCAATCTCTCTGCAACGTATTTTTATTCAACCATATTATTTTTATTACCTGCTGGACAAATTTTAGATAGGTTCTCAACGCGTAAAGTTATTTTAACCGCGTTGTTAATTTGTACCTTAGGCACATATTGTTTTGCAGTGACAGATCAATACGAATTAGCTGAGTTGAGTCGATTATTAACGGGTATTGGTAGTGCATTTTGTTTTTTAAGTTGTATTAGATTAGCGTCGCGTTGGTTTCACAACGACAAACTCGCATTAGTTTCCGGATTAGTCGTAACAATGGCCATGTTAGGCGGCACGATTGCACAAACACCGTTAACATTATTAATTAATGCCTTAGGCAATTGGCGTCATGCGATCATGATTGATGCCGGGCTTGGATTAGTATTCTGGATTCTCATCTTTTTCTTAGTTCAAGATTATCCCAAAGACAGTCATCGAACGATTGATAACGACCAAGAAGCGTTAGAAAATTATGGCTATTGGCATGCGATGAAAACATCCTATGGGACAGTGCGCAATTGGCTGTGTGGTTTGTATACCTGCTTTATGAATTTACCGATATTTTTAATTGGCGGTGGTGGATTTGGAAGTTTATATTTACAACAAGTGAAACATTTATCTCTACTACAATCTTCATATCCTCCCATGATGATATTTTTTGGGACGGTGATTGGTTCGCCATTATCGGGTTGGATTTCTGACAAATTGGCTTTGAGAAGATTGCCCATGCAAATTGGTGCCGTATTAGCCATAATCTTAATGTTTATTTTTATTAATATATCCGCGACGTTGTCCGTTTATGCCATTATGTTTTTTCTGTTGGGTCTTGTGGGTGGCGCGCAAATTATTAGTTATCCTACTGTCGCAGAAAGTAATCCTCGCATTATTACCGCAACGTCAGTTAGCGTAGTATCTTTTACAACACTTGCGGGCGGTGCAGTATTTCAGCCGTTATTTGGTTATGTCATGGATAAAATGGGTGATGTAAAAATCATCAATAATATCCATACTTACTCACCACGCGATTATCATGTGGCGATGATGATTATGCCGGCCGCGATGTTGGTTGCTCTCTTTGTTACTTTCTTTATCCGCGAGACACACTGTAAGTCGGTGGATTAAGTAGATTCAAAAAATAGTCCTTTTCAAAAAATCGAATTTCTTTGGGATCCATTAGGAATGGACTGATATCTGAACGAACTTTTTTGAAGTCTGTTTCTTCGATGCGTTTTTTGAGTAATTCTTTGAGATTGCTTTTATCCAATGTCCAATCTTTTTTCTCGGTTTGAATAATGGCATTATTTAATAGGTTGAAATTGGGTTCAATTTTTTGGCTAAGATACCAAATTAAATCATAATAATCTCGACCCTTCGTATACTTTCGACACAAAACTGCATGCAGTTTTCCGGAAAACAAAGAAGCTGGATCGTAGTGATTAATGCCAACCAGAAAATCTTTATTAATAACACTGAGCTGCGTTTGATAACCGTGTGGAGGATTCTGATCGACTTCAAATTTAATAAAAATTTTTTGATCTTCATGAGCACTTAAACCGACGGTATGTAGAATATCATTAAATTTTACGGAAGCTGATGCGACAGTTTTTTTGTCTTTATATGTAATAGTCACGTCGAGATTATAAAGTCGTAAATGGCGTTCAAGATCTTTCATCATGGAGCTAAAGTTATATTTTTTTGGGTCAACAAGACAGAAGTCAAGGTCTTCTGAAAATCGCTTAATGCCATAAAGAATTCTAAGCGCGGTGCCGCCTACAAAAGCTAAATTTTTAAAATAACCATTTTCATCAATAATTTTCAAAATCAAAATTTGCAAAAATTCCCGTAGCTGATTGTATTTCTCTTCGCGGGTATGGAATGGCTTAAGCTTTTGCTGAATGATCTCAATCATGTTCATGCTCCAATTGTTTAATTAGTAAGTTGACCAGAATAGTCATTTTATTGATTTTATATTTTTTCGCAATGTGTCGAAGTTTTTTTGTGTCTAACCCTTCTAAATTTTGAAAGCGATACGATTCGGTAAAAATATCAGATTTATATTCTCGCTCCCACGGTACTCTGAAATATAAGAAATCAATAATTGCGCGTTCTTTGCTGGCCATATAAACAGAATTTTTAAATTCATCTTGCACCATCACAAAATCACCAAAATGATTCGGTTCTACGTGATGATAGATAAATTGTCCAAGAGCATTATTAAATTCTTGTGTTTTCTTGCTTGAAATCGATGTTGTTGCATAAACACCTTCGGGAATAATATTGTAATAACTCAGCGCTGTTTCTAGGCTGATATAAGAGGGGAGGTATAGTTGGTTAGCGAGATAATATTTCGAAAATTTCGTTTCGCGATCTTTTTCTTGTAGCGTATACATGCCGCGCTTTAATGGAACCACATAGCCTTTTTGAATCCACTCGCTGACTTGACGGCGCAGGGTGGCTACATCTTTAGTGAGGTGCGAGAAGATGCGCCCATGGAAGAAGGGGTAGCTTTTAACCATGTCTCGAAACGCGGCATATTTCAATGGTTTCTCCATATTACAAAAAAATGTAATATAGGGAATTATAGCGTAATTTGGCTGTTTCGCCAAATAGGCTGTCAGAACAGGCTGAGCTGGTCGCAAATTTCGACCACCTTTGAAAAAGACTACATATTCTCCGACGCAAAATCCGCAAGTCTCGAACGTTCACCGCGTGACAAGGTAATATGCGCGCTGTGTTCCCAATGTTTAAACCTATCTATTGCGTAAGTTAATCCCGAAGTGCGCTCTGTTAAATATGGCGTGTCTATTTGATGTAAATCACCCAAACAAACTATTTTAGTACCAGGACCCGCGCGAGTTAGTAACGTTTTCATTTGTTTAGACGTCAAATTTTGGGCTTCATCGATAATTAAATATTTATTTAAAAAAGTTCTGCCACGCATATAATTTAATGCTCGAATTTTAATTTTATTGCGTAATAAATCTTGAGTGGCTGCACGTTCCCAGGCATCGCCGTGTGTATTGCTATGCAGTACTTCTAAGTTATCCATTAATGCACCCATCCATGGCGTCATTTTTTCTTCCTCAGTACCCGGTAAGAAACCAATATCTTCGCCAAGTGGAACGGTTACGCGAGTCATTAATATTTCGCGGTATCTTGCATGATCTAAAGTTTGTGCTAATCCTGCTGCTAATGTTAATAATGTTTTTCCAGTCCCTGCGGGACCTTGTAATGTCACGAAATCAATATCCGGATCCATCAGGACATTTAATGCAAAATTTTGCTCTCGGTTTCGAGCGTTGATACCCCATAAAGTATGCTTTGGCAATTGGTAATCATGCGCGTGTTGGAATACGACGTAATCATTTTTAATTTCACGCACAAATGCCATGAAAGGTTGTGAGGGATCTTGTAAATATAAACAATCATTGGGAAGCCACGTATTAATTTCCGGGCCTTTAATTTTATAGTAGGTCTTGCCTTCTTCTTTCCATGATTCCAGATCTTTGCTGTGTTTATCCCAAAAATCATTCGGCAATACATGAATGCCGGTATGTAATTGCGACAAATCTTCTAAAACTTGATCGTTATAATAATCTTCGGCATGAACGCCTAAAATTCCTGCTTTCACTCTGAGATTAATATCTTTGGAAACCAACGTAACTTTAGTGTGAGGTTTATCTTTTTGAAGAGACAGGGTAATGCCTAAAATAGAATTATCTGCTTTACCGCCGGGTAATATATTAGGTAAGAGTGAATTGACTTCATTGGTTTGGAAAAATAATTTTCCGCCATTCGTGGGGAGTGATAATCCATCGACGATTTCTTCGTGCGTTTTGCCCGTCATGAGTTCATCGAGAAAACGGTTCGTTTGGCGGACGTTAGCTGCCGTTTCCGTCAACCCTTTTTTATTGGCATCGAGTTCTTCGAGAACAACCATAGGAAGATAAATATCATGCTCTTGGAAGCGTAATATAGACGTGGGATCGTGCATCAACACATTGGTATCTAAAACAAATAAGCGCTTATCCTTTGCAACTACTTTCCCTTTTGCCATGTGTTAGGTTTTCTCCGGTTCCATTATAGAGTCAAAATTCATATCGTCACAAAATAACATAAAATGTTCACGCCACTCTGAGATAGACAGATTAACAGAAAATTGAATTTTTATAGTGATAGACAGCATAGGCGTCTCAGTATACCGGGCTTTATAGGTATCTATGTTGATCTCATGGATAAAAATATCGGGTTGAACTAAGTAGCGCATAATCTGATGAAAGTTCTCAGGATTATCTTCGGCTATGATATAGAGATTGTAGGGGAAGAAATTTTTCTGAGGTGGCTTGAGGTTAGTGCGCTCCATGAGAATTTGCATGGATTTCTTTTTTGCCAAGGTATTCAATTTGGGTTCAAGTTTGGCGATGACGGCCCACGTTCCGCCGATTAAAAAGTGTAAATTATGACGATCACCGTGTTGGTAAAGACGCCAATCTAAAATGTCGCATTGATGATGCGCGATAAGGTGTGCAATTTCACGAAGCGTTTCAGTTTCGCTCGCAAAAATAGCCGCAATGCTTAAATATTGTTTGTCTTGCATCTGACGATTTCCTTGCTTGTCACGGGGTTGGGAGAGCAGTACTATGCAGGAAAGTCGGGGAGGGCACAAGATGTTTACAGGCGTAATAACAGCATTAGTTTCACCCATGGACGCCAATGGCGAGATTAACCTCAACAGCCTTGAGAAGCTGGTAGAACGCCAAATTTCGGCTGGGGTACAAGGCCTGGTCGTTAATGGCTCGACGGGCGAATCGCCCACCGTAACCCCCGAAGAATTCGAGAAAATGGTCGAAACGGTCGTTAAAAAAGCCGCTAAACGGGTGCCTGTTATTGCCGGGACAGGTTCGAACTCAACCCTCAAAACTATCGAAACCAGCAAGAAGGCCTTAGCGCTCGGTGTAGACGCCTGCCTCATCATCGCGCCTTACTATAATAAGCCAACCCAAGAGGGCATATACGCCCATTACAAGGCTATTAGCGACAAAGTTCCCCTGCCTATTATTTTATACAATCATCCCGGAAGAACTGGCTGTAACATTGCGCCTGAAACGACCGGGCGACTTGCTGAGATAGCCAATATTGTTGCGCTGAAAGAATCCAATATGACGCTATCCCAAATCGATGATTTATTGAACCGGGTTGAAGATAAGATAGATATTTTGACGGGCAATGACGAAGATGCGTTATCTGCCATGTTATTAGGATTTAAAGGCGTGATTTCTGTCGTGTCTAATGTCGCACCAAAATCCATGCGAGCATTATGTGATGCAGCGCTGGCGGGAAATAGACCCTTGGCGCGAAAATTGAATAAAAAATTGCTGCCGTTATATAAAGAAATTTTCTCCGAGAGCAATCCGATTCCCTGTAAGTGGTTGTTACATGACATGGGATTGATTCCTGAAGGAATCCGTTTACCCTTGAGCAGTCTTTCACAGAAGCATCATCAAGATTTGAGATCAGCATTTAAATTTGTGGGCGAGGAAGTCTAAATGAAAAAGATTTTAATGTTATTAACGGTATTGAGTTTATCGAGTTGTGCAGCGGTGGGTATTCAGCGTCATGAAAATGATTATGCTCGATTAGCGAATGTTCAGCCGGTATCAAAAATTCCGCCGGGAAGTCTTCTTTCTCAGCAGGTTCGTCATTAGAATAGCGCGCGCATGTATGTTCATCTATCCGGAGAGGTACCGAAGTGGCTATAACGGCACCGACTCGAAATCGGTTGGGGGCTTAACGTCCCACGAGGGTTCGAATCCCTCCCTCTCCGCCAGCCTTCGCTTTTGCTACGGCTGGCAGGCCAGTTGAAAAATATACTGGTACAAAATTTAATAGAACGCTTATTCATGGAAGCGAAGGCTGTTCGCCGAAGTGCGAAGCACGGAGGAGGACAGTGATGTTTATTTTACAAGTCGCCGTTCCCACACCCCTGTATAGATTATTCGATTATATTGCGCCGGATAATTTTACCGCAGAAAATTTTAAACCCGGCCTGCGTGTAAAAATTCCGTGGCGTGACTCAACATTGACCGGTATTTTATTAAGTACTAGCGACAAATCCAGTATTAATCCCAAAAAACTAAAGCAAGCTGAAGAAATATTAGATACCGAGAGTTTGTTTTCTGAATCTATACTTAAATTAATTATTTTTGCTGCGGATTATTATCACTATCCCATTGGCGAAGTTTTCGCTGCAGCATTACCGACATTATTAAGACAAGGTAGAAGTACAGAATATAAGCATCATGCTTTTGAGTTCGAATCACTTCCTGAAGTGCCGCTAGTATTAACCGGTCATCAAAAAATAGCCGTCGATAAAATTATTTCTGAGTTAAATAATTTTAAACCCTTTTTATTATTCGGCGTGACAGGATCAGGTAAAACAGAAGTGTATTTGCAAATTATCAGTGAAGTATTAAAACAAAATAAACAGGCTTTAATATTAGTTCCCGAAATAGGTTTAACGCCTCAGACGGTCATGCGATTTCAAATGCGATTTCCCGTAATTATTTCTGTATTGCATTCTGGGCTAACAGATTCAGAAAGACATTCCGCGTGGCTTCAAGCAAAAAATGGCGATGCGAAAATTGTTATTGGCACGCGGTCTGCTGTATTTGCATCATTAAAAAATCCGGGTGTAATTATATTAGACGAAGAACATGATTTATCTTTTAAACAACAAGAAGGGTTTAAATATTCGGCAAGAGATTTAGGTGTGTTACGCGCGCAGTTTGAATCTATTCCTATTGTATTGGGTTCAGCGACGCCCAGTTTAGAAAGCTTGCATAATGTTGAATCAAAACGCTATGAATTATTAACGCTTCCGGAAAGAGCGGGTGAAGCCGTTCACCCCAGTTTTATATTAATAGATTTAAAAAAACAAGCAGCACCCAAAGGTTTATCCATTGCGCTATTAGAAAGTATTCAAAAGCATTTAAAAGATAACAATCAAGTACTGGTCTTCTTAAATAGACGCGGATATTCACCGACTTTAATCTGTCATCACTGCGGATGGATTGCGACGTGCAGACAATGCGATGCAAATATGACGATTCATAATTCGCCGTCGCATTTACAATGTCATCATTGTGGTGCATCCAGGCCCGTGGATAGAAAATGTTTGGAATGTCATTCGACTTCTTTGGCGCCATTAGGAACCGGTACAGAAAGAATTGAAGAAAATCTTAAAGAGTATTTTCCTGAAACGCCAATTATAAGAATTGATCGAGATTCGACGCGTAAAAAAGGTTCTCTGGAAAAAAAATTAGCAAATGTTCATGAAGGCGAGGCTTGTATATTAGTTGGCACACAAATGCTTGCGAAGGGACATCATTTTAAAAACGTAACTTTAGCCGTAATTTTAAATGCTGATTCGGGATTATTTAGCAGTGATTTTCGCGGCTCTGAGCGCACTGCGCAATTAATTTTGCAAGTTGCCGGAAGGAGTGGTCGTGCTGAAAAACCGGGTGAAGTCATATTACAAACGTATCATCCTGAACATAGTTTGTTAAATATATTATTAAATTCAGGTTATGAAGATTTTGCTAAGAATTTATTAAAAGAGCGGGAAGAAGCACAATTACCGCCGTACCATTTCATGGCAATGATTCGGGCGGAGGGTTTAAAAATAGAATTGGTGATTGAGTTTTTGAATCAAATAAAAACCTATCTTAATAAAGACAATGCTGTTTTTGCCTTGGGGCCCTTGCCGGCGCCGATGCAAAAGAAGGCGGGTAAACACCGTGGGCATTTGTTGTTACAATCGAATAATAGGTCAAATTTAAAGCGGGTCTTAAATCAATTAACGAGCCATTTATCAGAAATTAAGTCTAAGCAAAATGTCAGATGGTCGATTGATGTCGATCCGATGGAATTGTTCTAATTGATAGGAGAAAATACTATGCAAAACAATGAGGAAGAAAGAGGAAGAGTACGCAATCTTGAAAATTTTGGTAGATCTCCGCATGGCGGTGGATATGGGATTGGAGTAGTACCTAATTTTTGGCAATTACGTGTACTTGCCAATATTTCATCCGTCCCTACTCCTGATGTTGATGAAGCAATGAATGCGGATAAAAGTCTGCGTTACGACTAGAACTGAGAAAGGAATATTTATGTCAAAAAGCAAATTTACGAAATTTTTAGCTGAAAAAATCGCCGAACTTAAAACCGAAGGCTTATACAAAGCCGAGCGTGTTATTACTTCACAACAACAAGCGGAAATTGAAGTGAATCACGACCAACACGTTTTAAATTTCTGTGCAAATAATTATTTAGGTTTAGCCAATAGCCCTAAATTAATTCATGCCGGAAAAGAGGCGTTAGATAAACATGGCTATGGTTTAGCGTCAGTCCGATTTATTTGTGGCACACAAGATATTCATAAAGAATTAGAATCAAAAATAAGCGAATTTTTAGGCACGGAAGATACGATATTGTACAGCTCGTGTTTTGATGCAAATGGTGGATTATTCGAAACTTTATTATCAGAAGAAGATGCCATAATCTCAGACGCACTAAATCATGCGAGCATCATAGATGGCATTAGATTATGTAAAGCCCAAAGATTTAGATATGCGAATAACAATATGGAAGATCTTGAAAAACAATTAATCGCCGCAAAAGAGGCAAGATTTAAGTTGATAGCGACTGATGGCATATTTTCCATGGACGGCATTATTGCCAATTTAAAAGCGATTTGTGATCTTGCAGATAAATACGACGCAATGGTCATGGTTGATGATTCGCATGCCGTGGGTTTTATGGGCAAAACCGGAAAGGGCACACCGGAACATTGTGGAGTAGCAGATAGAATTGATATTTACACCGGAACATTGGGTAAAGCATTGGGTGGCGCGTCGGGTGGATATACATCCGGCAAAAAAGAAGTGATTGATTGGTTAAGAAATAGATCTAGACCCTATTTATTTTCTAATACTCTTGCTCCTGCAATTGTTGGTGCATCGATTGAAGTATTAGCTTTATTAAAAAAACATGGCGAAAAACTTCGTGCTAAATTAAAAGAAAATTCAGAGTATTTTAGAAAGCATATGACAAAACTGGGTTTTAATTTAATTCCCGGCGAACATCCTATCATTCCCGTTATGTTAGGTGATGCTAAGCTAGCGACCGAAATGGCAAATCAATTATTAAAAGAAAATATTTATGTGGTTGGATTTTCTTTCCCCGTAGTACCAAAGGGTCAGGCGAGGATTAGAACGCAAATGTCTGCAGCACATACTAAAGAGCAATTAGACAAAGCGATAGCAGCGTTTGCAAAAGTCGGTAAATCATTAGGAGTGATTTAATATGAAAGCATTAGTGAAAGCCAAAGCGGAGAAAGGCATTTGGTTACAAGATATTCCAAAACCTACGATTGGGCATAATGATGTTTTAATTAAAATAAAAAAAACAGCCATTTGTGGAACGGATGCACATATTTATAACTGGGATGCATGGGCACAAAAAACCATTCAAGTTCCCATGGCGATTGGCCATGAATTTATGGGTGAAATCGTTGAAGTCGGCGATGAAGTCACTGGTTTAAAAATCGGTCAACGTGTTTCGGGTGAAGGACATATTACGTGCGGTTATTGCCGAAAATGTCGCGCAGGTAATCAACATCTTTGTCGAAATACGATTGGATTGGGTGTGAATAGACAAGGTTGTTTTGCAGAATATTTAAGTTTCCCTGCTAAGAATGTCTATCCCTTACCCGATAATATTCCCGATAATATTGCTGCGTTTTTAGATCCATTAGGCAATGCTGTGCATACCGCACTGTCTTTTGATCTGGTGGGTGAGGATGTATTAATTACAGGTGCAGGTCCTATTGGCATTATGGCTGCTGCTATCTGCAAAAAAGTTGGCGCGCGATTTGTGGTCATTACCGATGTAAATGAATATAGATTAGAGCTCGCTAAAAAAATTGGCGATATTACCACCGTTAATCCTACTAAAATTTCTTTAGATGATGTTATGAAAAATTTGGGGATAAAAGAAGGTTTTGATGTGGGATTAGAAATGTCTGGTAATGGCCCTGCATTTAATCAAATGTTAGAACACATGAATCACGGTGGACGAATTGCAATTCTTGGAATTCCCTCTGCACCCATCGCCATTGATTGGAATCATGTAATATTTAAGGGCTTAATATTGAAGGGCATTTATGGCCGTGAAATGTTTGATACCTGGTATAAAATGATCATGTTGTTACAAAGTGGTTTAAATGTTGCGCCAGTATTAACGCATGAATTTCATTATACGGAGTTCCAAAAAGCGTTTGATGCGATGGCGAGTGGACAGTCAGGTAAAGTAATATTGCATTGGAATTAGAGAGGACATAGAAATGAGAATAGCCATATCAGGTACACACTCAGTCGGAAAATCAACGTTTGTACAAGATTTCCTCGCTGCACATCCGGATTATCAATTTGAAGAAGAGCCTTATCGTGCAATACGTCATCAGCATGAAATTGTATTTGCGGAAGATCAAACGCAGAACCATGTTATGCTGCAATTAAATCACTGTATAGAATCCATTAAAAAATATCATCCCGGCGATAAGGTCATCTGTGATCGTTGTCCCATTGATTATATTCCGTATTCGAGTTATTCCATTGATCATGGCCGACAAGATATTGATAAAAAATTTGTAGATTCGCTCTATCCATTAGTTAAAGAAGTGATAGGGCATTTGGATTTAATTGTGTTTGTGCCTATTTCAGATGAGCATCCCATTTTGTTGGAAGTAGATGGTCATCGTCCACCGCATGATTTTTATCGTGATTGGGTTGATGAAGCCTTTAAAGAATTATATCGCGAAAATTTAAAAACGGTTATTTCGGGTAAAGCACCCAAAGTAGTAGAAATAGTCGGCGATCGACAATCGCGTATAAAACAGCTTAATGAAATCATAAAATCTATGGGGCAGAATTAAATGAGTAAAAATACTATTCCAGTTTGGTTGCAATCTGGGCCTGCTGAAAAATATTATCAACGTCATCTAGAACAAGAAACTTTACGCGACGTTTGGGTGAAGATGATTCGTGAGCGTTGGGGAAATCCAGAGAATCCTGGATTATGGTTATTTCCGGATATCAAGCGCGAAGATAAAATAATTCCAAAATCAATTGATGCGGATGTTCGCATAACGCAATTTACGCCATCAGATCCCAGCAACGATATTTTTGTCTATATTCATGGCGGTGGTTGGATGATTCCTGCGTCGGGCAAACATCTTGCGTGGGCCAAAAGAATATCGCATATGACAAATATGACAGTACTTTCAGTAGACTATCGATTGTTACCGGAGCATCCGTTTCCTGCTGCGTTGAATGATTGTATAACAACTTATTTATACGCACGCCAACAAACTTCAGGAAGGGTAATAATAGGAGGCGATTCTGCCGGTGGAAATATGGGCGCTGCACTTGCGCTGTATTGTTATGAGCATCACTTACCACTACCGGATAAAGTTTTGTGTCTGTCATCTTATTCCGATCAGTATTTTGAAAAGTACCCCTCTATGATGGCATTTGGTGTGGGTAATCCTTATGCAGAGATGAGTGTGATCGCTTTTATGCGCGCGTTGTATCTTCCGAATATTAAAGACTGGGATAATCCTTATGCAAGTCCGCTGTATGGTCAGTTAGATCAAATGCCGCCAACGTGTGTGTTAGTCGGACTGGAAGATCCGTTGTGTGACGATAATATTACGTTTGCACACAAGCTCAAAGAGGCCAACGCAGAGGTAAAATTATATACATTTGATCGAATGCCACATTCATTTTTTACGTATCCTGAATTAATGCCAGAGATCTGTGAGCAAGCGAATAATCTCATTGTTGAGTTTATGTTGGAGTGATTATGACTAATGCTGAGAGCAACAAAAAAATAATTGAATCCTATTTTTTAACGATGTGGAACAAACGTGATACTGCATTAACAGATACATTAGTGGCAGAGAATTATGTTCATCACAAGCCAGATGGCGATGTTCATGGTAGAGACCATATTAAGAACGTTATGAAGATAGTATTGGCGAAATATCCGGATATTCAATTTACACTCAAGCATATTCTCGCAGAAGGCGAAATGGTTTCCACATATCTTGAAGGGAAGGGCACTGATAAAGAAACGGGTAAAATAACCTATTTCAAAGAAGCATTCTTTCATCGTATTCTGGATGGAAAAATTGTTGAGGGTTGGATTATTTTTGCGGGTTAAATTTGTTCTGGTGTTATAAGACTGAGTCGTTTGGGTAGTATTTTTTTTAAGTTCCTCCGTCCATCTATTACACTATGAATGGTTATTTTATCACCCCTGATTTCATAAGTAATCCGATATGAGATATAAAAAATTTTATACAAGCGAGAGTTATTTACTTTTGTTGTTTCTTGAACACGTTGGCGCCATTCAGGAAAATATAAAAGACTATCAATCTTCTTTAGAAGATTTTCAATAAAAACTTCAGCTTTACCACTGTAGTCATTTTCTGAGATATAAGTAAACAGCTCAAAAAGATCTTTTTCGGCCATCTTGCTTATTATTATTTCGTAAGGCTGCATGAGAACATTTCTCCTTTATAAGAGCCCGTAATTCTGCTGCTACTTCTTTGAAGGGACGCACTTCTCCCTGTTCAACTTCAATAAAGCTAACTGTTAAACGTCTGAGGGTGTCAAGACGTTCGCACCATTCTTCATCGCTTAAATGATCAAGAGAAGCAGCGGTGGCTTTACTGTATTTTTCAAAGTTACGAATGATTGTATCCGGATCAGTTTCTGATAGGATTTTTGCTTTGCTGGCTTCATCTATCCAAATAGGCGGAGGCGGGGTAACTGATTTGATAGCTCGCATAACTTAACTCCTGATGATTATTCAGCATAATGAAACTTGTATAGGAACTTTTCAATAGAATTAAAAAATATTTTTACTTAATCCCTCAGCAATTCATTCAACGCAACTTTCCCGCGCGTCTGCTCATCCACAAATTTAACAATCACTGCACAATAAATACTGTGTGATTTATCTTTGGAGGGAAGTGAGCCGGGAACGACAACGGCGCCTTTGGGAACAACGCCATAAGTAATTTCATTTGTCATGCGATTATATATTTTGGTACTTTGGCCAATATAAACACCCATTGAAATCACGGCGCCTTCTTCAACAATGACACCTTCAACAATTTCAGAGCGTGCGCCAATAAAACAATTATCTTCTATGATAGTGGGTGTTGCTTGCAAAGGTTCTAATACACCACCAATTCCTACACCACCTGATAAATGAACGTTCTTACCAATTTGCGCGCATGAACCAACTGTTGCCCACGTATCCACCATCACACCTGTATCTATATAAGCGCCAACATTTACGAAAGAGGGCATTAATATGGTGGTAGGAGCAATATAAGCGCCTTTTCGGACTATTGCAGAAGGTACTACGCGAACATTTTCTTCTTTAAATCTTTCTTCTGAATAACCTTCATATTTCATGGGTACTTTATCGAAGAAATTTGTAAAACCGGCTTGTTGAATAACATTGGGAAATAATTTGAAATATAATAAGATGGCTTTTTTGATTGTTTCGTTCGTTACCCATTTATTATTTATTTTTTCAGCAACGCGTATTTTGCCAGAATCTAATTGCGAAATGATCTCGAGAACAGCGGCTCTAATTTCATGGGGAGAACTGGTCGGCGATAAAATAGCGCGATCTTCAAATGCTTGATTAATCAATGCTTCCATTAGTCTTCACCTTTGCTAAAAACATATACATGGTTGGGATAACAAATAAAGTAAAAAAAGTGCCGAATGACATGCCACCAATAATCACCCAACCTAATTGTGTACGTGCCCCTGATCCAGCTCCATGTGAAAGTGCTAGAGGCAGTGCGCCTAAAATCATGGCAAATGTTGTCATTAATACGGGACGTAAACGAATCGACGCGGATTCAATAATGGCACCTAATTTATCATAACCCTGTTCTTGTAATTGATTAGCAAATTCGACGATAAGAATTCCATGTTTACTGATTAAACCAACTAATGTGACCAAACCAATTTCGGTATAGATATTTAACGTTCCGCCGGGTAATAAATGTAATGCAATCAGTGCTCCTGCAGAAGATAGCGGTACACTCATCATGACAATCAGCGGATCACGAAAACTTTCAAATTGTGCGGCCAACACGAGAAAAATAAATAAAATGGCAAATACAAACGTCTCTTCCATGGCACCAGAGGATTGCACCATTTGACGTGATTGTCCTTCGAAATCATATTGAATATTGGGCGGTAAATTCTTTTTAGCAATACCTTCAAGATAACTCAACGCTTGACCGAGCGTGTAACCCGGCGCGAGACCCGCTGAAATTTTTGCGGCACGAACTTGTTGAAAGTGATTTAAACTTTGTGTTTCAACGGTTTGATTGATTGTCGCGATGTTGGATAACGGAATTAATTGACCCGTTCCTGTACGAACATTTAATTGTCCTAATTGAGCGGCTGAGGATCTAAATTGTGGCATGACTTGAGGAATAATATTATAGCTTTTTCCACCCATATTAAATTGCGCCAAGAGAGGTTGAGCCAAAGCAAGATTTAACGTGCTGTTAATTTCAGTCATGGGTATGCCCAAATCAGCAGCTTTATCACGATCCAATTCAATGTCTACTTGTGCCGTGTCCATTTTGAGGTCGCTGTCTAAATTTAATAATTTAGGATTTTCTTTTTCTGCAATGCCAATTAATTTCTGCGCCGCATTATTTAAATCTTGATACGACCCTGTTGTTTTTAAAACAAATTCTACGGGCGTGAATGCGTTACTGCCGGGTAACGGTGGGTCATTAAACGGAAAAGCTTTAATACCGGGAATAGCCCAGAACTGAGGAAAGAGACTTGCAATAATGTCTGATGAAGATCGTTTGCGTTCGCTCCAGGGTTTCAACACCATAAATGAAAATGCGCTATTTTGTGCTGGTGATCCCGCATAGCCATTAATGATGCCATACCCCAACGATTCGGGAACTTTCTTATAAATGTCTTCAATTTTTTTAGTTTGCGAAATCGTATAATTTACGTTTGCATTTGTGGGGCCAGTAGCGGCACCTAAAATAACCCCTTGATCTTCTTGGGGCGCTAATTCACTGGGAAGTGTGGTATATAAAGAATAACAACTGACGTAAATAATTCCCGCAATAATTAATACTAAACCTTTTCTATCCAAGGTTGCTTTTAATAACTCTTTGTATTTATTCATAAAGCGATTAAATATTTCATCAACTTTTTCTGGTAAGCCTTTCTTTTCAGAATGCTTTAATAATTTTGAGCACATCATGGGCGAGAGTGTCAGTGCGACAAAACCTGAAATAATTACGGAACCTGCTAATGTAAATGCAAATTCTCTGAAGAGGGCGCCCGTTAATCCGGAAACAAATCCAATGGGTGCATAGACGGCTGCCAATGTTAATGTCATGGCAATCACTGCAAATCCAATTTCGCGTGCGCCTTTTATAGACGCATCAAATGGTGATAAGCCATCCTCTATATGCCGATGTATATTTTCGACGACAACAATCGCATCATCGACGACTAATCCAATCGCTAATACCCAGGCGAGTAGTGTGAGAACATTAATGCTATATCCTAGCGCTAACATAATGCTGCACACGCCAATAATAGATAGTGGTATGGTAATGATGGGAATTAAGGCATTTCGTAATGAACCTAAAAACATAAATATAACAATAATTACAAATAACGTTGCTTCTATGATGGTTTGATAGACTTCTTTAATGGATGCGGCAATAAATTTCGAGGCATCGTACATCAGAATGGCATTTAACCCTTGCGGCAAGGAACGCTTGACCGAAGGCATAACGTTATTCACTTCTTTGGAAATATCCAATGGATTTGCTGTCGGTTGAGGAACAACAGCAAGTACAATGGCATTTTGGCCATTAATATTCACAGAAGTACTATCATCTTCCGGACCCAGTTCGGCATATCCAATTGCATTGAGACGCACAAAATTGCCTTTATTGTCGCTTTTAATCACTAAATTATTAAATTGTGCGGGTGTGCGTAAATCGGTTTGTGCCGTGACATCAAAAAGTTCCCACTTACTTTCTATAGTACCGGCGGCAGTTTGAATATTATTGTTCATCAAGGCCGTTGACACATCATTGGCGGTAACGCCATGAGAGGCCATGAGTTGTGGATTCAACCAAATGCGCATGGAATATAATCGTTCACCAAAAATCAGGGCTTGCGCGACACCGGGTAGCGTTGCAATTTCGGGTTGTACGACACGGACAATATAATCCGTAATTTGTTCTGCATTTAATGTCGGGCTATAAAAAGGTATATACATCGTGGGTTGTGCGTTGGGATCTCTTTCAGCGACGATAGGATCTTGAATTTGTTTTGGCAAAAGATAACGTACCGAAGAGACGGCATTACTGATATTTGTTACGGCTTTGTTAATGTCATAGCCCAAATTAAAAACGACTGAAATATTGCTAGAACCTGTTGAGCTCGTGGATTTTATATAATCAATTCCATCTATTCCTGAAAGCGCATTTTCAATGGGGGTGGTGACAAACCCTTCCATGATTTGTGGGCTCGCGCCAGAAAACGTTGTGCTGATATTAATGACAGACGCAGAGATTTGCGGAAATTGTCGTGTGGGCAATGACATGAATGCACGAATGCCCGTCAGTAAAATAATTAAACTTAAGACAGTGGCAAAAACAGGACGACGAATAAAAATATCAGTGAGTTGCATGGACATTGGCGCCATCATGAATTTTGAGTTGGCCTTGTGTGACGACAACATCACCGTCATTCAAGCCGGATACGGCAATCATGCTTTTATTTGATTGCAATATTTTAATGGGCGTTTTGACGGCTTTGCCATTCACAACGGCATAAACATAATTTCCACTGGCGTCGTATACCACGGCAAGTTGCGGAATACTGACCAACATTTTTTGTGCACCCGCATCAACGGTTACTTGAACAAAACTACCGGGTAATAATTTTTCATTCGGATTCGGAATATGTGCACGAATCGCAACGGTTCGCGTGCTGACATCCACGGCGGTATCCACTGCTCTAATAGATCCTTGGAAAGTTTCACCGGGGAAACTGTCGCTCTGAACTTTCACGGGATCGCCTGATTTAATTTGAGAGGCATTATTTTGTGGAACGGAAAAATCGACTCGCAGGGTGTCAATCGACTGTAAATTAACGAGAGACTGTCCGACATTAATATAGTCGCCGACGTTATAAAGTGTTAATCCCAATTTGCCCCCGATAGGTGCGGTAATGACATTTTGGGCGAGTTGCGCTTTTACGGCTTGAAGATTGGCTAGCGCTGATGCTTTATTTGCAAGTGCGGTATCCAGGTCTTGTTTTGAAAGTGCGCCGCGTTTAAACAGCGCAATGGCTCTATCATAATCACCACTGTTCAGATCGGCAGTCGCTTGCGCTGCAGCAAGATTTGCTTTCAGTACGCCAGGATTAATTTCTAATAAAACATCGCCGGCTTTAACCGTATCGCCGGAATGAAAATAAATTTTGGTGACGTTACCGGCAACTTCAGATTTGAGCATAACACCTTGAACGGCATTGAGGGTTCCGCTCGCTTGAATCCGTGTTTGCCAATCTTGTGGTTTTGCCGTAGCCACAATGACATCCGTTTTCATACTTTCCATATATTCTTTTGTTTTTAATGCAACAAACCACTCCCAGCCTTTCCAAAGAGAAATGCCGAAGACGAGTAGGAGTGCAGCGAGGAGAATGAGTTTGCGTTTACGTTCTGTCATATAAGGTATGCTATTATCTCTCGCTATATAAGGCAAGGGAGAAGGTGGCTAAAAGTGAATTTAAAAAATGTCGATTTGATTGGTTATGCATGTGGTTTGGCAGCAGGAAATCCCGGGTGCGCAGAGGGTCCCGTTCAACTTCAAACGGTGTTTGATCATCTGGAATTATTATATCCCGCCCTCACAGAGTCACCCCAAGACAACTATCACCTTATTGCTGAGCTTTCTTTACGATTAGCGCAGCGTATCGAAAAAACACTTCAGCACAAAAAGCAATTTATCGTCTTTGCGGGTGATCATTCGTGTGCCATAGGTACATGGAGTGGTGTGGCTCATGCACTTCGTGAAGAAAAAAAAGATTTTGGTTTGATTTGGATTGATGCACATTTAGATTCACATACACCTGAAACGTCTCCCTCTGGAAATATTCACGGCATGCCGGTTGCCAGTTTATTAGGACACGGAAATAAATTATTGACCTCTATTTTAAATAATCACCCTAAAATCAAACCTGAAAATATTTGTTTTATCGGCATACGTAGTTTTGAGAGGGGTGAAGAAGACTTAATCAAAAAATTAAATATTAAAACCTATTATATGCAAGAAGTAGACGAGAGAGGGTTGGATGCTGTGTTTAAAGAAGCCAAAGCAAGAATTACAAAAGATACGGAATATTATGGCGTGAGTATCGATCTCGATGGCATTGATCCGGAAGATACGCCCGGTGTAGGAACGGCTGAACCCAATGGCATTAAAGCCGATGATCTATGTAAAGCATTAAGGGAATATTGCCAACATGATCCAAAATTATTGGGCGCCGAAATTACGGAATTTAATCCCCATTTAGATATTAATCACAAAACACAAGCTGTCATACGTCGTCTCGTTGCTGCGATATATTAGATATTATAGGAGAATACGATGAGTCCTGTTGAACTTGAAAACAAATATGGTGCACATAATTACCACCCGTTGCCTGTGATGATTACGCGCGCAGAAGGCGTGTATGTATGGGATGAGCACAATAAAAAATACATGGACATGATGAGCGCGTATTCCGCCATCAGTCATGGACATTGTCATCCCCGATTAGTTGCTGCGTTAACGAAACAAGCCAATACCGTGGCGGTTGTTTCACGTGCTTTCCACAGTGACAAATTAGGGCCTTTTTTACAGAAAGCCTGTGAATTAACGGGAATGCCTCGTGCATTACCCATGAATAGCGGAGCAGAAGCAGTAGAGACGGCATTGAAAGCAGCGCGTAAATGGGCTTATCGTGTTAAAAAAGTTCCTGAAAATAAAGCAGAAATTATTGCGTGTGAAAATAATTTTCATGGTCGGACTATATCTATCGTTTCTATGTCTACTGAGGCTCAGTATAAAGACGGCTTTGGACCGTTACTTCCCGGCATTAAAATTATTCCCTTTGGAGATAGTGCTGCGCTCGAGAAAGCAATTACGCCAAATACCGCTGCATTTATTGTCGAGCCTATTCAAGGTGAAGCAGGAATTATTGTACCGCCAGCGGGATATTTAAAAGCGTGTGAGGCGATTTGTCGTAAGCATAATGTCTTATTAATTACCGATGAAATTCAAACCGGTTTAGGTCGCACCGGTAAATTATTGGCATCACAACATGAAGGCGTAAAGCCAGATTGTATTACGTTGGGTAAAGCATTGGGTGGTGGATTAATGCCCGTATCTTTATTTTTATCACGAGAGGATGTCATGGATGTCTTTACGCCGGGGGATCATGGAAGTACTTTTGGGGGTAGTCCGCTCGCTGCAGCCGTGGGACTTGAAGCCTTAAATGTCATCGTTGATGAAAAATTAGTTCAGCATGCCCATGAGATGGGTGAATATTTTATGGCTGAGCTTAAAAAAATCCACTCACCCTTAATTAAAAATATCAGGGGCAAGGGATTATTGATTGGCATTGAAATTAATCCTGGAAAGAAATCTGCTCGTGATCTTTGTTTAGAATTATTAAACTTGGGATTATTGAGCAAAGAAACGCATCACACGGTAATAAGATTAGCTCCGCCGTTAATTATTACTAAAGCTCAAATTGATGAAGCCATTACTATGATTAAGCAGGTCATTAAATAATTAATATGCCTAAGGGTTTTAGTTTGTTAGAAGTTCTTATTGCTTTGACTATAGTATCGATTAGCTTGTTGGGTTTTGCGCAATCAGAATTAGTGGCGTTAAAATTGGAAAAGGATTTGCAGAAAGAACTTCAGAAGTCTGTTGTCTGATCCCGGATTCCGCTGCGCTCCATCCGGGCTACTATTACTTTTAAAAGATCGCCCGTAGCCCGGATGGAGCGCAGCGGAATCCGGGAAATAATAATCATGGGACATTAATGAGACCTAATCAACATGGCTTCTCTTTATTAGAAACGCTCTTCAGCTTAGCCATCAGCCTATTTTTAATCAGCCTGATGGTTAAACTCTATGGTCTGCAAGAGATTCTCCATTACGACGTACAACAGCTGAGCACTCTCAATCGGCAAGCCATAATTACGCGCCAAATTTTAAGTCATGCAGTAGAAAAAAATCAGGAAAAATATCTTTATATCAACAAAGATAATTTATACCTAAAAAAACCACATGATATTGCTGTCGAATTGGTATCGGGTGTCAAAAATCTCGTTATGACAAAGCATCAAGATAAAATCGATATTAAAATCACTGTTTTTATTCGAGGGAATAGTCATGAAACCAAAAGGCTTTATTCTAATAACAGCATTAATCTTCATTTTTTTGTTAAGCCTCGTTGCACTGTCGACGCTGGAAACGAGTGCGCATGACGCTCGCATTCAAAAGCGCTTTTATGATATCGTACGCACTTCGTGAGACATGGAAAAAGGATGCGTGGGCAATGAAACGAGCATTGGGTTTTGTTGGATTAATCAGCGTTGGATTAGTATTAACAGGATGTGATTACAATCGCTCCAAGCCTACGTCGCAATTTCCATCAGAACAATCGTTTTATGTTCATGATCAAAGTCTCATGACGAGTGGAACCTACCCGTTAAGTCCTTTTGATAAAGTTGTGATGTCGGGTCCAGTGACCGCGGCTTTTAAAAACAATCAAGCACAAGATGTTATTCGGGTGAATGGAAATCCTTCTTCGCTGAATGGACTTTCTGTTGTTCAACGAGGTCGTATTGTTTATGTCAGTGCAACAGCAGGCCACCCTGTAAATATTGATGTTGAATCCCAAGCGGCACAATCACAGATACCACTCAATTTAGTCCTTTCGGGTAATACGCACACTAAAATGGAAGGCAACTTTTTAATTCAACGAATTGATGCATCGGGCAATGCGAATTTAAAACTGTATTGGTTAAATACCTCGCATTTGACCGTTAATGCGAGCGGTAATGCTAAATTATTTTTGGCCGGTGTTGTGACGCATTTGGATGTAACAGCATCAGGCAATTCAGAAGTGAATGGTAAGTATTTACGCGTAGACGAATCTTACGTTCTGGCAAGGGATAATGCACAAGTCGGTGTCAGTGTGAAGAAAGCACTAGGTTCGCAATCGGTCGGTAACGCGAGTATTTATTATTATCGTTATCCAGAATTCGCAGGAATTTATCTTGGCGGTTCAGGTAGCGCGCTCAATATGAAGGGTATTTCAGGTCCGTCGAATAACCTCTTGGACTAACTTATCAATTCCAACGGATATTTCTGTAATTGATTTGCCTAACATAAAAGCGGGTGTTGTGACGACTTTGTGTTTGTCATCGACAACAATATTGGCGCAATCACACTCAGTATGTAAATTACCCATTTTTTCTAAAGCATGAGCGGTTGTTCTATCTGTCCCTATAGTCATTTTCACACCTTTGCCATAGATATGGGAAATCAAATTAGGTGCAATGCAAATAAATCCGGCGGGTTTTTTCAGTTCAGCCATTTTTTTTGCGAAGGGTAGGATATGTGAGTCAATATGACTTTTATCGCTTGCCGTACCAAAATCTGAAAGATTATTGGCGGCACCAAATCCGCCCGGAAATATGACGGCATCATAATCTGTGGGATTGGCATGGGCGATATCGATAATCTCACCACGCGCAAGTCGTGCGGATTCTACCAGGACATTACGTGTCTCGGACGATTCCTGTTTCGTTAAATGATTGGTCACTTTGCGTTGGGGAATATTAGGCGCCATGCATTGATATTTTGCACCGGCTTTTTCAATAGAAAGAAGGGTACAAACCGTCTCGTAGATTTCACTTCCATCTGAAACGCCGCATCCGGATAACACTACTGCGATGGTTTTCATGCCATAATCTCCCTGATTTAATTTGATGGGGCATGATAAAGCAATGCGTGTTTTGGGTATAGAGAGCTCCTGTGACGAAACCGGTTTAGCTATCTACGATAGCGAACAGGGTTTGCTCGCGCACGGTTTATATTCCCAAACGGATATGCATGCAAAATACGGTGGTGTCGTTCCCGAATTAGCGTCACGTGATCATATTCAAAGACTCATACCCTTATTAAAGTCTGTATTAAAAAAATCCAATTTAAATTTAAAAGATATTTCAGCCGTTGCATACACAGCAGGTCCTGGATTAATTGGCGCTTTATTAGTTGGCGCTTCGTTTGGACGAAGCTTAGCGTGGAGTTTAAATATTCCGGCAGTCGCTATCCATCACATGGAAGGCCATCTATTAGCGCCGTTATTAGAAACGCCATCACCAGAATTTCCGTTTATCGCATTATTAGTATCGGGTGGACATACGCAATTAGTTCATGTTCAAAATATAGGCCAATATAAAATTATTGGAGACACTCTTGATGATGCAGTTGGTGAAGCATTTGATAAAGTCGCAAAATTATTGGGTTTAGATTATCCGGGTGGTGCAGCACTTTCTGCATTAGCCAAAAAGGGAAATCCTAAAGCGATTAAATTCAGTCGACCCATGACGGATAGACCTGGATTAGATTTTAGTTTTAGTGGACTTAAAACTCAGTTTTTAAATCAATTTCAACAACAAAAATATTCTCCGGAAGATTTGGCGGCGAGTTTTCAAGAGGCTGTAGTCGATACTTTAGTTATAAAATGTAAAAGGGCGCTCGAAGATAATTTTTTAAATCAGTTAGTTGTCGCGGGCGGCGTGAGTGCAAATACTTTATTACGTCAAAAACTGGACCAGTTATTACATAAATTAGATGGCAAGGTTTTTTATCCGCGACAAGAGTTCTGTACTGATAATGGTGCGATGATTGCGTTTGCGGGTTATAAACGTTTAGCGATGGGCCAAGATGATAATTTGCAGATTAAAGCAAAGGCGCGCTGGGAGATGACTTAATTCTGCATAAAGAGCTTAAATCACACATGCGGCACGTTTCTTCGCCATATTTAGGCTGAACTTTTGCATTGCCGCTTAAAAAATCATCGGCTATTTTTAATAATTCTTGTTCCCACAGATTTTTCATATCTTTAACAGCAATTTCTTTTAATTTGCTATTACCCGTTCTCAAATAAGCATAGGCGATATTATCGACAGAAACGGCGCTTAATATTGCATATAACGGCAATTGGGGTTCATCGAGATAATCACCGCGAATATCATATTGGCTGGTTTTATAGTCTATTATTAGATATTTATTCTCGGCTATTTTATCTATGCGGTCTATTCTCAATTTTAAGGGGAGTTTGCCGAGATGAGTTTCTAGGGTTTGTTCTGTCGCAATCACCACAAAATCTTCGCGTTTTTTCTCGAGATCAATCCAATCTAACATTAATTTTTGTAATCTAGCTTTTTCGGCCAGAATAAAAATTTCCTGAGTCGTTTTAGCAAACTTATTTAGGCTGTTATTAATTAAGCTGTCTATTAAATCACCTAATTTATCTTGAGGATAAGTTATTAATATTTGTTTAGATTGAACGGCTTTCCAGAAATTTTCTAATACTTGATGAACTAAATTGCCGCGTTGAAGGGCCGTAAATCCCATTTGCGGTAATTCTTCTTTTTGAGCATTCAGTCTATGTTTTGCAAAAGCTCTAAACGGACAGGCGATGTGATCTTTAAATATTTGGCTGCCGCGGTGGTGTAAATGATTGAGATCTACTGGAACGTTTTCGTCAACGGGTGCGACGAATTGTGCTCCTACAACTGGCTGCGGCCAGATTAAATTAATCTTTACCTCAGCAATATCTTTTAATATATCAGCGGGAATTAAAGTCTCGTCGCGGTTTTGTTGTGGATAACTGAAAATAATCTCATCTGCGTTTTTTGTAAAATCACGTGTCTCTGATACCGTATGAGGGAATGGTAGAAAAGGATTGGTTCGAGATTTATTAGGCCAATTTCTATTGTCCATGCCTGCGACCCATAATTTATCAAACAGCAAACCCTTTGATTCCAGCAAGCTTAATATATGTATATTAGCTGTTTTAGACGCTGTTACTTGAAAAGGTATTCGGCTGCATAAACTCGATAATTCTGAAAAAGCTTCCTGATAATTTAATTTTTTATTTATAAAGTCATAGTTTTTATAGGTTTTAAATATGTCTTTTAATTTTTCAGACAACTGAAATTCTTCGTTATTAAGCGGTCGAGTTCCGGGGAATCCTGAATTATCTAATTGGCGTTGAAAACTTTCTGCCCATTCACTCGGGCGCAGTGAAGTAGCTTCAGGTTTTAAGCTGGATAGTGCATCTTGTATAAAGTAGTAGTCTCCGAACTTTTTGACCGCAGACATCGTATAGGCTTTACGGTCATCTATAATAGTGTTGAAGTAGTACTCCAGCTTATCTCGATGGGTTTCTAAATCAGGTATAACACAAGCTGTTTGTATGGTTTTAGGCTGAGAACTTGCCCACAAAACCATAGTTTTTAGTTCCATTTCGCTATCAGGAAAGAGCGCTTTTGAGATTTTTTGACTACTACGCTCTAGAGTTATCCGCTCACAGTGACCCAGTACTTTTTGTTCCAGTGGGGTAAGGTCAGTGAACCCGACTAAGCCCGTTCTCTCCGGGAGTACTGATTTGGCCATGACCTGACCTAAATCCGTGAGATTATTTCTACGGTAGTAGTCCTCTATAAGGAGCGCGATGGATTGAAACAGCTGGGTGTCGTCGTTTTTATTGAAGAGAGGATCGTGAATAGAGATTCTATGTTGAGTACACACGTGCCAGGCTGACTGTATTAAAGCCGCCAAACCCAGGTATTCCGGGCTATTTTCAGCAATCAGGGTCTTTATGAGCAGCAGCTGCTGATGAGAATTGAGTAAAGTTTGGGTGGATTGACTCTCCAGAAACGCCTTTTCAAGCCATTGAGAGAGAGAATAAACGGGAATAGACAAATTTAATGACGCAGAAAGCCTATGATTTGTCGTCAAAATCAGATCATATCCACTAAAATCCATGGCTTTCCTCAGGTTTTTAAATCAGGTTGTTTAGAATGCTTTATGTTATCTCTAAGATGTTGATATATATAGAGAAAACGGCTGTTGGCTAGTTTTTAGCCACTTTGTTTTAAACCGCTATTTTATCGCGATTTTCATTCCTTTTTCTGATTTTGTCCACAAAGTTATCCACAGATCTTGTGAATACTTTCAACAGTTGCAGATTGGGAAGCGATTGCGTAGAATGCGGCTCTCAAATTTTTAATATAACAGGATGAATCTTCCTCATGTACGCAGTGATCCAAACCGGTGGTAAACAGTATCGCGTTTCTGAAGGCCAAGTATTAAAGGTCGAAAAATTGGACGTCGAAATTGGTAAAACAGTCGAATTTAACAATGTGCTCATGATTTCCAATGATGCTGGCTTAAGAGTTGGCGCGCCTTATGTTGATGGCAGCAAGGTCATTGCGAATGTGGTGGGTGAAGGCCGACACGACAAAATCAGAATTATTAAGTTCCGTCGCCGTAAACACTATCGTAAGCAACAAGGGCATCGTCAGTATTTTACGACGCTCGAAATTAAAAGCATTAGCTAGTTATAATTTATTAGGGGTATAGGTCATGGCAACAAAAAAAGCCGGTGGTAGTACACAAAATGGTCGCGATTCAAATCCTAAGTATTTAGGTGTTAAACGCTTCGGCGGCGAACTCGTTAGAGCGGGCAATATTATCGTTCGTCAACGTGGTACACGTAAACATCCGGGCAAGCATGTTGGTATGGGCCGTGATCATACATTGTATGCATTGGTTGATGGCCATGTTGAATTCAAAATTAGCGGTGAGTTGAACAAGCAGTACGTTAATATTATTCCCGTTTCACCTGAGGTTTCTCCTGTTACAGAATAGTTGTTCTTTGGTGTTCCCATGAAATTCGTTGATGAAGCCACGATTAAAGTCACCGCCGGAAAAGGCGGTGATGGATCGGCGAGTTTTCGTCGTGAGAAATTTATTCCTTTCGGTGGTCCCAATGGCGGTGATGGTGGCGATGGCGGAAGTGTTTATCTGATTGCTGATAGCGCCATTAATACACTCGTTGATTTTAGATACCAACGCGAACACAGAGCAAAATCTGGCGAAAAAGGTGGTGGGGCAGAATGTACTGGAAGAGGCGGAGAAGATTTAATTATTCCCGTGCCTGTTGGAACCTTAGTCTATGACATCGAAACACAAGAATTGTTAGGTGATCTCAAAACAGCGGGCGAAAAATTATTAGTCGCACGTGGTGGATTTCACGGATTAGGCAATACCAGATTTAAAAGCAGTGTAAACAGAGCACCGAGACAATTTACCAAAGGCAAAATGGGTGACATACGCAAATTAAAATTAGAATTAAAAGTGTTAGCTGATGTGGGATTATTAGGTTTACCCAATGCGGGAAAATCGACTTTTATTCGATCAGTTTCAGCGGCAAAACCCAAAGTCGCTGATTATCCATTTACTACGCTATATCCTAATTTAGGTGTCGTTTCAGTTTCTGCTCACAGAAGTTTTGTAATCGCAGATATTCCGGGTTTAATAGAAGGCGCCGCAGAAGGTGCTGGTTTGGGAATACAATTTTTAAAGCATCTTCAACGCACGCATGTGTTATTACATATTGTCGATATTGCGCCACAAGACGAGACTGATCCTATTATTTCTGCTAAGCAAATTATTAATGAGCTTAAAAAATTTAACGCTGATTTATTAAAAAAACCGCGTTGGTTAGTCTTAAATAAAATTGATTTGATGCCAGAAGATGACGCGGCAAAAGAAGCAAAGCGCATTATTAAGGGCTTAGCCTGGAAAGGGCCTGTGTATAAAATTTCAGCGCTCGCTGGAATTGGAACAAGTGAACTCACAAAAGATCTCATGGACTTTATTGAAAAAAACCGCGAAGAGAATGCTATACTGCAATAAATTTAGCGCGTCATAAAATTGCGTATGTGAAATCGGTAAAAAGGATCGTGTGTGTTTCGACATAAATTCATTGCCATTATATTTTCCCTTATTACCCTCATTTTATTTCCGATTGTGCTATTGGCGTATAATCCCGTGCAAGCTCGCTCAGCCTTTTTGGCCGCGCTGTCTGATCTTCAACACCATAATCAAGCGGGTTTCTTGGCGATCACAGAAAATCTTCGGGATTATCCGCTGTATCCTTATCTCTTATATTCTGATCTGACCCTTCATATGGATGTTGCGTCACCTGAACAATTGCAGGGATTTTTAGAGGCTTATCATGACACGCCACTTGCCGATCATTTACGCCATTTGTGGTTAACGCAGTTAGCTGCACGTCATCAATGGCGATTATTCATTGCGATTTATCAACCGACTAAATTAGTGGGATTGCAGTGCGCAAATCGAGAAGCACTCTGGGAAACGGGGCAGCAACAACAAGCGTTACAAGATTTCGATAAAATTTTAGGCAAAAACACGTCGCTACCGGATGCGTGTTTGTTTGTGTTCGCACAGGCGTTACATCAAGGCAATATCGCAAAAAATTTATTGTGGGATCGTATTGAACTTGCTTTTAAAAATCATAATCCCGCGTTAGCAGAGCAGCTCGCAGATTTATTACCGAAAAAGGACAGAGCTTTATTTAAGCTTTGGGAAAAAGTGTACAACAATCCAAAATTAATTTTAAAAATACCTGGATTGACGAGTCCGATTGCCTTAACGGGTTTACAGCGATTCAGCGAAGAAAATCCCCATCAAAGCGCATTGGCATGGGATGCGGTAATTAAAAAAAATAATTTCGATACGGATACGCAGCAACAAGCCTTAAAAATTGTCGCACTGGCATTGGCGCATGCGCATGATCCTTCTGCGTCAGCTTGGCTTATCAGTGTTCCCGTAAAATATACCGATGCAGCCGTTCGAGCATGGCGAATTCGTGCAGCGCTGTATAGTCAAAATTGGCCATTAGTCCAAGCGAGTATTACCACATTACCACCGGATGAACAGAAATTGTCACAATGGCGATATTGGTTAGCACGTTCAATGGCCGCACAAGATAATGTTTCACAAGCACAAAATATTTACCGTGATTTATCGTTGCATGGCGATTTTTACGGTCAATTAGCGAGTGTTCAATTAAATGAACAACCGTTAATGGCTATTGCGGATTTAAAAGTGGACTCTGCGCAAATTGCTGCCATAGCAACCATTCCCGCGATGCAGCGATCCTATGAGTTATATCAATTAAAATGGCTACCAGAAGCCACGCAAGAATGGCAATGGGCTATTCAGCATATGCCTGAAGAAGATTACTTAGCCGCCGCAGAATTAGCGATTCAATGGGGATGGTTTGAACGTGCAATTGATACCGTTAATTTAATCAGTGATGGTTCAAATATTCCGCTGCGATTTCCGTTGGCGTATCGTGATCCTATTTTTAGTTCAGCCTTGAAAAATAATTTAGATCCGGCGTGGGTATTTGCCTTAGTGCGACAAGAAAGTTTATTTATGCCTGAAGTAAAATCCAGCGCGGGTGCCTTAGGATTGATGCAATTAATGCCTAATACTGCGCTGTTAGTTGCCAATAGCATTCATATGCCGTTTACACAATCCAATTTATTAAATCCCCAGATGAATCTTGATTTAGGCAGTGTTTATTTGAAACAAATGCTGGGTGGTTTTAAAAATAATATGATCCTGGCAACAGCTGCCTATAACGCAGGCCCAGGAAACGTCAAAAAATGGATTCTGAAAGTGGGTATGCCCGCTGATATTTGGATTGAAACTATCCCGTTTCATGAGACGCGCGATTATGTCAAAAATATTATGGGCTCCATGACATTTTATGAAAAAGAATTAACGCTGCCTGAAACTTTAACGACCCGCATGAGGAATCCCATATGAGTAAAATCTTAGTGCTGTATTACAGTCGTTACGGTGCAGTCGCTGAAATGGCAAATTGTGTGGCACGCGGCGTAAATGAAAATAAAAAAATGGAGGCGGTTATTCGAACCGTCCCACCCGTTGCTCCCGTGACTAAAATAGCTGAGCCGTCAGTACCTCCCGAGGGAGCGCCCTATGTGACATTAGACGATCTTAAAAACTGCTCTGGATTAATATTGGGCAGCCCTACGCGATTTGGAAATATGGCCGCGCCATTAAAATATTTTTTGGACTCAACAGCGGAATTATGGATGTCAGGTGCGCTTGTCAATAAACCGGCCGGTGTATTTACGTCTACAGCAAGTATGCACGGCGGACAAGAAACAACATTGCTGAGCATGATGATGCCCTTAATACATCACGGCATGATTATGGTAGGCATTCCGTATACTGAAAAAGAATTAACGACAACGAAAGAGGGTGGCACGCCGTATGGTGCAAGTCATCTCGCGGGACCTGACAGTAAATATCCGATTTCTGAAACAGAAAAAAACTTATGCAGAATACTGGGAAAACGTGTGGCTGATATTGCTGAGAAACTCCTATGATTTTTACTCTGGACCATTTGACCTTAAACGTTGAGCAAGTGTCTACGCCAGTTGCAATGGAACAAGGGTTATCGGGACGAAAGTCCCTCGCAAATAATGAAGGCATGTTATTTGTATTTCCAAAAGAGGGTTTCTATCCTTTTTGGATGAAAAGCATGTTATTTCCCATCGATATTATTTGGCTCGATAAAAATTATAAAGTAGTGTATGTCAAAGAAAATGCGCAGCCGTGTACTCAATTTGATTGTCCGATGATTACGCCAGATAAACCAGCGCAATATGTGCTAGAGGCGGCTCCGGGAACGTTCAAGCGATTGTAATAATTTTTGTTTTTTTGTCTCGGTATTTTCGGGGGATTGTGCAAAAGTTTTTTCGAGTCTCTCTCGATGTTGTTTTCGACGAATTTTTATTTTTTCTGAATCATACAGCTGTTCAGGAATTTCAATTATTTTAATGCAATCCACAGGGCAGGGTGCTACACACAATTCACAACCGGTACATTCAGTTTCTAATACGGTATGCATTTGTTTGTTCGCGCCGATGATGGCATCGAAGGGGCAAAATTGAAGACATTTTGTGCAGCCGATGCATTCTGATTCTGTGATAATGGCTAATTTAAATGTCATTTATTTTACGCGCATACCCGGCTGCGCACCCTCGTGTGGTTCTAAAATCCATAAATCTTTTCCTCCCGGACCTGCTGCTAACACCATGCCTTCGGAAACGCCAAAGCGCATTTTGCGGGGTGCAAGATTGGCAACCATAACTGTATATTTGCCGATTAAATTTTCTGGTTCATAGGCTGACTTAATTCCCGCAAAGACTTGTCTTTTTTCTAAGCCAATATCTAGCGTCAGTTTTAATAATTTTTCCGCGCCTTCAACCGGTTCTGCATGGATAATTTTTGCGATGCGCAAATCTATTTTGGCAAAATCTTCGATATTGATTTCAGGAAATATCGGATCAAAATTTGTATTTGCTTCTGTCGTCATAGATGCCTCTTTGGGTGATGCATTTCTCAATGCAGTAATTTGCTCAGGCGTAATGCGTTGTAATAAGGGTATAAATGTTTTGATGGTGTGTTTAATCAACGGTGAAGTACTGATCTGCCAATCTATATCGGGAATATTCATAAACATTTCTACATTCTTTGCCGTTTCAGGAAGAATGGGTTTCAGATAAGTCATTAATAATAAAAATAAATTTAAGCCTGCACTGCAAATCTCTTGAACTTGTTTCTCATGCCCAGGTTGCTTTAATAATGCCCAGGGTTTTTGTTCATCAATATATTGGTTCGCACGATCCGCTAACGCCATGATTTCTCTGACGGCTTTACTGTATTCGCGAGATTCATAATATTGGGCGATTAATTTACCCTGTTTAACAAAGTCGTCAAATAATTCAGGAATAATACAGTCATCTGACAATGCATTATCAAAATGCTTATTAATAAACATGGCGCAACGGCTGGCGATGTTGACAACTTTACCGACCAAATCACTGTTAATGCGCTGCATGAAATCTTCAAGATTTAAATCAATATCTTCAAGTCGATCACTTAATTTAGCGGCATAATAATATCTCAGATATTCTGGATTGAGTTGTTTTAGATAATCATTGGCCTCGATAAAAGTCCCTCGTGATTTAGACATCTTTTGGCCATCAACCGTCAGAAAGCCATGAATAAATACGGAGGTGGGTGTGCGAAATTCTGCGCCCATTAACATTGCTGGCCAAAATAACGTGTGAAAATACATGACGTCTTTGCCAATAAAATGATATAGCTCCGCTTTACTGTCGGGTTTCCAGTAATCGGCAAAATTAATATTTTTTGTTTTTTGTGCATCACATAATTGTTTAAAAATGGCAATATAACCAATAGGCGCATCGAGCCACACATAAAAATATTTATTTTCTTCACCCGGAATTTTAAATCCAAAATAAGGCGCATCGCGAGAAATGTCCCAGGGCTGTAATCCTACGGAAAACCATTCGTTTAATTTATTCATGACTTCAGGCTGTAAGGATTCTGCATCCATCCATTTGTCTAATTTTTCGCTAAATTTAGGTAAATCAAAAAAATAATGTTCTGTTTTTTTAATAATAGGTTTTGTATTGGATAAAGCAGAAAGCGGATCAATTAAGTCCATGGGCGAGTAAGTGGAGCCGCAAGACTCACATCCATCACCGTATTGATCTTTACTTTTACATTTAGGACATGTGCCTTTAATAAAACGGTCTGGGAGAAAAATATTTTTTTCAGTATCGAAATATTGCTCGATTTCTTTTTTAAATATAGCCTCATGATCGCTGAGTTTTTTATAAATCAATTCGACAAAACGCTGATTTTCTGTCGAGTGGGTCGTGCCATACATATCCAGATTAACGTGAAAAGCAGCATAGTCTTTTTTGCGTTGTTCATGGATTTCTTGAATATAGTCTTCAGGCTTTTTATGAAGCTTTTCAGCACTGAGCATAATGGGCGTGCCATGCGCATCATCGCCTGAGATAAAATAGCAGGTATTTTTCTGATTTTTTTGAAAACGCACCCAGATGTCCGCCTGGATGGCTTCGACGAGGTGGCCCAAATGGAGTTGCCCATTGGCATAGGGGAGGGCCATTGTCACTAACATTGTTCGAGAGGTCGTTTTCATGTGTTACAATAGTTCCCTTTTATACGCGCTAAATCGCTCAAGTCCCAAAGGATAGATTATCATCATGCAAAATCAAGTAGAAAATATCAGAAATATCGCCATCATTGCTCACGTTGACCACGGTAAAACCACCCTCGTTGATAAGATGCTCCAACAATCCGGTGCTACGCTAAACCGCACCGAGCGCGTCATGGACTCCAATGACCTTGAAAAAGAGCGTGGAATCACGATTTTGGCTAAAAATACGTCCATTGATTGGGGTGGATACCGTATTAATATCGTCGATACCCCAGGTCACGCGGACTTCGGTGGTGAAGTCGAACGCATCTTATCCATGGTTGATTCTGTATTATTGTTAGTTGATGCGGTTGATGGTCCTATGCCTCAAACGCGATTTGTGACCCAAAAGGCTTTTGCTAATGGACTACATCCGATAGTCGTCATTAATAAGATCGACCGACCGAGTGCAAGACCTGACTGGGTATTAAACCAAATTTTTGATTTATTTGATCGATTGGGTGCCACTGAAAAGCAGCTAGACTTCCCGGTTATCTATGCGTCTGCGTTGCAGGGTTTTGCAACACTGGATTACAACAATAAATCAGACAATTTGATCCCGTTATTTGAAGCCATCGTAAAACATGTTCATCCGCCGAAAGTGAATTTAGACGGACCGTTTCAAATGCAGATCAGTGCGTTGGATTATTCTAATTATGTCGGCGCGATAGGCATTGGTCGAATTTCACGCGGCAGAATTAAAAGCAATACTCCCGTCACGGTTATTGCCGCTGATGGAAGTTCACGTCAAAGCCGAATATTACAAATCTTGGGTTACCACGGTTTAGAGCGAAAAGAAATTCCAGAATCCATGGCCGGTGATATCGTGGCAGTAACTGGCGTCGATAATATTCGTATTTCAGATACGTTATGTGATCCGAGCGCACCAGATGCATTGCCTAATCTTACGGTTGATGAGCCTACGATTAGCATGATTTTCCAAGTGAATAATTCTCCGTTTGCAGGACGTGATGGAAAATATGTCACCAGCCGACAAATTCGTGAAAGATTACAGAAAGAATTAATTCACAACGTTGCGTTACGCGTTGAAGACATGCCAGACCCGGATAAATTTCGTGTGTCAGGTCGTGGCGAATTACACCTTTCCATTTTAATCGAAACGATGCGTCGTGAAGGTTATGAATTATGTATTGCGCGCCCAGAAGTCATCATGAAAGAAGTGGAAGGCGAAACCTGTGAACCTTATGAGACTTTAACAGTCGATGTTGAAGAAACTCATCAAGGGACTATTATGGAAAAATTAGGTTCACGTCGCGGAAAATTACTCGACATGATGCCAGATGGAAAAGGGCGTGTGCGAATTGAATATATGATTCCTGCGCGAGGATTAATTGGATTCAGAACAGAATTCATGACATCAACGTCAGGCACAGGATTATTGCACCATAATTTTGATCATTATGGTCCTGCAGCAAAAGGCGAAGTTGGTCATCGACAAAATGGCGTATTAATTGCGAATGCCGTGGGTGTTGCTGCTGCGTTTGCGATATTTAATTTACAAGAACGTGGTCGCATGATTATTGGTCCACAAACTGAAGTGTACGAAGGAATGTTGGTTGGTATTCACTCAAGAGATAATGATTTAGTTGTAAATATTTCAAAGGGCAAACAATTAACAAATATGCGTGCATCGGGATCAGATGAAAGTATTATTCTCACTCCGCCCATTCAATTCAGCTTAGAACAAGCGTTAGAATTTATTGAAGATGATGAATTAGTCGAAGTCACGCCGGCGACGATTAGACTTCGTAAGAAATTCTTGAAAGAAGTTGATCGAAAGCGGTATGAGAGATAATTTATTTAATGGGTGTTAACGGTCACCGTACCGCTAGCACCCATTCTTAATGGATACTTCGGATCAGGATTCACAAAATCTACTCTTACTGGAAAGCGCTGTGTCACTTTCACCCAATTTCCTGTGGCATCTTCAGGCGGTAATAATGAAAAGACAGCGCCACTTCCACGACTCACACCTTGCACAATACCCTTAAAAGTAATACCCGGATATATATCGATGCTAATTTTTGCTGATTGACCCGATTTAATTCGGCCTAAGTCAGTCTCTTTAAAATTGGCATTGATCCACCACTCTTTATTTTCAACTAACGCAAATTGTGGAGTCGTCGCTTGTATGACTTGGCCTTGGCGTAAAATAAAATTAGTAATATAGCCATCATTCGGTGCGTAAATTTGCGTGTACAGTAAATTAATTTGTGCGGTCGCTAATTGTGCTTCAGCAACTTTTAACGCAGCTCTTAATTGATCTAATTGTCCTTGGGCATCGTCTCCTGCTGATTTGGGGAGTGCTCCTCGTGTAACCAATGGCAATATGCGCGCCGTGTCTTTTGCTTGTGTATCTGTTTGTGCTTGAATTTGTTCAACAGTGGATTGCGCTTGTCTCAGTGCAATTTCAAATGGGTTGGGATCAATCGAAAAAAGTAACTGACCTTTTTTTACAAATTGATGGTCAGCGACATAAATATGATCAACCCGTCCTGTGACTTGAGCGGCAACATTGACGACATCAGCTTGAATATAGGCATCGTCGGTTGAGGGATAGTAAGTCGTATAAAGGCTGTAAAAATAGGCGAGTGTCGCGAGAAGTAAGATACTTGCGCTCACGAGCCAGAATTTTTTTGCCGTCGGGTTCATCAACACTCCAGAATACACTGCAGACAATATTATCGGGCTATACTAAAATCATGTCCAGTCATATATCAAAGGGAGAAGTGCATATGTCAGTTCAATCAAAAACAGTCAGTGTTCATGGATCAACTATGCATTATCTGAGTGAGGGGAAGGGTAAGCCTATTGTGTTTTTACATGGCGCGCCTGCTTCCAGTTATCTCTGGCGAAATATTCTTCCTAAGTTGGGTATAAAAGGCCATTGTATTGCGCCAGACTTTATTGGCATGGGGAATTCAGATAAACCAGATATTCAATATACTATTCATGATCATATAAAATATTTTGAAGGATTTATTGATGCGTTAAAACTTAAGGATATTACTCTCGTGATGTTGGGTATGGGATCGGTGGTGGGCATGGTGTATGCAGAGAAACATCCTGAGAATATTTCGGGATTGGTTTTTATCGAATCTTTTTTACATGTTCCCAAAGATGAACAAGAAATTCCCATGTTGATCCAAGATTTAATTCCCATGATGAAAGATGAAAAAAGATTAAAAGAAATGGTCGTCGATGAAAATTATGCGCTTGAAAAATTTTTGCCAAGCTTAACGCTTAAAAAATTATCGCCTGAAATTCTGGCGGTTTATCGCAAACCGTTTGAGACAAAAGAATCTCGTGTTGTGTTATGGCAATCCGTTTTAGAAAATCCTTTCTTTAACTCCAAAAGTCCACTAATTCCCATAATAAACGGTTATTTGCGTTGGTTGCAGACAACACACATTCCCAAATTATTACTCTATGTCGTACCTGGTTTTTTAGTCAGTATAGAAACCGTTAAGTGGTGTACGGATAATATTCCCGCATTGACTGCAGTTGATATTGGCTTTGGTTTGCATTATTTACCCGAAACCATTCCGGATGAAATTTCCGATGCGCTTTTAGCATGGATGCCATCGTGATTGACATTAATGAAAAAAGACTTGCATTCTTTTTCAAGATAAGCGTTAATATGCCCTGATCGATTTTTCAGTGATGATGGATTGATCATTGACTTATTGTTCAACAATCAATTGATTATGAGGATATATCCACATGGCAAAGTTAGCAAAAATCGCAGTAGCCGTAATAGCAGGTTTGGCGTTGGCTGGTTGTGCAAGCGAAGGCAGCAGTGCTTGCGGAACAGTAGCTACACCAGTTGCAGCTCCTGCACCGATGAATGCTTGTAAGAACATGAGCTCTTGCAAACATAAAGTAAGACATCATGCAGTTAAGCATCATGCAGTTAAGCATGCTAAGAAAGAAGCAACAAAGAGCACCAGCACAAGCACAGAAACCACCACAACAACCAACTAAAATTGATTGTTGCGGTTCAATGAGGCTGATGTTAACGTCAGCCTCATTTTTATTGATCCCAACAGCAGTTCCTCACTATGCATAAAGCACTCGGTTGTGGTTTAGGCTTACGTTCTACCTACTATCAGGAAATTCTTTCAACCTTACCTCCTGTCGATTTCTTCGAGATTATTTCGGAGGATTATATGGTGGAGGGCGGAAATCCACTTTTCTACTTAGATAAAATTCGCGAACACTATCCGATGGTTATGCATGGCGTGTCCATGTCTATTGCGGGTACCGATCCACTTGATCAAAATTACCTTCAAAAACTTAAAGCACTAATACAGCGAGTCAATCCAGCCTGGATCTCTGATCATTGTTGTTGGACCGGTGTGAATGGCAAAAACATGCACGATTTGTTACCCGTGCCCTATACCGAAGAAGCGCTTAACCATATTTCTAGTCGTATTCAACAGGTACAAGATTATTTAGGGCAGAGAATTGCAATAGAAAACGTCTCGTCTTATATACAATATCAACAGTCTGCTCTAACCGAATGGGAGTTTTTAAGTGCGCTCTGTAAAAAAGCGGACTGTTTATTATTATTAGATATTAATAATATTTATGTGAATAGCTTTAACCATAAATTTAACCCACATGATTTTATCAATGGCATTCCTCAAGATCGCGTTCAGCAATTTCATTTGGCGGGTCACACGAATAAAGGCGATGTAATATTAGATACTCACGATGCGCCCATTATTGATGAAGTCTGGAAATTATTTGACGTTGCCATAAAACGCTTTGGAAATGTTTCAACCTTAATAGAGCGCGATGATCGTTTCCCGCCATTTTCAGAATTATTAGATGAGCTGGCGCAGGTGAGAAAATATGTTACTGCGTAAACTTCAAGAGAATTGGCAGCAAGGTGTTTTTGACGAGCAAACTGATCCCATCATGCCCTATATTATTAACCCGGAAGATCGGGCCATGATTTATATCGATAGCTATAGAGCAAGATTAATTGAGGCGCTGGAAAAAACATTTTTGTTACTACTGGATAAAATGGGTGAAGACGATTTTTGTGATCTTGCGCTAGAATATATTGATGCTTATCCTTCAGAATATTATTCTCTGGCTAAATTTGGACAATATTTAAGTGGTTTTCTTAAGAAAAAAAATAAATCTCAATTAGCACCGATTGCAGAAATCGATTGGGCAATCAGTCATGCGGTTGATGCGAAAACCGTTGCTGTTGTTAATCGTGATTATTTGCAAACCATCCCACAAGAAGAATGGAGTGAAGTGGTTTTTGAATTACATCCTTCGCTGACCGTCTTAGATAAATATCGTGTATATCGCAAGCAAACTCAAGTGTATTATCTTGAAATAACGGAACAAGAAAGACAGGTTTTACAATGGATTCAACAGGGATATACGTTTGGTGAAATTTGCGAAAAATTATGTGTCATAATGTCTGAAGAAGAAGTGGTGAATTATCTGATACAGCAATTGTTGCGCTGGTTGGATGATGAATTAATCACGGCAATTACCGTCAAGGAAAAAGCATGAGTTGGTTTAAAAAGTTATTACCCTCAAGAATACGCACAGAATCGGGTAAAAACCGCAAGAGCGTGCCGGAAGGATTGTGGACAAAATGTAAGGGCTGCGACGCGGTATTATATAGCACCGAACTTGAGAGTAATTTATATGTGTGCCCCAAGTGTAATTATCATGATGCAATGCCTGCGCGTGAACGCTTAGTCTCTTTATTAGATGAAAATACAGGTGTTGAGCTCGGGGAAGAGATTACCGCTGTAGATAGATTGCATTTTAAAGACAGTAAAAAATACAAAGACAGAATTGATGCTTCTGAAAAATCATCGGGCGAAAACGAAGCCATAATCATTATGGAAGGAAAAATTAAAGCATTGGAATTAGTTGTCGCTGTATTTGAATTCGCTTTTATGGGTGGCTCGATGGGAGCGGCTGTGGGTGAAAAATTTGTATTGGGTGTCAATACGGCGCTTGAAAAGAAAATTCCCTTTGTTTGTTTTTCCGCCAGTGGTGGAGCCAGAATGCAAGAAGCTTTATTTTCGCTTATGCAGATGGCGAAAACGTCTGCTGCACTGGCAAAACTTTCTGAAGCGGGACTACCTTATATTTCAGTCTTAACTAATCCAACCATGGGTGGAGTTTCTGCGAGTTTAGCCATGTTAGGCGATATTATTATTGCCGAACCACAGGCTTTAATTGGTTTTGCCGGCCCCCGTGTTATAGAACAAACCGTCCGTGCAACTTTACCCGAAGGTTTTCAGCGCAGTGAGTTTTTATTAGAACACGGTGCGATTGATATGATTGTGAATCGCGCGGACATGCGTGAATCTCTAGCAAAAACCTTATCAAAATTGTTACACCATGCTCCACTCTAAACCCGTTATCACTGTCACGGGAACTAATGGCAAAGGATCAACAGTCGCTTTCTGTGAAGCCATATTATTAGCCGCGGGATATAAAATTGGCGCCTATTATTCTCCCCATGTATTTCATTCGAGTGAAAGAGTAAAAATAAATAACAAGCCTATTTCTTTGCTTGATTCAGAAAACTTTACTTTTCAAGAAATCACACATAAAGCCATTGAATTATTTAATCAGTCTGATTTGGATGCACTCGTGTTGGAAGTGGGTATTGGCGGAAGATTAGATGCGGTTAATTTATTAGTCGAGCCAGATGTTTCTGTTATAACGAATATAGATTTCGATCATCAAGATAAATTGGGTCATACACGAGAAGAAATTGGCTTAGAAAAAGCGTATGTCTATAGGCCGAATAAACCCAGTATTTATGGTTCTGAATATATACCTGAATCTGTCATAAATTACGCTCAAAAAATAAATGCTAGATTATTGAGATATAAACAAGCTTTTGATTATAAAGTTTATGAAAATCATTGGGAGTTTTTTAGTAATAATAAAGAGATTAATTATAAAAATTTGCCTATACCCTATTTGACATTACACGATGCAGCCATAGCACTGGAAGCTCTCAGCCATTTTCCCTTAAAAATATCTCTCGAAAATATTCAGCAGGGATTAAAGTCAGCTTATTTGCCGGGAAGATTTAAAGTTATCTCTAAGCCAGTTTTGCAAATATTCGATGTTGCCCACAATCCAAGCTCTGCGGTATTACTTTCTCAGAAATTAGCAAAATTACCGTGCGAGGGAAAAACGATTGGCGTAGTGGGTATGCTGAAAGATAAAGATATCCCCGGAACCCTTAAGCCGCTGATTAATGTCGTGGATGATTGGATGGTGGGGAGTTTGGATGATCCACGTGGCGCGACCTGTGATCAGGTTGGAGCTTATTTACCTAATAGCGTATTATTTCAGGATATTCATGAGGCCTATCAAGCCGCCTTAAAATTAGCCGGACCGAAAGATAGAGTGGTTATTTTTGGGTCATTTAGAACCGTAGGAGCGTTATGTCCCGACAGAAGTTAATCATGGGCAATTGGAAAATGAATGGGGACAAAGCGACCCTTCATGCGCTCATACAACACATCAAAGCCATCAAACCCACTCCTAAATCAGAGGTCGTGGTTTTTCCGCCCTATGTTTATCTTGAGAAAGCTGTCTGGGAGCTCAGAAATTCAGAGATTCAATTGGGGGCCCAAGACGTCAGTCAATATGATAACGGCGCTTATACTGGCGAAATTTCAGGCAGTATGCTAACTGATATAGGCTGTAAATATGTCTTAATAGGCCATTCTGAGCGACGTCATGTGATGGGCGAAACCGATGAGATGATTGGTCACAAGGTTATCAAAGCATTTCAAGCGGGCCTGAAACCCGTCTTATGTGTAGGCGAAACACAGGAAGAACATCTCGCCCATCGCACCGAACAAATAGTATTGGCGCAATTAGAGAGTGTGTTAAACTTGCGCGCCGTAGCTGACTATTTACCCCAAATGATTGTCGCATATGAACCCGTTTGGGCGATTGGCACAGGCTTAACTGCAACGCCGTTAGAAGCACAAAAAGTACATTTAATGTTACGCGAAGCATTAGGTGAAAAAAATAAAGCATTAGCAGAACATGTGCCCATTGTGTACGGCGGCAGTGTCAAAGCAAGTAATGCAAAACATTTATTTGAGATGCCAGATATTGATGGTGCGTTGATTGGAGGCGCATCGTTAAATGGTGAAGAATTTCATGCCATCTGTCGGATGGTGGAGTTTTAAAACATGCAAGAATTGATTTTGATGATTCACCTTATCGTTGCTTTATTATTAATTGTATTAATTTTAATGCAGCGTGGTAAGGGTTCGGATGTTGGCGCTGCCTTCGGTAGTGGTGCGTCAAATACTATTTTTGGAAGCGCAGGCACAACGTCATTTTTAGTCAAATTAATTTCTATATTAGTTGCGGTATTTTTTACCTCGAGTTTGGTGCTGAATTATTTAATGGCACATACCGTAAAAGAAGAACAATTGGCGAATACGCCAAAAGTATTATTGCAACAACAGCAGCAAGCGCAGCAAAATCAGCAACAGCAACAAACGCAACAACAGTCACAGAAATAAGCCGATGTGGTGGAATTGGTAGACACGCTACCTTGAGGTGGTAGTGGGTAAAACCGTGCCGGTTCGAGTCCGGCCATCGGTACCATTTTTTTAAAAGGTTGACGGTATGCTAACAAATTATCTGCCCATATTACTTTTTATTGCTGTTGGGCTATTTATTGGTGTGGCCCCTATGGTCATAGGAAGTCTTGTTAGTCCTCGAAAACCGTCAGCTGAAAAACTCTCCCCATATGAATGTGGTTTCCCCGCATTTGAAGATGCGCGCATGCCATTTGATGTGCGCTATTATTTAGTCGCCATATTATTTATTTTATTTGATCTCGAAACGGCTTTCTTATTTCCTTGGGCTATAGTCCTGCGCCAAATTGGTTGGTTTGGTTTTATTTCTATGATGATTTTCTTAGGTTTACTCGTCGTAGGGTTTATTTACGAATGGAGTAAAGGAGCGCTCGAATGGCGTTAATTATTCCCGGATTTCAGGAAAATGGTTTTGCAACCACGACCTTTGAAAAATTAGCGGCATGGGCACGCAGTGGATCGTTGTGGCCCGTCAGTTTTGGATTAGCGTGTTGCGCAGTTGAAATGATGCATGCCGGTGCATCACGTTATGATCTTGATCGTTTTGGTGTGATGTTTAGGCCCAGTCCTAGACAATCTGATGTCATGATTGTGGCTGGCACACTCTGCAATAAAATGGCGCCGGCTTTACGAAAAGTCTATGACCAAATGACGGATCCGAAATGGGTGATTTCGATGGGGTCGTGTGCAAACGGTGGTGGGTATTACCATTATTCTTATTCGGTTGTCAGAGGTTGTGATCGCATTGTTCCCGTTGATATTTATGTACCCGGTTGTCCGCCGACAGCAGAGGCTTTAATTTACGGCATTATTCAGCTTCAGAATAAAATTCGGAGGCGCGAAAAACGCGAAAAAGCATGAAGACCCTCGAAATTTCGAAAGATGAATTATTAAGCACGGCGAAAAAATTACGTGATGATCCTGAGCATCAATATGAAGCGTTAATTGATTTATGTGCCGTTGATTATTTGCATTATGGTTTATCCGAATGGGAAACAACCAACGCGACTGGCACGGGTTTTGATCGTGCAGTGGACACTTCAGGTAAATTAAAAGAGATAGTCTGGGATAAGCCACGATTTGCTGTGGTATACCATCTATTATCTTATTCTCTCAATCAAAGACTGAGATTAAAAGTTTTGTTGGATCAAGATCCGCCCATTATAGAATCTGTTGTATCGATTTGGCCCTGTGCCGATTGGTATGAACGCGAGGCGTTTGATTTATATGGAATATTATTTAATAACCATCCTGATTTGCGAAGAATTTTGACGGACTATGGTTTTATAGGCCATCCGTTCCGAAAAGATTTTCCGATCAGCGGAACCGTTGAAGTCAGATATGATGAAACATTAGGTCGTGTGATTTACGAACCCGTCAGTATTCTTCCGCGTACATTAGTGCCGAAGGTGATCCGCGATGTCTGATATCAAAAACTTTACGATTAATTTTGGACCACAACATCCTGCGGCACATGGTGTATTAAGACTCGTCATGGAATTAGATGGCGAAGTGATTCAACGCGCCGATCCGCATATTGGTTTATTACATAGAGCAACAGAAAAATTGGCTGAAACAAAACCCTACAATCAATCTATTGGATACATGGATAGATTAGATTATGTCTCTATGATGTGTAACGAACATGCGTATATTTTAGCCATTGAAAAATTATTGGATATTCAAGCGCCTATTAGAGCGCAATATATTCGTGTAATGTTTGATGAAATTACCCGTATTTTAAACCATCTTTTATGGTTGGGTGCGGCGGCACTGGATTTAGGCGCAATGAGTGTATTTCTATATGCCTTTAGAGAACGTGAAGATTTATTGGATTGTTACGAAGCGGTATCGGGTGCACGTATGCACGCGACGTATTACAGACCGGGTGGAGTTTACCGAGATTTGCCTGACACCATGCCAAAATACAAAGCGTCTAAATGGCACAATGAAAAAGCAATTACAGAATTAAATAGTAATAGAGAAGGCAGTTTATTAGATTTTATTGAAGATTTTACAAACAGATTTCCTAAATGTGTTGATGAATATGAAACTCTGCTTACTGATAACCGCATATGGAAACAACGGACTGTAAATATTGGAATCGTTTCTCCAGAACGCGCAATTGCGTTGGGATTCACAGGACCCATGTTAAGAGCATCGAATGTCGAATGGGATTTACGCAAAAAACAACCGTACGAAGTCTATGACAAATTAGATTTTGCCATGGCGATTGGTAAGAACGGCGATTGTTACGACAGATATTTAGTGCGTGTCGAAGAGATGCGCCAATCTAATCATCTTATTAAACAATGTATTGATTGGTTGAGACAAAATCCGGGCCCCGTGATTCTTGATAACCATAAAATAGCTCCGCCATCGCGAGTTCAAATGAAAGAAAATATGGAGTCTTTAATTCACCATTTTAAATTATTTACCGAAGGTTATTGTATTCCTGCAGGTGAAGCGTACGCCGCTGTTGAGCATCCGAAAGGTGAGTTTGGTATTTATTTAATTTCAGATGGTGCAAATAAGCCTTATCGATTAAAAGTAAGAGCGGCAGGTTTTCCTCATTTAGCTGCACTCGATGAAATGTCACGCGGACATATGTTAGCGGATGCCGTTGCTATCTTATCCAGTTCAGATATTGTTTTTGGAGAAATCGATCGTTAATGAATAAGCTCTCAGATAAATTAAAAACAGAAATAGATCACTGGCTGAAAAAATTCCCAGCAGATCAAAAACAATCTGCGGTATTGCCGGCGTTACGATTTGCGCAAGAAGAAAATGGCGGATGGCTGACAGATGAAATTATGCGTGAAGTCGCGGATTATTTATCTATGCCGTTTATTGCCGTCTATGAAGTCGCCAGTTTTTATTCCATGTATGAATTAAAACCCGTAGGCAAAAATAAGCTGTCTATTTGTACCAATATTTCTTGCATGTTAGCGGGATGCGACAAGATTGTTAAACATTTACATAAAAAATTAAATATTAATTTAGGCGAAACGACGGAAGATCAAAAATTTACCTTGAAAGAAGTCGAGTGTTTAGGTGCCTGCGCCAATGCTCCCGTGATGCATATAGGCCATAAATATTATGAAGATTTAACTCCCGAGAAAGTGGATAAAATTCTTGAGGAGTTAAAATGAAGGATATTAAGCTCAATCAGATTTGCTTTAGACACAAAGCTCAAGATATCAAAACGTATGAGAGCTTTGGTGGTTATAAAGTCCTGAAAAAAATTCTTGCTGAAAAAACACCGCCCGAACAAATCATTGCGGAATTAAAATTGTCTGCTTTACGCGGAAGAGGCGGCGCAGGATTTCCGTCTGGATTAAAATGGAGTTTTCTTTCACGCAATGCACCCGGTCAAAAATATGTCTTATGTAATTCGGACGAAGGTGAACCCGGAACGTGTAAAGACAGAGATATTTTACGTTATAACCCACACCAATTAATTGAAGGCATGATTATTGCGGGTTATGTCATGGGGACAACGGTTGGATATAATTATATTCGTGGTGAATATGACGAACCCTATGAATGCACAGAATCAGCACTGAAAGAAGCGTACGCCGCCGGCTATTTAGGCAAAAATATTTTAGGTTCTGGTTTGGATTTTGATCTTTATAATTATTTAGGTGCGGGTGCTTATATTTGTGGTGAAGAAACCGCGATGATGGAATCGCTTGAAGGCAAACCCGGCAAGCCTAGATTTAAACCACCATTTCCTGCAAATTTTGGATTGTATGGTCGACCCACTACCATAAATAATACTGAAACATTTGCATCGGTGCCGGTGATATTAGAAAAAGGCGGGCAGTGGTTTTTAGAGATGGGCATTCCCAATAATGGCGGCTGTAAAATATTCAGCGTCACAGGTCATGTCAATAAACCAGGTAATTATGAAGTGCCTCTCGGATTGCCCTTTAAAGATTTATTAGAATTAGCCGGCGGTATGAAAAATGGCAAAAAATTAAAAGCGGTTATTCCGGGCGGGTCGTCTGCACCCGTATTACCTGCAGATGTCATGATGAATATTACAATGGATTATGATGCGTTAGGAAAAGCAGGATCGATGTTAGGTTCGGGTGCGGTAATTATTATGGATGAAACCACCTCAATGGTTGAGATCTTAACTCGAATAGCCCATTTTTATCATGAAGAATCGTGTGGACAATGCACGCCGTGTCGAGAAGGTACCGGTTGGATGGCGCGTGTATTACACCGTATTTTGCATGGTACAGGCAAAATTGAAGATTTAGATTTATTGACCAGCGTTGCAAATAAAATCATGGGTCGGACTATTTGTGCATTAGGCGATGCAGCTGCGTTGCCTGTAATAAGTTTTATTAAACATTTCCGTGAAGAATTTCTGGCTCACATAGAGAAACATCGAGAACTTTCCGCATGATTGAGATAGAAATAGACGGCAAAAAATTGGAAACAACGCAAGGTTCGATGATTATCGAGGTTGCGGATCAAGCAGGAATTGCGATTCCTCGATTTTGTTATCACAAAAAATTATCCATTGCCGCGAATTGCCGTATGTGTTTAGTGGAAGTCGAAAAAGCACCTAAACCCTTACCTGCATGCGCAACACCCGTCACACCCGGGATGAAAGTATTTACGCATTCGATGAAAGCTGTTGACGCGCAAAAATCCGTCATGGAATTTTTATTAATTAATCATCCCTTAGATTGTCCGATTTGTGATCAAGGTGGCGCATGTGAATTACAAGATGTCTCTTTACAATATGGCCAAGATTTTTCCAGATTTGAAGAAGGAAAACGGTCGGTAAAAGACGAAGACTTAGGTCCATTAGTTGCCACTGATATGACGCGTTGTATTCAATGTACGCGTTGTGTTCGTTTTGGACAGGAAATTGCCGATGTTCGAGACATGGGAACAATCGGTCGAAATGATCGCATGGAAATTGGCAGTTATTTAAAAAACCATGGCTTAAAATCAGAATTATCGGGAAATATTATTGATTTATGTCCCGTCGGTGCACTGACCTCAAAACCATTTCGATTTAAAGCGCGTGCATGGGAATTATCTCAAGGTTCCTCCATCGCACCACATGATTGTGTCGGCTCAAATGTTTACTTACAAACACTACGCGGAAAAGTCATGCGCGTTGTCCCGCGTGAAAACGAATCTGTCAATGAAGCCTGGCTATCTGACCGAGATCGATTCAGCTATCAGGGTTTATACAGTTCAGACAGATTATTAAAGCCGATGATTAAAGAAAATAATCAATGGCGCGAAGTGGATTGGTCCACGGCGCTTGATTTTGCAGCCAATCAATTACGCAAGTTTAAACCACACGAAATATCAGCGTTAGCCTCACCTAATTCAACGCTAGAAGAATTTTATTTACTGCAAAAATTTATGCGGGGTATGGGGTCGTCGAATATTGATCACCGTATTCATCAGACTGATATTTCAGACCAATTTTTTATGCCGTTATTTCCAAGCTTAGGCATTTCTATAGAAGATCTCGAAAAACAAAAAAATATATTAATTACAGGCTCGAATTTAAAACATGAAGCGCCGTTATTAGCGCATAGAGTTCGAAAAGCGGCATTACAGGGCGCTAAAGTTTTATATGTAAGTCCAGAAGAATTGGATACGATTAATTTTGAGCCCAGTATTATTTTATTGGGTGCGCTGGCTCACAACCATCCTCATGCCAGTTCGATCAGAAGATTGGCTCAGCAATTGGCTTTAAAACATAATGCTGTGTTGGGTTATGTAACAGAAGGCGCAAATACCTCAGGTGCATGGATTGCGGGTTGTGTTCCGCACCGTGGACCGTATGGAGAAGCCGCTACTCCAGCGGGTAATGATCTGCACCAAGCAGCAGAAGCTTATATATTATTAAATATTGAGGCGAATCTGGATTGCGTAAATGCTGATAATATTCAATCAGCAAAGTGCGTCGTAAATCTTACCGCCTATAAATCAGATTATTTATTAGAAACTTCAACAGTCTTATTACCCATTTCGCCGTATGCAGAGACGTCGGGGACCTATATTAATATTGAGGGCAGGGCGCAGAGTTTTGGAGCAGTCACTCCAAGCACAGGCGAATCACGACCCGCATGGAAAATTCTGCGGGTATTAGGCAATTTATTTAAATTAACGGGTTTTGATTATGTTGACTCAGAAAGTATTCGAGATGAATTATTTAAATTACAAAAAATTAAAAAACCCGACCCCGTATTTCCCGAAATCAAACTGGCTAAATTAAATAAAGTTGATGTACCAGAGTGGAAGATCTATCAATCTGATCCGTTAGTTCGACGTGGCGAAGCGTTGCAGAAGGTGGAATTATGATCGCCACGCTAGTATTTATTCTTATTACGCTCCTAAAAATATTTTGTATTGTCATTCCCTTATTAGTCGGCGTTGCTTATTTGACTTTTGTAGAAAGAAAAGTCATTGGGTTTATGCAAGACAGAATTGGACCTAATCGAGTAGGGCCGTTTGGTTTGCTTCAGCCCATTGCAGATATTACTAAATTATTTTGCAAAGAAATTATTGTTCCCTCGGCGTCCAATAAGTATTTATATTTAATAGCGCCCGTATTATCCATTGCACCTGCTCTAAGCGCTTGGGCCGTGATTCCCTTTATGCCGAATATTGCTGTGACGGATATTAATGCGGGAGTGCTATTTTTATACGCTATGAGTTCGTTAGGCGTATATGGAATTCTTATTGCGGGCTGGGCATCGAATTCTAAATATGCTTTTTTTGGTGCGCTGAGATCCGCTGCACAAACGATCTCCTATGAAATTCCCATGGGATTTGCGTTTGTAGGAGTTTTATTAGCCGCAGGCAGCATGAATCTCCAAACGATTGTCGAACATCAGTCTGGTGGATTTTGGCACTGGTATGCTTTACCCCTGTTACCTTTATTTGTAGCGTACTGGATTTCAGGGGTCGCTGAGACTAATCGCGCACCGTTTGATGTCGCGGAAGGTGAATCAGAAATTGTCGCCGGTTTTCATGTGGAATATTCGGGTATTACGTTTGGCGTATTTTTTCTGGCTGAATATGCCAACATTATTTTGATTTCTATGATCGCCAGTTTATTGTTTTTAGGAGGCTGGCTTCCGCCCATTCAAGCCCTGAATTTTATTCCTGGTATCGTTTGGCTGATGCTTAAGACGGGATTGATGGTTTTTGTATTCGTGTGGCTTCGCGCCACATTCCCTCGATATCGTTATGATCAGATCATGAGATTAGGCTGGAAAATTTTAATTCCCGTGACTCTGGTTTGGATCGTCCTTGAAGCTTTTGTGATACAGATGCACTGGGGGATATTGTAGATGAAAGCGCTGACCAAATTTATAAAAGCTTTTTCACTGTGGGAATTATTATTGGGATTAAAGCTTACAGGCCGACATTTGTTTTCCCGAAAAATTACTATTCAATTTCCCGAAGAAGAAACACCGCGTTCACCCAGATTCCGTGGACTACACGCATTGAGACGATATCCGAACGGCGAAGAACGATGTATCGCCTGTAAATTATGCGAAGCCGTTTGTCCTGCTTTGGCTATTACGATTGACGCTGAACAGCGTGAAGATGGTTCGCGTAGAACGACAAGATATGAAATAGATTTATTCAAGTGCATTTACTGCGGCTTTTGTGAAGAATCCTGTCCGGTGGATTCTATCGTCGAAACCAATATTCTCCATTATGCTTTTGAGAAACGCGGCGATGAAATTATGACCAAAGAAAAATTATTAGAAATCGGCGATAAATATGAAGCGGACATCGCGAAAGATCGTGCCGCAGATGAGAGGTTTCGATGATCGTTAATGTATTGTTTATGTTTTTTTCAGCGCTGTTGTTAGGCGCGGGACTGATGGTGATTACCGTTCAGAATCCGGTAAAGTCCGCTTTGTTTTTAGTCTTAGCATTTATTGCAGCTACTGGCTTATGGCTATTATTAACGGCTGAATTTTTGGCTTTAATATTAGTATTAGTCTATGTCGGTGCGGTTATGACCTTATTTTTATTTGTCGTCATGACATTAAATATTGATCCGGCCAGTTTACGTCAGCCGTATTTAAAATTTTATATTCCCCTCGGATTACTTTTTACGGCGTTATTAGGTGGCTTATTAATTTATGCACTGGGTCACACACAGTCGCCCTTTATTATCTATGCTCAAAGTATGAACCCCGCCAGTACCTCCAATGTTACGCAATTAGGTACTCAACTCTATACCGAGTACGCGCTGCCATTTGAAATGACCGGTGTTTTATTATTAATTGCGATCATTGCCGCCATAAGCTTATCACTCTTTCAGCCGTTTAGTTCTAAACACCAATCTATTGACGCCCAAATTAATGTCCGTAAAGCAGATCGATTAAGGACGGTGAAATAATGATGACCCTGAATGCTTTCTTAATTGTCGCGGCAATCTTATTTGGCTTAGGCATGGCAGGAATTGTGATCAACAGAAAAAATGTCATTGCCTTATTAATGTCTATAGAATTAATTCTATTAGCCGTCAATACGAATCTTATTGCGTTTTCATATTATATGAATGACATCGCGGGACAAATTTTTGTTTTCTTTATATTAGCCATTGCTGCTGCAGAAGCGGCGATTGGTTTGGCCATATTAATGGTTTTATATCGCACGAGAGGAACCATCAATGTCGGCGCGATGGATACACTTAAAGGGTAATGCGTAATGAATGACAGCTTAACGAATCTAACACTGGGAATTATTCTTGCGCCCTTATTCGCAGGTTTGATTGCGGGTGTATTTGGAAACAGAATTGGCCGAGTCGGTGCGCACAGCATTACTATTTTAGGTGTGTTTATTTCTTTTGTATTGTCCATGATAATTTGTGATCACATATTTTGGGGCAATATCAGTCCTCTTAATTCTAATATTTATACCTGGGGACTTAGCGGCAATTTAAATTTATCCGTTGGATTTTTAATAGACAGACTCAGTGCTGCGATGATGGGCATCGTCAGCTTTATTTCACTGGTTGTTCATATCTATAGCATCGGCTATATGAAAGACGATAACGGCTACCAGCGGTTTTTCAGCTATATTTCTTTATTTACGTTCGCGATGTTAATGCTGGTCTCTGCCAATAATTTTCTCCAGCTGTATTTTGGTTGGGAAGGTGTCGGCTTAGTCTCTTACTTATTAATTGGCTTTTGGTTTAATAAAGAAAGCGCAAACTTCGGCAGCTTAAAAGCGTTTTTAGTAAACCGAGTAGGGGATTTTGGTTTTTTATTGGGCATTGCGGCGATATTACGTTATACCGGCTCACTGGATTTCGCAACCGTATTTGGACTGGGTAGTACATTACCGGTACATCAAGTCACCGTTATTTGTTTATTATTATTTGTTGGCGCGATGGGTAAATCGGCACAAATGCCGTTACATATTTGGCTGCCCGAATCGATGGAAGGTCCGACGCCTATTTCTGCGTTAATTCATGCGGCGACAATGGTAACAGCGGGTATTTATATGGTCGCACGTATGTCGCCATTATATGAATATTCAACAACCGCATTAAGTACGGTATTAATCATCGGCGCGACAGGTGCGTTATTTACGGGAATATTAGCGTTAGTTCAAAATGACATTAAACGCGTTGTTGCGTATTCGACATTATCTCAATTAGGTTACATGGTCGCCGCCTTAGGGGCATCGGCATATTCTGTCGCTATTTTTCATTTGATTACGCATGCTTTTTTCAAAGCGTTATTATTCTTAGCGGCGGGATCAGTCATTATTGCGATGCATCATGAACAAGATATGCGTCATATGGGTGGGTTAAGAAAATACATGCCTGTAACGTACATATGCTTTTTAATCGGCGCGTTGGCGTTATGTGCAATTCCGCCGTTTGCAGGGTTTTTCTCTAAAGATTTAATTATTGATGCGGTTGAACAGGCAAAAGTCGTCGGAAGCCATTATGCTTATTATTGTGTATTAATTGGCGCTTTCGTCACACCGCTTTATACGTTCCGGGCTTTATTCCTCACGTTCCATGGGAAAGAGCGTTTCAGTGAAGAAACTCGCGGGCATATACACGAATCGCCATGGATCGTCTTGTTCCCTTTAATTTTATTAGCGATTCCGTCTGTGATTGCGGGAGCGTATTTAATTACCCCCTTAGTGTTTAATAATGGCTTTGGAAGCAGTATTTTTATCTTACCCGACCATGCGCTTGAATTAGTGATGCCCAGTCTTTATTCGCTCTCTCTCTTATTTGCAGTAGGCGGAATTATTGTGGCTTGGATTTTTTATATTATTTTTCCTACATGGCCTGCAAAATTGTCTGAGACTTTCTCACTGCTTTATAGAGTATTAATTTTAAAATACGGCTTTGATTGGTTTAACGAACATATTATTGTCCCCGGCGTACGATTTCTCGCAACAACGTTTTATAAAGTGGGTGATGAGAAAATTGTCGATGATACGCTTGTGAATGGCTCAGGCAGATTGATGACTAAACTTTCTCATGTCGCACGAAAATTACAGTCGGGCTATCTTTATCATTATGCCTTTTTGATGCTCGCGGGATTACTTATTTTGCTCTATTGGATTTTATTATGCCCTTGTTAAGTTTATTAATCTGGTTACCTGTTCTCGGCGCAATTATTGTGCTGATTGTTGGTAAGGACACGAATCCAAATGTGTCACGATGGATTGCGTTAATAACGTCTATTATTACGTTATTATTATGCATTCCGCTTTATATGGGTTTTAACGGCCATAGTTATGCGATGCAATTTCAAGAGCATTATCAGTGGATTCCCGTGTATGGCATTAATTATAGTTTAGGTGTCGATGGAATTTCTGCGCCCCTGATTATGCTCACCGTATTTACTACTTTATTAGTTGTTATAGCATCATGGAATGCCATTAATACTAAGGTCTCGCAATATTTAGCCAGTTTCTTAGTCATGCAAAGCATGGTAACAGGCGTGTTTGCCGCAACCGATGCCATATTATTTTATGTCTTTTGGGAAGCCATGTTGATTCCCATGTATTTGAGTATTGGAATCTGGGGAAGTGCGAATCGCTCCTATGCCTCTATAAAGTTTTTCTTGTTTACGTTTCTAGGCTCGGCTTTATTGCTCATCGTTATTTTGTATTTGAGATCACAGAATCACAGCTTTAATATTATTGATTACTATAGTTTAAAATTAAGCTTACATGCTCAGTTATGGATTTTCGCTGGATTTTTATTGGCTTTCGCGGTGAAAGTTCCGATGTGGCCAGTGCATACATGGTTACCGGATGCGCATACCGAAGCACCTGCGGGTGGTTCAGTGGTATTAGCTGCTTTAATGCTTAAATTAGGTGCATACGGTTTTCTAAGATTCACATTACCTATCACTCCAGACGCCTCCCATGTCTTAGATAAATTCATGATTGGCTTGTCTTTAATAGCCATTATTTATATTGGTCTTGTTGCCATTGCACAGACCGATATGAAAAAACTAATCGCTTATTCGTCTATTGCGCATATGGGATTTGTTACACTCGGGTCATTTATGATTTTTATTATTATCCGAAAAACAGGCAGCATTGCAGATGCGTACATGAGTTTAGAAGGCGCGATGGTGCAAATGATTTCGCATGCATTCAGTTCAGGTGCCATGTTCTTAGGCGTCGGCGTTTTATATACGAGAATTCACAGCAGGTTAATTAAAGATTTTGGCGGTGTCGCCAATACCATGCCTGTCTTCGCGGCGTTCTTCATGATCTTTGCCATGTCTAACGCGGGGCTTCCAGGAACCTCAGGATTTGTGGGCGAATTTATGATTATTCTGAGTGCCTTTAAAGCAAATTTTTGGATCTCGGTTGCGGCGGCATCAACGTTAATTTGGGCCGCGGCCTATACCCTCTGGATGTATAAACGCGTTTTCTTCGGCAAAATTGCGAATGATAAAGTTGCCGCGCTAGTCGATATTAATTTTTCTGATAAAGTTCTTTTTACCTTACTCACAATTGGTGTTTTAGGAATTGGCGTGTATCCATTGCCCTTATTAAACATGATGCATGGAACGGTAGGGCACTTGCTAACCTTAAGTTTACAAACGAAGGTGACTTAATTTATGCCAAATTTAATTCCATTATTACCTGAAATATTCATGCTCAGCATGATCTGTTTTATTATTCTGACCGATTTAATCTTGCGTTCGAAAAAGCCCGGTGTAATTTATTATCTTTCACAATTTACCCTGTTTGGTAGTTTTATTATTACGGCGTATTTGTATAGCTCGCCTGTTATAACCAGTTTTAGTCAGAGCTTTATTTTGGATCCTTTAGCATCGCTATTGAAAATATTTATTTATATTTCCAGCTTTTTTGTTTTTTGGTTTTCGCGTGTGTACGTCAGCGAACGAAAAATGCCACAAGCAGAATATTATGTGCTTACGCTATTTTCTATTTTAGGCATGATGTTATTAGTCTCAGCCCATAATTTTATTGTATTATTTTTAGCCCTCGAAATGTCGACATTACCTGTTTATGCCTTAGTCGCGTTGTGGAATGACTCGCCGTACGGTGCAGAAGCCTCGATGAAATATTTTGTGATGGGCGCTTTAGCGTCAGGAATATTATTATATGGCTTATCGATGTTATATGGCGCGACCGGAACATTAGATATGGTTGCCGTGAGTCAATCACCGCATGATTTATTATTGGTTTTTGCATTAGTATTTATATTAGTGGGTATTGCGTTTAAATTCGGCGCCGCGCCATTTCATTCGTGGGTACCTGATGTATATACGGGCGCACCCACAGCCATTACTTTATTTATCACCAGCGCACCTAAAATCGCTGCGATGGGATTGGCGTTTAGATTATTGGTCGATACCATGCCAGTGCTTCAACCCGAGTGGCAGCAAATCTTAATAGTACTTTCTATAGCATCAATGGCTCTTGGAAACATCGCCGCTATTATCCAAACTAATCTAAAAAGAATGTTTGCGTATTCCTCTGTGGCGCATATTGGCTATATGTTTTTAGGATTGTTAGCAGGACAAACGGCGCATGGTTATGCCGCGGCATTATTTTATATGTTCTCCTATACCTTAATGGCGATTGGCGCATTTGGATTATTAGTCATTCTAAGCAGCAAGGGCATTGAAGTAGAAGAGATCAGTGACTTAAGAGGATTGAATTCACGTAATCCGTGGCTTGCGTTTATGATGTTGTTGGTTTTATTTTCAATGGCAGGAATTCCACCGACCGTTGGATTTTTTGCGAAATTATGGGTGTTAGAATCCGTTGTTCAAATTCATTTGGTCTGGCTTGCAACGCTCGCGCTAGTTTTTGCGATAATTGGTTCGTATTATTATATTAATGTCGTTAAAGTCATGTATTTTGAAGAGCCCGATACTGCTGCGCCATTTGTGTGCCCAGATAATCTGACCTTGGCGATGAGTGTGGTGGGTATGATGGTATTAATTTTAGGGATTATTCCCAGCAGTATGATTATGTTATGTCGCTCGGTGTTTTAAATGAAAAAATGTATTGGATTATTATTAATTTCACTTCTTCTCTCCAGCTGTAAAGACAACCAAACCAATACTGCAAATTATTTTCAATCCATTAAAAATAATCCCAGTGAGTTACGCATGTTTTTACAGGCGATGCCGAAGGGCGGAGATTTACATAATCATTTAGATGGTGCTGTTTTCGCTGAAAACTTTATTGATGACGCAAACAATCAAACAGCCGAGAAAGATCCAATCGCTTATGACAGTTTAATCGACTCGTTTTCGACGCGTGATTATAAAATTAAACAAGAACCGGGTGACACGCAGTTTTTTAGTACGTTTGCTAAATTTGGTTCTATAGATACTTATCCTAAAATGCTCGTCGATGTACTGCCCACCAACGCTCGACAACATGTGGATTATTTAGAACTCATGTTAGTGCCGAATTTGCCGGATGTGTTGGGTGTTGCGAAAGATATTCCGTGGACAACAAACTTTAAACTATTAACAGATGAATTAAATCAAGCGGGCATGTCTGAAATTATTAAAAAAGATTCGCAATTATTAGACCAAATGACATCTTATTCACAACAACAATTTGGCTGTGGCTCGAAGAACCCTCAGCCAGAATGTAATATTACCGTCCGATACCAATTCGCGACGTTGCGTAATTTTCCGCGTGTAGATGTTTTTGCGCAATTACTCGAATCATTTGAAGCGGCCAATCAAGATCCGCGCGTAGTGGGCATTAATATAGTCCAACAAGAAAACGAACCACTCTCAATGCACGATTATGATTTGCACATGCAGATGATTGGATATTTACATAAACTTTATCCTAACGTAAAAATTTCACTGCATGCGGGTGAAATGGTATTGGGTCAAGTGCCGCCGGATTATTTAAAAGATCATATAAATAAAGCCATTAATATTGCAGGTGCTGACAGAATTGGTCATGGTGTAGACATAGCCTCTGAAGATCATGCAGATGCGTTATTGGATGAAATGGCGAAGAAACATATTTTAGTTGAAATTAATTTGACGAGTAATGATGTGATATTAGGCGTGCACGGCAAAGATCATCCAATTATGTTGTATCTCAATCATCATGTGCCGATTGCGTTATCAACAGACGATGCCGGCGTATTACGGACTGATTTAACACATGAATATCAACGTGCCGTTGAAACCTATAATTTTGATTACTTTACTTTAAAGAATATAGACAGAAACAGCTTGAGTTATGCTTTTATATCCGGCAAAAGTTTATGGAAAAATAATGACACTCACGTTCCCGTTTCTGCATGCGAATATTACGGCTCAGATTCTTGCAAGAAATTTTTAGCGGGAAGTGAGAAAGCAGCGTTGCAATATAAATTAGAAACTCAGTTTGCTGAATTTGAAAAAACCTATGCGAATCGTCGAGTGGCATAAAGAGTTTACGCCACTCGAGACGGTGTATTACTTTCTCGTGCAGCGCATAGCACTATCAGCAACGGTAGCGCCAAGCATTACGTTTGTACCTACATTAGCAAAAGCAGTAAAAGCATTCGGATTTAGCACAAGATTAGCCGTTGAAAATATTTGCGCTGCCCCTGATGCAACAAGTTCTACACCGTTAAGTAGAACGCTCGTTCCGCAGCTTAATTCACCACGATAATGAGCATGTATCATTTTAGTTGCTGCAGTTAAGAGGACAACTCCTGCGGCTGACGCAGTCAGTGCTGCATGGTACGGATCGTTTTGACCGGCTATAGCACCAATAACATTGGGTACAATTGCGACTAACGCTCCCGCATAAGATCCAAAAAAAGTACCGTAGCTCGCTCGTTTAGAAGTAGATTTTTCTACTAAAGCTGTTTCTTCGCCTGGGGTTTCGTTTGACATATCATTCTCCTCATTAAATTAAAAAGTAGTTTAAAAGCAATTTCAGCGTAGCACACGAACCTTAAGGTTTTCTTAAGAACGCTCGGATAAAAGGACTCGAAAAAAATAATAAGCCCATGACGCCAATTCCCATTCCTAATTTTATGAAATGATCGCTCTCTAAAAATAAACCCATCAACATAATCGGAAAACCCGTCGCTCCCATAAAAGTAAATAGAGGCGGGGAAGATTTGAGGTGAGATTTAAAATCGCTCATGTGTTTAGTGATCATATAATTACTCGCTAGTACTTTTTACGGTTGTGCAGCATGATTATTTTGATCGTCAGTGTTACAAAAACTCATGCCAAAACGGACAGCGCTCCCTAACATAACAATCATGGCAGGCATTTGTACGAGGTTTGCAAGAGTGGGATAATTCGTCGCTGATGCAGTAAAGGTCCACATAAATCCAACGAATCCAGCTGTAAAGCCAGCCAGAGACAGTGTACCCGTGGTTGCTCGACTCGGTGGCCAAAACGAACTGGAGCAAGAACGGGCTTGTTGTTGAGGATGATTATTTATCACAACAGGATGGGGTGCGAGTAATGCTTCGGCTTCACCTGCATTTCCATTATTAGCTGCATTATTCATATCATCTAACGGGACATCGATTCCTATATTTTCATTAGCCATGGTAGTTACCTTTTGTGGGAGTATTATCGTTTTCGTCACCTAAAATACAAATTGCATGTGCAATCATGAAAGCGGCGGGTAGTAAAAATGCGCCCATATCATTCTTGAGTGCAATGACTACCGTAGCCAGTCCAAACACGAGTTGTGCACCGGCTACGGTATTTTTTGTAGGTTGGTCTTTCCAAAATGAGAACATAGTGATTACCTGGGTTTCTTGCAATTAGCGGATAGCGAACCAGCAGTTGTTGCAGCACCACCCATAGCAATGACTGCGCCTAGAGCATCCCACCAAAAACTACCATCATAGACGATACTAAGTGTGGTCATTCCAACTCCAACCACGGCTATTGCTGCGGCTACACCTGCTCTTGTTACGTTACGATCATAAATTTGCTTTTCAAATTCACTCATTTCTAATTGTGGCTCGGCAGGAGTACGTTTAAACATGCAACACCAGCTAGATTTTTGTTCTGTAGAAAGTAGTTTTTGTGTTTCGTCGGTTAGTGCTGTGTTGATTTGAACTGCAGTATCTTCTTGTGCCATGGTGAAGTGACCTCTTTCATAGTTAATAGTGGCGCTATGATATACAAGTAACCTTAAGGTTTTCTTAAGAAATGACAAAAGGTCACTTGTTATGGTTTAGGTACGACCACATCCATTCGTTTCGCAAACTTTACTAAGACTCAAAGCTGAAACTCCTGCTGCAGCCAGAGAGCCAATTGCCCATGGAACCGTTATTTGCCAAACATGGCCCGGCACTAAACTTGCCATTACAGCGCATACAACTGAGGCAGCTGCTGTAGGGATAGTTACCAGTCCAACAAAACACGCTTTTGTGCGGAAAAAACAACACCACGGTTCTTGGCTAGTGCCATCTTGATCTACAAGTCTGTCATTTTCAGTTGCAGCAGTCTCTTCTAACATAGTATCGATACCTTTTAAAAAATTACGTATAGGTACTATACAGGGCAAACCTTAAGGTTTTCTTAAATCAGCGAGGGGGAAGGTAATATTTGTGAGGGGGAGGCTGAAGCACCGAGGACACAGGCAATACTGTGTCCTCGGATAAATTTTACATGCTAGGAGAATGAACCGTCTGTTTAAACTCAAAGCCCATGACAGGAATTTGAGGCATGCCTTTGATGGCTTCTAGTAAGAAATTCAGAATCTGCATCAGTATATTTGCTTTAACGGTTGCTTCAACAGCAAGCATTGCGGTTGCGGCAATGGCAGTAACTGCAGTGGCAACAGCAGAAGGATCAGCTTTTTCCAGTGTTTTCTCTTGCGGTGCTTTAGGTGCTACTGCAAAAAGTGCTGTTCCTCGAGATGCTGTTCCCAGTGAAAAAGGTGATTTAACGGTAGCGAATTCATCTTCAGTATCTTTAGCAACCGGTTTTTTATCAAGTTCTGGGAGCTTTTCTTCGTGCTCAACGGGTTTATCTACAGTAACGTTAAATTGAGCAAATTCAGCAATAGAAGGCAACATTGTATATATACCTATAGCAGATGATCGTACAAACTCTGCATATTCCTTTCTCTTTTCTTCTGCAGCAGCTAACAGTGTTTGTCTTTCTTGTTCTTTTTTCGCTAATTCTTCTTTACTAAATAATTCAACATTCTCTGTATTTTCTGTTCCCATGAAGGTATCTCCTCGTGATTTACCAAAAACTCAGTCAGCAGTATAACGGATCTTCAACATGGTTCCCAGTATTACCAGAAAACACAGCAAAGAGACTGAAAACAACAATCCAAACATTGTATTAAATCCAAAATGATGAACGGTATAGGCACTGATCAACGCACCGACTCCAATCGCAATATTATATGTCCCCGCCCACATGCCCCAATAAAATGTCGATTGTGATTTAGGAATATAACGTTCATAGAGTGCATACAGGGCAGGGACTTGTATCGCGCCTGAAATGCCCAACGCGATTTGAACGAGATAGAGATCCACAGGAGATTTGACCCAGAAATAACCCAGATAACTTATGGCAAATAATGCTTGTGATAAGGCTAAGATAAATTCTTCATGACCTATTTGATTTTCTATTTTGCCCGCAATCCACGTAAAAAAGCCCAATATAATAGAGAAAATGCAAATAGCATTGCCTGCGGTGCGAATATCACCATGGATTTTATGCACGAACTCCGCCCAGACGGGCATCATGAATCCTGCTGCCAGAATAATCAGGAAATTAATAAAGATTAACGCAATTAAAAATCGTTTAGCTGTCGTTGTTGGGAAAGGCATTTTCCTGGTTCTGTTGTAAGGCTTGGATGATCTGATCTGAAGACGTTTGCATGGTTGCACTGAGATGCGAAACGGTTTCAGGGATCTTAGAACTGTTCGCCATCAAAAATGGCATACAGACCAATACAGCCAGCGGTATTAAAAGTTTCATGGCACACTCCTTGTGTCCAGATACGAAGTGCCATTATACCAAAGAAAAACCTAGCATTCTGGTATATTTGCTGTGGTCACTCCATGGGGGTCTTTGATGGCCGCCGCCAAGCCACCCAACGACGTTTCTTTATAGATAGACATCATATCTTTGCCCGTTTGTTTCATGGCCGCTATGACTTTATCTAGCGATACTTTATGGCCACCGGATTCGTCTTCCATTAAGGCAATGCGTGTGGCGTTAACGGCTTTTACGGATCCCATTGCATTGCGTTCAATACACGGTATTTGTACAAATCCACCGATAGGATCACAGGTCATTCCTAAATGATGTTCCATGGCTATTTCGGCAGATTTTTCTATTTGAGATAATGATCCGCCTAATACGGCTGTAAGTGCACCCGCTGCCATAGAACTTGCAACACCGACTTCACCTTGGCATCCGACTTCAGCACCTGAGATGGATGCGCCTTTTTTATAAAGTATCGCAATCGCTCCTGCTGTCAGTAAAAAATTAATTATGCCTTCGTCATTTGCACCCGGTTGAAAGTTTTTATAGTAAGTTAATACAGAGGGAATAATTCCTGCAGCACCATTTGTGGGAGCAGTCACAACACGACCGCCTGCAGCATTTTCTTCATTCACCGCCATTGCATACACATTTAACCAATGCATAACATCAGCATATTCGCTGGGTTTTGGAGAGCCTTGTGCGCATAATTTTTTAAATAAATCCGGCGCACGTCTTTTGACTTTTAAAAAGCCGGGTAATATTCCCTCTGTTGCGCAGCCTTTTTTAATACATTGCTCCATCGTATCCGCAATATGTAATAAGCCTGATTTTATCTCTGATTCTGTTCGCCATGTTTTTTCATTGGCTAACATGAGTTCGCTAATCGATAGTTTATTCTTAACACAATGGTCTAATAATTCTTGGGCCGTATTAAACGGGTAGGGCTCTTGTTTTACATCCTTTTTTTCATGGCCATATTCTTTATCAGTCACGATAAATCCACCGCCGACAGAATAATAAATTTCTTCGGCTATTTTATGATTATTGTTATCAAGCGCTGTAAATAACATACCGTTTGTATGTTTCGGCAATAATTTTTCTTTATGAAAAATAAGCTCGAATTTGTCTATATTAGGAAGAGGCAAGTTGGGTTCTATTAAATGGGGTTGTTGGCCTGATAAACCATGATAAATAGCAATATCGGTTCCGTGGCCTTTACCCGTTAAGGCTAATGATCCAAATAATTCGACGCGAATTTTTGCGGGGTTTTTATTTTTAACGCTTTCGGCAAATAAATAAGCTGCTTTCATCGGTCCTACCGTATGTGAACTGGATGGACCAATGCCGATGGAAAATAAATCAAATATGCTAATAGACATAATTACCCCTTGGTAAATACCGCAATGCTTTCAACGTGTTTAGTATGTGGAAACATATCCATCACACCTGCTTTAATAAGTTTATATCCATATTTATGCACTAATTCGCCAGCATCTCGTGCTAAGGTTGCAGGATTACAGGAAACATAGACAATTATTTTCGGCTGCCATTTTGTGACCATAGGTAGAATTTCTATCGCGCCAGTACGGGGTGGATCTAATAAAACTTTATCATATTTTTTTTGCATCCATGGCAGTGAGTTATCTGGTTCGAATAAATTCGAAAATCCAAATGCTATATTAGTAATATTATTTAATTCAGCATTTTTGCGTGCTTTGAGGACCATATTTTTATCGCCTTCAATACCCATGACATGCGCACAGCGTTTAGCGATAGGTAGCGTAAAATTTCCTAAGCCACAAAATAAATCTAAAACGTTATCTTCTGGTTTTAAATCTAATAAGTGTAAAGCGAGGGTTAACATTTTTTGATTTATTTCAGGATTAATTTGGGTAAAATCTTGAGGATTAAATTTATAGGTAATATCTTCAAATGTATAAGATAAATCTGCCATTACTGAAATAGGCTCAGGCTTATTGGGATGTAAATAAATTTGAAAATTATGTTCTTTGCCAAATTGAGTGAGTATATTTTTATCTGATTCTGTAACAGGAGCTAGATGCCTAAAAATAAGTGCGACGTTATCTTTGTCACACGCAACTTCTATTTGAGGCAATTGCTTATAAATAGAGAGCGAACTTATCATGGCGCGTAATAATTCAAATTTAGTTCCCACACGCGGATCTAAAACTTCACAATGATCTAAATCTGCAATATATCTTCCCATTTTTTCATGAAAGCCAATCATCAGTTTTTGTTTTTTCTCGACATATTTGACACTGAGTCTTGCTTTGCTTCTATAACCCCATAAGGGTCCGGTAAGGGGAGGGAGTATTTCATTAGGTTCTACTTGTCCCATGTGTTTCAATTGATTTAATAAATTATCTTGTTTTAATAAAATTTGTTTTTCGGGATCTAAATGCTGTAATTGACAGCCACCGCAAATATCAAAGTGACTGCATTTCGCAACAACTCTATCTGGAGATGCTTTAATGACTTCAATTAACCGGGCGTGATTAAAGCGGCTGTGTTTTTTGGTAATTTCAGCCAGTACTACTTCATCGGGTAATGCGCCGTCGATAAAAACCGCTTTACCATTGAGATGACCGACACCACGACCGTCGTGACTTAAATTTGTAATGCTTATTTCTATTGCCATGCGCTGAGGAATTCATCCAAGTGAGGTTGATGTGAGGAAGCTAATACATGACGTAGTTGCTCGGTTTTTTTAGTAAAGTCGCTTGCGCTGAGTTTGCCTCGCATAAGCTCAAATCTTAAATAAACTAAATACGTATTTAAAACATCCGTCTCACAGTAATTTCGAATGCTCTCAATTTCGCTATTTAAATAGGCATCTAAGACTTTGCTACCGTCCATGCCCATTTTGCCGGGAAAATCCATCATGGTTGCAATGTGATCCAATCGTGCCGACGCTTTTGCTTGATAACACGATAAAATATCCATTAAATCCATATGTCTATAGTGATAACGGTTTAGATAATTATTCCATTTGAAGCTGGAGTCTTCCTCGCCCATTTCCCAATAACGGGGAGCAACTACACCGTTTACTAATGCGCGATAATGTAGGACGGGTAGATCAAATCCTGCGCCATTCCAGGAGACTAAAGTAGGAGAGTATTTTTCGATGCCTTCAAAAAACCGCGTAATCAGCTCTTTTTCGGAAGAGTCTTTCTCGCCCAAGGACCACACTTTGATTTTATTGCCCGCATCCATGACGGCTGAGATGACGATAATCTTATGGAGATGGTGACGCATGAAATCGGACCCATTGGTCTCGCTACGGCGGATTTCACGCATTTTTTCAGCGATTTCAGCATCTGACCCCGAGAGGTCATAGAGCTTCTTTCCGCTTTCAATATCTGGTATGGTTTCGATATCAAAGACTAAGGTATTCATATGCGAATCATTCTACTGGGGTCACCCGGTGCGGGTAAAGGGACGCAAGCAAGGTTTCTTTGCGAGAAGTTTGGAATTCCGCAAATCTCCACGGGCGATATGCTCAGATCTGCTACAAAATCAGGAACCCCGCTGGGTTTAAAAGCCAAAGCTATTATGGATAGGGGCGAGTTAGTTCCAGATGATTTAATGATCCAATTCGTTAAAGACAGAATATCTCAGTCAGACTGCAAAAATGGCTTTTTACTAGACGGCTTTCCTCGAACCATTCCGCAAGCTGAAGCATTGAAGCTTGCCGGTGTTGAGCCGGATTATGTTATTGAGATACATGTTGATGACGAAGAAATAGTCCATAGACTTTCTGGTCGATGGTTTCATCCGGGTTCAGGTCGTACTTACCATGTCGATTATCATCCTCCTAAAGTGCCTTATAAAGATGACGATACGGGCGAAGCGCTTATACAAAGACAAGATGATAAAGAAAATACGGTTAGAAACAGATTAGATGTTTATCACGCCCAAACGAAGCCCTTAATAGAGTATTATATGAAGATGGGTAAATACGCGAAAATAGACGGGTTTGGTGAAGTCAGTGAAGTACGCCAAAGAGTATTAGCCACCATCAAATAAATGGGAAAATAAAATATGACTGTTGATAAGCCTTTGAATGCTGCACAACTTTCTGAATTAATTAAAAACAACGACAAAAACTTGCTCGAATTGATTACTCACAGAGTTCCACCCGGCGTCGATCAAGCGGCCTATGTAAAAGCTGGGTTTTTAGCTGCCATCGCTAAGGGCGAAACAGCTTCTACACAAATTTCTCCTGAAAAAGCCACAGAATTATTAGGCACTATGTTGGGCGGCTATAATATTCATCCTCTTATAGAATTATTAGATAACGCTAAATTGGCGCCGCTGGCTGCCAAAGCACTTTCACATACCTTGTTAATATTTGATGCGTTTCATGATATTTGGGAAAAAGCAAAAACCAATAATTATGCCAAGCAAATTGTTCAAAGTTGGGCGAACGCCGAATGGTTTACGTCAAAAAATAAAGTCCCTGAGAAAATTACCGTAACGGTTTTTAAAGTTCCCGGCGAAACCAATACCGATGATTTATCTCCCGCAACCGATGCATGGAGTCGTCCTGATATACCATTACATGCACAAGTCATGTTAGTGAATAAGATGCCTGATGGAATTAAAACTATTTCAGAATTAAAAAAGAAAGGTTTTCCCATAGCCTATGTAGGTGATGTAGTCGGAACCGGTTCGTCACGTAAATCCGCGATTAATTCTTTGTTATGGCACATAGGTCATGACATTCCCTTTGTTCCGAATAAAAGACAAGGCGGAGTAATTTTAGGCAGCAAAATTGCGCCTATCTTTTTTAATACCGCAGAAGATGCGGGTGCTTTACCCATCGAAGTTGATGTGTCGAATTTAAATACGGGAGATATTATTAGTATTTATCCGTATGAAGGTAAAATAACAAACGAAAAAGGCGAGCTATTAATTAAATTTGAATTAAAACCAATTACTATACTAGATGAAGTCAGAGCGGGCGGACGCATTCCGTTAATTATTGGTCGGACTTTAACAGACAAAACACGCGAAGAATTAAAATTACCTATTACTGATATTTTCGTTAGACCTCATCCGCCGAAAGATTCTGGCAAAGGTTTTACTCTCGCACAAAAAATGGTTGGACAAGCATGTGGTGTTGCAGGCATTCGACCCGGCACTTACTGCGAACCACGTATGAGCACAGTGGGTTCACAAGATACCACCGGTCCGATGACACGTGATGAATTAAAAGAATTAGCGTGTTTAGGATTTTCCGCAGATTTAGTGATGCAAAGTTTTTGTCATACCGCCGCATATCCGAAACCCGTTGATATTCAAACCCAACATGAATTACCTGACTTTTTTGCGTCTCGTGGTGGAGTGGTTTTAAAACCGGGCGACGGCATTATTCACTCCTGGTTAAACCGCATGCTACTACCGGATAAAGTAGGGACGGGTGGTGATTCTCATACGCGATTCCCAATTGGTATTAGCTTCCCCGGTGGATCAGGATTAGTGGCATTTGGTGCTGCACTCGGTGTTATGCCATTAGATATGCCTGAATCTGTATTAGTAAGATTTAAAGGCAAAATGCAGCCGGGTATTACCTTGCGTGATCTCGTCAACGCCATTCCGTACGTTGCTATTCAAAAGGGCTTATTAACCGTCGCGAGTAAAAACAAGAAAAATGTTTTCTCAGGCAGAATATTAGAAATCGAAGGTTTGCCGGATTTAAAAATCGAACAGGCTTTTGAATTTGCCGATGCTTCAGCAGAGCGATCATCAAATGGCTGTTCGGTTAAATTAAACAAAGAGCCAATTATAGAATATTTAAAATCCAATATAGCGCTATTAAATTGGATGATTAAATCAGGCTATCAAGATCCCAGAACATTAAAGCGCCGAATCGAATCCATGGAAAATTGGCTAAATAATCCGGTATTATTATCAGCAGATAAAGATGCGGAATATGCAGAAATTATAGAAATTGATTTAGAGCAAATAAAAGAACCGTTATTAGCGTGTCCAAATGATCCGGATAATATTAAGCCATTATCTGAAGTTCAAAATGATATCGTTCATGAAGTCTTTATTGGTTCGTGTATGACAAATATTGGACATTACAGAGCCGCCGGAAAATTATTAAAAGATTTTGGTAAACAAGTTCCCACGCGATTATGGATTGTGCCTCCCACAAAAATGGATGCACATCAATTAACGGAAGAAGGGTATTACAGTACATTTGGTTTAGCGGGTGCGCGAACAGAAGTTCCGGGTTGTTCTTTATGTATGGGAAATCAAGCACGTGTTAAAGATGGTTCGACAGTTGTTTCTACGTCTACGCGAAACTTTCCGAACCGCATGGGTAAAGATGCGAATGTCTATTTATGTTCGGCGGAATTATCTGCGATTACGGCTATATTAGGACGACTCCCGACTATTCCAGAATATCAGGAAAAGATAAGGGAAATAGACACGATGTCGAGTGAGATTTATCGATATTTAAATTTTGATCAACTTGCAGAATATTCCTAAACCGTAGTAGTAGGGGCGGGATATTATCCCGCCCTACATTATTTTGCGTTATCTTCGCATGGGTGAAGAAGGACGTTGCACTTCAGTCAATGTTTCAGTTGCTTTATTTGAAGCCGGTGGTAAAGCAGCTGCTCCTGAAACTTGACTCCAATCTTTCTGTTCAGTTGTTTCTGCGTGTTCCGTATATCGAGAACGTCTACGCCAATATACTGTTGCAAAAAGACTCAATACCGCAAGAAGTGATAGTGCTGTTCCGACAAACGTAAAAACCATTCTGAGATCCCATTCAGATTCTGGTGCTCTCGTTGAGGGTAAACCTCGTGAGAATCCAACACCGCGTTGTGCGGGATAACTAACGACACTACTCTCATCAGGTTTAGCAGACGAACTTGGATTTTGTCCGGGTAAAGAACCAAAAAGCATATAACTACCAAAAGATCCTGGCTTGGCATCTTGCTCATCTGGCGCGAGAAAAACCATGTCATCAACGCCATCACCATTATAATCTCCAGCATTGGTCATATAATTGCACAGTAAACCGCCAGGCGTTATTCCGGGCGTATTAAAACCATTATGACCATTCAATGAAGATGTCACATTAAAGGGAGACTGAAGTTCGCGATCACCAAACACGACAGAACACGCACCTGCTGGTGCAAAGCCTTCCCCTGAATAGGGGGTTCCAATCATAACACCCGTGAGACCATTACCATTGTAATTACCGCCACCACTTACCGTTAAAAAATTGGAGAAGTCGGAGGAAGGAGACCCTGTTAAAACAACACCATTTTTGCCGTCGATTGAATGGTAATCAACAGTTGCATTAAGCGGTTGACGCGTACCATAGTAAACGTAAGCATTTTCTTTTGATGTAAAAATAAAATCGCTAAGACGATCTCCGTTGAAATCGCGAGTACTGCTTGCAATCGGAGGAATCGAAGCGCCACCGTCTGGTCCTACCCTAGATGGTGAAACGTCCATGCTGAATCCGTCGCGACCATTGATGGTTCGCGTATAATTAAAAATGGGATCAAAAGGTGAGCGCTGACCAAATACGATGAAATGGCGAGTTGAACGGCCAGAAGAAGAAAAAGTAAAGAAAAAGTCACCGATACCATCACCATTGAAATCACCCGCACTACCACAAGCGGTAGCGATATTAAATTTCCCGTCAGCGGGAATGTGAAAACCATTTTTACCATTGAGAAACTTTACATCAACGGTTGAATTAGACGTTTCACGCGTACCGAATAAAACGGAAAAACCATCACCCGCATTAAGTCCGTTACTGAAAATAATATCCTTAAGACCATCGCCATTAATATCACCCACACCAGCAACCTGAAAAGCAAACGTGCTTTGATCAGGACTCGTAGACGAGTTAATGACACGAAGACCGTTGTGACCATTAATAGAAGTTGAATTAAAATTGGGACCAAAAGATTTTCGTGTGCCATATACAATGAGGGCAGGGCCTGAGACATAGTCGGGTCTTTGGCTGGGAAGAGTAACAACAAAGTCATCGAGACCATCACCATTGAAATCACCCACACAACTTACAATGGGACATAAATTAGGGAGTCTTCCATCCCAAATTACGCTATAACCTTTGTCGCCATTACCCGTGCTTATGCCACTGATGTCGTAGGTTGCATTAAAAGGGCCGCGTGAACCATATTGAACAACTGCTACTGCCGTATTAGGACGATCTTTAGCGTTGCTAACACCATATATAACATCTTTTAAGCCATCGCCATTCACATCGCAATTGCCACTGACACTGTATGCATCGAGCAAATTACCATCAGGAGACTTGGTCACCGTTGTACTAAAACCATTCTTACCATTGAGAGATTTTAAACCAAATGTTGCATTAAATGCGGGTTTTCCTGTGTTCTGTTCTTCCATAAAAAATCCTCCAAAGTAGTATTAAGTTTCGAGCAGTTTCAGCGGCGTAAAATACGCGATTACTAGGGGATTATCAATAAAACTCAAATTATACGGATGTTCTGCCTGAATAATCTTAAACGGATGTTTTAAAAGCGGCGTAATTTGCTGAGCGATTTTGCCCAATAAAACCAGCTCTATTTCTGGATTATGTTCATATAAATTATTTAATATAATCTGGATAAAGCTTTGCCAATATTTTGCGTCTATTTTTACTTTTCTTTCGGGATGCAAAACCAAACTGGCATTGAGCAATAAAAAGCCATGGCTTAATAAATTCTGAAATAATTCTGGCAGGGTTTGTACACAAGCCTTGGGTTTGCCATTATTTGCTTTCAATAACATCTTCATGAAATTGCGGAGTGACGTCGCGCGATTGACGGATTTGCTTAATTTACTTTCTTCAGCCCAAATATTGCCTACCGCTGCATCCCAAAACGCATAACCATTCGCAGACTGAACTCGAGGGTAGGGGGATTCGCCCAATAAAATGCGCTTTACTTTAGGTAAGGGTATCGAAAAAGCATTGAATAAATTTTTCTCACCCGGCAGCCAATGCGCGTCTTTTGTAAGAGAATCTAAATAGCGTGGGTCAACGGTTTGAATGGCCTGAAATAAAAGCTTTTCCCAGCTCGGATGAATGGCTTTCAATGCAAGTCTTGTCATATAATGCCGGTCTGTCACTTTGAGGGATTTGCGTTATGATAGAACATCAGTCACAAAATCGCGACGAAATTATCCGCCGTATTCTCGACCAAGTTGAAAAGAAATTACCCATCAAAGAATTGACCCTCATTCAGCAGTTCATCAAAGAATATTATTCTAGCGCCTCACTCGATATCCTCAACGCCTATGCGCCGATAGATTTGTATGGCGCGGCCGTGAATTTTTGGCACTTTATGCAATCACGTAAACCCGGCGAACCCAAACTGCATATCTACAATCCGCATCAAGAACAAAGCGGTTGGGAATCAACGCACACGATGGTGGATTTGAATTGCGATGACATGCCATTTTTAGTCGACTCTATCCGCATGGAATTAACACGCGAAGGATTTAGCATTCATAACTTAATTCACTTTGGTCGTTTCATGGTCAAGCGTGATGCGAAAAATAATATTACTGAAATTATGGGTCGCAACCATGAAAAAGAAAAAGGCATACTTTCTGAAGCGGTGATTCATTTTGAAGTCGATAGACAAACGGATCCCAAAGCGCTTAAAACACTGGAAGATAGACTGTACGCGATATTAAATGATGTTGCGGCTGCCGTGCGTGATTGGCAAGCCATGCGAAGTAAAGTCGAAAGCTTGCTCGATGAATTGGTGTCACATCCTCCTAAAACCGCGGACAATTCAGAGATTTCTGAAACCACAGATTTCTTACGCTGGATCAAAGATGATAATTTTACGTTTCTCGGTTGCCGTGATTACCGATTGATTCAAACCAATGGTGAACCTGCATTGGAGTTAGTCTCAGGATCAGGATTGGGTGTGCTACGGGATGAAACACACAGTAAAAAAATTCGCTTGCTATCCGATATTGCACCGGCTATTAAAGAATTGGTGTTATCACCCAAACAAATTTTAATTTTAACCAAAACCAATACGCTCGCGACAATCCATCGCCAGGTCTACACCGATTATATTGGTGTAAAACATTATGGGCCTAATGGCGAAGTCACCGGTGAAACCCGCATTATTGGTTTATACACGACAGTTGCGTATAACAGTCACCCCAATCAAATTCCATTTTTACGACACAAAGTCGATAGCATTATTCAATTGTCTGGATTACCGCCGAAAGGTCACGCCGGAAAAGATCTCTTAAATATTTTAGAAACCTTACCTCGCGATGATTTATTTCATGCGAGTGTCGAAGAATTGTATGCACTTTCCATGGGGATTTTACAATTACAAGAACGTCGTGTGGTCAGATTATTTGCACGAAAAGATGTCTACGGTCGTTTTATTTCCTGCTTAGTGTATCTACCCAGAGATAATTTCAATAGCGATGTGCGTCGCGCAATGCAAGATATTCTTTATCGTGCATTTGATGCTATTGAGATTTCTTTTGAAACGCGGTTTTCGGAGTCAGTATTAGTCAGAATTCATTTTGTGTTACGCGTTGATCCGAAAAAACCGCTGCAATATGATTTAAAGCAAATCGAAGCAGAATTAACCGAAGTCTCGCGTACCTGGAAAGATGTATTGCAAGATAATTTAATTGAATATTACGGTGAAGAGCAGGGAACACTTATTTATCGCGAATATGCGGATGCATTTCCTGCGGCGTATCGTGAAGATTTTCATCCACGCGCGGGTGTGCATGACATTGTCCATCTTAAAAATTTATCAGCCGAAAATCAGTTGGAAATGGCATTTTATCGATTAGTCGATGATCCGGATGATATTTTGCGATTTAAATTATTTCATGCAGAACATACCATTCCGTTAAGTGATGTTGTACCTATGCTTGAAAATATGGGCTTACGTGTCATTGGAGAACGGCCCTATCAAATTAATACGGCAACGAGAGGCGCGTGGATTAATGACTTCACCATGCAATCCTCTGGCGATCATGTAGTTGATCTTGAAGCGACAGGTGCATTATTTCAAGAAGCGTTTTCCAAAGTGTGGTACGGCTTAGCCGAAAATGATGGGTTTAATAAATTGGTGTTACGTGCACAACTCAGTTGGCGACAAATTACGGTTTTACGTGCATATGCAAAATATTTACGTCAAACCGGTTTTATGTTCAGTCAGCATTATATTGAAACCACGCTCAGTGATTATCCTGCGGTGTCTCGACTGTTGGTTGATTTATTTGAGCTGAGCTTTAATACACAACAGCCTAAGAATTTATCCGAAAAAGTCATGGAACTCGAAAAAAGTATACAAAATGGAATTGAACAAGTTTCCAGCCTCGATGAAGATCGTATTTTACGTCGATATCTCGATGTCATTCATGCGACACTGCGAACGAATTATTTATTGGACAAAAATTATTTGTCGTTTAAATTAAATCCTCATGCGATTCCTGAAATTCCTCTGCCATTACCCTTGTATGAAGTCTTTGTGTATTCGCCGCGATTTGAAGCGGTACACTTGCGCGCCGCAAAAGTATCCCGTGGGGGTATTCGATGGTCAGACAGACGCGAAGATTTTCGTACTGAAATATTGGGCTTGATGAAAGCACAAAAAGTCAAAAATTCTGTGATTGTGCCTTCCGGTGCGAAAGGCGGATTTGTGCCGAAATGTTTGCCCGTCAATGGAACGCGCGAAGAAATCATGACAGAGGTGATCAATTGTTATCAAGATTTTATGCGCGGTCTACTTGATATCACAGACAATATTGTTCAAGGCAAAATTGTCTCACCCAAAAATGTCGTTTGTTTTGATGAGGAAGATCCCTATTTAGTCGTTGCAGCAGACAAAGGTACGGCATCATTTTCAGATATCGCGAATGGTATTTCAAACGAATTTAATTTTTGGTTAGGCGATGCTTTTGCGTCTGGCGGTTCAGTGGGTTATGACCACAAAAAAATTGCCATTACCGCTCGTGGTGCATGGGAATCGGTAAAGAGACATTTTCGTGAGATGGGTTTTGACACGCAATCGACTGATTTTACCGTGGTGGGAATTGGTGATATGAGTGGCGATGTGTTTGGGAATGGCATGTTGCAATCAGAACATATCAAATTACTCGCTGCGTTTGATCACCGTAATATTTTTATTGATCCCACGCCTGATGTGAAAAAGAGTTTTGCTGAACGTGCACGATTATTTGAATTACCGCGTTCCTCTTGGGAAGATTACGATCCTAAATTAATGTCGACCGGTGGTGGTGTATTTAAGAAAACCGCAAAATCAATTCCACTCACGCCAGAAATTAAAAAATTATTTGGACTCGACGTTGACCAAATTCCGCCCAATGATTTAATTAAAGTTATTTTATCCGCCCAAGTAGATTTACTCTGGAACGGCGGTATTGGAACGTATATTAAAGCAAGCAATGAACGTCATGCAGACATCGGTGACAGAACCAATGATTTCGTACGCGTTAACGGCAATGAAGTACGCGCAAAAGTATTGGGTGAGGGCGGAAACTTAGGTTGTTCACAATTGGGTCGCGTGGAATATGCACTCAGTGGTGGACGATGTAATACTGATTTTATTGATAATTCCGGGGGCGTTGACTGTTCGGATCACGAAGTTAATTTGAAAATACTATTAAATGAAGTGGTTGCAAAAGGCGACCTGACAGAAAAACAACGCAACAAATTCTTAGCGGATATGACGGATGAAGTCGCTGAATTAGTCTTAAAAGATAATTATCAGCAAGCCTTAGCGATTAGTCTTGCACATGTTCATGCAAAAACACATGCCGAATTATATCGTCGCTATTTGTCGGATCAGGAAAAAGCAGGGCTGATTGATCGGCAATTAGAATTTTTACCTACCGATAAAGAATTAGTCGAGCGCAAAATTCAGAATATTTCACTGACACGTCCTGAGTTAGCCGTATTACTCTCGTACAGTAAAATTAATATTAAAGCCGCTATTTTAGCCTCAGACATTCCTGAAGACGGTTATTTGAAACATATTATTACGACAGCATTTCCCGCGATGTTGCAAAAGAAATACTCTTCGCAAATTATGGTTCACCGCTTGCACCGAGAAATTATTGCGACACAATTAAGCAGTAATCTGGTCAATCAAATTGGTGTGGTTTTTGTCTACCGTATGCAAGATGAAACGGGGGCGAGTATTGCAGAAGTAGTACGCGCTTATAGCAGTGCGCATGAAATATTCAAAGTAGAAGAATTGTATGAACTGATTAATGGATTAGATCAACAAGTCCCTGCAGAAATTCAAATTGAAATGCTGCTCCATGTAAAACGTCTGGTGCGTCGTGCAACACGTTGGTTGTTACGCAATCGTCGTATTCAGTTAGACGTCAAAGAATGCATTAATTACTTTGGTGCCGGTGTGGCTAAAATTGTCGATGTGATTCCTGCATTGATGGTCGGTGTCACAAAAGAATATATGGAAAATCTGACGAAACAATTTGTGGATGCCGGATTATCTGCAAATATTGCGTCTCGCATCGCAGGGTGTCGTGCCATGTACACGGCATTAAATATTGTGGATTTATCGACACAATATAAATTTGATTTGGTTGAAGCCGCGAAAGTCTTTTTTGCAGTGGGATCTAAATTAGAATTGGCCTGGTTCAGAGATCAACTCAATGCACATGCGCAAGAAGATTATTGGGATAGCATTGCGCGCGCGTCATTACGTGATGATTTAGATGTTCAACAACGCATCTTAACGGTCAGTATTTTGCAGCATAATCAAGATATTAAAAATAGCGGTAAACGTGTGCAGACCTGGCTGACGCATTTTGATCCCATACTTGAGCGTTGGTTTGCGATTTTAGCGAATATGCGTGGTTCAGTCAGTTTAAGTTTTATTATGTTTTATGTTGCGGTACGCGAGTTGTATGACATAACGGCACTGATATCTCAATCCAATTAACTGAGGGAACTCGGATGAAAAAAAGACTATTCACACGTATTTTTATGAGCCTGTTTTTTTTGCTGTGTTTTCAAGGAGTAGCGCAAGCTGAGACGCTGGATAAAGTGGTTGCGATTGTAAATTCAGAACCCATTACGCAAAATGAATTGACGCAGCAAATGACTGTGGCAAAAGATCAAATGGCCTCTGCTCATATGCCGATTCCAAATAACACCGTATTGCGTAAAAGAGTGTTAGATCAATTGATCGATATGAAGTTGCAATTACAAATCGCTCAAAAAGCGCACATTGCGGTGACGGATGCACAACTTAACACAACGATTACCAGCATCGCCGCCAACAATCATCTTACGGTCAGTCAATTAAAAGCGGCTATTGAACAACACAACATGAGTTTTGCCGATTATCAGGCTCAAATCCGAAAAGAAATGATGCTGACTCAAGTTGCACAAATGGAGGTTATTCCCTCCATTAAATTCACTGATGCGGAAGTGGCTCAAGTCAAAGCTCAATTAATCAAGAAGGGAGCTAAAGGCGATTTGGATAAACAAGCAAAAATGTTTTTATTGAAAGAAAAATATCCGGAAGCGATGAAGAACTGGTTGGATCAACTTCGCTCACAAGCCTATGTCAAAATCATCAACCCCTAAATTGCCTATTGTGATTACGCCCGGTGAACCACTGGGTGTGGGTCCTGATATTGTCATCAAGCTTACCCAAAAAAAATGGTCCTATCCCTATTTAATCATAGGCGATCCGGAGAGTCTCAAAAAAAGGGCTAAGCAATTAAATCTATCCTTTAATCCAAAATTAATTATTCCGGTTAAATTATCAAAACGTTATGTACTAGACTGTTTAGATCTTGCTACAAAATACTGTCTTCAGAAAAAAGCCGCGGCATTAATTACGGGACCTGTCAATAAAGCCATGATTAATCAGGCTGGATTTACGTTTTCTGGACACACACACTATTTAGCTAAAATCACCAAAACCAAAGATCCCGTGATGTTTTTTTTAAGCGAGCATTTTAAATTAGCGTTAGTGACAGATCATATTTCTCTCGCCGAGGTTCCGAAAGCCATTACGCGAAAAAGATTAATCGCTGTTATCAATACTGTTGCAAATTTTATTCAATCTTCTCGCATTGCTATATGTGGCTTGAATCCACATGCGGGCGAAAATGGATATTTGGGTAAAGAAGAAATTAAAATTATTACCCCCGTGATTAAATCCCTTCAAAAACAAAAGAAATTAAATTTATTATCTGGGCCATATTCTGCTGACAGTTTATTCCACGAAAAAAATCTTAAGAATTTTGATGCTATAATAGCCATGTATCATGATCAAGGTTTGTCGGTATTGAAACATCGCGATTTTAAAAAAGCCGTAAATATCACCTTAGGCTTGCCATTTCTAAGAACATCCGTTGATCATGGCACGGCAATTGATCTCGCAGGCACAGGAAAAGCCGATTCATCCAATCTAGAATATGTTTTTGCTAAAACAGTTGAGCTTCTCCATGCTTAGAGCCCGCAAACGATTTGGTCAACATTTTTTACACGACGAAAATATTATTCATCAGATAATTGCTGCCGTCAGTCCGCGTAAACAAGATACTATTGTAGAAATTGGGCCGGGGAAGGGCGCACTGACTTTTCCCTTGTTAGCATTACACCCTAATTTAATTGCGCTAGAAATAGACCGAGATTTAATTAATAGCCTGAAACGATCAAGCAGCTATTATAAAGAGTTCGAATTAATTCAGACGGATGTATTAGAATTTGATTTTTCTTCTTTACCCAAAGGCTTAAAAATTATTGGTAATTTACCGTACAATATTTCAACAACCTTATTATTTCACCTATTAAATTTTAAAGACCATATTTTCGAAATGGTCTTTATGTTGCAAAAAGAAATGGTCGACAGGATTTGTGCGGAACCCAATACTCCCGATTACGGACGATTGAGTGTCATGATACAACATGATTTCGATGCAGAATGTCTTTTTGATGTTCCCAATACGGCTTTTATGCCACCGCCACAGGTAGAATCTGCTGTGATTCGCTTGATTCCCAAAGCAGCTGCACCCATACTTGATTATGCTGCTTTTAGCGATGTTGTACGGGAAGCTTTTCAGTATCGGCGTAAAACCTTACGCCATGCGCTGGGTCGGTATTTTACTGAACCTATGTTGGACCATTGTGGTATTTCATCCAAAAGCAGACCAGGTGAATTAACGTTGCAGGATTTTGAAAAATTAGCCAATTATTTAGTGACGGAGCGTAAATATGTTTAATGGAATGTATGACTTAATGAATAAGCTGAAAAAAAAACCTCTCAGCCAAAAAGTCGCTTTGCAAAAAAATGCGACGCCAATTTTATCGGCAGAAGATTTATTATCGAGTGAAAAACGACAACAAACATTATCCGATATTCGTACGCTCTTAAACTTACCGGATGAAGAATACGATAAAGTTTTTTTAAGTGTTATTCATAATTTTGCGCTGTTTGTTCAAAATCTTCCCGAAACTGAACGCAGTTTTTATGCGTCGCTGGGTGGCATGATTGATCATGCACTTGAGCGTGCTTCTCTTTCATTATTTTTAGCGCGAACCTACTTATTACCTGAAGGCACAACACTGTCGTCTGTGTCAGAAGAAGAAATGTTATGGGTTTATGCCATATTTACCGCATCATTATTATTAGACGTCGGTAAAATTCCCACGCGACATGTGGTGAGTTTAACGGATGCCAATGGAAATGTGAGTGAAGCATGGCATCCTTATACAGGTCCTATGCAAATTAAAGGATCAACAACGCATTATGTATTTGGTTTTATGGATGAACATAATGATCATTTACGCTGGATGGTAACGCCCTTATTAGCACGACAAATTGTTGGGGACACAGGATTTAATTGGCTTTCCAGTAATGAAGAAGTGTTGCAAGCGTGGCTGGGTTTATTAAGTGATGACCAAACTGAAATGGGATGGCTCAAGGTTATTCCTCTTGCGGATGCACAAATTTTAGAAAGCTATTTTACGGATCGAAAAGTATTTCGCCACTCTCTCTCCACACAAACCATTGGGTTAATTAATAAAATCATTAAAGAACGTAACGATGCAAAAAATAAACAAAAAGAATTGCATGATCGTCTTACGGGAGAACAAATTGATAAAGCCCAAGATAAAGATAAAAAAGAAGCAAAAGAAACAAAAGAAAAAACGGGTGATGAAAAAATTGATAAAGAAGCTGCACTCGAAGCGGCCATTCTTGCGCAACAAGAAAAACTCCGGGGTGTTGCCCGAGAGGCAAAAGAAGCCAGCATAACGCCTAAAGAAGAAAAAGCAGTTGTCGGCAATTTTATTAATTGGTTAAATCAAACTCAGGAAAAAACAAAAACAGGTGAAAGCAATGTTGAAATTAATCGCGTTGCAGAAGGCGTTGTTATTACCAAAGAAATTATTGATCGATTTGTTTCTGAAAATAAATTACAAAATCTTTCCTCTGAACTGGTTGAAAAAATTCTCCAACAACAATCTTTTGCAACACCCTGGATGGTTGCAAATATCACCGGACAAATGGCGCCGGCATTAATTGCGCAAACCTCTAACTTGGTTTTTGCACCCGGCATGGCTGTTTCCTTACATGTTCAAGCTTTTCCGATTAATTCTAATCCGGACGTTAAAGCCGTGCCGACAGAAACAAAGTTCGCGGAAGAAGTCAAAGATAAAGAAGCGCATCATAAAACCAGTCCAACACCTTATCTCACGTCAGCGAAGCGATCCTAATATGTCGACGTATGCCATTGGTGATATTCAGGGCTGTTATAACGAATTATTGGATTTATTATCTGTCATAGAATTCAATCCGCAAAAAGATGTGTTGTGGTTTACGGGCGATTTAATTAATCGGGGTTCGCAGTCACTTGAAGTTTTACGCTTTGTAAAAAGCTTGGGCAAATCTGCTGTGAGCATTCTGGGTAATCACGATTTGCATTATTTAGCTGTCGCAAGTCAGTGTGAACAGATCCAAAAAAAAGATACTTTTCATGATGTTTTAGCGGCGTCTGATGCTGAAGAGTTGTTCGAGTATGTTCGGCATCTGCCCTTGATTCATCATGATTCTCATTTAGGTTTTACTATGGTCCATGCGGGATTGGCTCCACAGTGGACATTGAAAGAAGCACTTGACTGCAGTCGAGAATTCGAAATAATACTCCGCAGTCAGCATTACCGAGATTTCTTGTTGCATATGTATGGCGATACGCCGGATGAACGTTTTAGGCTGATTGTAAATTACTGTACACGCATGCGATATGTTGATAAAAAGGGAAACTTGGATTTAAAGTACAAGGGTCCTATTGGTGGACAACCCCATGGTTTTTATCCGTGGTTTGCAGTAGAAACACGTAAGACGAAGAATGACAAAATTATTTTCGGGCATTGGGCATCATTGAAGGGCAAAGCGGACACGAAAAATGTTTATGCGTTAGATACAGGCTGTTGTTGGGGAAACTCACTGACAGCATTGCGTTTAGAAGATGAGCAGTACTTTTCAGTGAATTGTAGTCAGCAATTACGAGAGGTTAAGTGATGGCCAAGACGAATGAAGAAGATGCACCCGATGCAGATTTAGCTGAAGAAGTTGTCGCTGAAGTGGTTGAAGCTGACGATGCAGAAGAAATTCCGGAAGAGGACAGTAAAGAAGCGCCTGTCAAAAAGAAAGTCGCTGCGTTGAAGGCTCGTCATCGCCTCGAAGATTATTTCGAAATGAAACGCATTCAAGATGAGTTAGATTATTTAGACGATGAAAAGAAACGCAAAGCAGAGTTACTTTTAAAAGTGACGCAGCAAGAGAAGCTTGAGCATCCTGAGCCTGTGAAATCTCATCCAAAAATAAAAGAAGTAAAGGCTGTGAAAGAAGTAAAGAAAGAAGCAAAAGTCGAACCAAAAGTCGAATTAAAACCTATAAAAGCAGCTAAACCAAAGACCAAGCCAAAAGCAAAAGTTCAGGCCAAAGCTAAACCGAAAGCAAAACCCAAGAAAAAAGCGAAGAAGTAGTGATATACTCGCTTTGATTTTAACAAGATAAAAAGAGGTGAGTGATGTCGTCTGATGCAATCCTTGATGTTGTTCCCGCCAAAAAATCACGAAAGTGTTGCTGGACACCTGGATGGGAAGATTTTACTGCTCTCTGGGAAGTTCTTACGGCCCCTGTTGATGGTGTATATCTTGGCCAAATGCTAAACACGGTATGGAAAGCTCCGGTGATATTTTGGGGTTTTGGTGCTCAAAGCCTTACGGGAATTGCTGTAGGAACAAAAGCAGGTGCCTTTGGTGCAATCATACATTGGCGCTATAACGGAACATACCAAAATGACCAAGGTAAATTGCCTATAGAAGGTAGTGCTGCGCAAGAACATGAGGCTAATGTAACGCAGGACGGGGAAATAGATGAACAGCGTTTACTTGTCCCTCGAGAAGGGCGAACCAATAAACCTACCTGTGGGCAAAAATCATTCGGTTGGTATTCATTAATTTGGGATGGTGTCGCTCACGCGAATGTGCTTGCCTCTACTCCGATTCTTCTCGTTGATCAGATATGGGGAGAAGTGCTTCCTTTATGGGGCTCAATACCCATTTATACTATTCTTTTAGGTCTTGCTGGTGTTGCAACGGTTGGACAAATTAGACCATGTAGAGCAGCGGTTATGCATCACTTATACGGCACACCCATTGATGTATATGACAAAATGCCACCTGATTTCTTTACCTGGTTTGCTACGTGCTATGAAGCAATCTCTGCACTTATCAATTGTTACTCTATAGCTCAGTGGCTCGACTTATTTACCCAAGCTGCGCCTGCGTTTTGGAATATTTCTGCCAGTGGTGCTGCTGTTGGTTTATTTTTAGGACTTTTAGCACTACTGAGCACAGCGGTATGGCACACAAATGTAACCATGAAATATCAGGATCAAAATCACCATCATGAAGGTGATGATTGGACAAAAATTTTTCGTACATTTACACCGATCCAAAAAGTAAAGTTTATTATTTTTATGATTGGAGACTATATTGGACACACAGGAACGTATGCGACTTCAACAAATATTGTTGTGAGCGGAAAAGTTCGTTCACTGGAACATCTCTGGAAATTGCTGATTTACACTGGAATTACGATCGGGGGTGGGCTTGCTGCGAAAGCAGAATCAACTAATTGTCGCGTAGAAGCAGCAACAACAATGCGTGACAATCCCAATTATTTTACCTTTCATGGTTTCTTTTCATGCAGACAAAGAAAAGGCGCTACGGGAAAGCCGCCAAAGGTTGAGTTAGTAGATTCCCAAGAATTCCGTAAATAATAAAAGTGATCTACTGGCCCACACCCCTGAGCAATCTTAAATCGACTACCCGATAAAATAGCATGGGTTAAATAATTCTTTGCGAGCTCAATTGATTTTTCAAGAGAAAATTCTTGTGCCAAATACGACGCAATCGCTGAAGACAAACTACATCCCGTGCCGTGCGTATTATTGGTCTTAATTTTATCAGCATGAAACCAGATAAAATTATTATTATTTTTAAAATATAAAATATCTGAACTCAGATTATCTTTATTGTTTTTTATATGCCCGCCCTTAAGCAAAATATTAATATTATATTTTTGTGATAATTTTTTTGCTGCAAATTCCATCTGATCACAAGAATCTATTTTAATTTTTGAGTCTAATAATATCTCAGCTTCAGGAATGTTGGGTGTGATTAAAGTAGCCAGTGGCAATAATTTTGTTTTTAATGCAGTAATTGCAGAAGGGTGCAATAGGGCAGAGCCATTCTTGGCAAACATCACCGGATCTAAAATTATATAATTTTTATAATTAATGTTTATTAAATAATCAGCAATAAGGTTTATTATTTCTGAGTTATGCAACATGCCAATTTTTATCGCTTTAATAGCTAAATCAGAAAAAACAGCATCGAGTTGCTGTATTAAAAATTCAGGTGAGATTTCAAAAATAGATTTTACCACTTGAGTATTTTGAGCCACTAATGCGGTAATTACAGAAGCGGCGTAACTTCCTGTTGCTGAAATGGTTTTGATATCCGCTTGTATGCCCGCACCACCAGAAGGATCCGTTCCAGCGATGCTGAGCACACAGGGCGGTGTTTTCACGTCTATTTTACATTGACGCTTTTTGCGCGTTCGGTAATTTCTTCAGCAGAGAGATCTTCTATGTGCGTTGCGATTCCCCAACTGTGTCCATAGGGATCTTTTAAAAATGCACTGCGATCACCATAAAATTGATTGGCCAATGGACGAATAACGCTTGCGCCCGCATCAACGGCTTTTTTGAACGTGTGATCAACGTCTTCAACATAAAGATGAATCATAATGGGCGCACGACCAGACGCATCGGGGCCAAACACATTCATTTCAGGATATTCATCCGCGAGCATGACGCGTGAATTACCAATTTGGATTTCAGCGTGTTTTACTTTGCCGTCATTTGATTTCATGCAAAATACTTCTTTCGCATCAAACGCTTTTTTATAAAACTCAATGGCGTTGGCGGCGTTTTTGATGATGAGGTAGGGAGTGACAGAATGGTAGCCTTCCGGTATGGCTCTGACTGGTGGTTTCATCGTATTTTCCTCATATAAATAAGGATATACTAGCTTTCGGAGAGATCACTATGCAAGTAAAAAAATGGGATGAATTACGCGCTAAAATGCACCGTTTGGGTATTTTAGAAACAGACCTGCAAGAGAAGTTTATTTTGGGATCCGGCTCGGGTGGCCAAAATTTGCATAAAACCGCGTCTACTGTCTATTTAAAGCATATCCCGACGGGTCTCGAGATAAAGTGCCAAGAATCACGTTCACGGGACGATAACCGTCTCTATGCACGAAGACGATTATGTGAGAAATTTGAAGAACAAGTCTTGCATGAAAAAAGCGAACGTCGAAAAGCCAGCGAAAAGATTCGTCGTCAAAAACGTCGTCGATCACGCAAAGCCAAATTGAAAATGTTGGATGATAAAAAGCAGAGAAGTAAGATTAAGACATTACGGAAACCACCCAAGGAGCAATGAGATGCAAGATTTAATCCCCGTATTATTATTTGCGATTTCTACTACATTGACACCCGGGCCTAATAATTTCATGCTCATGAATTCCGGATTAAATTACGGTCCACGCAGAAGTCTTCCGCATTTGATGGGTGTGTGTCTTGGATTTCCCTTAATGTTTTTAGTCTTGGCGTTAGGATTTGGTTTTGTTTTTGTTAAATTCGCCATCATTAAACATGTTTTAAAATTATTGGGTTCAGCGTATTTATTATATTTGGCTTACAAAATCATGAATTCAACCAATGGCTCAGATAAAATCGGCGACGATAAACCGTTTTCGTTTGTACAAGCGGTTTTATTTCAATGGATTAATCCTAAAGCATGGCTGATGGCCATCAGTGCCATCTCAATTTATACCGTAGCATCAAGTTATTATTCCAGTGTATTTTATATGAGCTTGATATTTTTCTTAGTCTGTTTACCTTGCAGTGGTATATGGTTATTTATGGGTGCCAATATAAAGAAATATTTAACCACAGATAATCATCGTCGCATCTTTAATTTTTGCATGGCAGCAGCGTTGATTGGATCGGTTGGAATGATATTTTTTGATTAAACAAACAGGCATCCCAACGCCGAAACAAACCAAATAATAATTAATAATCCAACTGGCATATGTTCAAGATTGGGAATGGGGTGGTCTTTAATCGCTGGTAGTACTTTTAAAGTATGTCCAAACTTTTTCTGATAGCGCTGTTTGCGTTCCGTTGTCGTTCCCCAAAAGTAGGGAATCCACCACCACTGAATATGGCCATATAAATAAATACCCGCCGTAATCAACGCAATAAGATCAGTAATAATATAACCAAATGCACTCGCCAGTGCAGAAATCAACGGCAAAATGTAATTCAGCCGTTCTTTTTTACGATCATCCTCCGTATGTTTTGATACATCGTTATAGGGAAATAAATCAATATAATCTGTTATCAGCAAATACAGTGCTAATAAAATAGGTGAAGCAATTGCAATGATTTGCCAGATACTCATGATATAGCGCCTATTTCAGTAAAATCTCATTATTACGTATTGCTGATAACAGGGCAATCCGCGGCGCGCAAGGCATGGGATATTCTATTTATATCAAGGATCCACAAGGCAATGGTGTTGAATTGCGCGAGATAAAATCCGTCTCGTAACTCGCGTTACCATGCTAAAATAACGCTCGGATTTATTGGAGACTGGGATTTCATGAAGAATTTTCTCATAAAATTTTTAATTGCCGCTTTATTTTTATTTTCTGTTTGCACAAGTTATGCTGAGAGCGATGAAATCGTGACGCCTTATTTTACGATTCAATTACCTCAAACATTAAAATTAACCTCTCACTATAAAATCCCCAAACAACATTTTTATCATTATGTCTATATGGATGGAACACAGGAATTGCACGTTACTGCTTTGGGGCATATTCCGGCGGATAAAAAACAATATCATGCCTGGGAAGAGCAGATCTTTCATAGTGAAATAAATGTTTTCCCGCAATCACATCATTTGGATATGAGTAAAATTTCAAAAGAGTCGTTCAAGCAAAAACCCGAGCTTTTTCAACTGGGCAAACAAAATTATGTCATGGGATATATGCTCTATGACAACACCGTACAAACTTATTTTTTAGTCACCATTGCAAAAAATATGACCTATGTGATTATTTTGCTGAGCAGAGATAAGAATCCTGTTATTCGTGCCAAACAAATAATTTCATTAGTGAACAGTGTTAAAACAATGAAATTCTTAGGGGATAGACACGCATGAAATCTATTTTGGTAAAAGCTTCTTTATTGACAGGCTTATTCTTTTTTAGTCTGAATAGCGTTGCTGAGGTTTCTTCTACATTTACCATTGCTCTCCCTACTGATATGAAAGTCGTACAAACAACGAGAGCTCCTATTGTTAAAGGCACGGACTATTACAGCGAATATGTTTCTCAGAGTGAAATGTACGGGTCGGTTTCTAAACAATTCATTATTCATATCTATACGCCCACAGAAACATGGCCAACGCATCTTTGGGATCAAATAAAAACACAATGGGAAGAGGTCATGGAAGTCCCTCTTGAAAGTCAGTTAGTGAAGAGAGCCATTGATCATTTAAATTTAAGCAAAAGAGCCAACATCACTGAGCCACAGATTTTTACCATGAATAACCAAACGTACTCCATCTCTTATGTTGCCGTTGATGCAACTCAAATTACGGTTATGGCAACGCGCGCGAATAATTTTTACTATGTCATTACGTTAACGAGTACCAGCGGAAGTCCCACGACTCGCACGGAGCAAATGAACGACTTATTGAATGCAGTGAGAGGGATGACATTCACTGCACCTTATTGGAATAATAGAGCCTGAAAATAGCTTTATTTCAACAGAAAATCAGTATTATCTGTGAATTTAAATTAGGAGTTTTTATGAAGAAACTATTAGCGGTAATGACACTGATGTGTATGACTGGCTTGAGCTATGCCGCGCCGATTCCCTACTGCACACACAATGGCGAACAACCCGCAAACGCAACTGAAAATACATTACTGCAAAAATTAATCCCCGAATTTGGAAAAGAAATGGGGTGTAAGATTGGCACTAATTGTTTAGGCAAATGGAACAACCAAGAAAATCCCACAAAGTTTTCAATTGCGTGGGCAAAACAATGTGGACCTGTGATTGGTGGAATGTATCAATTAGGTAATGAAGGGCATGGTTCAACCTTCACATGTCAAAAGAATTCACAAACGGGTAAAACCTGTTGCTCGCCATTGGGTTATGATTATGTGAGCAAGTGGGTGGTATGTAGTAAATCAAAGCTTGATGCTATCGATCATTCGGAAGGTATCAAACCAAAACCAGGGGATGAAATTATTTTACCTGAATATTTAGGTCATTTTCATTTACCCATTGTGTTTTGGGCAGTGAGAAAATGATTCTGAAAAGAAGGGTATTAAGTCTATAATCGGCTAATGTCCTTATGACGTTTACATGCTAAAATTGTCTTTTGTGTCGATGGAGACTGGGATGTCATGAGAGATTTTTTACGGAATAGCATACTCTTAATAGCATGTGTTGCTTTGGGTTTTGTATTTTGGACTAAATACTTTTCAGCGCCATTATCAACATCGGATGTCAATGCACAAAAAACAAATAAGCCCGTTGTCACTATTCCACCGGTTATTGTTCAAACAAACGCCTTCATTATTGCACTTCCTGAAAATATGGCCTTACGATACAGCTCAATCAGTCAAGATAATGAGCAATTCCAATATTGGTCTAAACCGTATAATGCAAATTCGCCGCTAAGAATGTATGTCACTATTACGCCAGGCATATTAGATGCCCAAAAAGTTGTCAGTCAATTAGTCGCAGAATATGAAAGCCATCCTTACAGTAACCAATCTAAAGAACCCCTCAAAAAACCTGAATTAATCAAGTTAGGGGAACAGTCTTTCGCCAGTCAGACCGGTTCACGTGCAACGGTTCAGCTCCATTTTTTAGCAACAACCACTAAAAATGCCACCTATGGTTTTACGTTGATCTGCGATAATAAAGACAAGCTCGTCTGTAAAAAGCAGATGGATGAAATGCTGTTCAGCATAAAAGATATACAATACTCAAATTGGAATCCATTACCTAAAAGTAATAGACAAGACATTACGACTCCTGCTTTTACCTTAAACCTTCCGTCAGTTATGAAATTAACGGATGAACTTGTTTTTACGCAACCCATCCGTTCAAAAGATCGAAATGTCTATCGGTATGTTTTTCAAGCACCACCGTACGATAAAACGGCTCCGACACAACTCGAGATTAAAGTTGCCCCCGATTTAACACCGGATGCTCCCGTTGATTTAAATGCATTAGTATCGCCTGCTGTCGATACTTTTAAAAGTAGGTACGGTTCAATAAAACCCAAAAATGTAGAGCATCAAGCCTATATGGTTGGCGATCTGCCCTTCGTCATGACGCTTTTGTCTTTCGAAGGATTGGATGCACACGTTATAGCCACGCTAGCAAATGGCGCGTCCTATACCATGACCTTAACGAGTAGTGATAAAGATTTTATCCTTCGAAAAAAACAAATGGATGAATTACAAGCCGATATTAAAAATATGACTTATTTAGGCATTCCAGGCGAAGAGGGGGCCGTCATCACTAGTGAGTCATCTGATGAAGCTAAGCTTGCTGCGGGTGAACTTAATCAAAAAATATTTACCAATAATCCTTATGTGGCAATGCCCATTTCTAAATCAAATCCAACACCGCTAGCCCCTGTGCCAATGACATTCAACGATTATTTCACGATACATCTTCCTGAAAACATGAAATTTATCACTCACCTACTTTCTATGTCGTATAAAACAGTTGTGCATGAATATGTTTTCCAGTCACAGCCTTACAATAATACGTCGTCACAGGAAATGCGTATTCTGGTTCAGCCTGTCGCATCGACGGATGATATTGATGACTTGATTAAAACATTAATTACGCAGGGATTTGCTGATGTTGCAAAAGATTATCAGCTGACGGATCTGTCTCACTATCCTGTAGAAATGAATGATTTTCATCTGGGGGATCAAGATTTTACACTGGCCTCACCTGATATGAATCCTATTCTTTCATACGGTAATACCGATGTCTGTATTGTAGTGACCATTGCAAATGGTTATGCGTACACTATGATTTTATCCAGTACCGATAATGATGCCATTATTCGACGGTTTCAAATGAAACCACTCTTAGAAAGTATCGAATACATGAATTATGCCGTGAAAAATCCTTAATGATTCGCCGGTGCTGGCTGATCATTTAAAATAGCTTCAACTTCAAAGTGTACATCTACGTTATCACTCACACCAGGTAAATAACCCAGCATGCCTAAATCAGATCGGTTAAAGGAAGCTGTCCCACTAAAGCCGAATGCATCTTTATGATGATAAGGATGTACAGCATGTTTTTCCAATTTGACGTTCAATACGACGGGGGTATAAGCGCTGCGTACGGATAACGTACCATAAATTTTTGCCGTATCTGGACCTGTTATTTCAACTTTACTGCTTCTGAAAAAAGCTTTGGGGAAATTATCCATATCAAAAAAATTCTTACTCCATAAAAGTGTATCAAACGCTTTAATTCCTGTACTAAGTGTGGCGATAGGAATAATGACCGTAATGCCCGCATGCGCTGGATTTTTTGGATCTCCCACGAGAACACCTTCTACATAAAATTTACCGGTGTCATGTGAAAATCCAAAATGACTGACAGACCATTCGACATAACTATGCTCAGGATCAAACGTATATTGTTTGTATTCATCAGCTAAGACAGGAAGTGAAAATAATAAAATAAAACAAAAAAAAAGAAATTTCATGTATGTCTTGAGGTAAAAGAAGCCAGCTCAGAAAGCATTTCACTCGTCGCTTTATTCGCAGCAATCACTCCTCCATAGGGCGTTTTTTCAAGAATGGGTTCATTGATCGTAATAACGGTTGATGCAACCACGGCTTGTGTACTGGCTTTAATCAATTGTGCTTGTACGCTTAAATGTAAAACAGGGGAGGCGGAGGTGTAATCTTGCTGTAATTCAAAAATGTGTGTGTTAAGCGCATAGGTGTAATAACCCACATACGGTGGCGTGACCACCGCTTTAAAATAATTAGCTTTTGTCAGTGTTTCTACAATCAATGATTGCAACATATCTGATGGCGTTTTCGCCCATTGATTTAACACAAATGATTCTATTTGATACGGTTGATCTGAATAGATCATATTCGTTGTGTTGTAAACCGGTTTAGTTGCTGGCGGTAATACTAAGAGTGTTGCTGATTTTTTGTGATGCGGTGGTAATGTATCGGGAAGCGCATTTAAATTATATTGCGTAATTTGAACGGGAGCGACGGGGCCGAAGCAACCTGTGAGTGATAATGCTATCAAAACGCAGGCTATTTTTTTCATTTTTTAGACTCCGTTTCACCAGGACCTAACTTAGGCAGCGCTTCGCCTCGAACTAATATTGTTGGGTTATTATTTATTTTCCCTAATAATTTTTGAACGGATTGTAATGTTTCATTTGCATTTTGCGTTAAATTATACACCTGCGGTAATGTTTCTGTTTTTAGCGTGAGTAGTGTGTCGTTTGTTGAGTCTAAAAATGGCCCGAATTTCTTACTCGCTTCGCCCGTATTGACTAAAAGAGTATCTAATTTATCGCTGTTTTTGGCGAGTACGTTTGTAAGCTGTTGTAAACTAAAGATTAATTCTTTGAGAGATTCTACATTTTCAGGTGTCAGCAGCTGACTAAAGGAATCATTAGATTTTTGCACCGCCTGACTTAATCTAACCAACGAAGGCGTTGTATTATCCACTCCTGACATAGGAATAAGGGGATATTGATCTGGCGCATGAAGAATAGGCTCTGGGCTATTTCCGGAATCACGAAGAGAAATATAGGTATAGGGAAATCCCGTGAGCTTTTGCGTAATGATTTCACTGATGTCCACTTTGCCAACGGTGCCACGTGAAATGGGTGTGTTTCGATTAATGTGAAGTACGACAATAATTTTTTGGGGATTTTGAGGATCGAATTTAATACTTGCGATACTCCCAACGGTAACACCATTAAATTCAACCGGTGCATCGACGGCCAAGCCAGAAATAGGGTGCTCAATCACAACTTCATAAATTCTGTAACGAAGAAAATGAGACGCTAACACAACAGCAGCGACTAAAAACGACATAATAATTATGAAAGTCGCTGCTTTGTAATTCAGCTTTAACGTCATGCGTTAAACATCCACACTGATTCGTGCAATGTACATGTAAGACCATCGACCTGTTCCGCCAGAAGAGATAGGCGTATCTTTGTCATCTACAAATGTTCCGCTAAGGGTTACATTTCTCATTACTTCTGTGCTTAGCGTAGACTGAATTCGAAGTTTAGGCAGTATGTTACCTGGCGTTGCAACAAAACCCGTTATTGGACCTAGACCCGTAGGAATTGTCTGGTAAACACTGGAGTTTTTCGCTCTCTGGTAAGTGACATCGAAATTGGATGGATAATCAACAACAGGAAGTGCGAAGTTCACATTTCCGTCAACGCCCCACGCAGAAATTTTACTGTTTCCTGCAGCGGCATTTAAATCTTTAAGCGCTGAAACATAATCCCAACCAAAATCATACCGTCCGATTCTGGCATCAATATGACCCGCGGCACCAGGAGCACGCTGCATATTAAAAATTACGCCGCTATTTAAGACAGGAATGCCACCAAACTGGAAGATGGTGGTATAGTCATTATTGAGTACATTTTCAGCTTCATTGAGATAGTCCATGTCCCTCATATCATCTATATAACTCACGTTGGCATTAATAAAGACAGGTCCCACTGTATTTCTGAAACCGAGTTTCCCACCGAAATTACGCTCTTTTTCTCTACCCGCAAAACTGAAGCTGGTTCCCAAGACATTCTCATTCTCGATGGATTGCTGAGCCATAGAGTAATTACCAGAAGCATAAAACCCATCTGGCAAAATAGCTCCTGCAATAACACCACCAGTACGACCTTCTTCGAGTAATTGCGTGAGACTTTCAATAACAGGGAAGGGCTGATAGTCACCGAAGTTTAGATAAACACGTCCTACCTGAACAAAGAGTGGGGTAACGCAAGGATCAGCGAACAATGCATAAGCCTGATTTACTTTTAGCGCTGCATCACGGTAAGCAGAACCCCAATCGACTTGATTATGCGCAAAAGTCTTGGTTTGCTGCGAGCCATTTAGATAGGCTAAATCAATGTGCGCGCTCATCCATTTATTGACTGCGGCGTCTATGAATAAATCGACATTGTTGATGCTGCCGAGCACTTGTGGAGTTTTTGAAAAAGCTTGTCTTGGTGCAAATACTGGTCTAGTACCAATGCCTAAAACAGAGCCTGGAATGCTTGTACCACCACCACGCTCAACAAACCTCAGGTCAAAATTCATTTGTCCACTGAAACAGATCATGCCGTCAATACACATGTTATTGTTCGCATAAGATTTTGGACTGTTTTGCGTAACGATTTCGTAGAAATTCGGGAAGCTATCTTTAATATAGCTTGCATCACCTTTTTCGAACCAACTGGATGAACTAGATGAAGCAGAGGCGGGTGCAGCATGGAGTGACCCGGGAACTTCGGAGACACTGGCAGTTATAGGTGAGGTATCGAGAGGCATGTATCGTGATTGATCGGATGTGGTAGGTGTTGCACTTTGTGTTCTAGCACTAATTTGGGTTACAACCGCGCGTGTTTGAGCTTCTTCTTTTGCATGCGCTGTATCATCCTGATCAATTTTTGCTTCTAACATATTAATTCGTTTATTCATCTGCGCTGTGGCTTGTTCTGCTCTTTGTTCTGCGTGTTTTTCTTGCGTAGCTTCTTGTTTTAATAATGAAACTTCTTGTTTAAGCATCGCATTTTCAGAGTCAGCGCTAGCCGCATAAGCATAGCCAGGTGTAAGAAAGAGTGTGGAGAGTGCAACGGTTAAAAGTGAAAGCTTTGCTTTCATATCATCCATCCTTAGAAGAGTTTAATAACTTTTCAAATTTACCATTTATACCTATAAGCGGTCAATGTAAGTTGTCACAGGAAAATAATAGGAAATAGAATATTATTTGAGTGGACATAATTAATACTTGTGAGAAAACAGCGTATAGATTTGATAATGTAAATTTTAATTTTTAATTCGTTGAATTTATTTTAATTCCTTAATTTCAGTAAGGTTACTGATGCTGTTTAATTTTTAAGTCCTTTGAATAGTGGTGATAGAAAACAAAAGAAGAGGTCATTTTCTAGAGAAGACCACTGTACGACTCTAGGCACCCACACAAGACCCGATAACTCTCATTATCGGTCTACATGTAGTTCTTGATTCCGGACCCTTATTAAAACATACTAGTGTGTAATATTAATTAACAAGGAATATACGTGACCAAGCGTGATATTGAGAAATTGCTTAATAAAGCAGGTTTCAAGAAGTATTCTGGTGGTAGGCATGACATCTGGACTAAGAGTGGATTTCCTCCTATTCCCGTGCCACGCCACAAAGGTGATATCCCACACGGAACATTAAAAAGCATTTTAAAATCAGCAGGATTGGAGCCAAATAAATGAAACACTATTACGCATTATTTAAAAAAACATCTGAAGCCATTGAAGTGGAATTTCCTGATTTGCCTGGTTGCGTTACATTTGGGAGTAACTGGGAAGAAGCTATTTCAAATGCCGAAGACGTATTAGCGGGATGGCTAGCACATGCCGAATCTGAATTTATTAAAAAACCTTCTAAGCATGATGAATTAACTCATCTCTCTGGCGAACTTGTACCCATTCCGCTTAATGAAAATACTCTTGCTGATTACAAAGAACTGAAACGCTTTAATGTAATTCTTCCACGTAAAATCCTAAAAGCGATTGATGAATTTAGAAAAAAAGTTGGACTTAAACGATCAACTTTTTTACAAAAAGCCGCTGAGGAATATTTACAGCAACATCGATAAATAACAATAAACAAAAGGGGAGTCACGTCACACTCCCCTGCTATCCTCTGTTCAAAGAATAGGGCATAGTACTTTTTGAGGGTCACTACATTCCAGGATGACGACCGCGAGCCGGTTTTGATTCCTCTTTCGATTCTGATTCGTCTTGCGCTTTGCCCTGATGGTGTTCTGCTATTGGTGACACTAACTCTTTTGCTTTCTTTGCTACGACATTTTCCTGATAAAACTCTTCATCCAAGTTAAAAACTTGCGACAAATTCTTTTGCCCTAAATCATACGCATCATATCTTTTGTCTGAATATTCCTCTTCAGGCACTGCTTGATTCAAACGGTCCACAAACGGTTCTATATTTTTAGGGGACAGTGAACCATCACTATCTTCGATCTTTTTTTCTATTTTTGCCAATTCGTTGGGATTTAATGCTGTGCCCGCAAATTCCATCACGATATAAAACAGTCCGGCATTCTTATCGACATAAGAGCCTTTTAGTCCAAAACGTTTTTTCTCCAAGAACTCCACTTCGCACTGCAACCTTGCTTCAGTTGTATCCCGCATATCCATCGCTTTCACGACTACTTTTTTTTCATCTTTCTTATCAAGTGTCTGAGTCATAGGGTCATAAGGATAGGCCGTATACGCCACACCCGAAAATCCCCCACCCAATCGGTCGCTTTCGGCAAACGCATAAGACTGTCCGCGGACAGTCACAACGGTATATTTTGGCTCTTCCTTCACGGTTTATCCCCTTCAGACTACTATTATATAGTATAGTACTCTTTTGAAGGGGCCGTAGATGGCGTGGGAACAGGCTTTTGCGCAGTTCCAATCAAATTATTTCTTGCGCGTTTTAGACGTGGATTGTATAGCTGCCGCTTTGTTTTGGTCAGCTGCTACCGCTTTAGTTTTAGCTAAGGTTTTCTTAAGGGAGCTGATATTCTCCCAAAAAAGGGCATAGTAAGCTAAGATAATCGAATGGGACAACTTATAGAGGGATATTTAAAATGAAACATTTACTGATGCTATTCTTCGTATTTTTAAGCGCCATGCTGTCTGTCAATTGCTTTGCTCAAACTCAACAAGATTATATGGGAACGTATGGCTTATATGCTTCATGGAACGATCAAAAACATAGTTATGATAAAGGTGCTGGTTTAAGCGCTAATACCGAGAATTTACCCACATTACGTATCGCGGCTGAGGGTCTTTACATGCCGCAAACAACGCTGGTGTGTGATAAGCCCAAATATGATGTAACCGTTATTTCTCCCACACAAGTAAATCCGCAATCATTTGCAGTACTGGGTGAGCCTGTGACGAATATTCTGAGTATTACCGTTACGAGTGAGGCCTGCGGTATGCAATTAATGTTTGTAAACAATAAATTTATGATGGTGTTTCCACATGACGATCCGCCAATGGTATACGTTAAACAATAGATTACTTATTGAAAAAAAAGGGGGGCACACTCCCCTTTTTGTAGGAGAACTAAGCATGTCTAAAATCTTATTCAGCGGTTGCCTATTAGGACAAAAAGTTCGATACGATGGCCGCGATAATCTGCAAACAAATGCACGACTTCAATCGCCAATTAAAGCAGGCAATGTGATTTCTATTTGTCCTGAAATGGCAGGAGGTTTACCCACACCTCGACCACCGGCTGAAATAGAACCCGGCAAAAATGTCGGCGATATCTTTTCAGGTATTGGAAGAATTTTAACGAATCTAGGAGATGATGTTACTGCGGAATACCTTTTAGGCGCACAAAAGACGCTTGAGCTTGCACAAAAACATGACATACGCGTTGCAGTATTAAAAGCACGCAGTCCTTCGTGTGGATCAAAACAAGTTTATGATGGAACGCATTCTGGAATAAAAATAGATGGCATGGGAGTCACCGCTGCGCTGTTAACACTACATGGCATTCACGTATTTGATGAAACTGAAATTGATGCGGCGATAGATTTTCTGACTAGCGTGTCCATCACAGTTTAATAAACATATTTATGCTTCTTCACTAAATAATCTACATTGCCAATCTTCAACAATTGCCGTGTCTTTATTTTCAATAAATTGTTTAAACGCATTGGTTACGTAATCCGCTGCGCAGTGAGCATCAAATGCAGCTATATCATTATATTCCTGAAGAAGCACAATAGTATATTTTGAAGTACTGGGTGATCCCGGATGTGAAATTTGGCGTGTGGCATGCGCTCTTACACAACCCTTTTCTTGTCGAGATAAAACCATAAGGCCGTTTAATACGTCCCACAATTCAGCGTCTTTGCCTTCTTTGGCAAGCCATTCTGAAACAACGAAAACAGGGTTTGACATAAGGGTGCTCCTTTATAGAGATATGCCATATTACAGCGTTTTAGTAATTTTATTTAGGGCTAGAGCCTTTCGTCAATGGGTTTACTACTTTTTCATTGGGTTCTTTAGAAGATACTGCTCCAAGTCCATAGTGAGGAGCTGGTGACGTACCAGAAATATAGGATGAAGTTAACGAGGTAGGCTCTTTTTTTTGAAGAGTAAAATAGTCAGTGCTAAATGTCTCCATTTCCTTTATTACTATACTGTATGGCGCAAGCAGCTTCTGATGATAGAAGAAGGCACGTAATTCTGGTGAATTAAGGTGCATTATTTTACTCTCATCACGAACTTTCATTACGCTCTCCCAAGAAGACGGATCTTGATCATCACCCTGCTTTCTTTTGGAGATTGACTCAAGTGGATTTTTATATCCGAAATCAAAACCACCCTTAAATTCTTCAGTTTTTTTCATCGAATGTTTAAGTCCTGTGAGCGCGTAATTGAGATGTTCACCCACATATCGCCGTATTACATGAGGGTCAGCTCCATTATCAACAAACACGAGCTTATCAGTTTCATTCGATTTTTTAAGCGCACAGATTTTTTCAGTAAATGACACCAAGTATTGTGCTGATAATTGACCTACAGGAGAAGCCATATTAATGGCTAAAAAATCAGGTTCAATCGCTTCCTCATTGAATCGCCACATGATAGGAGGAATATGTTCAAGCGCTGATAGTATTGATGCAAAGCCCGTTTCCGGATGACTATCATCAAATTCTGTATAAAGGCGAAAAGGTACATCTCCTTTCATTAGAGGACGACCTACAATAATCGCCTTAAAATAGTCGCCCATGGCAGAATAGTAATTATTAGGTCGAAATAATGTATCGATACATTCAAAAGTACTCACTGTCTGTGCATCTCTTAAGGAGTTAATTTCTTTGACGTTAAAGCTTAGACCTTGAGCTTTATACGTTGCTAAAAGGGCTTCAAAATTCGGTCGAGAATCATTATCTGTCCAAACGTTAATGACACTGGGAGGTTTATTGTTCTCGATGAGTTTTTTAAAATTTTTTTCTTGTGCATCGGGAAGTTTTTTCCCTCCTAACCAAATAAAATTAATTTCAACTGCTGTCATTTCTTGCATGACTCTTTCTCCTACATGACTCCCTTATAAGAGAGTATAGCCTCATTTAGGAGGTCTGGAGATGGCGTGGGAGCAGGCTTTTCGAGCACTACGACTATCAGGTGAAGAAAAACAAATACTGACTGACCAAAATATTGTCTTTAATCCTGCTTTGAAATAAACCTAAAGTTTTGAATAAGTTTAATTAAAATTTCCTACCAAATCTTGCATGAGACTCAACAGGCGTCGCGCTTGCTAGTCTTTGCTCTAATAACTCTAGAAGTTTTTCTCCACCCCTTACACTCTGGTGCTCGTGCTGCAATTGGTGATCCTGTTTTTTTTCGCAACGCTCAGCCGCTAGCGTCAAAGGTGTTCGCCCCTGATTATCTTTAGCGTCCAAATTTGCTCCGCAATCTAATAGTTTTCTAATAAGATTAAGGGGCTCTTCTCTATAATTATAAAAATTCTGTACGGCATAATGCAACGCGGTCATACCCTTGTCATCAACACTGTTAATATCTATTTTTTTGCTGTCAAATAAAAAATCAATGATACGATCATTACTTGGACCTCCGATAAGAACTTTTCCACACGTCACCATGACCAACGGTAATAAAGCTTTGTTACCTAAAATTCTATCTTGTAATAATTCTTCATACCCTTTAAATACAGAACGATCTTTTAAACCTAAAGCAATAATAAGCGCATCTCTATCAGTAAATTTCTGTCCTGATTCTGCGCGACTTAATATTGTTAGCACTCGCGCTATATAATTCATCTTTTCTTTTTCTATTATTTGTTTTTCTTTTGCTTCTAGTTCTGCATGAGAAAAACCAGGAACTTTTTTCAAATCTGAAATTTTAAGAATATCGCGGTTTAGCGCAATTGCTCTTATCACTTCTTTTCCCGCACCACTCGCTTGTGCATATTTTATAGTATTAATTTTTAATTCTTTAGCGGTTTCTGTTGAAGCGAACAGTGATTTTCTTACTGCAACTTGATAGTTATCGTGATAAAAAATCACACTATTACCATGTTTCCAAATACCGCCAGCCGCCGCCGTTATGGGAACGTTTAATGTTGGAAATCCACCTGGTGCTCTATCCCCGGTGGCTACATCTTTAGCGTCCCAGGGTGCCGTTCCACAACACGTTATATGTTGATGTTTTTCAGATAATCTTTCTAAAAATGTTTTTTCCTGATCATGCTTTTCAGCTTCCGCACGATCATCAGTACCACATGCTTCTAACGTCACAAAAAATTCACTATCTCGCTTAGGCAAAGCTGTTTTAAAATCTTCTATTATTTTGTCAAAATTACCACCGAGTATTTCTTCACTAGACCCATGTTCATTGCACAAGCCATACACCCACCCATTGCCATGCCCCATGATAAATAATTTAGGGGTGTTTTCGAATATATCAGCGACGTGAGGTAATGCTCGTTTTAATTCAATCAAGCTGTTATACATTATTCGTCCGCTGTTATCACAATCATCAAAAAGATAATATTTTAAATCTGAGCCGTCTAAATATACTCCAATTGACACATACTGTTTTTTAAAGCGTTCTTTTATCCAAAGATTTTCATGGACACCTCTTTGGTCTTGAGGAATAGAAGGTACAGAAGTACCTGGTTTAAATATCAGAATTTCTACTGCAGATTTGGGTGTTACTTCTGGTTTCTGGTCCATAGGTAAAGCCCCCCTTCTTAGCTGATCTGTATTAAGGTTTTCTTAAGACATTATAGTCTTACTCTCTACGGTATTGGCGCTAAGTTTACAGAACTTTGCCACTTTTTGAGGAAAAACACAGTGTTTATGCAGAGTCATTGCTGCTAAACTAGCAATTATCCCTATTCATTGAAGGAAGTATGCATGACTAAACCCTCTGAGTTCGTCTATACACTCATCTGGATTGCGATTATTCTTGGCGTAGTCTTGTGGCTAGGTTTCTTGTTTATTGGACTTGCGTTTAATCCCTTCGCGTTATTTGCCGGGCTTATTTTCCTAGTAATTATCATGCTAGTTTTTTTCAAGATATATCAGGAACAAAAAGATGATAAAGAAAGTGAACACTACTCTAAACATATCGATAAGTGAGGATTTTTCATGACCATATTAGTTTCTACTCAAGATCAACTCGGCGATTACAAAATTGTAAAAACATTTGGACTCGTACGTGGTAACACTGTACGCAGTCGTAATATTGCGCGTAATATTTTAGGAAATTTCCGCACAATGTTTGGCGGTGAAATTCCTGAATATACAAAACTATTAGCGGAGTCTCGTGAGCAATCGCTCGATCGCATGATTGCTGAAGCAGAAATGCTGGGCGCGAATGCCATTCTCAGCGTCAGATTTATTACTTCTGAAGTAGGAACGGTCTGTTCTGAAATGTTGGCGTATGGCACTGCCGTAAGAGTAGAAAGTAATGGTAGTACCTCAACGAGCAATCCCTCGACAGTCGAAACAGGTAAGACGAAAGAGAAAAAAATAATTGAAGCCGATACCGATGGGGGATTAATTGAATAATCTTATGAAAAAAAATATCCTACGCATAAATATTCTGTTAACGGCTTGTCTATCATTTTTCATCCAACCTGCCCTTGCCTGCACAGGATTCGGCGCGATTACTCAATCGGGCACGATCATAGGCAAAAACCGCGATTACTTTTATGTTCCGCAAAAATTCGGTCGTGTTATACCACAGAAGAAATTCAATCATTGGTATGGAAATCCTTATCACCACAGCAATACTTTTTATGCACTCATGTCAGCTGAGAGTGTTTCGATGGGTGTTAATCAGCACGGTTTAACCGCCATTGAAGAAGATACGATAAGACCTCAACATGCGCAAAATGCGAAAGAATATAAACAAATTCAACAACAAGAAGGCACACCTGATGGATTGGTGTTATATGGCGTGTTACAAAACTTTAATTCTATTGATGAAATGACGCCCTATTTGTCCGCAATATTTACTAACGCGGCGCCTGATTTTTATCAGTTTTCAGATGCGAATAAAATATTAACGGTTGAAGTGGGTAATAAATCCACCTTTACTTATCATATACTGTCTAAAAAACAGGATTATTTTGCTCATACCAATACTTATCTTAGCCCCGAATATAATGAACTTAATGATTTAATCCCAAATCATGAGAAAGTTTTTATTAGCTCACAAAATAGATTAAGCAGAATAAATTATTTGCTGTCGCATGCGACTGAGTTCAACATCAATAACGCATCAAGCTGGTTTATGAATACCCAATCTGATACATCAGAATGTCTGAATACCAGTCTGTTTAGATCTGATTTACACGGCGTGACGTCTATTAATAAAAATATTCCGAACGATAAAGCTGCCGGTACTGTAGCAACGATGATTGTGAATAATACAGGCGATTTTAAAAGCTCACAAATTTACGTCATGATGATCGATTCTATTATCGTACAAAGTGATGGGAAACAATTAATCAAATATAATGCATTAAATACAAGCCTTGAAAACTTATTTAGCGGATCACAACCAAAATTTGTTGAGCATGAATTTGTGAGAAATCCGCCGGTGGGTGGTGTTTGTAACTGATTTATCCCAAAAAAAGGGGAGTCACACTCCCCTTTTTCATAAATCATCTTGACTATTTACCAAGTCCTTTCTGATCTCTCATGGCTTCTGCGTGAGCTGCAATTTTTTGACAAACAAATTGTGCAAGCTTTCCTTCTTCATGGAAATTAAATTTTTCCTCAGGAAATTTCATGATGTCATCAAACGTAATCAATTTATTACGTAATGCGTACAACCCTGCACCACGATCGGCATTAAACAGTGCTTCAATATGGCCTACGGGTAATTGTGTATATTGATCGACTGTCAATAATTTTTCACGAAGAAGAATAATGCCAATTCCGTCAAAGGTTCTTCCTAATCCACGGATACCACCATTGCCTTTCGTAGTTTCTCGCCACGCGGTTAAATAATCCACATGCATTGTTGTTGGCATGCTAAGCAGTTCATCAACAGATAACACTCTATCAACTAACGCTCTTAGCCCTATATTATGCTGGCTACTTTGAATAAAAAAGTAGTCAATGAGGCCTCCATCAAATTTTTCGCGGAGTTGTTTTGCTTGCTCTTCAGTAATAAGGCGCTTAGTCAACAAAACATTTAACGCGTCACGTTCCTGTCTTACCCGTGCGTCAAAAAAAGCTCTTTCCAATAGCTCTTCAGTAACATCTTCTAGCTTAACAAAATTGTTGGGATCTAAACTAATCGTAACGGGAGGCAATCCTAAATCCTCATCAGACGATTCTGTCGAATCTCGTTCATTCATTCTAATTCACTCCTATAGTTTAATAAGCAAGGATATTATACAAAGCTAAGCTTAAGGAAACCTTAAGGATGGCGGACGAAACTCAAAAAAACTTATGGTGAGGCATGAGCCTGTATAGTAAGGGCGTAATTCATTACGCCCGTTTAGCTAAATAATGGACTCTATGCCCTTTTTTTCTGCAAGAATTAAAAGCTTTAATGCAGCGCCACTGGGCTTACGTTCTCCTCGCTCCCATTGCTTAACGGCAGCAAGACTAACATTAATAATTTTTGCAAATACTGGCTGGCTAATGTGTGCGTGCTCTCGGATCGATTTAATTTTTTTTGCAGGCAAATCGTGTATTGGAGAAAGACAAAGAGCATCAAACACTCGCATGGTGATTAAATCCATGGCACCTACCTTATGTAACGCTTTCGCCATATTATGTGCCTCATGTAATAACCTTTTTCCAGTTTTATCCATTTTCTTGACACCCCTCTTCATGCTTCACCTCAATTAATTCGTTTTCATTGAGCAACTTATGCAAATAAATGTCACTCATTCCAAAGTAATATTCTGCAAGTTTTTGATAAGCCGCTGCTTCTCGTGTACTGATATTTTCTCTGTCTTTTTTTGAGAACCCAAAAATAAATATTGCTCGCTTACCTTCGTTAAAAGCAAGCAGCGTTCTGTGCCCTCTTCGCTTGCCCTGCCCACTCCTTGCGATTCGTTTTTTGATTAAGCCTCTTCCCAACTCACCATCAATTAATCCCGCATGAATTTCCTTTGCTGCTTCATATAACTGTGAGCTTTGAATTCGTTCCTTTTTTGCCCATCGCGCAAAATCCTTTGTTTTCAACACTCTTATCATAATTAACCCCGCCAAGTATAATACTCAGTATCCTACATATCAAGAAAAATTTCTCAGGACAGTAAAAGTGGCAAGCTAAATGGGGGGAGGTGAAAGTGGTATATAAATCGTACAACGCGTTTAAATCTATTCATAATCTATCCTCACAAAGTTGTTATTACTAACGGTGTGAGGATAGTACGGCATATAAAAAAATAATTAAATGGATAATTTAAAATTATTGTACTAGGTAACTTTAACAAGACTGATACAATAATAGCGTAACTTTATTTTCTTCTCTCCAGGAGAACCCCGTGATATTTGATGCAATTGTTGTAGGTTCAGGTCCAGCAGGAGCAACAGTCGCATCACTTCTTTCGCAAGCGGGTTGGTCAGTTGCTATTGTTGAGAAAAAAACATTCCCGCGCCGTAAAGTCTGCGGTGAATTTATATCCGCAACCAGCTTACCCTTGCTAGAAAGATTAGGTATTGCTGATTTTTATCTTACACACAGTGGACCTGAAATACGCCGCGTTGGATTCTTTGCTGCAGATGCACTCCTCTCTTCGGTAATGCCACCCGTTGATCGCTCCGTAAATCATTGGGGTCGCGCATTGGGTCGAGAACATCTAGATAGTGCATTGTTGAATATAGCCGTTCATGCGGGTGCAAAATTGTGGCAACCGTGGAATGTCAAAGCTGTACAACGCAATGGAGATTTATTTACCTGTGCTATTACCTCTGGCGATAACATCGAAAAAATATCAGCGCGAACAATAATCATGGCACACGGTTCATGGGAACGCAGTATTGTTGAGCCACACATTACTTATCCTCACAAAAAATCAGATCTTTTGGCGTTTAAAGCACATTTTAAACATTCTGATCTGGCGACTGATCTGATGCCACTACTTGCATTTCCCGGTGGTTACGGCGGAATGGTTCATACGGATAATGGACGAATTACACTTTCGTGCTGTATTCGTCGAGATGTTTTACAAAATATAAGACAGCAATATCCAGGATTATCTGCAGCCGAAACCGTTCTGAAACATATACAATTATCTTGCCTGGGTGTGCGACAAGCGTTGAAGCATGCAGAACGCGATGGAGAGTGGTTAGCCGTTGGACCCATCCGACCCGGTATCCGTAAATGTTATACCGATGGGATTTTTTTCGTGGGAAATACGGTAGGCGAAGCGCATCCCATTGTTGCAGAAGGTATTAGCATGGCAATGCAATCTGCGTGGCTACTTTCACAGAATTTGTTGACACATCAAAATAAAATACTAGCAGCTAAAAATTATACGCAACAATGGCATGCGAACTTTGCTAAGCGTATTTATGCCGCATCACTGTTTGCACAATTCGCCATGCGCCCCTCCGCCGTTGCGCTACTATTGCCGATACTGAAAAAATTTCCTGGCCTGCTGACCTTCGGCGCAAAATTAAGTGGAAAAACTACTTCCATAGAATCAATTTCCATCGAAAAGGAAAGCGCCATTTGAGTTCGTAATTTTCAATGCCTGCTTGATTTAAAAATAATTTCCATTCTGCGCGCGTAAATCCTCGGCGTATTGAAATTAACCCATCATGCGTAATTAATCGATTTCGAAACAATAGCGGACTGATGACAGCATACAGCCAATACGCTAAACGATGCCTATGCAGATCATTAATAATAATAGCTTTATTAGCGATTAAATAAGCTTGTCGTAAAAACTCCACTAACTCCTCATTACTCATATGGTGGCATACTAATGTGGCTAAAATAATATCCACGCTATTTTTGGCTGCGTTAAGCTCAGGATTTTTTTGTAACTCAAACGTAACGCGCAATGCTCCGTTCTTTCTTTGCCAAGCATGCAGTGACTGCTCAGACTCGACTATTGCTTCCGGTGAGACATCCACACCATGCATTTTCATCTGGGGAAAAAATCGACTTAAATATAATATAAACAAACCACCACCACATCCAATATCCAACAGTGTCGATTCTTTTGAACATTTCTTGAGCGTATTTACGGTGTTCCTGAAAAAACCTAAGAGCTTATTTACCTGAAATAATTTTTTTAAACACTGAATATATTCATCATGGCTATAATAATCAGGACCTAAATCCATTAATTCTTTTTCTTGCGATCGCTCAGCGAATGAACTAAACATGATGTGCTTTTAGTAACATAGATTCTAACGTAAGGCCTGGACCAAATGCACAGCTAAAAATATTTTTATGATGATCCTGTGATGCCAGGTCATTCCAAATAGCTTTTAATACAAACAAAATAGTCGCTGAAGACATATTTCCATATTTCTTGAGAATATTATAGGAATATTTATTGTGCTCAGGAGTAAGGTTCAACGCTTTTTCACAGGCGTGTAATATTTTTATCCCACCCGGATGAATGGCAAAAAAATCAATATCGTTTAAGACAAGTCCCCCTTGATGTAATAATTTTTGAAAGAATTTCTCAATGCCCTGATTAATAATGTCAGGAACATAGCTGCTTAATACAATATCAAAACCGCTGTCTGCAATTTCCCATGCCATAGATTGTTCTGTCTGAGGAACCAAATCACAATGAAAACCCTCTAGTGTTAAATATTTTTTGTGTTTAGTTTCACTCTTGCCCTGAATAAGTATAGCTGCCGCGCCGTCAGCAAAAATCGAATTGGCAACGATATTGTCCAGGCTCATACCTTTTTGAAAATGAATGGTGCATATTTCAACACAGACAACCAAAACGGTGGCGTTCGGCTCTGCTGTACAGATAGCATCGGCGACTTTGATAGCGTTAAAAGCCCCATAACAACCCATAAAATTAATCGACGTGCGCTTTGTACTTGAATTAAGATTCAATTTTTGCACTATTTCAATATCTATCCCTGGCGCATACATGCCCGTGCAACTGACGGTAATAACATGCGTGATCTTTTCTAATTCATCGCTGTTCATATTTTCAATCGCGGCAAGCGCAAGATGAATAGCATTATTTCGATATATTTTCATACGTACAGCAGTACTGGGAAAGGGAGTGTCAGGATTACCTGAAAAAAATTCAATCTCATCGGCGTCAGATGTGCAGCTATTTAACACACTGTATCGCTGCTCGATTCCAGTTGCTCTGTACACTGATTTTAATAGCCTTTTTTCAACGGGTTTGAGTGCTAAGTGCAATGAGATTATTTCAGCAAGATTATCTTGCGGGTGAATGTACTTCGGATTAGCGGTACCGAATGAAACGATTGCTGACTTCATCAATGTATTTCCCTATTACTTAATCAAATAACTCTCTAAAATCTTTACGCGCGCCTCACGCTCACCCGTAACCTCAACAATTCTGGGATGATTAAAACCCGGAAAAATATCGCACGCTTCGTCTCGGTAGATTTTCTTAAAGCATTTATCGGCAAGTTTACGATATTCAGGATTTTCTTCAGAATATTTTATTGAATTTTCTTTAGATATAGGCAAAAAGATTATCAAATCTATATTATTTAACGCTTGTTTGACGTCAGCAAATTTTTCTGCAATTTCATTGTCCTCAATATCCATTTCATCTTGCTCTGCAATGCACATCGCATAGGCAATAAAATCTACTGGACAACGATCAAAAATAATATTTTTTTCTGTTGAATGTTTATTCAGCTGCTCAATACTGTAATCCAATTGCTGTATTAAACTTTCAAGCGTAGGCTCGAGCGCTAATTCCATAATGCCTTCATCGAGTAATTGATAATACGGCTCAGTCTCTGTTTTATAGTCAGGATGAAGTTTAATAAAGTCTTCTATGAGAGTACTTTTGCCAATAAAATGTGTGCCAGAGACTGCGATGCGCATATTTTCCCCTTAAGTAAGTTGGCTGATTTTACCCTAAGTTTTATAGTAGTGTAAAAAAGCCGTATAACCCATCCTGTTTAGCCATTGAGTTGTCATTCTGTCCTTGACTTACCTACCTACTGATAGGTATAGTTATCGCAACCCGTTACTTTTCAGACTATTAGGAAAGCATCATGAATAAGATAACCTATATTAAAGCCCTTAGAGACAACTATATTTGGCTCATCCACGGCGTAGACCCTTCTCATGTTATTGTGATCGATCCAGGTGAGGCGACGCCAGTAATAGCTCATTTAAAAGAAAATAATTTACACATGGACGGCATTCTTCTCACGCACCATCATTGGGACCATACCAATGGCGTGAATGGCTTATTACAACAATATCCTCACACGCCAATTTATAGCTCAGAAAGTGATAAAGTAGATGGCGTTACGCATTTTGTTAAAGAAGGTGAGAATATTCACTTCGCTAATCTTCCCTCCCCTATCAAAGTATTAGACATTCCAGGTCATACGTTAGGCCACGTTGCATTTATTTATGAGGATGCGTTATTTTCTGGCGATACGTTATTTTCGTGTGGATGCGGACGAATATTTGAAGGCACGCCGGAGCAAATGTTTGATTCTCTGCAAAAGCTTAAACAACTTCCTGCTGATACCTTAATGTACTGTGCGCATGAATATACTGAAAGTAATATTGCGTTTGCTGAAGTGGCAGAGGTTGACAATAAAGCGCTACAACTTCGCAAAAAACAGGTTGCTGATTTACGAAAAGCAAATTTACCCACCTTACCGATATCCTTAAAAACAGAATTGGAAACCAATCCTTTTTTACGTTGCAAATCTGCTGCTGATTTATTGCACCTACGCGAATGGAAAAGTAAATTCGATGCGGGAGTAAAATAACATGGTGAAAAAGCCCGATACCTACAACCATATTCTCGACATAGCTGAAGAATTAATTCAAACCGTTGGGTTTAATGCCTTTAGTTATGCGGATATTGCCGCAAGAATTGGTATCAGAAAAGCGAGTATTCATTATCATTTTCCGGCAAAAACAGATTTAGGCAAGCATTTGATGCTCAGACATCAAAGTAACGCCACAGTGTATTTAAACAATCTCATCAAAGAACATAAAAATCATAAAGATATTCTGGTTATATATTTAAAAAGCATTTTTGCAAGTACCTATGAAGCGGATTTTAAAATGTGTTTAGGCGGAATGTTGGCGACGGATGTATTAACCCTAGATTCTGCACTACAAAACGAAGTACAAGCTTTTTTTAGACTCACGCAAGACTGGTTAATAACACTTTTAAAACACGGAAAAAAACACAAAAATTTTAAGTTTACAGACTCACCGGCAGATATTGCCAAACAGATTTTAATCATGATCGAAGGCGGATTATTACTCGCGCGACTGTATCAAGATGATAAATGGTTAAAAACCGCGATGAAACAAATACTGACACTGGTTACCCATGAGGAGAAATAATATGCAAACTACACCATCAATCACACTGTGGGGCGTTAAAGTCTCACCGTATGTCCGTAAAGTTATTGTTACACTGGAAGAAAAAAAATTGCCGTATACGTTAATTGAAACGTTTCCTGCGGCTTTTTTAAAAATAGTCAATCAACCTATACCCGCTGATTTGATGAAAGTCAGTCCTTTGGGAAGAGTTCCTGCATTGCAAGACGGTGATGCATCGATTGCAGATTCTGCGGTAATTGGTGTTTATTTAGATAAGAAATATCCCAACACACCCTCTCTGTATCCCAACGATCCAGAACAGCATGCAAAAACATTATGGTTTGAAAATTTTGCGGATCATATTTTATCAAAAATAACCTATGACAAAGTACTTTTCCCCGTACTCGCAAAGCCATTATTATATAAAACAGAATGCGATCATGAAGAAGTTAAGCGAGTTATTCAGGAAGAATTACCGCCGTTATTAACGTTTCTCGAAAAGGCTTTATCCAGTAATAATCAATGGATTGTAGGTGATGCTTTTACGGTGGCTGACATTGCGATTGCAACGCAATTCAGTGGAATGGATGCGTCTGGCTATCCCATCGATAACGTTAAATGGCCTAAACTGAGCCACTACCTTAAAAGGGTTGGCGCACGCGAGTCCTATCAGACAGCCTTAAAAGCCGCATAAAAACGGCTTTTTTTGATTTTTTTGAGCAAGTCAGGCCTTCGTTGTGTTATCATGCAACCGTTAATAACGATGACACAAGGAAGGCTTATAATGAAAGGATTTCTAACGACTGTATTTTCAATTGAAAGAAAGATTGCCTATGATTTTCTCACCGCGGCGATTGCTCATCCCAACACAAAAGTGAATTTTTATTCTTCAGAGGATAAAAATAAGGCTATTGATTGGTTGGCAGAAGCATTAAAAGAAGTCTTGGATATCGACGAATATCGAAAATTATCCTGGTTTGGTGAAAACTCCCGAAAAAAGTTGGCGCAAAAAATAGGTGCCGCGTTTTTTCAAGGCCGATTAAAATCCACTGACTTTCCTCTGCACTATTATTGCTATTACATTGATGAAGCGTTTGAGGGTGAAGAACACTGCGATTATTTCCATATCCATCTTAATCCTGTTTTTAATCGGCATGCGGCCATACAAAAGTTTGAGTTATTTGTGTTTGGTTTTCTCAGCGCGCATTATCCGAGGCTTTTAAAACAACAACAGGTCATGCAGCTTGTAATGTAGGGATCGGGCCATGCCCGATCCTAGGATTAGGCATGGCCTAATCCCTACAGAGCTCTCGCCACAGTCAAAATCTCTTTTGTTTTTTTAGCAGAGAATGTCGAGCCATCTCGGTCATATTGACACAGAACGTTAAAGCCATTTCTGACAAGCATGTCTCGCAATTCTTTTCCAGTGTATATTTGTAACGCAAATTTACTTTTATAATTTTTGATTTTTCCAGCGCTTTCTTGGACAGAAAAATGATCATAAGATACCAGGTGATTTTTTTTCTTGTCTAATTTTGAATATTGCTCACTGCGAAGTGTCGTGTTACCCACGCGCTTAGAAAAACTCAGATCTAAATCAGATAAATCTTTTCCGTTAAACGCGTCTACATTAAAGATGTCAAATACATAGATTCCACCCGGTTTTAAATTTTTATGGATATTGCGCATCGCTTTTTCAAAGCCTGATTTCGTCAAATGACCCACGGCGTTAAATATGGTAATCACCGCATCAAATTTGCCGATTTTTTTATTTCGCATATCACCGTGTAGAAATTTAATGTTTAGCTTTTGTTTACGGGCCTTTTCTTTGGCGATTTTTAATAAGGGAGGACTGAAATCAGAACCCGTGACGTTATACCCGTGTTTTGTCAGCCAAAAAACTTGAGAGCCTGTTCCGCAGGTCAGATCCAGCACGGTTTTAACCTTATATTTCTTGAGTATTTTTTCAACGGTCCGATTGACATCATTGGCACTGCTACTGCCCACGACGTCAAAGAATTCAGACAGCTTGTTATACTCGAGTGGAAGTTTCATGATTTCGCCTATTCAATAAATTACCCTATAATAACCGTCAAACTACACTTTTAACGAGAGTTTTTTAATATGGAATGGAATTGCGTCGAACCCCCTGGTTTAACCACGTCGTTTGAAGAATTGGTATTGAAGATTATTCGAACCCATGATTCGGGACCTGTTTATAATGATATTTTAGCTATTCGCTCTCAGGTTTATAAAATCCCTTTAGAAGACGCGCGTGCAAAAGGCGACGAATATTCTCACCATTATTGCGCCTATCTTGATACTCAACCTGTTATTGTCATACGAGCCACGCAAGCAAAAATGGGCGAACTAGATTGCGAAGCATATTTACCCGCCCCACTCATTACTGCATTTAGAAATAAAATAGCTTCTACTACACGCTTTTGTTCTATTAATAGAAAAGCCATGATGAATCTCAGTACGATTTTTTTACAGACAGTCACGTTTGATCAAACCAATCAAGGCATGCGATTAGATTTAATTGATGTCAGAGAAGATATGGTTCGTTACTATCAACGCTTGGGTTATATGCCCGTGTCGGGTTCTTTTTTTATACATCCGCATTGGAAAACACGCAGCATTGTGATGTTATTTGTCGCCGATTTAAGTTTGGATAGCGCATTTAATCCTATTCGACCAACCATAAAAGATCCGTTAACACTACAAGAATTAGCACCGTATGTTCGACTGTGTGACTATGCGCAAAAAATATTACCGAAAAACCAAACATGCCAATGCCTGACCAATACTTCTGAGGATACTACATGCACACTCCTGGAAATGTCCTAGTCTTTTCTGCAGGATCGAAAGAATTAAATCCTGATAAACATCGCGTTTTACACCCTTCTGATGATTCGTTCATGACGTATGCGAAACATTTTCCGATGCTGTATAAATTTGTTTCTCTTTTTAAACCTATCATGCTCATCAGTTGTTATCCGTCAACGATTGGTATATTTCCGCATGTGATATTTACCGATACCTATTTACGCTTTCCGAATTTTGCGCGTGCGTTAATGCTTGCACAAAAAAAAGGGTATACCGCTGTGATTGTGGGACAGCCGCTGGTCGTCTTGGATATGCTCGTACAGTATAAAAAACAAGCCCATCCTTTTCCGCGTCATCTTATTATTGGCATTGGTGGATATTATTGCCCTATTTCTCTCGAAAAGACGTTAAATACGATTGTCGGCAATAAACATAAGATTAGCTGTGTTCTTCATGGTTATGGAACAGGCGAGTCAGAATTTAATTCTTTAGTCGGCATTCGTCATGCCACACAAGACATCATTTATAAACCCATTTCGAATCGCCTTCAGCCTGTCATTAAAGAAGGTAAATTGTGGTTACAAAATAAAACAAAAAAACTTGATTACGAAACCGGCGATCATGCGACTCTCACTTCTGACGGCAGAATTATTATTCAAAATCCTCCGGAAAGACTATCTCCGGATATTCCTGACTTTTTAAATCAATGGACAGAAAGTGATTGGTTACGACGAACGGGTTTTATCACAAAACAACAAGATAATTTTATTATGCAATTACGCCAAGGCGTTCAGCCAGAAAGTAATAATAATATTACAGAATTAGATTTTTATGCGTATGCGAATCAGTTTCCTTTTTCGTGGTTGGATAAACCGAGTTGGGGCGCCACTACCTCACGCACTCCCTAATCACCCCCCAATACCCTTTCGTAATATGCATATTTTTTTGGATATTCGGATCTTTGATTAACAACTTATGTAATTTATGTAAATTATAAAATGGCACAGATGGATATAAATGATGATCCGCTTGATACCAAATATTACAGGTCGCAATAAATACACGCCCCAATAAACCGGGATACGTGGTACGAGATGCCGTACTCGCTGATTTAGACGGCATTGCAAAATGATCCGCAATACTGCGAAGACGCAACAGCATTTTAAGCCAGGTTATTTGGGGAATTAGCCAATACAGTAAAACAATCATCCACACATGAAAATAAATAATCAGGCTGGCTATACTCAAATAATAAGCCATCTTATATATAAAATAGCGCTTGTCGGGTTTTTTGTTTGAATTTTTATTTGAATACGTCGCTACCATGCCGAGTAATTCATGCGTATGCAGACCCAATAAATCTTTGATGAATATATAGGCTAATCGCTTTGCTGACATGGGAAACTGCCACTGCCAATGTTCTTTGGGATGATCGACTTTACGCGTAAAATCCGGATCCTGATCAGTATTTAAATAGTGGTGATGCGGCAAATGTTTTTCACGAAAACTTCGCGTTGTCATAAACAAAGGCCACGCCAAAAATAGATCACTCACCACATCATTCCAGGTTTTATTCTTAGCCAATCTATAATGCGTTGCATCATGCATTATTATGGCCAATCCATGTTGTCTTGATCCAATCCATATAACAGATAATAAATATAAGGGAATTAAAATAAACCAGGATAAATTCAACTGGCTGATTTTCATCATAGTAATAATAGCTATTAAAATACTAACCCATTGAAACAGTATCCAGAATCCGCATTTCCACGGATTCAGTATTGAGAGTTTTTTTACGATGTTGATATCGAAATTTTTGAAGACATACATCAGATGATCATCTGATTCCATTGAAACGGTTCTCCGGGTAATCCTAAACGGTGCGGTAAAATTCTAGCATAATAATCAGTAAATTATTTTCGTGGTGACCTGGGTGACTCAGGTTTCTCGATAATGGCATCCTCTACAATTCGCGTTGCTTGTTTTTCTGAGAGTATTTCACCCCTTGATGCTGCTGCAATATTGATAAGTACTTCAGCGGGGAGGTGTTCTCCGAGACTAAGTAAAAGTCGACGACCAGCGCCACGTAACTGTTGAGTGGCTTCCTCAATATTTAACTGCGCTTGTTTTTCTGTTAACCCCATTCGTCCAATACGAAGCAGATCTTCAGCAAATCTGACATTTTCGGGTTGCTGTAAAATTTTAGTAAAATAATTTGCGTTCATGATTAGTTCTGATCTTTGTTCAGATTCTAATGCTAATAAATTATCCAAAGGAATATGATAGTCATGCACAAGTTTCTTAACTTCGCGCCCCCATTCCATAAGTTCATCTCTCAAATCTGGTTCCTGTGCCAATAGCCTATCTAATGGCATGACGTATTTGAGTAATAAAACGACTTGGTTAGCATACTTAATCATCTGATCTTGTAATTCTGGACCTAATTCTAAGAATTCCTGAAGTGCTTCAAACGTTTTACCAGGAACTCCCATTTGATTAATAAGGTCACGCAGCATGTAACGTTTAAAGGGATTGGTGACCAGTTCATTTAATCTTTCCAATAAAGCCGGCTCAAGCGCTGCCACTTGCTCTGACTTGAGCGATACTGACTGCGCAAATTCTCGTAATGGTTTGTTTGGCTCTTCCATACTGAATCCCCCTCTTATGCTATATATCTCTATTATAGTACATATATGGATTCCCACGGGCCCGCAAGGACAGCCTCCCACACTATGGTATAATCCTCACTCGGGTGAAGTGAGCCCCAATGAGGAGATTCCACCATGTCTTTATTTGTGATTTTGGCCCTAGTACTTTTAGTTGTAGCGTTTACCATCATGACCTACAACACCTTGATCGCCATGATCGAGGCCGTCCGAAACAATCAAAAACAAATCGATATTCAATTAGATCGACGCTTTAAAGTCTTCGAATCGCTCATCGAAGTCGTCAAAAAATATATGGATTACGAAAAGAGTACTTTAAAAGATGTCACCGCCCTTCGCGCACAAGCCCAAACCGCAAAAGCGTCTGGTGATATCGCCGGGCAAATGGCCGCTGAAAATAAAATCTCTGGCGTTGTTTCAGGTTTAAATCTGGTTTTCGAAAATTATCCTGATTTAAAAGCCAATCAAAATGCCATGGAGTTGCAAGAAGAAATCGTCAGCACAGAAAATAAATTGGCTTTTGCAAAACAAGCGTTTAATGACAGCATTGAAACCTACAATGCTCGCAAGAAAATGTTTTTTACCGCATTTGTGGTTGCAGGATTTAAATCTAAATTAGATTTTGATTATCCGTACTGGCAGTTAGCGTCTGCTGATGAAGTCAAACAAAAAGAAGATTACACGGTTAAGCTATAATCCATGAACGAATATAACCAGAGCGCAAACGATTGGCGTGGCGTCATCCGTCGTAATAACCGTAACAGTGTTATTGTGATCGGCATTTTTATATTAATGTATGTGGCGCTCGGTTTATTAGTCGATACGTTTATATATTCTCAACGTTATTTTCAAGCGCCGTTAGGTCCTATTTTTCATCAGATTATTACGCTTAAATTATTCCCCTACGCAACTCTCATCTCAACTTTTATCGCCATAATATCTTTATGGATAGTGTTTATTTTTCACGACAAAATTATGTTATTGGGAACGGAATATCATGAAATTACACCTGAGTCTGCTGCAAATCTTCAAGAAAAGCAGTTTTATAATATTATTGAAGAAATGAAAGTGGCGGCAGGATTACGATTTATGCCACGCGTGTTTATTATCGAAGCGGATTACATGAACGCCTTTGCGAGCGGCTACAGCGAAAAATCTGCGATGGTGGCTATCACGCGCGGTTTATTAGAAAAATTAGACCGAGATGAAATTCAAGCGGTTATGGCGCATGAAATCAGTCATGTGAGACATATGGATATTAAGCTGACTCTTATGGCAAGTATCTTAAGTAATATTATGCTAGTTGCAATTGATGTATTATTTTGGAATGCGTATTTCAGTGGTAGCAGACGACGTGAAGGCAGTGGTGGAAGTTGGTTAGTACTCGTCATAATAGTACTGCGTTATGTTTTGCCCTTAGTCAACATGATGCTCATGCTTTTCTTAAGTCGTACGCGTGAATATATGGCTGATGCCGGATGTGTGGAATTAACGCGCAATAATGAACCATTAGCCCGAGCCCTGTTGAAAATTGAAGGCGATACTCAAGCCAACGTTGAAGATTATACAAAACAATATAATCAATCCACGCATGATTCCCTTCGTCGTGAATCGTATATTTATGATCCGTCGATGGCAGGCATCGGTACACACAATGCGATGAGCGAATGGTTTTCGACACATCCCAGTTTAGAAAATCGATTAGCGGCATTAGGCTATAAACCTAAAAAGTAGCGAGTATCATTTTTACCATCTCGACAATCCAACGCTAAATAATTGATGTCGGGTTGCGCGTGGACTTTCAGGGTTTTCCACGGTTTTGCCGGTTTCTAACTTATAAAGTACTGCTGTAAACGCGGCATCGAGATTTTGACACAACTGATTGCCCTCCTCTTCACGCAACGCACGTGACCGTAAATGACCACCGCATTTATTCGCATTTGCTCTTATATCAACCATGTGTTTAATGTCTGTCTGTAATTCCCGAAGTTTTTCATAACAGCCTTTGCTGATGGATTGCCCCTCCACTTTATCGTGATAATTCAAAATGGACTGGATGCGTTCGAGTAGTTTTGGAATAAAATCATGTTGTGCGTAAAAATGAATCGTCCCTAATACACAGCGTGTTCCTGCAGCTATTTTAAGCAAAGTCTCTTTTTCGAGAAATAACGCGATGTTTAATTTGGATTCTTCAGGACTTTCTACACTCATCATATTCTCCGCAGTAATATAAAGAACGCAATCATATACCAATGCGGGTGAATTAATTAATTCATATTTTGAACAAATACTTTTTCATTTTCCTTCATCAGACTGCGGCGTAAACGAAAAGGATCTCACGGGTGATTCACTTGAGGAATAAGTCGCGGGAATAGAGGGTTGCGAAGAAGATTTATGACTTAAAAGTTGCTCACGATTATTCAGGCTCTGTGGAAGTACATCATATGACTTAAGCTTCCCGGTAAAATATCCACTGAGAAGTGAAAAAGTTTCGAGCGCTACTTTAACCGGTCCATTCGATGGAGACGCAGGAATATTACACAACATTTCTTCCAATTCGTGTACTTGTGCGTGACACATCTTTAACGTGTCAAGCAAATGGGGATATTTATCGCACACATGCCGAAAACATTTTTTCCACAACGGCGCCCCTTTTATTTTTACCTGTGAAAAACCTTTCTCAACTAAAGAATTTAGCGTCGCTAATACCTCTGTATGTAACTGTTTATAGGTTTGAATCACTTCACGCATATCACCCAAGGCATCTCTAAAGAGATTCTCGCGTAATCGACATAACTCTTCAAAAATCGCACAAAAAAGTGCAAGCCTTTGTATTAAGCCATAACACTTATAAAGTTTGTTCATCGTTTCCGTATCCTCTTCGAAACACGCGAGCGCACCAAAAGAACATTTTGGACCAAGTACTCCTGAGGGTAATACTCCACTGCCAAAGTCATTTAAAAAACTGTTTTGGCAAAAAAATTTCGGAGGCCGTGGGTCTACGGCTGATCCATCTGATACACTGGAAGGTAATATATGTTTCATTACATCCGTGTTAACTAAATGCAGCGCTAATCGACCCAAAGTCGTTGAGTCAGCACTCTCGTGCTGTCGCTCATAGACTTCTCGAAGTAACTCTACGTCGAGCTTCTCCGTTAACAGTTCCCCCTCTCTGAACACATAAAAAAGAAAGGTGAGTGCAGAACGTAAACCACGCTGAAGGTTAATTTTGAATTCATCAAATTTTCTTTTAATTTCATTGTGAGCAAGCGATAGTTTAAGCGAAGGAATAATGTCATCTTTAAATACCGCTCTGACTTTATTAAGCGCACTGACAAAAACCTGACTCTCTTTCGACGAAAAAATAGACTCTGATAATAATACTTCCGATATAAATTGATATCGATCTTCGACGATCGTAACAATGGTCGCATTCGCTTCTTCTATGATTTCGATTTTTGACAAAGACGATGATCGACTCGAATCTTGCATCGCTTCTTGATCAGATAACAGAACCTCCGCTTGCTCTCTGCCTGATACATTCTTCACCACCGCCGTTTTCGCTTTGACTTTATCTGGCGAAAATATAGGATGCATCGAAAGTACAATGAGCCACGACTTCAGCTCTTCAAAAAACATATTAGGGGGATCGTAATTTATAACGGGAATACTGACTGATTTTTTTGTGGGTGTTTTTGTAGGCGTACGCGCTTCTTTTTCTTCTTCTTCACTAAACTGAGCTGCACACAAATAACCTAATGCAATTTTAATCGACGTGGGAATCGGTGTTTTTTTCCCGACAAAGCTTATCCAATGATTAGGATCGCGCACAGGAGAAAATCCTCTCATCAAAAATTCAGGACGGTGATTAGCATCTACACGAAAAAAAAGTGGGAATTCAAATTGCGGGACTTTAGGTTCTTCCGTATTTTGTTTTTTTATGTGCTTTATGTCGAGCGTATTCAGTGTATGCGCTTTTTCTTGCGGCCAACAAATTTTTGTGAACAAGGAACGAATGGCTGCCATTTCATCACGTTGCGCTCGACTATATTCCGTCGAGACTTTTTTAGCGCCTCGATCTGCCTTCACAAACCATGGGGGTGTGCCACCCTCCTCGTTGTCCTTCTCGTCCATTCTGACCCCCTTATATTAGAGGTCAGAAGTCTACCATAGTTAACTCAGGCAGCAGGCAATCGGCGCAATATCCGAATGCGGCACTGTCGGCAAAAATTGATTGGTATAACACTGCGTAATATCAAAACTGGGATCAATAATCTTCAGATGTTTCGTATATAAACCCACTTTATGCCAATCCCGCTCAACATTTAATAAATTGCGGGAAAAGAACGGCAGGCTGCGAATAAATATTTTCTGGTACATTTCATTACGCAATTGCGGTTTGGCCTGACAGAGTAATTCAAACGCCTCATCAGGATGTTCCGTGGTATAAGACGCTCCTCTGTGCGTGGCATTCAGAAAACCCTTTAATAATTCAGGTTGTTTGAGCATTTCATCGGGAACGATATATTGCACCGAACAAAAACAACAGCACCCCAATCCGGCTAATTGGTCCAAACGTAAAAAATTAACCTCACCCCGTAGATGCTCTAATTCAACTAATTGAAAATTAATAAAACCAATACCCGTATCTATGATATCTCTATGAATAGCATCTGTGACATTCATGCCTATTTTTATAGTTTTGTAGCTATTTGGATCAATACCGGCTAGCACAGCAAGATCATCAATAATTTTCTTACCAAATTCGCCAATATACCCTACCCGCTTACCTTGAATATCTTGAAAAGTATTGATACCTGCGGATTTTAAGGAAATTAATCCTGTCGGCGGTTCGTCTAATAACGTTCCAATCGACGTTACGTTATAACCTTTGGCTCGCGCAGCGACGGTATGAATCATGGCTTTGACGCCAATATGGACATAGCCTAATCCGACTATTTCAGTCACATCGCTGGGATCAGTGGGTTCTAATATAGCGAGATTAATATTTTCCTGCTCATAGAAACCTAACGCTTTGGCAACAAAAATGGGAGTGTGATAGGGATTGGCATACCAGTTGAGCAATAACGTCGTGCGAGTCTTGAGCTTTTGCATAAGCATCTCCATAAATAAAACAGGGAGATGGCGAAGGAAGTGCAATTCGTTTGGTGTCCTCACGCTGGTATTATCCAGTTCGAGTTCAACGGGTCACTCTCAGCCGATTTCTCAGCACCCCGCACCATCTAAGACCGGCATCGTAAGTCCAATGACAAATTGAAGTCAAGAACTCATCACGTTAGAATGCGTTAGCGAGGGAAATAGCTATGACCACATCATCGACATCATCATCTGCACAATGCCCGACACCCATATTTGATAATTTAGATTATTTAAAATTAACACCAATAACATCAAACGATATTAAATACAGCATTGAATTTTTGGGCGCGTATGCCGGATCAACCGCAACGTTTAATGCGTATCGTCGTGAAGTCGAACGTTTATTACATTGGTGTATTGAAATTGCACATAAATCCGTGCGTGAAATTACACGCGTTGATTTCGAAGCTTTCCTAAAATTCTGCCAAAATCCCCCAAAATCTTGGATTGGATTAAAAAATGTCACGCGATTCATTGATAAAGATGGCGCACGCATTCCTAATCCCGAATGGCGTCCGTTTGTGGTCAGCATCAGCAAGAAAAGTTTTCATGATGGACAACGCCCAACGGTTGATGATTATTTATTATCCCAAAGCGCATTGCAGGCGATATTTGCTATTACCAGCAGTTTTTATCAATATTTGATTCAAGAAAATTATGCGGAAATAAATCCGGTTTCCCAAATTCGTCAAAAAAGCCAATTCTTGCGCAAAACACAAGGCAAAAAAGTTATTCGTAAATTATCTGAACTCCAATGGAATTATGTAATTAACACTGCAGAAAACATGGACGAACGGACTTTATTTATTATGAACGCGCTATATTCCATGTACTTGAGAATTTCTGAGTTATCGTCCAGTCCTCGCTGGGAACCGCAAATGCAGCATTTCTATAAAGACGGCGATGCTAATTGGTGGTTTAAAACGGTAGGAAAAGGCAACAAAGAACGAGATATTGCCGTTAGCGATGCCATGCTTAATGCACTAAAACGTTACAGATTAAGTTTAAATTTATCTCCACTTCCCTCACCCGGCGAATCAACGCTACTACTTTCTAAAAATAAGGGTAAGGGATCGATTACGGGAACGCGTCATATTCGAAAATTAGTGCAAGCGTGTTTTGATAAAGCGGCGACACGATTAGCGGAACATAATTTTCATGAAGAAGCGGATCAATTACGTTGTGCAACGGTTCACTGGTTGAGACATACGGGCATATCAGAAGACGTTAAAATTCGTCCGCGTGAACATGTACGTGATGATGCAGGGCATGGTTCAGGTGCGATTACGGATCGTTATATTGATGTGGAATTACGTGAACGACATGCGTCGGCGAAGAATAAATTAATTAAAGTGCCCTCTTAGCAACTGCTGCGCTACTCCCATTATTGCTGGTTTGAGTTGCTGCAGTCGCTGCTTGCAAAACACTTCCTGAACTCTGATTCGCGCGTTTTGCCATAAGCTGACCATCAGATTTTTCCTGAGCAGCAATAAACCTCAAGAATTCTTTGGCCCCTGCGCCCTCTCCTTTTTTGGCTGCAGCAACAAATAGTTCGAGCGATGGGTTATCAATTACAATACCATGTTCCATAAAGTAGCGTAGACTTAAAAAATTGTAGTCGGAACAATTACTCTTCGCATAAGCTGCGAAATTGCTGTGATATCGAGCTAAGAAGTCTAGTTCAATACCACTTTTTACGCACTGTTCAACCGCAGCAAGATCATGAATATCCACACGGTAAAATCTCCTCTCATCACGAATTACTCTTTTTGCGCAATTGATGTTTGACGAATATTTTGTGGAAGGTCGTTCCATAAAATAAAGTAACGAAAATCCTGCATCGTTTTTAAGTCGTAAGAAGTCTGCTATCCGTCTGGGATCTAAATCTTCCAGATATCTTTTTATTAAGAAATGCATCAATTGGTGAGCAGCAGGAGTGTAATTATTTATTATCATTAACAATATACCCTGAACCAGCACTAGATGCTCACTCAGATCAATACCCAGGTGAATCAGCTCAATAATTCGTGGGAGATCACTTTCAAGATAACACTGCTCAAACTCTGCTTCAATTTGAGGCGTAATGATTTTTTGGCAGACAGGAAGTTGTAACTTCTTTTTAAGTTTGCACTGAATAGTACTCAACACGGAAAAACCTTGAGCATCTTTTTGTTTCAAGACATTTACAATTTCACTTTCATTAAAACGCACTAACCGTGTTAGACCTTTTGACATTTCAGCGACTGTTGAAGATGCTGATGAAAAACAAGCATGAATTTTATCAATGACACTCAATCGAGCTTTAAGCAGTAATTCTTCGGTACCCGGATAATCTTCTGGTATTTTGCCTTGAGCATCTCGCGCTAAAACATCGGCACCTTTTTCAATTAAACACCGTACGACTTCAACCTTATGCGTACAATGCAGTGGCGTCTTTTTTTCGTCATCTTGTGCATCAATCGCTAAACCCTGCTCAAGTAAAAACACAACGACTTCAGGTGATCGCGCATAATGCAGCGGCGTGCGCCCCGACACTACTTTAAAATCAGGGTTTTGGCCTAATTCCACTAAACGTTTCACTTCTTCAATATCATCTGCGCAAACACGATCGAAAAATCTACTATTCTGTTCTTTTATACAAACTTCTAAAAATTTTACGATGCCGTGTTTATTCAGTACTCTTGCATTAAACAGTGCGGTTTTATTTGAACTATCTTGTGCATAAATATTGGCACCGCATTCATATAAACAGCGTGCAACAGTCACAGTATGTGCGAGATGCAATAACGGTGAACCATCATGATCAGCGGCTTCTTGACTAAAATGCCTACGAATATATTCAAGATTTTGATCGCAATTTTTATCTCTCACCGCGACACACAGTAATTCGCTGATATCTATTTTTATATCCGTACGATTTTTTCCCCGCAAATGCATCACGCGTTTAAAATCATTTTCAGCCATCGCTTTTTTTATTTTTGCCGTATATATTTCAGAAAGATTTCGAATGATGACGTCTTGCATGGATTCATCCTCAGCTCGAAAATCTGCTCGCAAACTATCATTGACTGCATTGACTGCGACGAGATCTGCTTGTTCAACCTCTCCTGTAGTGATTACTAGCTGCTGCGCTAATACCGCGGGTGGAATATAACGCCGTAATGAATGATTTCGTTTAAGTGAAGGAAGTAATAACGCACTCAAGGTATAAGGTAGTTGATTACTGTCATAAAAAAATCGTCGATATCTCGCTCTGACTTCACTCGCCAAAAAACACCCTTGGAGATTAAGTACTTTGAGTGTTGTATTTTTTTCCAATAATTCTTGAAGCTGGTAGACCATCGCGGGATATAATTTTAATCCATGCAAACATAATGTTGTCACAGTCTTATTAGTTTCGAGTGCTCGAAAAAGTTGAGTGAAAGCTAATGCCTCATCAATAGTCGTAATATTACTTTTTAATGTAATTTCTTTTAAAGTCTGATCACTGGCTAATTTTCTTAACTCATCAGCAACTTTACTACTATCCAGTTCTACAACATTTTGACCACTGAATCCCCACCCCGGTTGTTGTCGAACAGCAACTTCAGCCACCACAACAGGTTCTACTGTATATCCTTCTCTGAGTTTCGCGAGTTCTCCTGACATTATTGTTCGTGGTAAGGGATATTGTGTTGTATATACAGTGAGAGCTGTGCTCTTTTTAGGAATAGCAGGAACATCAAAAAAAACAGGTAATAATTTATTATGACTTAACCAATCACCCCATCGTGATTTTGCCTTGGGCTGATGATATCGATCAAAATATCCTGCTCTACAATTCGTTAATACTGATAACCGCGCAATAATTTCTTTTATCACAAACAGATTATCTAACCGCGGGCGCTGGCAAAAATCAGTGGTTTCAAATCCTACGGCCAACAATAAATTTATATAACAATTTAATTTTTCATCATAATCCCGTGAGAGCATTTTGCGTTGACACTCGGACACAATAAATTGAATTAAACTAAACAGTAATTCCGTACATTCATCTTTTCTGCCAGATAAATTCTGATTAATCACACCATTAAATGTTTGTATTTGTTTATCCAAGGGGAGTGTAAAAATATGGGGCGATGATAAAGGTTTGCCCACACGAATCACATGCTCAACAGAATCACGCAACGCTGCTAGACGTGCTGCAGGATTGCTTTTAAATGACCGCAAGAAAGCATTATTTTTCTTTATAACACCTGATACATATCCACCCAGCGTCGTTACACAATACTTAACATCTAAGCTATCGCCACGTTCTTTTTTAGCGCTACCCATACTTCGTCTTAATTTATCCAATGTTTCGCCAAAAGTTTCGCTATTTCCTTTAAGGGCTCGAATTTCATTTTTTTTCGTTTCAGGCAAGACATCAAAATAGGTAAAAAATCGGAGCACAGCGAGAGCAGCGGGCCCACCGGCATCATTGGAGGTTCCCTTGTGTTCCGCATTTCCTTTTTCTAAGCCATCTCTTAATGCAATAATTTCAGTATATAAACCACCAGGTTGCTCACCCGTATCACTAATGCGTCTCATTTCTTCTAATATTTCATATACTTTACCCGTACGTTTTAATTCTGCTTCGGTTAAGTTGTGATTATCGACATAAATAACGACTTCTGAGTTTCGAATATTATTAAAGGCTGTCTCAGCCAATACTTTTAATCGTATAAAGTTTTTTCGATTATCCGAAATAAAGAAAGTTCCCCACTTTGTCTTATCCAATGCTTTCCATACAACATCGAGTGGATAGACACCAGGCATAAGTCGAGATTTTTTCCGCACCGCCAAATTATCACAAACAACATTCAGGGGATATTCAGGATTATGGGTATAACACAGCGGACCGTTGGCAATGAGGTCCCAGCGTTGACTAAAAAATGCGTCTAAATTTCCACCGTTACCATTTACATGCGCATCGAGAAAAGGAATAGAAAAAACAGCATCAGCCAATTCGAGGAATAATAATGGCGATTGTTTGGGATTCCACACTTTTGCTTTGACCTGAGCAACGGCCGCTTTAGCTTTTTCTAACATGTTGGACCTGCGCATCCTCTTATGGGGGAAAGACGTGAGGGAGGAGTATACCGGCTAAACCTTAAGGTTTTCTTAAGGTTGGGGGGTGAAAGTGAAGAAACATAGCGCAAATAATAGTAGCCTGGGTGGAGCGCGCAGCGCGGAACCCGGGATCACAAAAATCTATTAATTCCCGGATTCCGCTGAAGCTTCATCCGGGCTACAGTTCATTTCGTCTTCGCCTGCCCACCTAAAATACGCTGAACCATCTTGGGTTCTTTAGAGATTACTAACAGAAAATTACGAGCCATTTGACTGGGCTTACAGCGATGCTGTTCCCAATCCTGTAAAGTACGCAACTCCACTCCAAAGTAACTGGCAAACTTCTGTTGAGAAAGATGCATCTTGTCGCGAACAGCTTTAACGTCAATTTCTTTCACAGGATTAACAGGTCGCATCCGAGCAAGCTCTTCTTTTGTTAAAGGTGGATTGTCGGGATCGCTTAATGCGTTAGCGGTTAATTCTTCTTCGGTCATACTACGAAGACGAGCGAGATCAGTGCCACCCAACTTGGGCTTGCTGCCTGGCACTAATGTTACGCGAATAATCTTGCTTTTCATCCTTTCTTGCTCCTCTTGCCGAAATAATTCTGTAGAATTCATCTCTAATTGTATAAATTAATGTAATGATATCTACATCAATTTTTCCAATTACCTTGTATCTAATCTCGCCATAGTCTTTACGATCATCTATGGTAACAACTCTATTTTCATCTAAGAAAACATAAATTGCATAATCAAAATCTATTCCATGTTTAATAAGATTAGATTGGTTCTTACTATCATTCCACTCATATTCCATAAAAATTCAATGCCTCTTATTATACGGTAATCCCGTAGTATTATCAACAGTACTGACGCACTACTTTAAAACAAACTCTTTATCCTCGCCGCGAACGACTGCGGTGACGACGAGCTCTTCGCTTCCACCCTCTCCTGCGATTTTGTATACGTTCCCAACTGCTTTTGCATCAACTCACCTTGTTCACGTAAGTGCAGAATTTCACGTTTTAATTCTTCAATATCATCGCCCTTGATAAAATCATAGCGCTTTAATAAAACTCTATGCGCTTGTTTTTCAATTTCCAAATCCTGACTAATGTGCGCAATTGCAGGAGAACTATGGATAACAATAATTTCAAAAATAATCGTCCGCATCCGACTGCCGCCGCTGAATAAAAACCAACCTGTTTTAACACGCCGTAATCTTTCTTGAATCGCCATCATGCATTCTTCTTTGCTTTGAAAACGCTGTGGTTCAGAAATAATAGTTTTGATGGCATTCACATCTTGTTGTCGCGCTCGCGTCAATTTCTTACGTTCATCCACATATCGCGTCAGTCCCGCCGAAATATCCGCACAAAAATGTTTTAATAATAAAAGTCTCACTTGAATTTGAATTTGCGCGTTTTCCGCTTCGCTCAAATCATAATTAATAATGGGAGCACTTTCGTCATCATATGTTTCATCTTCAAAACTACTGTCTGCTATTAAACGTTCGTACATACTAGGCCTCGCTTGAGTTGATGGATTAAGACTCGATTTTCAGATGCGCTCTCAGACTTACAAAAAAGAGTGGCGAATTTGACTTTATTTTTGCTCAAATACTTCGCTTCTTGTCGTTGAATAAATCGATGAACTCCATCAATGCGATCTTCTATTTCTTTGGGATTATGGATTTTGTCTAAAATATTTTCTTCTTGCTTAAGCTTCAACATAATATTGATAAAAAAGTGAACTTCAGGAAAAGTATTTAAAAACTGTTGATCCAGCTTGGACAGTTTTAGTGACAGCTCAGCTTCACCCACCCCTTCACTTTCCAGCTCAGCGATCATCTTGGTGAGTGCGCTTTTTTGATCCCCATAATCAAAGCCATGAACATTATTTTTTAGATAATCTACTAGACTTTCACGAAGATACTGCAATTCTTTTTTGACCAGCTTTTGAAGCACTGATGGCTTTTCTAAAAGCAACTGCGTTAAATTTATTCCAGCAGCAATTTCTAAACATCGCGATTGATTATTTAATCTGAGCTTACGCATTTCTGCGACACGAAAAGACCATTCTCGCGGCAACACCCGCATCAACAATAATTCTTGTGTTTCCGACTCGAGATGAAGCTTATCCAATTGTTCTCGACTTAATTCTTTCAATAATGACAGCGATGACCACTGACAGAGATAATCTTTCAACTGGTTTTCAAGATAAAGATCCATTCTCTTTTGGAGGGCTTTCATATGATGATTAAACTTGCGCTGCGTTTTCTCAGAAATACTCGCGTCAATACTTTCAACAAACTCAACTATTTTTAAATCTTGCACTTCTTCCATGGGAGCAATATTAATAAAACCTAATAATTCTATTTTTTCATTGACTAGTCTTTCGGCTTTTTGCTTGAGGGCAAGTTCTATGGCATCTAAAAACTGGGTTGTTTTTCTATTAAAATATTTTCGTAAACCCTTATTAGCTTGCACGCGTGAAACGCGAATTCGGGTTAATTCGATCTCGAGTGCGTGCTCTGCAGAACAGACACTCATCATGCGATGTGAAAGCGAATCAAACGTCAACTCACCCTTCACTCGTTCTGTTCGCAAATAATGCAAGGTCGTATCCATTTTGGCATAAGCATGAAAGTCATCGAACCAGTGAACGCGCAAATTATGGTTATAAAATAAAAACTGAGGGGATTTTTCTTTAGGTGGGACAAGATTTTCAACCTGATATCGCACAGCCATATTTTTATTGTTTTTAAACCAGGGTAAAGAATACAGCACGGGGCGCATTTCGCTATTACCATCAGCTTGAATAATCGCATGGAATTTATGAAAAAGTTTAGCACTTAAGGTATTTTCTGATATCACGGGAGTGGTATAACTCGACTTTAAAAAGCCTTTTGATTTTAAATCTTTAATAATACTGGGCAACGTATCGGTATTTTCTAATAAAGGATCCTTTGCTGCTTGAATCAATCGGGCCAGCATATGAGTGACAATATCTTCGCGTTCTTGTTTTACTGTCGCCAATTGCTGAACCAGATAATCTCGGTATTTTCGTAATAGTGCGCGAGGAATTCGACCCAAAAACCAACGGCGTTTGGCTTTGGCCACTTCTCGTAAGGCTCCCTGTAAAAGCTGCTCAATTAAATTAAGTTTTTTATAGGCGTCATATAGCGATTCATTCGTATGGGTGGCGAATCTTTCTTGATGCTTAAAGTCATGCTCAGTTTCTGTTAATTGTTGCTGTAAAATGACATTACTTTCAGAGATAGTCGAAAAACTTTTCCAGATTTTAGGTTTACGCAATGAATCGACGGCTTGTTCACGACGTCGAAATCCGACAATGGCATCAAAGCATTGACGCAAAGACATTCGCTCAGCAGCAAGGCCTGTCTTTTTAAATCGCGAGTCATGATAAACAGAAAAACCAAGCTGAAGGGTTTGAAAAAATTCTTTAGAAAACGCATGGAAGCCGAATAAAAATGAATTACGACGAGAAATACGATCAATTAAATCAAAATTCTTAAATGTCATGTGACACCCCGTTGCTAATTATTGTTGCACGGGGTGTACAATATCAGATTACTTTTTAAATTTCAAAATAATTATTTTTTATTTATGTTTTTCTATTGTTACTGTGTGGACTTTTTGGAACTTCTTGTAAGTTTGTGTCTTGATAACTAACAAGTGGTGCAGCAACAGGTTTCACTGAAGTGAAAAACTCTAAACCACTCAATCGTTTTCTGTTGCCATCTCTCGTGTCATAACTTTCACTACGCACAGAAGTATTACTTATCTTTTTAGAATGAACAGCAGCGGCTTTTACGACATCATCTATCTCAACCAACTCAGCTGCTTTTTCACTGAGGTGTCTTCCACCCAGTGTATTTAATTCAACATCTTGTCCAATTTCTGTTTTCGCTTTGTTATCTTGTGCCCAAGGTTTCGTCAATCCATGATATACGCCAGGAATTAACCCTGCGCTACTTAATACAAAGCCAGCAGCACCCAGGAGACCCATGACTACCATACCAATACCCGTAAAAATACCTGCTGCAAAAAAAGACATCGCATGCCATGGTTTTTCACGATAGGAGTTTGCACCGTCTTTAAAAAAACCCGCTGACAGTTCAAGCAAAGTTCGCGCAGGCATAAAGATATTCTTTGAGACTTCACCCGCATAAATCGCAGCGACTTCCCAATACTTAAGTGGAGGTCTATTTTTCTTTACATAGGCCTTACTACCCACCTCTGCAATGTCATTAATCTCATCGTGAATATCCCTGAATTTTTTGTCAGCAACAGTCTTACCCTCGATCGTTAAATTACTAAATTCCGCCATAAGCGCTTTAATTTCAGCACGAGCATTTTCCGTATTAGCCCTATTCAGAAAAATTTGTCGCTTTACTTTAGCTAATACGATACGTTCAGCGGCATGAGGCGTAGCATCAAATTTAGTAACAAGTGACTTTAACCCTGCAAGGTATTGCGCGGGTTCAATAGCACCATTAACGAAAAGATATTGCGTGATTTTATAACAGGTGCGGAAATCAATTTTAGCCGAAAACTCAATGGGGAATTTTGTTTTATCTTCTATATCTTTGAAGGTAACCGCTTTTGATTCTTCAAGCCTTGTTTTTGCTTCAGCATTACCCTTGAGCGCAGCAGTAATTTCAGCGACCACATCGCTGAGTTTAATAAAATCACGTTGATTAGCGGCGGCTTGTCCAAGGTCATCATGTTGCAGAAGGGATTGGTCTTCCATTGTTAAAATACCTCTCTTTCTAAATTACGGGGTTTAACATCGAGGAGGCATTCTATAGTAGGATAGTCAAAATATAAACCGGAGATTTTTTATGGCAGGTGAGCTTGACAACATCGAAAAAGAAATTCTTGAGGGCAACAAACGTCGTCGAGAAAAACTTACTTTTTATCTCGACAAACTTATTGAATTACAAGCTGATTTCAAAAAAAGTAAAGTTATAGAACCCAGACCTACTTCATCTGAAACGACGCCGTCACCGAAGGTTCCTTCTCCACGATCACCGTAGGCATCGCAGTAGCATCGAGTGCTTGAATCGATGCATTAAGCGGACAATCGTGAAATTCGACCCAAGGCTTCATGAATCTTTTTAAAGGCTCACCTAGATTTCTTTCATGCTCGTTGTATTGCGTAGCCAGTTTTGCCATTACACGACAAAGCGTTTCCACTTCTGTTATCAGATCTTTTCTCATGTGTGTCAGCACATTTTTTGCTTCTTCCATCCGTTGCTTAGCAGAGTCATCATCGAGCTGTGCCAAACATTTATCCACAAGGCGTAACGGACCTTGTAATACACTTAAGGTCTCTAAAATACTTTTAAATGTACTTGCACAATAATCAGCATATAACTGAACTTTTTGAGCATACGTTCGATGTGGGTTTTGCTGGAGCTTTTCTTCAAATTCTATAATGGCATCGAGATGTTTTTGAACATGCGCTTTAATCTGCGGCAGCTGTGCTTCAACTTGACTGTCATACACGCCTAAGAGAACTTCAAGTTCATCTATTTTTTGGCGTTTTATTAAACCATTAACTGCTTGCTGCAACGGATCAACGCCCTCTTCACTATTAAAAAATGGATCGATCCATTCCATCAGTTCTGGTTGCTCTGCTAATGCTTGATGGACCGCTTCTTTAAAATCCGGCTGATCATTACGTCTATAACGCGCAACAAGCGTCATCATTTCTCTGCCCATGTGTGTAAGATGCACACACAAGACTTCTCGAAGGATTTTAAACTCTTCATGCAAGTCAACGAACTCAGGAGAGACATCTTTAAGTGCTGCATTCAGCGAGTGGTTTAATTTATAAACTTCAGGAAGGACAGTGCCCTGTTCACGCAGCAAATGAAGCTGTTCGATATAAAGATAATTAAAGTTTTCTTGAAGAGAGATTATTTTATCGTTTCGCACTTCTATCGCGCGCTGCTGTTGAGCCAATTCTTTCGCATAGACTTGGGAAGCAAGTGCAGTCCATCGTTCGTCGAAATCGATAATTTTTGTCAACAAGGTATCTTCTGGAGCGGATTCCTCTGCCCTACCACGTTTATTATGTTCGTTTACTTCACCTGACATAGCTACACTCCACTCGAATTATCATTTACACTTCGCAACCTACTTTCAATGCATACCCAAAGGGAATGATTATGGATGAAAATCTTGAACACAATGAAAACAAGGACACTCTAGAAGTCACATTAGCTCAAGCAGAAAAAGCAGTCGAAAAATTTAACGCAAGATTCAAAAGAACCCTGCGAACGTTTATCGACGAATTAACTGAAGAGGAAAATCGAGACAAAAAAACTATGTCCGACGTCGTTTCTGACGCTCAAACAACGCCTGCGTTTCATTTTGTGCGTTCGAAGAAATAAAAGCATTCGGTTCTTCGGGAAGATCTTTGCATGCCTTTAAAGCGGCAATGGACGCTTTTAAAGGTTCAGGGTGTTTAGGATCTAACCAAGGTACTATAAAATTCTTTAATTTTTGAGGAAGGCGAGCTTCATGATGGGGGTAGAGCTCCGCCAATATCTTGATGGATTTTTCTACTCCGACTAAATAGGAAGTTAATTCAAACAACATGCTTTCGAAAATGCCGAATTTTTTTGCCATGTTTGTTCTTGTTTCTGAAGGATAGATAATGCGAAGACAGGTATCGGTAATTTTGCGAAACTCTTTTAATAATTCAATTTCACTTTGTATGCTTGCCAAGGTCTCCAAACAATAATCACTTAATAATTCAAGCTTAGCGTTATAACCCACTCCAGGATAATTTACTGCAGATGTATAGTTTAATTTAAAGCACTCCACATCGTTTGATAGCTTTTCAAAAGTAGACTTTATGCCAGGTAGCCATCTTGAAACTTCTGACGCATAGCATGCTCTTGCGGAGGCTTGACTATTAAACCACCCAAATACCTCTTCATCCGCAAATTCGGCTCTCACAGCATCGTTATCATTCATGTCCAGATAAAACTTTACCGTTTTTTCCATTTGAATGTTCATGAAAGCTATCATTTTTCTCAGTTCTTCTTTTGTTAGCGTAAGGTCATCGGGTGCTTCATCAGTTGATTCTTGACTATCTTCTCGTCCAAGAAACGCGTCAATACGGCTTATTAAAGCATAACAGTCACGAGAAAAAAAACGAGATTGATGGAGTAACTCAATGGCTTTGATAAAGCTTGGCTGGGGATGTCCGAATGTTTGCTCAAGCAGCTGATACTGGTCAAATACAGCCGCATAATCTTCGTCCATTCTTACTGTAAAATCTTCAAACATGTGCGAACCCTCATTGAATTATAGTGGCGAAACTTTACCACAACTTTTTGCGATAGTGTACACACCAAACCTTAAGGTTTTCTTAAGCGACGGGTTTTTCGTCGTCCTGAGGAGCGTTTTTTTGCGGTCCTGAGGAATCGAAGGAAGGAGCCCTTGGAGGCAAAAACCCCACCAAAACAGGGATGGGAGCGACTGATTTGTCCGCCCGATGCCAGGGAAAGTACTTCACGGGGAGGATAACGAGATTGGGGTACTGCTTTAAGACTTCTTTGGGAAATTGAGTACCCTTGTGAGTATTGGGGTGTTGGCCAAAAACGAGGGTTCCATAGTAATTATCTTGTACAAAAATAGCACCGTATTGCTGCATTTTTTTGACATTAATCCATTGGCTAAATTCAGGATTCCACTCGACAAATACGGATGGATGATCTTTTGAATAGAAAGCAATATATCCAGCCACATAACGACTACCCGCGACATATTTAAGGGGTTCGTGATATTTATTGACCCAAGATTGAGTCACATAGTCGGCAATTTGTTGCGCGGGATAATTATCCGAATGATGGCGCTTATGATCAATTTCTAAACCCACGGCGTAACCTATTGCCCATAAAAACATAATGCTATAAATAAAAATTAATATTACTTTTAATTTTTTAGGGGTTATTTCGGGATTGAAGAAATAGACTAAAACCAATCCCCACAGCGAAACTAATGGCACACCCCATTCGTTATATAAATGCCAGCCAAAAATCATGCCTAATAACATGGTTAAGAATAGTGGCCCAAGTGCTATGACTAATAAAAAAGCCGTATTAAAATTATAATTTATTTTGGGTAATTTTCGGGCGACAACTAAAATCATACCAATAGGCAGTAAAAAATCAGTAATTTGAGACAAGCCAAAACTTAAGAAATTCGGCGTTGTATCATCCGCTCGTCCAAAAGCATATTTCAGCGTTAAGAAATTATGCTGAAATAGCCAGATAATATGCGGCGTAATGACTAGGCCAAAAGCGGCTAGCCCTAAATATAAATTTTTATGAAAAAAACTTTCGCGGGATTTTTTATGGAATACTAAAAATCCTAACATTACGAGCATGGGAATACCCGTGTAATATTTAGCCATCATGGCTAATCCAGCCGTAATTCCTACACCAAGCCAATCTTTAAGTTTTTGATTCTGGATGGCGTGATAGAAAAATAAAAACATTAAGGGCCATAATCCCAGCTCAATCACATTGTCATTAAATCCCTGCGGTACGAGCGTGTAATCAATACAGCCTTCTAATAAGAGAACGGCCAATAATGCTTGAACAGGATTGACCATTTTCTGAGCCAATTTCCAGACCGCCCAAAAGCTTATCCCCACAAAGATGCTGCTCATGAAGTAGATGCCGATGCCGGAGGTCCCGCCAAGCTCCCAGCCAAGGCGTGTCAGCCAAGCGTTCATCCAGGGGTTCTTGTCATACCCCCATTCGAGGTGTTGACCCCACATCGCGCCTTCAATCGTATCGTGAGGGAGTGCATAGCGCATGGCTGTCGGGACGAGGATCCAGAGGGTGCAGTGGATGCTGAGAAACCACCAGAAATATTTATTTAGCTTTGCTATAATCGCCCTCTCCCAAATTTTTCAGCACATGAGGCCTAATGATGACGCAAGGAACATCTGATGACAAATGGGGCTATTTTCGCCCAGGTTATTTCCCTCTCAAAGACGACTCTATTGCACCTGCCATGGTATTTTTAAGTGAATCTCACACTGAAGAAGAGCCTAATGTTAAGTTCATTATGGTCAAAGCGGATTGCTATCTTAAAGTTTGGGAAGATGCATTATTTATTTCTGAGAATGATTTTGATATCGCGAAAAAAGCACAGAACGAATCCGGCGAATTAGATGACTTGATGGCGCGATTTATGGAGCGTGGTTATATGTCGTTGAGTAAGTTGAAACATGAAGTACAGTTTAACGATTTTCATTGATACTGGTCGGGGCGAGAGGATTTGAACCTCCGACCTTCTGCACCCCATGCAGATGCGCTACCAAGCTGCGCTACGCCCCGTGAACCCCGCATGATAGTTGATTTAATAATTTCCGCAAGGTTGTACTGGTCTGAAAATTCACGACTTTTCGCGCAGGAATCTTAACACTCTCACCGCTTCTCGGATTTCTGGCCATTCGAGCATTTTTTTGTCGAACGGAAAAATTACCCAATCCAAATAACTTTACTTCTTCACCTTTCTCAAGCGCAACCGTAATTTCCTCAAAAAAATGTTCAACAAGAGCCATCGCGAGCGGAGCTTCTAAGCCGACTTCATCTTCAACATATGAGGCGAGCTTTGCTTTTGTGAGGGATTTCATATTTACGTTCTTAACGTCACATCAAAATGTTCTGTTAATCCCGAAATAATCTTTGTCATTTGTTGCGTGATTTCATCTTCAACCAAGGTTCTATCCACTAATTGAAAAATTAACTTTAGCGCAATATGTTGTTTATAAATATCAAACACACCGACTTCACTTAAACTTGGGCCGGCTATTTTTTTAATATAGTCCTGTAATTCCTGAGCGGGTATTTTTTTATTTAAGGTAAGAGATATATCTCGTCTAATACTCGGGAATTTCGAGATAGTCTTAAATTGGGGAATTTTTTTAGTGGTAACCGCCTCTAAATCAATTTCAAATAAAAACACGGGGATACTAATATCAAAGCTTTTTTGTAATTCAGGATGTAACGCCCCACAAAATCCAACGGATTTATTATTCAAAAATATCTCTGTAGTTTGTGCAGGATATAAAGCCGGGTGATTTCCTGCTTTATAGGTAAAACCAGAATTTAATTGCTCGAGAGAATTTTTTATATCATAAAAATCCACTTCACGTTTTTTTTCGCCCCACTGTTCTGGATGAGAAAGCCCTGCCCACACACCGCTAATCACCGGTTCTTCTTTATTATTTTTAAAGCATAAACCTGTTTCGAAAAATCGTAAGTAATCTTGTTGGCGGTTTAAATTATGCTGAACGATTTCTATTAGACTTCCCCACAAGCTAGATCGCATCACAGCTAATTCTGCAGAGAGCGGATTCTCGAGAGCAGATGTTTTTATATCAGGGGAAATTTTTTGCTGTAAATCTTGAGAGATAAAACTATAGCTCACGACTTCTTGATAACCCAGGCTCACCAGTTTATTTTTAATCTCTAAAAGCGGCTTAATATTTTCTGACTGAATATGGCCTTTAATGCTTCGCTGCTCTAATACCGACGGTACATGTTCATAGCCGTAGACCCTGGCAATTTCTTCGATGAGATCCACTTCTTGTGTAATATCAAATCGGTAACTGGGTGGTATAACCGTATTTTTAGTAACAGTCATAGTTAAACTTTTTAAAATATCATGCGATTTTTTCTCGGAAATCTCATAACCTAATAATTCAGTAATTTTTTTAGGGCGTAATTTAATTTTGGGAGATTTAGGTAAATATTTTTTATCTGTTTTAACGGTATCACCCACGACTTCTAAATTAGGATAAATTTCAGCTAACAGTTCAGTCGCACGTTCCATTGCAATGGGAGGAAGCGTAGGGTCAACACCGCGTTCAAACCGGTGTGATCCATCTGTATGAATTCCATAACGTCGCGCATTTTTTCCTACTATCGACGGCACGAAAAAGGCCACTTCAAGAAAAATTTCAGTTGTGCTATTTGTCACACCTGAATCCAATCCACCCAACATTCCGGCCATCGCGATAGGTTTTTCTGCGTCCGCAATCACTAATACCGTTTCATCCAAGGTAATTTCGCGTTTGTCTAATAATAAAAGCTTTTCATTCGCTTTTGCTTGACGAACAACAATATGTTTATTTATTTTTGCAAGATCAAATGCATGTAACGGCTGACCCAATTCGATCATGACATAATTCGTAATATCAACAACCGGATGGATTAAATTAATACCCGATTTCAGTAATTTCTTTTGAATTTCAATGGGAGTGGTTTTGCCCGCGGTAATGTTTTTGATTTGACGGCCACAATATAAAGGACAGTATTGAGGAGAATTTATTTTAACCTCAATAGATTTGTTTTTTGAGGCATAATTTTTTATAGCGTGTTTTTTTAGGGGATTTCCCGTCAACGCTGCCACTTCTCGCGCAATGCCCAACACACTTAAACAATCGCCCCGATTTGGCGTTAATTCAAACTCCAGTACGAAATCATCTTCATACGGTTCACACGATTCGACCGCTAAGCCAGAGAGATTTAATTTTTCAATTAATTTATCGCGGGATAACTTGGGATCAATCCATTCACGTAGCCATTGTTCACTGAGTTTCATGTGTTTTCCTCGAAATCCTCATCCGGCGCTTCGCGCCACCTTCTCCTATTCAGGAGAAGGGATTTTGACAGAATCCCTTTAAATTGGCGCGCCCGGAGAGATTCGAACTCCCGACCACCAAGTTCGTAGCCTGGTACTCTATCCAGCTGAGCTACGGGCGCATAAGGTCTTGCATGATAACAAAGTTTTGGCGGAGAGGGAGGGATTCGAACCCTCGATGGAGTTTTATCCCCATACTCCCTTAGCAGGGGAGCGCCTTCAGCCACTCGGCCACCTCTCCTAGAAAAAAATATCTTTTCTACATCTTCCCCTCTCCCTCTTGGGAGAGGGTCCGCGAAGCGGGGGTGAGGGTAAAGCCCCGAAAGTATAAAGCATCGCATTTTGGAGTCAAACTATTATATGATGGAAAAATGAGCAAAAATTTAGCGAAATCCACAAGCCTAGTGTCATTGATGACTTTCTTCTCGCGAGTGTTGGGATTTCTTCGCGATATGATCGTCGCTCGTCTGTTTGGTGTTAACGCTGGCGTTGATGCTTTTTTAGTCGCTTTCAAATTGCCTAATTTTATGCGAAGCCTTTTCGCGGAAGGATCGTTCTCACAAGCCTTCGTCCCAACCCTTGCCCATTACAAACATAACAAATCACCCGAAGAAATTCGAAAATTTGTTGCACATACCGCGGGTTGCTTAAGTGCAATGTTATTAGTTATTACTATGCTCGCCGTAATTTTCATGCCGCTGATTATAAAAATAATAGCGCCAGGGTTTGATCCGTATCGATTCCAACTCGCCGTATATATGACCCGAATTACATTCCCTTACTTAATGCTCATTTCTCTGACCGCATTTGTAGGCTCCATCTTAAATTCCTATGGGAAATTCGGCATACCCGCATTTGCGCCAGCCATATTAAATATAATTTTAATTATAGCCGCGTTATTTTTCAGCCATTTCTTTACCGTTCCTATTGAGAGTCAGGCTTGGGGTATTTTAATTGCCGGCTTTTTACAATTGGCTTTCCAACTCCCCTTTTTAAAAGAAGTAGGGTTTTTACGCTGGCCCAAATTTAATTTTAAAGATGAAGGGGTACGAAGAATTCTCAAACTCATGGTCCCTGCTTTATTTGGGGCATCCATCGTTCAAATTGGCTTATTAATTAATACCATATTTGCTTCTTTTTTAAAGACCGGAAGTATTACGTGGTTATATTTTTCTGAGCGACTGGCGTATTTTCCACAAGGCGTATTTGGTGTAGCTCTCGCTACTGTCATACTTCCGCATCTGTCCAAACACGTTGCGCAAAAATCGCCTGGTGAATTTTTACGCGCAATGGATTGGGGACTTCGCTGTAATATATTAATTGGATTGCCCGCAGCACTCACGATGGGAATATTATCCGGGCCGTTAATTACCACGCTGTTTGATTACGGTCGATTTAACCAATTTGATGTACTCATGACACAACGAAGTGTTATTGCGTATGCCGTTGGATTACTCGCCTTTATGCTAATAAAAATACTATCAACCGGCTTTTATGCGCACCAGAATATCAAGACCCCCGTTAAAATTGGCGTCGCAGCAGTACTATTTAATATTTTATTAAATGCAGTATTAATTGGCCCCTTACAACATGCAGGATTGGCATTAGCCACCTCTCTGTCTTCTTGTTTCAATGTCCTATTATTAATTTATTTTTTATATAAACACAAAATATTTAAATTTCAATCGGGTTGGGGAATTTATTTGCTGCAATTATTCGCCGCCAATCTGGCTATAATAATATTTTTCTATTTTGAGCAAGGAACAATAACAACCTGGTTAGTGTATTCAGCGGGAGAAAGAATTGAACATCTGAGCTATTTACTCTTAACCTCGATGATTATTTATCTTATGGTCTTGGGGATGTGCGGATTACGCTTGAGACATTTCACGGTGCGCGGCACGTAAATAAATAATCATCGACCACAATGTTAATCCTGCCGCAAGCCACAACAACGTAATGCCAATATTGATCAATAATCCATCAAATAACCTAATAGGCTCAGCCAATAATAAAATTAAAGATAACATTTGAACGGTTGTTTTAATTTTTCCTAGATACGACACGGCAACACTTTTGCTTTTGCCGATTTCTGCCATCCATTCACGTAACGCTGAAATCACAATTTCACGTCCAATAATAATGGCAGCGGGAATTTCAAGCGTAATTTCAAATTGTCCCTGATACTGTCCGACGATTAATACAAGCGCGACAGCCACCATTAATTTATCAGCAACCGGATCTAAGAATTTTCCGAAAGCAGAGGCTTGATTTAATGCGCGTGCGAGATAACCATCCAGCCAATCGGTAATTGCACCCAGAGCAAAAATCAGTGCCGCTAAAAAATGCGCGCCTATCCAGGGCAGGTAAAAAACCACCACAAAAATGGGGATAAGGGCGACACGTATCCATGTGAGTATATTGGGAATGTTCATAGTGTTTAAAGTCTAATCTTAATGAGGTTTTTCTTCAAACGATTCTTCAGGTGGCTCATCTTCTTCGTTCTCTTCTTCTTTTTCGTCTTCAGTGTCTTCTTTATCTTCTTCTTCACTTTCTGTCTCTGATTCTGGCTCATCCTCTTTTTCAGTTTCAGTTTCAGTTTCAGTCTCCGTTTCTTTATCGTCTTCTGTCTCAGTATCCGTCTCTGTATCTTCCGCTGTGTCAGATTCTTCTTCTATCTCGTCTTCCGTTTCTGCTTCGCTTTCTTCTTCCAGATCCTCAGGCTCTTCTTCAGGTTCTTCGGATTCTTCAGCCTCTTCTTCCTCGGGTTCTTCTGATTCTTCAGATTCTTCCGGCTCTTCAGATTCCATATCAGTTTCAGTGTCGGTTTCTTCTTTCTCTGGAGCTTCCTCAGATTCTTTTTCTTCTTCAGGCTCGTCTGATTCTTCTCTTTCTTCTTCAGCTTCTGCTAATTCAGGCTCTTCTTCCAACTCTTCTTCGACTTCATCTTCAGTTTCTCCCTCCGCTTCCTCAGACTCTTCTTCTTCAGGGGCTTCGTGTTCCTCTGGCTCTTCCGAATCTTCTTTGGAGTCTTTCTTACTTTCTTCATTTTCTTCGGTTTCTCTTTCTACTTCTTTATACTGAGGCCGCATAGGACCTTTTAGAGAACCTAAAATTTCCAGCTCAGAATCATGTATAGGCTTTTTATTTTTTACGTCTACCACCTTTAATTTTTCTTCAGGCAGTGTTTGAGTTGGCTTTTTTCTACTTAAGAAAAAAATCATCCCGACCGCAAAAATCAATAAACCGCCCCAAAACCACATAGCGAAATCCTCAAGAAATGGTATCCTAGTCTTATCTTAAACGCAGGATTCATTATGGACAAACCCTACCAACCCGAACAAGTTGAAACCACGTGGCAAACACGCTGGGAAAAAGAAAAACGCTTTCGCGTCACCGAAGACATTCAAAAGAAAAAATTCTATTGTCTTTCTATGCTCCCCTACCCCAGCGGACATCTTCATATGGGGCACGTCCGAAATTACACCATCGGCGATGTGATTACACGTTATCAACGCTTGCTCGGTAAAAATGTTTTACAACCCATGGGATGGGATGCGTTTGGATTACCCGCCGAAAATGCCGCGATTCAACACAAAATTCCGCCGGCAAAATGGACGCATGAAAATATTGCGTACATGAAAGATCAATTAAAACGTTTAGGATTTGGATACGACTGGGACCGCGAAGTCACAACGTGCAATCCAGAATATTACCGCTGGGAACAGTGGTTTTTTATTAAATTATTCGAAAAGGGTTTAGTGTATAAAAAAAATGCTCTCGTCAATTGGGATCCCGTAGATAAAACCGTCTTAGCGAACGAACAAGTGATTGACGGCAAAGGCTGGCGATCAGGTGCACTGGTTGAACAACGTGAAATTCCGCAATGGTTTTTAAAAATTACCGATTATGCTGATGAATTATTAGCCGAATTAGATAATCTTACAGGCTGGCCTGATCAAGTACGAACCATGCAGAAAAATTGGATCGGCAAATCAGAAGGCGCATTAATTAAATTTAAATTAGATGCAAGCAAAGAAAATATTACGGTATTTACCACACGTGCAGATACCCTCAATGGCGTAAGTTTTATTGCGCTTTCTCCTCAACATGCCCTTTCACTTAAATTAGCCACAAAAAATAAAGATATTCATAATTTTATTGATCACTGTAAAAATGTTTCCACTGCAGAAGCCGCTCAAGCGGTGTTAGAAAAAAAAGGAATCAATACTGGTTTATATGCTGTGCACCCATTAACACAAGCATTAATTCCCATTTGGATTGCAAATTATGTGCTGATGGATTATGGCACGGGAGCAGTGATGGGCGTACCGTTCAGCGATGAACGTGATAAAGAATTTGCTGAGATTTATAATCTACCCATTAAAGATTTTCCTGAAGCAGATATTCAAAAAACCATTGCACTGCTCGTCAAAAAACATGTTGCCGAAAGAAAGACGCATTACCGTTTAAGAGACTGGGGCGTTTCACGTCAACGATATTGGGGCACCCCCGTCCCCATGATTAATTGCAAAAAATGCGGAACAGTGCCCGTACCTGAAAAAGAATTACCCGTATTATTGCCACCAAACATTAATCCACCGGCTGATTTTTATGAAACCACCTGCCCAACGTGCGGTAAAAAAGCAGAACGCGAAAAAGATACGTTTGATACTTTCATAGAGTCTTCATGGTATTACGCGAGATATACCAGCCCCCATCAAGACCATGCCATGTTAGATGGCCGTGCGAATTATTGGCTGCCGGTTGATCAGTATATTGGTGGTATTGAACATGCTGTACTCCACTTACTCTACGCACGATTTTTTCATAAATTAATGCGGGATCTGAAATTAATTACCTCAGACGAGCCCTTCACACATTTATTAACGCAGGGTATGGTATTGAAAAATGGCGCGAAGATGTCGAAGTCGCAGGGCAATACCGTTGATCCTAAACATCTCATTCAACAATATGGCGCAGATACGGTCAGATTATTTATTATTTTTGCAGCCCCTCCCGAATTAGGATTAGAGTGGTCTGATGCTGGCGTCGAAGGCGCATCGCGATTTTTAAAACGTCTGTGGAATGCGGCGCATGATTTTCCTGTGATAGCAAAACCCTTACCTGCCGATAAATCACGCCAACAATTATATGAAATACTCAGTCGGATTTTATTCGATTATGAACGCAAACAATTTAATACCGTCGTTTCTGGCGCCATGAAAATATTAAATCTCTTGCTCGAATCAGATAAAACCGTTCAACAAGAGGGTTTGAGTATTTTATTAAGAATTTTATTTCCCATTACGCCGCATATTTGTGCTGAGTTATGGCAAGTCGCAAACTTGGGCGATGATATTGAAAAAGCCTCTTGGCCCGTCATCGATGAAACGGCACTGCACTCCACCACACAGCAATTCATTGTTCAAATTAACGGCAAAATGCGGGGTTCCGTCATTGCCGTAAAAAATGCCAATGAAGCCGTTTTACAAAAAGCCGTTTATGCGGATCCGCACTTACAAAAATTTATTGATGGTAAAAAATTACATAAAATTATTGTTGTTCCCAATAAACTGGTCAATCTTGTGATGGGTGAAAAATGAATAGAATTCTCTTGCTAATGATATGCCTGTTATTATCAAGCTGTGGATTTCATTTTCGTGACAGTCCTACTACGGTCTCTCCAGAACTTAAATCCATCTATATTCAAGATGAGGCTGATGCGCGTACGGGATTATACTTTTCACTGCGACAAAATCTGCAAGCATTAGGAATCACACTCGTCGATAAACCGACTAAAGCACCCGTATCTTTAGTCATTTTGGACGATGGCTTTGGTCAAAGTATTACAGCGATGGGTACGGCACAACAGATAAACTCGCAAATATTAACGTACACGGTCACACTCGTTCTGCGTGACGCTAACGGCAAAAATATTACGCAACCCGTCACCCTAAATACCGCTTCACATGCATGGCAAAACTCCAATCAAATCTTGGGTGACACAACAGCATTGCCCGATCTCAGAAAAAAACTGACCACAGATATGACGCAGAAAATTTTAGCGTATCTCAGTGCAACCGATACGCAAAAGGCAATACATGCCACACACATCTGAACTTTCACCCGTTTATTTTTTTGCCAGCGATGAGATTTTATTGCTCAACGAAGCCGTCGATAACATTCGACATCTCGCCAAAAAACAGGGCTTCTTAGACAGAAAAACATTTGATGAGAATACGGATATTTATTCACGCTCGCTTTTTGCTGAAAAAGAAATTCTAGAGTGTTCGGTATCGGGAAAAGTATCCAGTGGATTTCAGCGCCAACTCGAAGATTATGTACAAAAACCTCCGGCAGATAAATTATTAATTATTACCACCCCCAAAAAACCACCGGCTTTTTTAGAGAAACTTAAAGCTAAAACAAGCTTTACTCAACTTTGGCCTATTCCTCCCAAACAATTTCCGGCATGGCTAAACAAAAGACTTCAAACAGCCGGTTTTAGTGTGGCACCCGAATTACTTCAATTACTGTCAGACACCACTGAAAATAATTTGCTTGCGGCCAATCAAACCGTTGAAAAATTAAAGTTATTATATAAACCGGGTAAATTGGACGAAGCACAGATACTTTCTGTCGTAACATCCTCATCGCGGTATACCGTATTTGATCTGGCGAATATGATTAAAGAAAAAAATTATGGCAAAATTAAAATTATCTTTGACAGTTTAAGATCAGATTTTGTAGAACCGCCGATCTTACTATGGGCATTAGCCCGTGAATGTCGCTTACAAAAACAATTTTCCCTGCTCCCTCGGTTGTCTCATATCGATGATATTATCAAGGGCATTAAAAAGGGTTTGCTGTGGAACGAACTTGAAGCCGTCTGTTTTTTAATCGCTGGGAGAAAAATTTTATGATAGCTATTTTTGGCGGGACGTTTGATCCGATACATTTGGGGCATTTGCGTTTAGCCCTGGAACTTCAAGAAAAATACAAATTTAAATCCGTTAGATTCATTCCTTGTAAAAATCCTGTTTTTAAGAAAAAGCCTGTCGTGTCTCTTAAACATCGCATTGCGATACTCAAGCTCGCCATTAAAAATCAACCCGGATTTATCGTCGATGAAAGCGAGAAAGATAGAGTTGGGCCATCTTATATGATTGATACCCTTGTTAATCTAAAAGAAGAAATGCCCAAAGAAAAATTCTCTCTTATACTAGGCAGCGACGCGTTTGAACATTTTGCACAATGGCGTTGTCCGGATGATATTGTCGCACTGGCAAAATTAATTGTCGTTCCTCGTGATGGACAAACAACCTTACCCATTTCAGCCACTCACATCCGCAAACAGCTTAAAGCTAAAAAAAGCCCGCGCTATTTAGTCCCTGATGCCGTTTGGCAATACATCATAAAACATGGCCTTTACCGTTAAAACTATGCCATAATCTGCGTATGCAACCAAAATCACTTACAACACTTGTTATCAAAGCCCTTGAAGAACTGAAAGGTCTCGACATCGTGACACTCACCGTTAAAGACGTGAGCACCGTGACGGACGTCATGATTGTCTGTACGGGAACTTCAAACCGACATGTAAAGTCATTAGCGGAAAATGTTGTCCAAAAAGTCAAAGCAAAAAAAATACTCCCACTGGGTGTTGAAGGGGCTCAAGACAGCGAATGGATTTTGATTGATTTAGGTGATGTCATGGTCCATGTCATGCAACAGCGTGTGCGAGATTATTATGGATTAGAGGAACTCTGGGGTCGTAAAAAAACTCCCGTGAAACGAGGAAAGAAATGATTCAACCGGTGATTTCGCAGGACATCATTACCTGGGCTTTAATTATCGTCAGTATCATTTTAGTTGGCGGCATTACTTATGTTTACACCAACAAAAACAAACCCATCACCTATATCTTTACTGTCCTTTCTATTTTTATTATTGCGTTAATTAAATTAATTGGCTTGGTGCATATTAGATTGGCCAGCTCTTTTATTGGCGGCTACAATGAAAATAATATTGCTTATGTGATTTCGCAACCCGGTTGGAATCTATTGCTCGACGCGTGGCATATTTGGATCTTGCCTGTGGCGATTGTTGCTATCATTGCCGTTGTTATTATTATTTGTACGGTTTATTACAAAATCTCTGGCGCGCCCAAAATAGAAGTACTCGCATCTACTCCGACACCCCCCGTTCATGTTCAAACCAGTTCAGAAAAACTGAGCGCATTTATGGCGGCTGATGCCGCGAAAAAAGCGTCTCATGAAACACATGAAAAATTAGCGGAAGCGTTATTAGCCAATGCGTCCTATGAAATTAAACTCAGTGATATGGGCCTAAAAGTTCGTGAACTCGAGAGACAATTATCACAAGCGCAACATGATCTAAAAGAAGAAGTCGAAACATTAGAACTCGAATTAAAAGCGAAAACAAAAGAAAACCAATATATTATTGATCAATTAGGTGAACGCACGCGTGAATTGAATCGCGCACAGGAAATGTTTGAAAAACTTATGGCCTTGCATAAACAGGAGAAGTCTTCATGATCGTACTTCACACCCCACCGAATTTAGATACCGTAAAATCAGAACTGGTTCAATATCATGATTCTGGAACATATATGGATCAGATAACACTGGTCGATAAACAGGCTGAGAATTATCTTTCAGAACGTGTTGAACAAAATAATCGTCTATCACAACCGAAAAAACTTGCGGTTGTATTTGATATCGACGAAACGACATTATCTAATTATTCTCATTTGCTTAACAGAAACTTTGGTCGCGCAAAAGATACTTTTATAAAAGATCAGCAAAAAGCACAAGATCCCGCAATCCAACCCACATTAGCTTTATTTAAATTAGCTGAAAAAGATCATGTTGCTGTATTTTTTATTACAGGTCGCCATGAAGATCTCCGTCCAGCGACCGTCAAAAATTTAGATGCTGCCGGATATTTTGCCTTTAACGGTTTATATTTCCGTCCTGATAATGATAAAAATTCTTCTGTGGTCGCCTACAAATCATCCACCCGAAAACAAATTGAAAATAAAGGTTTTGATGTTGTATTAAATATTGGCGATCAAGAAAGTGATTTAGCGGGTGGCGCTGCAGATAAAGACTTTAAGTTGCCGAATCCGTTTTATTATGTAGGTTAAACCCGCGTAAATCGCTCCACATTGCCCAACCATCGCTGAATAATCTGTGGAATAACACTGGAATTCTTCGCCAATAATTCATCGGCTGCTTTTTGGATTTGATTAAAAAGATGTTTATCTCTTTGAAGATCCGCTACCCGCATTTGAATATCACCTGTCTGACGAGTACCCAATAATTCACCGGGACCTCGTAATTCGAGATCTTTCTCAGCAATCACAAAACCGTCTTGGGATTCACGCATAACTTTTAATCTTTCTTGAGCAAGATATGAAAGAGGCTCTTTGAACAATAAAATACAATAGCTTTCTTTACTGCCTCGACCTACCCTGCCTCGCAATTGATGTAATTGTGCGAGCCCTAATCTTTCAGGATTTTCAATGACCATCACACTCGCGTTGGGCACATCAACGCCGACTTCTATGACTGTCGTCGCAACTAATAAATCTGTTTTACCCGACTTAAATTCAGCCATGATTTTTTCTTTCTCAGCATTTTTAATTTTGCCATGTATTAAACTAATTTTTAATTCAGGCAAGGCTTTTTTTAATAACTCTTCTGTGGTTTGTGCCGCTCTATACTGCAATACATCAGATTCTTCTATTAAGGGACATACCCAATAAATCTGACGTTTTTCGTGATGGGCTTTCTTAATGCGCTCTATTATTTCTTCGCGGCGAGAATGGTTTATTAATACAGTCTTGATGGGAGTGCGGCCTGGCGGTAATTCGTCAATAATAGAAGTTTCTAAATCCGCATAAAAAGTCATGGCGAGAGTTCTGGGAATGGGCGTTGCGGTCATGACTAATTGATGAGGAAAACTGCCCTTTCGTTGTAAAGCCAATCGTTGCTCAACGCCAAAGCGATGTTGTTCATCAATAATCACCAAACCTAATTTATTAAACTCAACAGATTCTTGGAATAAAGCATGTGTGCCAATCGCAATAATTTTAGGATTATTTTTTAATTTTTCTAGATTAGTATTTTTAGTTTTGGCAGTAGATTTTCCGCGAAACAATAAAACGTCAAACCCCAATTCTTCAAACCAGTGTTTAAAATTAGTATAGTGTTGTTCAGCCAATAATTCTGTCGGGGCCATCAAAGCCACTTGATGATTGTTTTCTAATGCTGTTAATGCTGCAATTGCCGCAACGAGTGTTTTGCCCGATCCCACATCGCCCTGCACTAATCTCATCATTGGATGAGGCTTTGATAAATCTAATTGTATTTCTCGAATAACTCTAGATTGAGCAGATGTTAATTTAAATTTTAATTGAGCTAATAATTTATTTTGAGTATTAATATTGGCTATAAATTTAGGGGCGGTATTTACCAATAATTTTTTACGCTTTTCTCTTAAACTCAAATGGTGAGCTAATAATTCTTCAAACGCTAATCGTAATTGCGCAGGATGCTGGCGGTTTTCTAATAATTCCATATTACTGTCAGGCGGTGGACGATGGACAAATTGTATGGCTTCGTGAAGTAAAATATCTTGCTCTGGCAGAAAATCCTGAATGTTTTGTTGAGTTAAACTTATTAAAGCCTGGTCTGTAATTTTTCGCCAATGATATTGCGTTAAGCCCTCAGTACTCGAATAAATGGGTGTTAAGTTTTTTTCAGGCGGGCCTGGATTAATTTGGTATTCAGGATGAATTAAATTATAGCCTTGGGTGCCATATTTAATTTCACCAAATGCGCGAATTAATACGCCCGATTCTAATTGATCAAGCTGCTGTTGAGTCATATGAAAGAATCTAAGATAAATAGATCCTGAGGTATCTGAAATTATATAAACATATTGCGATGGCCTGCGCGGTCGGCGGGTTATTTGAACATCCGTAATTTTGCCCTCAAGTACAACCCAATCGCCGGGACGAGCTTGTCTAATGGGAGTAACGCGTGTTCTGTCTTGGTAACGCGTCGGCAGATAAAATAAAATATCTTGAACCGTCATAACCCCGCATTTTTCTAAGAGTTTCGCAACCTTAGGCCCAACACCTTTTAAGTATTGGCAGGGGATTTGCGACAAAATGCGATGAGTTGAGGTATCCATTCTTCTATAGCCTTGTTAGCCGCTTTCACACCACCTGCGGGATTATTTGTTTCGGTAGGAATAGTATAACTAAAACGCTGACCACGAATGATATCACCCGTGACCATATTAATTAGCTGAGCTTGTAATACTAAGTTATACACACTGGGATTTTTTGTAAAATCTTGTTGCATCGTAATAATTTGAACATCCAGTCTTCGATCGGCATTTCCACCGAACGGCGCTTGAACCACAACACCATACAAACCTGACTGTGAAAGCGCATGTGCAATAATGGGTTCTAACATCAAGGCAGGTGGAGCTGCCCATTCATTCTCTGCATAATAATTAATTTCTGATGAAGACGTTTGGTACGCCATTTCACTGGTATTTAACCAGCGTGGCGCAGAAGGAATAGACACTAATAAATTTTTCTTCGAATGAGACATCACGTCATTTTGACCTATTGTCGGATCATTCAACAAATAAGTCGTTTTGGGTGAAACAGCAATCGGTTGAAATGGCGAACAGCCGGTCAATAAAAAAATACATGTTGCTACGATAAGTTTAGATTTCATTGACTTGCCTTCTCTCCGGGACCTAAAGTGACACTCGCTTTGCCACGAACTAGCACACTGGGATTACGTTTCACTTCCTGAGTAATGCCTTGTAAATTAGATAAAACACCTTGTAATTGAGTTAACGTTTCAGGTAGGCGCTGACTACCAATCTGATTAAAGTTACGCAAGGTTTGCTTCAATAATAATTGATTTTCGGGGCTTAACGCATTGCTTAATTGCGTACTTAAAGAATTCATATTCGCTAAAAGCTGAGTCACTGCCGTATCAATTCTCACCATCGTAGAAGGTGTGGAGGGAATAATCGGATAGTGGTTACCCGGCAAAGTCGTTAAAGGTTGAGCGCCATCTGACTTCCCGCCATTTAATCCTATATAGGCCACGCCCGTTACACCTTGGCTGCGTAAGGTTGCCGTAGTATGTGTGGTTATGGGAGTGCCTTCTTTAATAAGCAACAAAAGCTCGACTTGCTGCGTATTTTTTAAATTCAGTTGAATTTTTGTCACATGCCCAACATCCACACCGTTATATTTTACAGGCGCATTTGGCGACAACCCGTCCACAGCCTCATTCATAAAAACGGTATACTTCACATATTTTACATTTCCTAAGTTTGATGATAACCATAAAGGAATAAAAATAGCTGCTGCGCCCAAGAATAAAACAAACAATCCTACGAGCCCGTAATTAACACGTGATTCCATTACTTCTCTCCTCGCTTCACTCGTTCGGGATGAAAATAGCTGTGTATCTCCGTATTTTTACTGGCGCTTAACTCTTCATACGTTCCCGAAGCCAATACTTTACCTTCACCTAAAAATATAATGTTATCTACAATATTTTCTAACGTACTCAATTCGTGAGTCACCAATACAATGGTCAACCCTAATGATTTGCGTAACTCCCAAAATAAATTATCTTGCAAAGTTGCGTTCGTGGGATCAAGTCCCGAACTGGGTTCATCCAGAAATAATAATTCAGGATCCAATGCGATCGCTCTCGCCAATGCTACACGCTTTTGCATACCCCCACTTAATTCAGAAGGGTATTTTTCAGAAACGTCTGGTTTTAATTCTACTGATGCCAGTTTCTTTAACACAGTACTTTTAATTTCTTTTTCAGATAAATCAGTAAATCGGCGCATCGGAAAAGCAATATTTTCAAAAACCGTAAGAGAACTAAATAATGCACCGCCCTGATAGAGAACTCCAATCCGACGTAAAAAATCAAACAAATCTTTGTCTGACATTTTAGATTGCGGTTTGCCAAACAACTCAATATACCCACTCGTCGGTTTGATCAGAGAAAGTAACTCGCGGAGTAATACCGATTTTCCCGCACCACTGCCACCGACAATCGCCGCAATTTCACTTTTCTTCACTGAAAAACTGACGCCCTTATGTACCCAGGCATTCCCTAGATAGGTTTTCAATTTGTCGACAACAATAATATCGCTCACAGTTTTAACCAGCTAAATAAAACAGAAAAGGCAGCATCAAAAACAATCACGAAAAAAATTGACTGAACCACGCTCTTGGTCGTTTCCGTTCCGACACTCTCAGCGCTACCACTCACCTGCAATCCCCGAAAGCATCCAATTGCCGCAATTAAAAATCCAAAGACCGGTGTTTTAATCATCCCCGTATAAAAATACCGCACTGGTATCGCCTCATAAAATCGATGAAGAAAATCATAATATCCAACATGGAGCATAGCGTTTGAAACAACCATCCCACCCAGCAGAGCGAAAATAATTGACCAGACAGCTAACAAAGGTAAAACAATAATCAAGCCTATTAATTTCGGTAAAATCAATATTTCACTGGGGGTAATACCCATCGTGCGTAATGCATCAATTTCTTCACGAATTTTCATCGTGCCTAATTGTGCCGTAAAGGCAGAGCCACTTCGACCGGCCACAATAATTGCGGTTATCAACGGAGCAAATTCACGCAATATCGACAATCCCAATAAGTCGACAACAAAGATATTAGCGCCATAATTCTTAAGCTGTAATCCCATTTGATACGTTAACGTCACCCCGATTAAAAAAGAAAGTAACCCGATAAGCGGTAAAGCATTTACACCCGTGGTTTCGATCACACTGACAATGCTTCGATAGGGAAAATTTTTGGGATTTTTGAGTAAACGAATAAACGTCAGCGCAAGTTCACCGATAAATTCGAGAAATTGGTAAAACTCCAGCGCTTTTTCGGTGGAATTCTTTCCTATTCGAACAAGTATATTGGACAAGTTAAAAATCCCCCCATCGGGATTGCATGACACTTAATGCTGCGGTTGCGGCGGTTTCAGTTCGCAGTATTCTACTGCCTAAACGTACAGAAAGAAATCCATTATTTTCAGCTAATTTAACCTCATCCTGATGAAATCCCCCTTCAGGACCTATGAATAATACGGCTTCTTTATAACTCATATTTAATTCAGAAAACTTTAATTCAGCTTCAGGATGAAAAATTAAGCCCGAATTTATTTTAGTTTTATCTAAAAAGCTCTCAAATACTGTTATTTTATTTAATTTTGGCATAGTGCTTCGACCTGATTGTTCACACGCGCTAGTCACAATTCCCTGCCAATGATCACTTTTTTTATCTGTTATTTTTACCGCACAATATTTTGTTATTACGGGTGTAATTTCATTAACGCCCAATTCAACCGCCTTTTGCATGACCCAGTCCATTTTGTCGGGTTTAACGATAGCCTGCACTAAATGTAATTTTAAGGGCGACTCTGAATTTACCGCTATTTTAGATTGAATTAATACAATAACCGCTTTACGAGTTACTTCAATAAGCTTGGCCTGACAATCAAATCCATCGCCATTAAACAAGATAATCTCATCACCCACGGCCAGCCGCAGAACTAAACCTGCATGACGCGCTGCACTCTCAGACAGTTTTATATTATGATGCAGAGATATTGGCTCTGGATGATAAAATCGAGGAAACCCCATGAAATCACTCCGTATCGCTACCCGTGAGAGTGTGCTTGCCCTGAAGCAAACCGACATTGTTAAAAACGCTATTCTAAAGCATTTTCCCGATTGTGAAATCATTTTAGTGCCCCTCACCACAACAGGCGACCAGCTCTTAGACAGATCATTAGCAACAGTCGGCGGTAAAGGCCTGTTTATCAAAGAGCTTGAGAAAGCCCTCTTAGATAACACCGCAGATATAGCCGTTCATTCCACCAAAGACATCCCTGCTGAAATTACCCCTGGCCTCACTATTGCGGCTTATCTCGATCGCGAAGATCCGCGGGATGCGTTTGTCTCAGCAAAATATGCGCACCTTTCTCAGCTGCCTATGGGGGGTATTGTGGGTACGGCCAGTCCTCGAAGAGAAAGCATGATCAAGCATATTAGGCCAGATATAAATATTAAATTATTAAGAGGCAATGTTTTAACTCGCATTAAAAAACTAGAGTCTGGCGAATATGACGGCATTGTTTTAGCGGCTGCTGGATTAAAGCGCTTAGATCTTGAACACAAAGTTAAGCATTATTTTTCTTTAGACGAAAGCTTGCCGGCAATTGGTCAAGGTGTCATTGCGATTGAGTGCCGAGAAAATGATGCTAGTACGCAAAAAATAATATCTTTATTAGATCATTCGCAAACGCGCGCATGCGTATCAGCAGAACGTGCCTTAAATAAAAAATTAGGCGGGAGTTGTCATGCAGCAATCGGCGGCTATGCCAAATATGAAAATAATAAAATTATTCTCAAAGCAATAGTCTCGTCATTGGATGGCAAAATTAATTATAAAAGCCAATCTGAAAACTCTCTCGAAAACAGTATTTTATTAGGTAATACGGTTGCGGACGATTTATTATCACAGGGCGCATATGAATTATTGGCTTCTCAAATCTGAGCCCTCGACATTTAGTATTGACGATTTAGCGAATAAGCCAAATCAGATAACTTCATGGGATGGTGTTCGAAATTATCAAGCGCGAAATTTTATGCGAAAAATGGAATTGAATGATCTGGCTTTTTTTTACCACTCCAGTTGTAAAGTGCCTGGTATAGTCGGAATTATTAAAGTCGTAAAGACAGCCTATCCTGAAATAGCTGATCCCAGATGGGAAATGGTGGATGTTCAACTCGTCAAGAAATTTCCTGAAATAATTTCGTTGGAAAAATTACGAACGATTCCTGAATTAAATACTATGATCATTTTGAGAAAGGGAAATCGGTTATCGATAACGCCGGTGTTGCTGAAAGAGTGGACAGCTATATCACTTACGCCAAACTAGAGCACTTCTTTTTTCTGCATCGGCAGAAGAAGCCCCGCCGAGTTCGTGTTCCATTTGAGCCATAAATTCATCCCTTATTCTCACAATTGTCTCAACCGGGAAACCGATGTGGACCAACTCCTGAATCGTCATCTTTAAACAATTAACCCGTTTACCGTAAAAAAAACTAGTAGGGACATATGCTGGACAACTTGAAGCGGTAACTAACTCACCTGAGTCTGTCAATACTAGATGAGGCCTCTCATTTTTTAAAAAATCGGGGCCCTTTTCAAGACAACTCAAATAGCCATCCAACTTTCCTCGCACACTGAGAGTAAATGACAAATCAAAACGTTGCAAAAGCATATAAAAAGTACTCATCATTAAAGCATATTGTTTAAGTTCAGGATTAAGCATTTTATTCGTAGGTAATTTTGATTGCTGTATAATCCATTTTGTGACTGCTTTTGCATATCCATTTCGGTTGGCATCATAAAAGCGCTCCAGGCTTTCATATCTCTCTTTAGCTTCATCCGTAAGCGCTTCTTTTAAAAATAGCGAATGCTTTATTTCCTCTTTGAACATAAACTCAGAGGCACAAACAACCCACAGATCAAAAGGGTATATAGAAAGTTTTAGTAAAGATGCTTTTGCCGCAGCAATATTACTTTCTTGGCTGTTGGGAGAAAAATCAAGTAAGAATACATACACCTTCGCAACATTATACGTTTCACACGCATCAAGAAACTCTCGAACTGAATTAAGATAATTCAGTTCAACAGTATCTGAGAGATCTAAAAATATACCAACGACAGTATCTAGTATACCGAAGGGTTTTCGCTTTCTGCGAGGTGACTCCAACACGAATGAGTCCATAAGTATCACCTATACTAAATAAAACAGAAATTCGTCATTTTTTAGTAGGCGAAAAATTAGATCCGGGTGTAGATGTAGATACAGACGCAGCAATTCTGCCACTCATTACTTCACCAACCCCCCTAATGACTTCTCTAAACGTTTCTCCATCCAGACCAGCATCACTGAGAGCGATAGTAGTATCGACAAGAGCCCTCACCGCTCTCTCTTGTACCGCTGGATCCGCAGCAAAAACACCTCTACCAGCCGCAACATGCGCACTAAGTTTTTTATGTGCAGCAGTGTGCTCTCGATGAGTAACAGGAAGTGAACTTGAGTACGCACGAGGGACAACGTCTCTAGGTGGTGGTGGAGCAGGCTCAACAATTCGCAACGAACCATTCTTACCTGAGCTTTTCTCCGAGTCCTCACCATCAGTTGTATATGGAGTTGACTCGCCTGAATTTGCTGAAAGATCATCACCCACGGGAAGAATTGGCAAATCACTTTGTTGTGAGCCACTTTTTGGACTCAGTGGTGCATCAGGTTCAATAATTTTTTTGCGGTCGTTATAGACAACCAGTCGAGGTCTAAATCTTTCACGTATTTTTTGCTTAATCACTTCTCTCAGTGCTGAACTGAGTTGTCCACCGGAATACATGAGACAATCGAATATCTGTTTCTTCGATTCATCAAATTTCGACTTGTTCATTTTTGCGAGGCATAAAACAAGTGCCGCTTCCCACTTTTGAAATTCAATACTCGCTAACCTTACTTCTTCTGCTTTCAACGGATCTACTTTTTTTGATCTTGAAACTTCCTTCGCTTTTTGATTTAAACACTGTGTGTAGTGAGTTCCATCTCTATAAAACTCTTCAATTTTTTCTAGCTGGTCCTTGAAAGACCCAGATTGCTGTAAACCTTTATCCATGAGCACTGTTCTAACATCAGCAGCCCAAATAGCTATATTTGCTTTAACCTCTGCTAAAGTATAACGTTCTGCAGGAGCCGTATTTTCTTTAATAAATAAATAATGAACAGGTTTTTTTAATTTTTTTAGAAGCTCTTTTAGATGCTCTTTTAGATCCTCTTCTGTATTGGGAAGATCATCTGGCTTGGGGAAATCACATATGATCTGATAAGAAGGGAGAATCTCAAAATTTGTTTCAATGCCTAATATAACATCAGCGTTTTCATCTAGATGCAAAACAAGTTCATTAAACGCATTAACTCTACGTTGCCCTTCGGGATAGTCTGAATCAACGGGTAACGGCAATGTCTTCGTATGAAGCATTTCGGTAGTAATTAAATAAGCGGTATCAAATCCACTTTTCTTTATACCGCTAAATTGTGCGATAAGCGTTTCGCGAGCATTCTGCGTACCACTCACTCGATGACTCACCACATGTGCAACAGCACTGTGCTCAAATAAATGGGCAACGGTCTGTCCCGCTCCATCAAATTGTTGTTCCAAATTTTTTTCTATCCCAGCTGCGTGCATAGCATACCCCTGTTCATACTCTCTTTAAGCAAATTATTTAAAAGTTAAACGACCATCCTGGAGGAAAATATATTTTGTGGGAATTAGTGTGGTATGGACAATATCCTATAGTCTCTATGGTGTTTTTCTTACAAGGGAATTCTACACTACTTTTTACCAAATCAACAATATTTATCCCCCAAACAGACATTTTTTTGAAGTCCCATCCCGTTTTTATGGGGTTTTTTGACTTCATATGCTAAAATCTCCCCTCCCTAAAATTCAGGCCAGACACGTACAGAGGATATATGGATATTGATTTTATCAATCAGACGGTAGGCTACATCTACTGGAAGGATTTGAGAGGGGCTTACCAAGGATGCAACACAGAAGCCGTCAAAAACCTCGGTTTTAACACACAAACAGACATCATCGGCAAAACCGACCGTGAACTTCATTTCCATATATTAGGTGAAGAGAATATTCTTGGCATTGAAGAAGTCGACCAAGAAGTCATGACAAAAGGTGTTGAAAAAATTGTCCAGGAATTTACCGTAAACCAAACTGGGGCACTCCAAGCCTACCTGACAAAAAAAGCCCCGATAAGAGACAAACAAGGAAAGATTATCGGCTTGATTGGCACGTCTCTTGATATGTCACCCCTCATGAACATGCAAGCCGATGTCATTAACTATTCCATGGGTAATCTTTTTTGGAAAGATATTCACGGACGATTTTTAGGTTGTAACAAATCATTTGCCAATGAGATGGGCTACGCATCCCCTACTGAACTGATTGGAAAAACTGATAATGATTTAAGATTCCCCGACCCTATCATCGCTCAAAAAGTAAGAGAGCTCGATCAAGAAGTCATAAGAACAGAAAAAGAAATTGTACGTGAAGAAATGAGCATCAGTGACACGGGAGAAGAAAAAACATACATCAGCAAAAAAGGCCCTCTACGCAATGCAGAAGGGAAAGTTATTGGCATAATCGGAACCGCCATCGAAATTACCCAACAAAAACAAGCCGAGCGCATTAAGACAACCTTTCTTGAAAATATGCGTCACGATATTCGCACCCCCCTCACAGGTATCATGGGCTTTGCTCAACTGATAAAAGGCGAAATGAAGAATACAAAAATTGCTGATTATGCCGATAACATGATGGCGGCAAGTCAAGCATTGATGAATTTACTCAATGAAATTCTCGAAGTCATCGAGATTACCTCTGGCCATGTTCCACACATCAAAAAACGTTTCAACTTAAAAACGACGCTTATTTCAATATTAGATCTCGAATCCGCAAAAGCAAAAACAGAAAATCTTTCGTTAACGCTTGAATATGATAAAAAACTCCCTCTTGCGTTATTGGGTGATAATCTTCGCATTCATCGTGTTGTATTAGAACTTGTCAGTAATGCACTCAAATTCACCCCAAAAGGCAGCGTAGTGATTAAAGCCGCCTTGAAAAAAAGATCAGGGCGAAATCTTATTGTCGAAATCAGTGTTGCAGATACGGGTATTGGGATCCCAGAAGATAAACAAAATGAAGTTTTCGCACAATTTACACGCTTAAATCCTTCGCATGAAGGCGTGTACCGTGGCATTGGATTAGGTCTGACGATTGTTAAACAGTATGTAAAAGATTTAGAGGGGAATATTAATATTATTAGTAGTCCCATGAAAGGTAGTACTTTCGTTATCACCCTACCATTGCAAGAAAGTTTAGTCCCTGAAAAAACCGTAGACACAAAACCAGAACCCGCCCCACTTCCTCTCCCTCATAAGAAATCCACGGTTTTATTAGTGGAAGATCAAGATATGCCTGCAAAAGTGGCCACTGAACTCTTAAAGAATCTTGCCTGTGAAATCGATCATGTTAAAACAGGGCAATCCGCAATCCTCCAAGCAAAAGCCAAGAAATATGATTTAATTTTGATGGATATCGGCTTACCGGATATTAATGGAAATCAAGTCACCAAAGAAATTCGCGTTTGGGAAAATGCCCTCAATGAACATACCCCCATCATTGGATTAACGGCACATGTCGGTACTGAAAATAAACGCCAAAGTATCGAATCAGGAATGGATGCTGTTTTTTCGAAACCCCTGATGAAAGATGCGGCAATGGATATGCTCAATGCATTTGTCTATAAAACCAAAGTCATGGTTATTCAAGAGCCGAATAAAAAATCAAACAATAAAGTCATTGATCTTGAATTGGGTGCTTCGGTCGTTGGAAAAGATGCAGCGTTTGCTAAAAGCATGATAAAAACATTGGTTAAAACTTTTCCTGTCGAACTCAAAAAACTTAAACAAGCTTATGAGAAAGCAGATTGGAACAAAGTATATGATATTGCGCATCGCATTAACGGTGGCGTTTCTTATTGCGGAACTCCCCGCTTACAAAAAGCCACTGCTGCACTGCAAAGTTATTTAAATTCAGGAAAAACAAAAGATCGTGAAATACTGTATCAAAAACTTCTCGTAGAAATCGCGGCGGTTAATGATGCCTACAAAACACTCTAGCGCATTAAAAATTTCAGGGCTTGATGCTGAAAAATTTCTTCAAGGTCAGCTGACCTGTAATATAAAAACGCTCACAGAAAACAAACCGCAAGCCTGTGCGCTGTGTAGCCGAAAGGGTCGAGTCATAGCCAGCTTTAATTTAATTAAAGATAATAATAGTTTTTATATGATTTTATCTGAACCAATGATTGAAATTGCTTTAGAAGCTTTAAGTAAATATGCGAAATTTTCAAAGACAACACTCGAAAAAATCGATACCGATTATCCGAATGAATATTTAATGCTTGACATAAATCCAGAAAACTCGGGACTGTTCACTCCACACAAACTCAATTACCATTTAATACCTGGCTTAATTGATTTTAATAAGGGTTGTTATACGGGCCAAGAAATTATTGCGCGTGTTCATTATTTGAGTAAAAAGGATAAGGGATGAAGAAGTCTTGGGTTTTTGCAGCACTGATTTGCCCTCTTTCTCCTCATGATTTAGTCCATGTCCAAGTACCTTATTGGGGATTTGATCATAAATCTCATACAGGCATTTTAGTTGTTAATAAAAATATAGAACCTCAAGTAAAACAAATTTTCGAAAAAATATATCAAATAAAATTCCCAATAGAAAAAATTAAGCCATTAGAGGATTACAATAATAACGAAGAAAAGGCCATGGAAGATAACGATACCTTTGGATATCACTGCAAGAAAATGACGAGTAATTCCAACCGATTTTCTAAACATGCGTATGGATTAGCGATTGATATTAATCCCGTATTAAATCCCTATATTAGCCACACAAAGTTTTTGCCCGTAAATGGCAAAATTTATGCTGATCGCACTTTAAATAAACCAGGAATGATTACAAAAGACAGCCCCATCTACACAATATTTTCAGATGAAAATTGGAAATGGGGCGGAAATTGGAAAGCGTTTAAAGACTATCACCATTTTGAAACAAGGGCAGGCTGATACCCGCCCCTACGTTTAAGATGCTGATTTCGCCTTTGCTACTAATTCTGCAAAACCAACTTTATCGTGAACAGCAATATCAGCCAACATTTTACGATCGACCAAAATACCTAATTTTTTCAAACCGTTCATGAATAAGCTGTAAGTAATACCGTGCTCACGCGCACCGGCATTAATACGCACAATCCAAAGCCCACGAAAATCGCGTTTTTTGACGCGTCTATCACGGTAGGCATATTGCCCTGCTCGTGTGACCGCTTGTTTTGCAACACGAAATACACGACTGCGTGCTTCACGGTAGCCTTTCGCTGCTTTTAAAACTTTTTTGTGTCTTGCTCGCGCTGTGACACCACGCTTTACTCTTGCCATTGTCTACTCCAACTTATAAAACTGATTAAGAACCGTGTAACAAACGCTCAATTGACTTCTCATCAGCTGCATTCACTAAACGTGCACCACGCAAGTTACGTTTACGCTTCTGACCTTTTTTCGTCAAAATATGATTACGACCTGTACCGCGATGCTTAATTCCGCCCGCTGTTTTGCGAAAGCGTTTTGCCGCACCTCGATTTGATTTCAACTTCGTTTTTGCCTTCTTTGCCATTTCTGACTCCTATTAACGTGGGGATTCGATGAATCGAACCCCTACTTTTTCTTTGGACCTACCAACATAATAATTTGTCGGCCTTCTAACTTCGGGGGTTGCTCAATGGTCGCATGCGCTTCCACATCCCCTTTTAATTTTTCAATTAAGCGTAATCCTAATTCTTGGTGAGACATTTCTCTTCCGCGATAACGTAAAGAGATTTTGACTTTATCACCCTCTTCAAGGAATCCAATAATCTTTTTAAGCTTTACGTCGTAATCACCCACATCGGTGTTAGGACGAAAAGACATTTCTTTGACCGTCGATTTTCGTTGTTTTTTCTTCGCGGCATGTCTTTGTTTATTCTGTTCAAACAAATATTTTTTATAATCCATTAAACGACAAACAGGCGGAGTTGCATTCGGTGCAATTTCAACTAAATCAAGACCTGCTTCTTGTGCTTTTTGCAGTGCCTCACTATTTGAAACGATTCCGATTTGTTCGCCTTCTGCACCTATTAAACGTACTTCTGGTGTTCGAATGTCTTTGTTGACCCGAGTACCTTTTTCGTGACTGCTAATGTGTTAATCCTCCTCTTTTGATAAGCACTTCTCATCAATTTTCTGCCGTAATAAATCAAGCACAGCAGAAACAATCATCCCACCCAAATCCTGACCCTTTAAAGTACGTACAGAAATGGTCTTCTGGGTTTTCTCTTTCTCGCCAACGATGAGTTGATAAGGGATACGACCTAATGTGTGCTCGCGGATTTTAAAGCCGATCTTCTCATTTCTCAAGTCTAATTTGACTCTAAAGCCTTCTTTTTTCAGATCCAGGGCCACTTTTTCAGCATATTCAGCCTGATCGTCCGTAATATTCATTAAAACGACCTGGGTGGGCGATAACCAGAGCGGCATTTCTCCCGCATGGTGTTCAATCAAAATAGCGATAAATCGCTCCAATGTCCCGAGAATTGCACGGTGAAGCATGACGGGTCTCTGCTTACTTCCATCTTCAGCGATATAATAAGCATCCAGCCTCTCAGGCATCGAATAATCGACCTGAAGTGTTCCACACTGCCAAAGACGTCCGATACAATCTTTCAGGTGAAACTCTAGCTTAGGGCCATAAAAAGCGCCTTCACCGGGTGCTAGCTCAAAAGGTATTGATTTGTCTTTGAGCGATTTTTCTAAGGCCTGTTCTGCTTTATCCCATTGCGCATCCGAGCCAATTCTTTCTTTTGGGCGTGTCGCAAATTTAACGATGGGTTTAAATCCAAAATCGGCGTAACACTTAAATAATAATTCTAAAACCTTTGCAGACTCTGATTGGATTTGATCTTCGGTACAAAAAATATGCGCATCATCTTGAACAAATCCACGTACGCGCATTAAACCATGCAATGATCCTGAAGGTTCATTGCGATGACAATGACCAAATTCAGCTAATCTGATGGGTAAATCACGATAACTCTTCAAACCCTGTTTAAATATCATGATATGAGCTGGACAGCTCATCGGCTTGATAGCATAGGCTTTATTTTCAGATTCTGAGATAAACATATTTTTACTGAACATTTCCCAGTGACCCGATTTTTCCCATAATGTTTTATCCAATAAAACAGGCGTACGGATCTCTTGGTAATCATGTTCAGTAAGTAACTTTCTAAGATACTGTTCAATTTCTTTATAAATAATCCAACCATCGGGATGCCAAAAAACCATCCCCGGCGAACTTTCTTCAATATGAAATAAGTCCAGCGTTTTACCAATTTTTCGGTGATCTCTTTTTTCTGCTTCATCGAGACGCTTTAAATATAAATCTAAATCTTTTTTATTCGTCCACGCTGTACCATAAATTCGCTGTAGCATTTCATTTTTAGCATCACCACGCCAATACGCGCCCGCCACTTTCGTTAATTTAAAGGCTTTTAATTTGCTGGTACGTGGCACATGGGGACCACGGCATAAATCACTGAAATCACCTTGTGTATAAATAGAAAGCGTTTCTGTTTCGGGAATATCTTCAATAATTTTAGCTTTGTATTCTTCGCCTTGTTCTCTAAAAAATGTAATGGCTTCTTTGCGCGATAATTCTTTGCGGGTCACTTCCAGATCACTGTCGGAAATTTCAGTCATCTTTCTTTCTAATTTTTCTAAATCTTCTGGCGTAAACGTTCGGTCATACGCAATATCATAATAAAATCCGTCTTCTATAACAGGGCCAATGGTAATTTGTGCGCTGGGGAATAAAGATTTAACCGCTTGTGCTAATAAATGCGCACACGAATGGCGAATAATTTCCAGACCTTCTGGATTTTTTTCTGTAATAATACTCAGACTAGAATCAGTATTAATTAAATAAGATAAATCCACTAATTTATCGTTTACTTTTCCTGCAAGTGCGGCTTTGGCTAAACCTGCGCCAATACTGGCAGCAACTTCACCTACAGAAATAGGTTTATCAAAATCTTTTATGGCTCCGTCCGGGAGCGTAATTTTAGGCATGAACAGAGCTCGTCATTGATCAATATTTGGGTAAAAGTGGTAGGCACGAGTGGGATCGAACCACCGACCACTACCATGTCAAGGTAGTGCTCTACCACTGAGCTACGTGCCTACGGAATCGTCAAAATATAGCGTACTTTACAAGTCTGTGATAGTCCCTTCAAAGACTTCCGTCGCTAACATAACCGTTTCAGACAACGTTGGATGCGGATGAATGGTCAATGCAATATCATCAGCATCACAGCCCATTTCAATGGCGAGAGAGATTTCAGAAATTAACTCGCCTGCGTTTGTCCCCACAATTCCCGCGCCAATCACTCTATGCGTGTCTTTATCAAATAATATTTTAGTTAAACCTTCGTCACGTCCAATAGAAAGAGATCGTCCACTCGCCATCCACGGAAACACACCCTTTCCATAATTGATATTTTGAGCCTTTGCTTCGGTCTCTGTTACACCCGTCCAGGCTATTTCAGGATCGGTGTAAGCCACTGACGGAATACAACGCGGATCAAAATAATGTTTCTTTCCCGCGATCACTTCTGCTGCCGTTCGACCTTGAGGCACGGCTTTATGTGCCAACATAGGCTGACCAACGACATCGCCGATTGCATATATATGAGAAACATTAGTTTGCAGTTGATTGTTTACAGCAATAAAACCTCTTTCATCGACGTTTACGCCCGCTTTTTCAGCAGCAATATTTTTGCCGTTTGGCCTACGACCCACTGCAGATAAAATTCTGTCGAATCTCTGCGGATCTTTTGGTGCGTCGTTACCTTCAAAAGTAACCCAAAGTCCATCTTTTTTCGCTTCGACTTTTGTGAATTTAGTATTTAAGTAAATATTTTTATAGCGCTTCTGTAAGCGTTTATATAATGGCGCGACAATATCTTTATCTGCAGCGACAATTAAACCATCGAGCATTTCGACAACCGTAATTTCAACACCCAGTGCGGAATACACTGTCGCCATTTCTAATCCAATAATTCCGCCACCCAAAACTAATAAGCTGCCTTTATTGTCAGGAAGTTCTAATGCACCCGTTGAATCCATAATGCGCGGATCTTCAGGCAAAAATGGTAATTTAACCGGCTCTGATCCGACAGCTATTATGGCCTGTTGAAATTCAATAAGTGTTTCGCCGACTTTAAGTTGATTGGGAGAAGTAAATTCAGCTTTACCCATGACCACTTCAACTTTGCGTTTTTTCGCGAGCATTTTTAAACCGCCCGTTAATTTTTTAACAACGCTGCTTTTCCATTCACGTAATTTAGCTAAATCAATAGTCGGCTTATTAAATTGGACACCGAATGCATTCATTTCATGTGTTTCATCGATTACTTTCGCAGCATGTAATAACGCTTTAGACGGAATACACCCAACATTAAGACAAACGCCACCCAAACTCTCATAACGCTCAATAAGTATTACTTTTTTACCGAGATCAGCTGCTCTAAAAGCTGCGCTATATCCGCCAGGACCACTGCCGATGACTACCACTTCTGTTTGTAAAGTTGTCATGTTTTTTTCCTCTGGAATTACATTAAGACTAATCTAAAATCAGTTAGGTATTTACTTAATTGAACAATAAATCTTGCGCCTTCTGCGCCATCAATTACTCTATGATCATAGGACAAAGATAATGGCAACATTAATCTGGGAACAAATTCACCGTTCTGATAGATAGGTTTAATTTGCGCTTTTGATACACCCAATATTGCAACGTCAGGCATATTTACAATTGGCGTAAATGCTGTACCACCAATTCCACCTAAACTCGATATGGTAAAACAACTGCCTTGCATATCTTTGGGTAATAATTGTTTATTTCGAGCTTTATTACTTATCTCAGAAAGTTCTTTAGCAAGATCTAATAAACCCTTTTTGTCGACATCTCTAATCACGGGTACCACTAAACCTTCGGGAGTATCCACCGCGACACCAATATGAAAATACTTTTTCAAAATTAAGTTTTCGCCCGTCGGATCTAACGATGCATTAAATTGCGGGAATGTTTTTAAACACGCCACAACCGCTTTCATAATAAATATTAAGGGTGTTAATTTAATATTGTCTTTCTCTAATCTTTCTTGTTGCGATTTTCTGAAGACATCCATTTCGGTAATATCGGCTTCTTCGAATTGTGTGACATGCGGAATTAATACCCAATTACGGTGTAAATTTACCGCTGTTAATTTTTTAATTTTAGTTAAGGCTTTGGTTTCAACCGGACCAAATTGAGCGAAATCTACGACAGGCGCTTTGGGCAATCCACTTCCCGTATTCCCGCCACCACCTTGTGTCATCGCTGATTTAATATAATTTAATAAATCTTCTTTTTGTATTCTGTTTTTTAAACCCGTGCCACGAATGCGAGACAAATCAATATTTAATTCTGCGGATAATCTTCTGACACCCGGACTCGCATAAATATCGCCTATTTTTACAGCGGTTTCTATAGGTTCTACTTTTACAGTTTTCTCTACTTTTTCTGCCGGTTTGGTTGCATCAACTTTTTTAGTGTCTGGCGTTTTTTGCGCCTCCGCACCCTCGCCTTTTAATTTCAATAAGCTACTGCCCATTTTAACTTTGTCGCCTACTTTAACGAGTATCGCTTCAACAACACCCGCATCAGAAGATGGAACTTCCATGCTCGCTTTTTCGCTTTCTAAGGTCACAATGGATTGATCAACCGCAATTTTATCGCCGACTTTGACGGAGATTTCTATGACAGTCACTTCTCCTGTCGTTCCAATATCCGGAACTATAATTTCTTTAGACAAGGGATTCTCCTTTGATTAAACAGTGACGGGATTGGGTTTAGCTGCACTGATACCATATGTTTTCATGGCACGTGCAACTTTGCTGAATAAGATTTTATCTTCATCCGCTAAGGCTTTTAATGCCGCCACTACTATGTAGTAACGATTAACTTCAAAAAATTCTCGTAAAGCCTCGCGTGTATCACTTCGACCATAACCATCCGTTCCCAATACAACATATTTATTGGGTATAAAAGCGCGAATTTGATCGGCATACGCACGCATATAATCTGTCGCAGCAATAACAGGCGTTTTATAGGGTTGTAATAATTTAGTCACGTAAGCTAACTTTGGTTTTTCTTCTGGATTTAAAAAATTCTCGCGTTCTATATTTAAAGCATCACGACGTAATTCCGTAAAACTCGTCGCGCTAAATACATTGGCATTAACTTCAAAATCTTTTTCTAATATTTCAGCCGCTGCCAATACTTCTCTTAATATAGTTCCTGATCCTAACAATTGAACACTTAATTTTGCTTTTGGATTTTGAGCTTCTCGTAATAAATACAGGCCCTTTGTAATTCCCTTTTCTGCGCCGACGGGCATGGCTGGATGCGTATAATTTTCATTCATGGCTGTTAAATAATAATAAATATCTTCATTTTTCTCATACATTCTATGAATGCCGTCTTGCACAATTACCGCCATTTCATACGCATACGTCGGATCATAAGAAATACAATTCGGAATTGTTGCTGAGAATAATAAATTATGACCATCTTGATGCTGTAATCCTTCGCCAGCCAACGTAGTTCTTCCTGCAGTACCACCCATCAAAAATCCTTTGCAACGCATATCACCGGCAGCCCACGCTAAATCACCAATTCTCTGAAAACCAAACATAGAGTAATAAATATAGAACGGAATCATGGGTAAGTTACTGACACTGTACGAACTTCCTGCTGCCATCCATGAACAAAACGCACCGGCTTCATTAATGCCTTCTTCTAATAATTGACCGTCTTTGGATTCTTTATAGTACATAACCTGATCACGATCGACGGGTGTATAAAGCTGGCCCACGGGCGAATAAATTCCGTACTGACGAAACATGCCTTCCATACCAAACGTACGCGATTCATCAGGAATAATCGGAACAATATTCTTACCAATTTTTTTATCTTTCATTAAGATATTAATCAATCTAACAAAAGCCATTGTTGTTGATATTTCTCTCTCACCGCTGCTTTCTAATAAAGGTTTTAATTCGCTGAGTGCCGGAGCCGTGAGTTTTACCGTAGAAACGGTTCTTCGTGACGGAAGATATCCACCTAATTTCTTCCTGTTTTCTAAAATATATTTAATTTCAGGGCTGTTTTTGCCTGGATGATAAAAAGATAATTTGCTGATTTCATCGTCGGACAACGGAATTTCCCAGCGGTCACGAAAGGCTTTCAACGCATCATCTGTCATCTTCTTTTGATTATGGGTCGTATTCATGGCTTCGCCTGCTGCTGATCCCATGCCATAACCCTTAACGGTTTTGGCTAAAATTACGGTTGGGGAACCTGTATGGTTGACCGCACTTTCATATGCAGCATATGTTTTTATAGGATCTAGTCCACCTCGACGCATGCTTTTTAATTCAGCATCACTTAAATGCGCAACCATGGCTTTTAATTCTGGCGTATTAAATAAATTTTCACGAATAAACGCGCCGTCTTTCACCGCATAATTTTGATATTCGCCATCAACGATATCCATTAATCTCTTTTTTAATAATCCATTTGTATCATTGGCGAGAATTTCATCCCACTCAGAACCCCAAACAACTTTAATCACATTCCATTGCGCGCCTTTGAAAACACCTTCTAATTCTTGAATAATTTTTGAGTTACCACGAACGGGGCCATCGAGTCTTTGCAAATTACAATTAACGACAAATATTAAATTATCTAATCCTTCGCGCGCAGCAATAGACAGCGCACCTAAAGATTCTGGCTCGTCTGTTTCACCATCCCCTAAAAACGCCCAGACTTTTCGATTACTGGTATCAGCTAATCCTCGGTTATGTAAATACTTTAAAAATCTCGCTTGATAGATAGCTTGCAGCGGACCGAGCCCCATTGATACTGTCGGAAATTGCCAAAAATCCGGCATTAACCACGGATGCGGATAGGACGAAATTCCTTTACCGCCTATTTCACGACGAAAATGATCCATCTGTGTTTCGGTTAATCGACCTTCTAAAAAAGCGCGGGCATATATTCCAGGTGAAGAATGTCCTTGAATAAACAACAAATCATCTTTTTTGAAAAAATGCTGAAAACCCACTTCATATAGATTTGAGCTGGATGCATACGTCGCGAGATGTCCGCCCAATTCCGAAGATACTTTCCCTGCGCGTAAAACCATCATGGTTGCATTCCAACGCAACATGGCACCAATACGGCTCTCAATTTTTAGATCGCCTGGATAACTTGGCTGGCTTTCAAGAGGAATGGTATTAGCATAGGGAGACAGAAATAATTGGTTAACTAAAAACTGCGCCCGCTCTCTGCCATTATTCTCAATCACATCTTCAAGAGCTTCTAACCATTCTTGGGTTTCGTTAGGGTCAATATCTTGCATGCAGTAAGCCTCAATTTGGGACGCGCAATGATCGCCGGAAATGCTAAACTTGGCAAGCAATGAACCTGACTAAACGCCGTGAAATTTTTAAAGCCTTTGATGCTCATAATGCTGAGCCCGTCACTGAGCTTCACTACAACTCGACCTTCGAGCTACTCATTGCTGTCATGCTTTCAGCTCAGATGACCGACAAGGGTGTAAACAAGGCGACGAATAAGTTATTTCCCCTTGCCAATACCCCCGAGAAAATTCTGGCGCTGGGTGACGAAAAACTAAGCCAGCTATTACGGTCTATTAATTACTATAAAGCCAAAACTCGCCATGTACTTCAAACCTGCCAGCTCTTAATAGAAAAATTCAACGGTACGGTTCCAGGACAAAGACAAGATCTCGAAAGCCTGCCAGGCGTGGGCCGCAAAACCGCCAATGTCATCTTAAGCATCGCTTTTAATCAGCCAACCATCGCTGTTGATACCCATATCTTTCGCGTAGCTAATAGAACAAAACTTGCGCCAGGCAAGAATCCGCGCGAAGTCGAGGACAAGCTTAATAAAGCTGTCCCTAAAGAATATTTGCAGAACGCTCATCATTGGCTAGTTTTACATGGCAGATATGTCTGTACGGCTCGCCAACCGAAGTGCGGGACGTGTATAATTCAGAAATTCTGTGAGCATGAAGATAAAAACCTATGAGCGCATTATCGTTTAAACAAAGCTTGACCTCTCTCCCTACCCTTGCCCCAGCGCATGAACTTTACTATCGCTGTGAACGTGCAGGTGGGTATTCACCCAAATTATATTGGCAGACCCTACGTGAGCGTCATCACGATCTGAACTCACTGGATTATCTGTGTTTTACGGATGATAAATTAATCGGCATGTTAAATATCTTTTTCTTTTCTGATATTGCTGAGATTTCTGTCTTAGTGGATCCGGATTACCGCCATCAGGGAATTTTTAAAAAACTCTTAATGATTGGCCTGACAAAATTAAGAAATTATATCGTCAATGAATATATGTTCATTGTGAATGACAAGAATGAAAAGTTTATCGAGGAATGCATCGCGCGCAAGGGAACATTGGATCACCGCGAAGTCGAGATGCGTCCACGCGAAAACATTTCTTTGGAATCTGAAAAGAAAATTACGTTATCACGCGCGACGTTTGAAGATTTAGATGTTCTCGCTGATCTGCACGTACAAGCATTTGAAAAACCCGATTATGATGCCATTAAAGATAGATTTGGCATGACATTAAAAGAACCGAATCGCAAAGCGTATTTAGCACGAAATGAAAAAGGCGAAGTCGTGGGCAAGATTCACGCACGTGAAGATTTTAATCGTATATACGTTCATGATGTGGGAATTGCAAAAAAGTTTCGTCAGCAGGGTTATGGCAAAGCTTTAATGCTAACGTGGCTGAAAGAATATTCTCACGAATATGCAAAGCCGATTGCGGTTGAAGTATTGGGTGATAATACTGCAGCGTTAAAATTATATGATTCGTGTGGATTTGAGACTACAAACAGATATAGTTTTTATCGCTTTCCGCTTTAAATACCCGGTCTAGTCATAGGATTAACAGGTTCTGCTGCTTTAGCAGGCTCTGCTATTTTAAAACCTTTTGCTTCTAACATTGCTTTTAATTGAGGTCTGATATTAGCTGGCGCATTGAGATCAAATTCTTGATCTTTCAATCCCAATGTTTCCATGAGTTTCATGCTGTTCTCAACAAATTCTTTCAAGCTTTCTTCGGAAAGATCGGTTGTGGTAATTTTATCGCCATCAAGTTTTACAGCACCGCGCTCAATTTGTTTACTGAAAATATCGTTGAATACATTCTCCATTAATTTTGCATCAACTCCGGAAGCAAGAACTTTTGTACTGACCTGAACTTGTTCATCGTGGTCTGCTAGTGTGTAAGGTTTCCCTGCGATTTCGCTCATGACAGCAAAAACAGCATCACGGAGTCCCTCAGGTGTTGTTGCTCGTGTGATAGGATGATCAATACCGAGAACAATTAAACTTTCTCTAATGCCGTTAAGGTATCCGCACATCCAACCATTATTTTGCTCACCCGTAAATTGAGGAGCAGTGACTTCATTATGAGGAAAAATGCGTTTCAACCTATCTTGTATATCTTGTTTTGTTTCATCAGAACCATGCAGTGAATCTTTATAACGAACTTTTTCTTCTGTATCCATCCACGTTAATGTCCAATGATTTCCCGTTGGATTTGTCGCAACACATAAGGGTCTAGCACCCGCACGACTTTTATCTGAAAACTGAGCAGCCTCTACATTACTTAAAAGATTTGGGTACAGAAAATTGTTGTGCTTATCTTTTGGCACCACATGCAGTAATACATGGAAAATATCATCACTATCCAACCATTGATGAGGGCCCACAGGTTGACCTGCTTTCATACGAGCAATAACTCCACGATGAGGAGCGTCTGCCTTTACAAGTTTGTCTGTTTTTTGTCTCTGTTCAGTATTATATTTTTTGGCATAAGCCGCTAATTTAGGATCGATATTTTTCGGATAACCTTTGAAACAATTAAAAAATTCTAACGCCTCCGGCTTCTCTTGATTTTTTTTATCGGCGAACAAAGCTGCCTCTATGTTGTATTTTTGGATATAAGCATTGAGGTCACCAAGGCTAACGTCAGCCTCGTCTGCTTTTTCGTGTATTTTAACAATAAGGTTGCCCAATTGTTCTTGAGTAATACTAATTGCCATAAAAACCTCTCTTTAATTAAGTCCAGTCTACCAGACCAACCTTAAGGAAAGCTTAAATCGTCTGGAGTTTAGCTAAAAATTCATGTGACCGGCTGGCTTGGCTGCCCGTCACACAGAACCCGGTCAATGTATGGTCGTGATTATAACATAGCCCTGACAGACCATCTGGATGGGTTTCTAGCTCCCAACGGCTATTTTTTGAAGTAGTGGGTACTACGACGATAGGATAAGCAGGTGTTTTAATGTGGATGGGCATAGGCGGATATTCCACAGCTGTTGGCTCACCCAAGATAGTTTTCGCTAATGCTCTGGCACATAAAGACAACGGCTGTATGTACGGCAATACTTGACCAAATACCTCAGCACAATCTCCTAAGGCATATATATTAGCCTGGCTAGTTTCTAGATATTGATTAACCACAATGCCCATATTAATCGTGAGATTAAGTGATTTTGCCAACGTCAGATTGGGTCTTAAACCTACTGCACTTAAAATAATTCCGTGATCATCTTCAGGTTGAAAATATCGTTCGAGTTGCCAATTCACACCCTTTTCTGCCAATGCTTTTTTTAAACCCAATCCCGCTTGTTCAGGAATTAAATTAAATAGCGGATATTTTTCAGGGGCTATTACAGTAATTTCATAACCGGCATTCAGTAAATCATTCGCAAATTCACAGCCGACTAAACCCGAGCCTACTATAGTTATTTTTTTTTGATTTTTAATAATTTCTCTGAACTTACTATAATCTTCGAGATTATTCACAACATGAGCGTGACTTAAGTTAGGAAGAATTACAGGACTTGCGCCGGTTGCTAAAACTAAATGGCTGTACTCCAAGTCCACATCATCGAGCGAATTCAATAAAACATTGGATTTAATATCAATACTAAATTGCTGAGCAAATTTTTCTTTGGTGAATAACGCTAATTGAGAGGCTTCTTTCTTGTGCGTGAGAGCGTTAGATAATTGCGGCTTGGAATAATACTCACCGTTGTCGGCGGTAATAACCGTGATAGGAAATGTTTTATCGTGCTTGCGGATTTCGCGGACTAACGTGTAACCCGCCAGTCCGCTACCAATAATGACAAGATTACTTGACTTTGCCTTCTTCAAATTCAACGTGCATTCCTTGTTTTCCGGTTTCCGGATTGAACGCCCTTCTGTCGAATTTTTTCATCTTAAACTTAGTCGGAGAATTTTTCGGATTTTTGGTCGTCGTGTAATAAATTCCCGTAGGGTTACCCTCTTTGGTGGTACCCGTTGAATTCATTTTGATCTTGATAATACGTTTTGACTTTGCCATGGTTTAACTCGCTTTCTTTTCTAACGCTTTCTTCACGCCGACTTTATCGATCAGTTTAAGCCCTTTTCGGCTAATACGAACACGGATAAAGGTACCGGTGTCTTCACAGAACACTCTTCGTTCATGTAAGTTCGGTAAAAAACGACGCTTGGTTTTACGGTTGGAGTGGGACACATTATGTCCACTCATCGGGCGCTTACCCGTTACATCACACACACGTGCCATATCAGCATTCTCCTAAAATTAGGCTCGCTTTATACCAGAATTCCCCCCCGGCAGCAAGGCAAAATATATTTACCCAAAGCGCTTGACACAAAAATCATAAACACAATATATTGCGTTCGTCATTCACGAAAAACACATTATCTTGTGTTTTCTTTGCTCTTGGAGGAGCCTATGTCCACCGAATTGTCAACCCCTGCTATCGAATTAAATGCCATCAAGCCCGGCGAGATACATGTTATCCGTCGTAATGGCAAGATTACACCCTACGACCCGACCAAAATTGCCGTCGCGGTTTCGAAAGCTTTTCTTGCTGTCGAAGGTGAAAATGCGTCGAAGTCCAGTCGTATTCATGAACAAGTTTCACAACTGACCGATATCATCACACAAACTTTTCAACGCCGACTGCCCTCTGGCGGAACTATCCACATCGAAGATATCCAAGATCAGGTCGAACTCGTACTCATGCGAGGCGAAGAACACAAAGTCGCGCGTGCCTATGTTTTATACCGTGAAGAACGTCGCAAAGAACGCCTTGCCGTAGCCGAAAAAACACAGAAAGCAAAACCTGTCGACAAAGACCTGAAGAAATCTGTTCTGGAAGCGTGTGAAGGACTGATTGAAGTTAGCCCAGAATTAATTTTAAAAGAAACAGAACGTGGCTTATTCGAAGGCGCGACCAAGCATGATATTAACAAAGCCTTACAACTCAGTGCTCGAGCATTAATTGAAAAAGAACCCAATTATACCTACGTTGCTGCGCGTCTATTATTGGAAGAAGTGAAAGACGAAGCGTATTTATTTTTAGATCTTTCTGAAAAAGCATCCTATACCGACTATTTTAAAGCCTATCTTCAAGCGGGTATTAAACTTGAATTATTAAATCCAAACTTACAAAACTTTGATCTCGATAAATTGGCGAAAGCAATAAAACTAGAACGTGATTTGCAATTTACGTATTTAGGATTACAAACTTTATATGATCGCTATTTAATCCATTCGCGCGGGAAGAGATTTGAATTAACACAAGCATTCTTTATGCGTGTGGCCATGGGCTTGGCGATGGAAGAAAAAGATAAAAACGCACGCGCCATTGAATTTTATGATTTATTGTCATCGTTTGACTTCATGAGTTCAACGCCAACTTTATTTAACTCAGGAACCCTACGTCCACAATTGTCGAGCTGCTTTTTAACCACCATTCCTGATGATTTAGATGCTATTTATAGCGCTATAAAAGATAACGCCCTTCTCTCAAAATTTGCGGGTGGTTTAGGTAATGACTGGACACCTATTCGCGCCATGGGAGCACATATCAAGGGAACAAATGGCAAATCACAAGGCGTAGTACCCTTCATGGTAGTGGCCAATGCCAGTGCCGTTGCCGTCAATCAAGGTGGCAAACGCAAAGGTGCAGTGGTGGGCTATTTAGAAACCTGGCATTACGATATCGAGCGCTTTTTAGAATTACGCAAAAATACGGGTGATGAAAGATTACGCACACATGATATGAATACGGCAAATTGGGTGCCTGATTTATTTATGAAACGTGTCTCTGAAAACGGTGATTGGACATTATTCTCACCTAATGAAGTGCCTGATTTACATGATCTGTATGGTGACGCCTTTGAAAAAGCCTATGTCGCGTATGAGAAAAAAGCAGAAAAAGGCGAGCTTTTTGTTCATAAAAAAATTCCTGCCTTATCCTTATGGCGAAAAATGTTAGGACTGTTATTTGAAACGGGGCACCCTTGGGTAACGTTCAAAGATCCGTGTAATTTACGATCTCCGCAACAACATATTGGTGTAGTACATAGCTCAAATTTATGTACTGAAATTACCTTAAATACATCAGCTGAAGAAATTGCAGTCTGTAATTTGGGCAGTATTAATCTTGTTCAACATATGAACAAAAAGGGTTTGGATAAAGAGAAGTTGAGAAAAACAGTCCAGACCGCTATTCGCATGTTAGATAACGTCATTGATATTAATTACTACACGGTCCCACAAGCGAAAAAATCTAATCTCAAACACCGCCCGATTGGATTAGGTATTATGGGTTTTCAAGATGCCTTGTATGAATTACGTCTACCCTATTCTTCACAAGAAGCCATAAATTTTGCGGATCAATCAATGGAAGCGGTAAGTTATTACGCCATTGAAGCGTCAAATCAATTAGCCGAAGAACGAGGATCCTATGAATCGTATAAAGGCTCTTTATGGAGTCAGGGTATTTTGCCGATTGATTCTATTGAATTTTTAGCCAAAACACGCGGCGAATATTTAGATCAAGACCGAAGCAAAACCATGGATTGGAATAGCTTGCGCGAAAAAGTTAAAAAAACGGGCATGCGAAATTCAAATGTATTGGCGATTGCACCCACTGCAACTATCTCAAATATTTGTGGTGTTTCCCAATCGATTGAACCCACTTATCAAAACTTATTTGTAAAATCAAATATGTCCGGTGAATTTACTGTCGTGAATCCTTACTTAGTCCGCGATTTAAAAACCTTAAATTTATGGGACGATGTCATGATCAATGACTTAAAATATTTTGACGGTAGCGTTTCGCAAATAGCACGGATTCCCCAAGAATTAAAATTATTATATGCAAATGCATTTGAAATTGATCCCAGCTGGTTAGTTGAAGCCGGATCGCGACGCCAAAAATGGATCGACCAATCTCAATCGCTGAACTTATATATGGCTGAGCCATCGGGTAAGAAATTAGACGCACTCTATCGTTTGGCGTGGATAAAAGGCCTGAAAACGACTTATTACTTGCGTAGTTTAGGGGCGACGGGCACCGAAAAATCAACGGTGACCAGCGGAACATTAAATGCGGTTTCATCCAAAGAATGCGCTATAGATAACCCTGACTGTGAATCCTGTCAGTAAATTATTTTATATCTATTATTGTTGAGGAAATATTATGGGTCTTGAAATTATTGAAATGGGTGCGGCGCGTATCCAAGTGGATGACAAAAGAATTATTAATTGCCATGCTGATTTAAACCAATTAGTTCCGTTTAAATATCCATGGGCATGGGATAAATATAACGCTGGCTGCGCCAATCATTGGATGCCCAATGAAATCAGCATGTCGGCAGATGTTGCACTGTGGGATTCTCAAGATGGCCTAACCGATGACGAAAGAATTATTATCAAAAGAAATTTAGGCTTTTTTGTGACCGCTGATTCTTTAGTCGCCAATAATTTAGTCTTAGCCGTCTATAGACATATTACGAATCCAGAATGCCGACAATATTTATTACGCCAAGCATTCGAAGAAGCCATACATACGCATGCTTATCAGCATGTGGTTCAAAGTCTAGGATTAGATGAAGCAGAAATATTTAATATGTATCGTGAGGTTCCCGCGGTTGCACGGAAAGCTCAGTGGGCGCTCCCCTTCACGCAAAGTTTAGGCGACCCCCATTTTCATACGGGTACACCTGAAAATGATCAACGCTTATTACGAGATTTGATTGCTTTTTACGTTGTTTTTGAGGGCATATTTTTCTATGTAGGCTTTACGCAAATTTTATCCATGGGTCGTCGAAATAAAATGACGGGAACCTCTGAACAATTTCAATATATTTTGCGTGATGAATCTATGCATTTAAATTTTGGCATTGACGTTATTAATCAAATTAAAATTGAAAATCCCCATTTGTGGACTAAATCATTCCAAGCTGAAATGGTTAAATTAATCAAAGAAGGTGTAGAGCTTGAGTATCAATATGCTGTCGATACTATGCCTCGTGGTATTTTGGGATTGAATGCAGGCATGTTTAAAGAATATCTACACTTCATTGCCAATAGAAGATTAGCTCAAATTGGACTAGCGGAAGAGTATGCTGGCGCTGAAAATCCCTTCCCCTGGATGAGTGAAGTCATGGACTTGAAGAAAGAGAAGAACTTCTTCGAAACCCGCGTCACTGAGTACCAAACCGGTGGAACATTGAGTTGGGAAGATTAAGCCGTTAGAATCTCGGGTTCAATAATGTGGGAGACGAGCTTTGGCGCTACAATTTCAGTTAACAAAACAGTTCATAAGCAGCATTGAAAAATTGATAGCGGCCTTTGCAGATGACAAAGATGCGTTGGAATTCATGGACGCCAAAGTCGCCTGGGACCATAAAACAAAGGTTGAAACGATATATAGATTGTATTCACACAGTGATGTGGTAAAAGAAGTTAATGCAAAAGAATATGAGTCTGTGCACTCTGCTGAAACTCATGAAGGCAAATCAAGCATTACACCATTCGGCACATCTCCGAAACCAGCAGGCATACCATCCACGAGAAGACATGAGGATATTGATGATGAAGATGAGTAATAAAATTGGCTTAGCCTTTGTTTTATTGATGCCGTTGTTAGGGTTGACTGGATGTTATCCGTTTTTATATCACGCGCCACTTGAACAAGGTAATGTGATTAATCCTAATGCTGTTGCTTTGTTGAAAGTAGGCATGACAAAAGATCAAGTACTCAGCACGATGGGAACGCCCATATTAGACACCCCCCTTTCACCCGATGTTTGGCATTATGTTTATACACTTCGCCTGAAAGATAAATTAACCGAACAGAAACAACTGACGTTATATTTCAGCGAAAATAAATTAGCGCGGATAGCTTCTTAATTATTCTTAATAGCTATAGTCAGTGACTAAGCCATTCGTAGATAAAATATACACTTCTTTGCCATGTACAATTGGCGCGCTGTTTATGGATGAACTGCTGACATTCACTCGAGCAAGTGTTAAACCTGAAGATTGACTCAGCCAATGAACATACCCTTCAGCATCAGCAACGACAAGCATATTTCCCATGACAGCAGGCGCAGTTAATCGTCTATATTTTAAATCTTCTTGCTTCCATATTTCTTTGCCTGTTTTACGATCAAATGCCCACACAACTCCCTTCGCATCTGTCACAAAAATTGTCTGTGGTGCAACGGCAAGTCCTGTAAAAGAAGACAATGGCGTTTGCCACAATTTCTGTCCTGTTTGAGCATTCACTGCTGCCAAATTTCCTTGATACGTCACCACATAAACCACATTTCCTGAAATTTTCGGATCAGCAACAATATCCACCATTTTTTCGACATCTGCAGGCCCTTGTGGGCGAGCAATCGTTGTCTGCCACTTTACTGCACCTGTTTGAGAGGCATACGCTGTTAAGTTTCCATTGGATGAACCCACAATGATATTGTTGTCAACCAACAGAGGCTTGCTTCCCCCCGATAAAACCATCGTATGAACGCTATGCGCAGATTGCCAACGCACGCTACCATCTTGAATATTTAATGCCCACACAGAACCATCAAGTGTTCGCACAAAAACACTGTTGTTAGAAATAATGGGGGAAGAAACAATTGGATCAGAAAGCATAACGTGCCACACCGTTTTTCCACTGGCTAAAGACAACGCCCACAGTCCGCCGTCATTGTCCCCTGCAATCACAAGGTTATTTCCAATACTTGGACCTGCAACTAAGGTTTGCTTTAACGGCGATCGCCAATACGTCATTCCATTCGAAAGATCAAATATTGCAACTGCTTTCGTCGCATCCATTTTATGTGACCACATTTTTTGCGGTGAGAATTGTGATTGATAAGCCACAAGTTTTGATGGTGCAGGGGTATTATCTTCCCCGATACCACTTATTGTCGAACATCCAGCCAAACATAAAGCGGTAAGCAAAACACTCATTTTTTTCATTTATTTATTTCCTGTCGCTAAATCATTCAATTTCATCGTAAGCAATGGACGTGCAATAGCATAATTAGGCAATAAATCTACTGCTTTTTGATAGGACTCACGCGCTTTTACGGTATCATTGAGCGCAAGATAACTGTCTCCACGCACTTCATTAATCATAGGCAGATAACTTGAATCGTTTATTTTATCTAATACTTTCAATGCTTCTTGAGGTTTATTCAGCTGAATTTCAATGCGTGATAAACGCAATCGAGCAATTTCACGTAAAGAATTCGTACTCGCGTGATCCATCACCCACGTTAATTGCGCTTCTGCTTCTGGATATTTTTCTGCGTACACATCATTTCGAGCAAAGATCAATGAAGCCAATGCCGCATAAGGCGTGTGCGAATAATTATCTTTGAGTAAACTCGCTTCTTTAATGGTCGTTGCATCGTCCCCGTTCACAAGCGCATTGAGCATTTGTTCATAGTGCGCCGAACCTCTTTCCAGTTTCACTTCACGGTGTTTAAACCAGAAATGTAATCCTAGGCTCAGTGCAAGCGCTAAAAATAAAACACCGATCGCAAAATTACCGTTGTTTTTCCACCACGCTTTCAACAATTCTATTTGTTGCTCTTCCGTTAAATACGTACTCACAACATACTCCTTACGTGTTTTATCGATTCATCAATTGAAAAGCGCTGTTGAGGCTTTTCTTCGCGAAGATCTTTGAAGGTTATCATATTATTTGTCAACTCGTCTTCACCCAAAATTAAAGCAAATTTCGCACCACTTTTATCCGCGCGTTTAAATTGGGCTTTAACATTACCGCCTGAACAGTCAACGATCAAGCTCAACGTAGGAATCGCATCACGCATTTTTTCGGCAAGGATAAGCCCCTCTTTTTCAGCCCTTTCCCCTGCCAACACAAAATAAACATCAGGCAATTGCTTCGCAAATTTATCTGAGCATAATTCAACAATCCGCTCAATGCCGATGGCAAAACCAACCGCTGGCGTTTCTTTTCCACCCAACTCTTTCACTAATCCATCATAGCGACCGCCAGCACAGACGGTTCCTTGAGCACCTAACGCTTCTGTTACCCATTCAAAGACGGTTCCCGTGTAATAATCTAAGCCTCTTACCAATTTTGGATTTATTTCAAACGGAATATGAGCAGCGCGTAAAAGCTCGCACAGCTCTTGAAATGCTTTCTTATCAATTTCATCTAAGTATTCAGTGAGTTTAGGCGCGTGATCAAGCAGCGCTTGTACTTCAGGATTTTTAGAGTCAAGAATTCGCAGAGGATTGGTTTCAAGACGACGCTTAGAATCCTCATCTAATTTTTCAGGATGTTTTTTACAAAATTCAACAAAAGCTTTTCTGTAATGCACACGGGATTCAGGTGTACCCAAGGTATTAATGTGCAACTTTACTTTGTCGGCAATACCTAAGAGATTCCACAAACGAAAAGACATCACCATTAATTCAGCTTCAATCAAATAACCTGCGAAACCAAATACTTCAACACCTACTTGATAAAATTGGCGATAACGACCTTTTTGTGGACGCTCATAACGGAACATCGGACCTTGATACCATAATTTTTGCGTTTGATGGTACAAAATTCCCTGTTGAATACCTGCTCGCACACAACCGGCTGTTCCCTCTGGTCGTAGCGTTAAGCTCTCGTCGTTACGATCTAAAAAAGTATACATTTCTTTTTCTACAATATCAGTCGCTTCGCCAATACTGCGTTTAAATAATTCTGTTCGCTCAAGAATCGGCAGACGAATTTCTTCATAGCCATAATTAAAAAATAATGTTCGGATATGATTTTCTACCCAATGCCATAATGCAGTTGCTTCAGGCAAAATATCATTCATTCCTTTTACGGCTTGAATCGATGTCATAATGGCCATCCCGGAAAAATATCCTGCATAAGATCGTCCTTTTTAACTATAGGAAGCAATATTTCATTGGATTTTATGCGTCCAAAGGGAACTTCCTCTACACTCATGCTAATAATAGATCGTGTTGCATCATTTTTTTCAATCGCATGATGACGCTCATGCCACCAAATAAATACCAACACGGCAAGGGTAATAATAACGACATAGTTTAATAATTTCAGAAAGATCCGCCCTAATAATGGCAACAGTCCGAACTGTTTTGTTTCTGGTGTAGGAGAAACGGTAGGTGACGCAGAACTTGTTGACGCACGAGAAGGCTCATTAATGGTTAAGCGCAATAAACTTGCGTAGTTCTTAATATACCCCCTCACAAAAACGGCGGAAGGCAATTTATCAAACTGTTCGCACTCAAGCGCATTAATCACTTCGACGTTTAGACAAAGTGCTTTCGCAGCTTCTTCTTGTGACAATCCACGCCTCTCGCGTGCAAGACGCAATTTATCTCCAAAAGAATTTATTTCAGCCATATTAATTTGCCAATGCTTTTGTAAAATAGTCCTTGGCTTTCGCCTTATCGTTAACGGTTAATGCGCAAACCCCTGCATTTTCATACGCTTTTGCGGTATTAATATAATTTTGTAAATGCGCTGCTTTTAAAAATAGCGCTTCAGCCTTTTTTTCTTGATGTTGCTTGCACAAAAAAATTCCATAATTATTGAGTACTGCGCCATCATTTGGCGCTAATCCATAGGCATGTTCATAATATTGCGAAGCAAGCGCTGTATTTCCCGTTTCTTCCCAAAAATACGCCATCGCATCAAGTGTTATAGGATCTTGGGGCGTCTCATGTAACGCGCGCAGTAATTTTTCTTTCGCACGAACTTTATTTCCCTGTTTCAAGTATGCAAGTCCAAGCGCCACATTATCCTGCGAGGCACTATTTTGATTAGATATTGAGTTTATACTGGTGCAACTTTGGACAACACTACACAGCAATAACACCACGACTACGATCAAAAATTTCCTTCGCATATTGTTCCTTACGACGTGTCTTATCATTAACTTTACCCACTAACTGTCCACAGGCTGCATCAATATCATCACCCCGTGTTTTACGTGTTACTGTTATCAAACCTGCGCTTTTCAATATATCACGGAATGCATTAATTACAGATTGTGATGACCGCTTATATTGTGTATACGGAAATGGATTAAACGGTATCAAATTAACTTTCGCAGGAACATCTCTCAACAATGTGACTAATTGTTCCGCATGCTGCCTTTTATCATTAATGCCTTCTAGCATGACATATTCAAACGTGATTTTACGGCGAGGCTCATTTTCAAAATAAGTTTTGCATACCGCCATCAATTCTGAAAGCGGATATTTTTTATTGATTGGCACTAAAATATCGCGCAACTCATCCGTGGGGGCATGAAGAGAAACAGCCAATGAAACATCGCTGATTTCTGAAAGCTCTTTCATCGCCGGAATAACACCCGATGTACTTAAGGTCACACGACGTTTAGATAAGCCGTATCCGAAGTCATCCATCATGATATCCATCGCTTTCACGACATTATCAAAATTCAGGAGGGGTTCACCCATTCCCATCATGACCACATTGGTGACTTGTTCTGCTCTTTTTGCAATCCAGACTTGGCCAATGATTTCTGCCGTCGTCAAATTACGGCTAAAGCCTTGTTTTCCTGTCGAACAAAAACTGCAATTCAGCGCACAGCCGACTTGAGAAGAAACACAGAGGGTTCCTCTATCCGCTTCAGGAATAAAAACCATTTCGATGCAATTATTATCTTTTAATTTGAGCACCCATTTTCGGGTGCCATCTTTAGAAAGTTGTTCGGTAACAATTTCAGGTAATTCAATGACCGTATCTTTAGCTAATTTTTCACGTAACTCTTTACTGAGATTTGTCATCTCGTCAAAATTAATTACACCATAATGATGAATCCACTGAATCAGTTGAGTTGCACGAAAAGGTTTTTCACCACGAGAACCAAAAAATTCAGCGAGGCTTTTTCTATCGTAATCTAATAAATTAACGTGAGCGCTCATAAATCTCTTTATTATCAAAGAAGAAAGCAATTTCTGTTTTTGCATTGTCTAGCGAATCAGAACCATGAACAGCGTTCTCATCAATACTTGCAGCATAAAGTGCACGGATGGTTCCAGCCGCTGCATCTTTAGGATTGGTTGCTCCCATGATATCGCGGTGCTTCAGTACTGCATTCTCGCCCTCGAGGATTTGAATCATCACAGGACCTGAAATCATAAATTTGACTAAATCATTGAAAAACGGACGGGCTTTGTGAATTTCATAAAAACTTTCAGCCTGTGCTTTTGTTAAATGGGCCATTTTCGCCGCAACGATTTCTAAGCCAGCCTGTTCAAAACAGGTGTAGATCTTACCAATGAGATTTTTCGCCACTGCATCTGGCTTGATAATAGACAATGTTCTTTGTATAGACGTCATAGAAAAACCCCATTTAGTAAGTAAAAATTCAAGAGTAGAGAGTATAGAGGAATTTCAGGCAAAAAAAAGCCTGGCGATGTCCTACTTTTGCGTGACTTATGTCACACTATCATCGGCGCAGAACGTTTTCACTGCTGAGTTCGGAATGGAATCAGGTGGTTCCCGTTCGCTATGGTCACCAGGCAAAGCGGTAAAGCAGGT
>DASZBR010000007.1:0-83605 GCA_035943935.1 Gammaproteobacteria bacterium
TGAATATTACGGCCCATCTCGAACACTAGTTACGGTTTTATTCGAACAGTGATTATGGTTCATCTCGAACACTGATTATGGTTTTACTCGAACAGCGATTATGGTGAAATCGAACACCTGATTTCGGTGGGATTTTAGATAAAAAGACGCACGACAATGTATAGGCTACTCACTCTTTAAAACTCAAAGAGGTGGGTAGATGCCAATGAGGAAATTGTCGATGCGGAAGATTAAAGAAGTATTGCGATTACATTATGAATCGCATTTAAGCCAACGAAGTATTTCCAAAAGCCTTGGGGTAAGCGTAAGCACAGTATGCGTCTACTTAAGGCTTGCAAGATCGGCAGGAATAACATGGCCATTGCCTGATAATTTAGATGAAGAAGCGTTATATCAAAATCTTTATCGTCCTGTTGAGGCTTCAAAAAAAGAAAGGCCTTTACCTGATCTAGAAGTTGTTTATCGTGAACTAAGACGTAAAGGTGTAACGCTGCTTTTATTGTGGCGAGAATATCGTGATAAATATCCTGATGGACTGAGCTATACGCAATTTTGCGTAAAGTATCGAGTCTACGTTAAACAAGCTGAACCTGTGATGCGTCAAATTCACAAAGCAGGCGAAAAATGCTTTGTAGATTATTCGGGGTTAACAGTGTCGTGGATTTCAATGGACACGGGTGAAATTCACGAAGCGCAAATCTTTGTCGGCACGTTGGGTGCATCCAGTTACACTTATGTTGAAGCAAGCGCCACACAAAATCTTGAAGACTGGATTAATTCGCACATTAATATGCTGAAATTCTTTGGGGGCTGTCCTTCGATTCTTGTTCCTGACAACTTGAGATCTGGCGTAAAAAGTGCACATCTTTATGATCCTGATATCAATCCGAATTATCAATGCTTTGGAGAGCATTACGGCATTGCAATTGTTCCTGCACGCGTCGCTGAACCAAAAGACAAAGCCAAGGTAGAAAGTGCCGTTGGGTTTGTGGAGCGCTTTATTTTAGCGCCATTGCGTAATCATACATTTACCAGTGTTGATGAAATAAATAATTTTATCAGGCCATTGCTTGTGAAGCTTAATGAGTCCCCCTTTCAAAAATTATCCGGAACACGAAAACAATTATTTGAATCCTTAGATAAGCCGGCACTGAAATTATTTCCTGAAGAACATTATGAATACGCAACATGGAAAAAAGCGCGTGTGCATATCGATTATCATATTGAATTTGAAAAACATTATTACAGCGTTCCTTACAAACATATTTCTCATAATGTTGAATTACGTGTAACACAAAAATTACTGGAAGTGTTTTACAAAAGCCGCCGTATTGCAACACACATTCGACATGAAAAGCCCTATGGATTTACAACAACAAAAGAACACATGCCAAAAAGCCATCAGTTTCAACGAGATGTTTCTCCTGACTTCATTTTTAAAAGCGCTAGAAAGATTGGAGATGCTACGCTACGGTTTGTTGAAAATATGCTGGCTAATCGCGCGTTTCCTGAACAAGCGTATCGTGCTTGTTTAGGAGTACTTCGACTCGGAAAAAGATTTGGCGAAGACCGTTTAGAAAAAGCCTGTGCTTATGCCGATGCGGTTGGCGCATATCGTTACAAACAAGTGGAGTCTATTCTCAAAAAAGGTCTTGAGAATCTTAAACTTTATTCTGTTTCACAAAATCATTTACCACCGCATCACGAAAATGTTCGTGGTGCAATTTATTACCGTTAACAGGAGATTATGATGAATCACCCCACGTTAGAAAAATTGTCTCAACTTCGATTGCGCGGCATGTCGAGCGCGTTTGAAGAATTTCTTCAGCAAAACATAACGTTATCTTTTGAAGAGGGTCTGAGTTGGCTAGTCGAAAGAGAATTTGTTTTACGTGATAATTTACGTTTAAAACGAAAACTTCAACAAGCCAAGCTTAAACAGTCCGCTTGTGTTGAAAATATCAACTTCAAAAAAACTCGTGGCTTACAGAAATCATTCATTCTTCAATTATCCGAAGGAAATTGGATAAAGCAGCATCTTAATTTATTAATCACAGGTCCAACGGGCACAGGCAAAACATATCTTGCTTGTGCGCTTGCGCACAAAGCCTGTCTGCAAAATTACACGGTTCGTTATTATCGTGTGCCACGATTACTACAAGAATTACTTGTTGCACGTGCTGATGGTTCATATCCAAAATTATTAACTCAGATTTCAAAAGCTCAAATCCTTATTCTAGATGATTGGGCACTTGCTCCGCTCAATGATGAACAGCGGCGTGATTTACTTGAAATCATGGATGATCGCTACCAAACAGCGTCCACTATTATTACGAGTCAATTGCCTATTGCGCACTGGCATGAATATATTGCAGATCAAACGTTAGCAGATGCGATACTGGATAGACTGCTACATAATTCAATCAAGCTACCTTTATCAGGTGATTCTTTAAGGAAAAATGAAAATACCGTTTGCCAAGTAGAGGAGGAAAATTTAGCATAAACAAATAACGGGCGTGTGTCTTTTTATCCCGTTCGAATTAACCGAAATAAGTGTTCGAATAAAACCGGAATAGATGTTCGAGATAAACCGTATTCACTGTTCGTTTTGACCGGAATATTCAATTATATATTTACCCATTTTCCTGCAAAAACCATACTCATCGATCCTGCTGCAACGAATAAGCGTGCGATAAGATGCTATGAAAAAGCAGGATTTAGCTTTGTTAGAGAAGCGTTTGATGGCGTAACGGATTGTTATATTTTGCAGAAAATTAAACAGGCTCAATAAATCGAGATCCTACATTTCCAAGCAAACTTGATATGTCTCTATATCCACTTAAAACTCTGACTACTTTAATTGGAATTTCATCAGTATAAAAAATGAGGTAGTGCCACTTAAATGGCCAAACTCTAATAGATCTATCCGTTAAATCCGCTCTCTTATGACCAAGCATTGGATTTGCAGCGAGCATTTCCATGGCTTCATATACAGAATCAATAAAATTCAAAGCAACGGATAAGTTTTGAGACAGATAATACGAAGCAACTTCTTCAATATCTTTTTCAGCGGAGGGTGATAGGTAATACGTCATTTACCCCCCTTGGCGGTATTTATTATTTTTTTCCTCAATCGGTCATAAGACTCTTTCGCTGGTATTTTTTGGCCTGATTTTAACTCCATTAACCCAATATCAATTTCTCGACTCAATTGCTCGATTCTTTGCTTCTGCAAAGTTTCATGGGTATGCATAAGTCTCAATGCTTCGCGCACAACTTCACTCGCTGAGGTGTAAAGGCCATTCTTAATTTTGTCATATACATATTTTTCAAGTTCCGGTGTTAAAGAAATATTCATTTCACCATCCATTTTCACAAAATCCATTAATAACAAACATTAGCATAAATTGTTATTTCTTGTCACATGCTTTTTCTACACCGACTTCCGCACCCCCTCCGGTTTCCACGCCGGCGCAATCACATCATTCATCTTCGTGCGATTTAATAACGGCGCTGGAATAATCGTATGATTTCCATATTTTGAATTTATTTGATCTATAATTTTATTTAATTTTTCTGCAGAATTTTCCAGATCATCAAACAATTCTTTTTGTATATGTCCTAATACAGGATCAATAGCCGTAATTTGAATTTGAAACAATCCCGAACCATCCCAATGTTCTTTGAGAATATCTCGACCTAAACGATAAATTTTTTGGCCATCATTGGTCGGATGCGACAACGAACAGCGTTCGCCCATCCATCCCCACGCATAACTTTTCACGCCAATAAAAAAGGTTTTGGATTCTAAATGATATCTTCGCAATCTCGCGCCGACTTTTTCAGACATATGCTGCAAATAAGTCAAAACAACTTTTTCGTCTTTCGTATTCGGCGGCATGACCTTGCCGTGACCTACTGATTTAGGATCTTTTAATTTTGTTTGTACGGGCTCGAAATCTAATCCTTGTGCCATCAACCAAATGCGTCGACCTAAATTACCAAATCGTTGCGCTAATACGCTAATAGGTAGTTTTCGCATATCGCCGCAATACTTCACACCATATTTTAATAAAAACTGGCTAATACCCGGGCCTATTCCACACAATTCGTTCACAGGAACTTTTTCTAAACTTTCGCGAATTTTTTCAGGTGGAATTACTACAAAGCCATTGGGCTTTTTAACTTCGCCAGCGTATTTTGCGGTTGATTTGTCACTGCTCACGCCAACAGAACACGGCAGACCTGATATCTCTGTTACTAATTTTTTTACTTTTCGACCAATAAACTCTGGCGTTCCCCATAATTTCTGACAATGCGTGACATCCAAAAAAGCCTCATCGACAGAAAAGACTTCAATATCAGGCGTAATGCTTTCTAAACAACGCATAATTTTAGACGAGAGCTCTGTGTAGCGTTTAATTCGCGTAGGACGAGTAATAAGATGGGAACATAATTGCTTTGCTTCACGGAGCCGCATTCCCGTTTTAACACCAAACGCGCGTGCTTCGTATGAGCAGGTAATAATACAGGTTCCTTCCGCGCCGTTTGTTACTGCGATAGGCTTATCTCTTAATTCGGGATAATCGAGTTGTTCAATCGATGCAAAAAAAGCATTCATGTCAACGAAAACAATTGCGCGGGGCCACATGGGAGTTCTCCTCTTATTTGTTTGTATTAAAAACAGTGTAGAGGAGCGGGCTCGATAAATCGAGCCCGTTGAACAGATTTCTAATAATTAACCCGGCTTACAACAATTCACAATGGCCCGCGATGCTGACAGTGCAAATGTAACCGCAGAAAATCCAATGCCGAGCGCTAAGAATACTGTTGCTGCAACATTAGGTTCTACTTTAGAAGAGACTAAAAAATGTCCGAATGTTGTAACAAATGCAGCACCGCTCAATACCGCGGTTGGAAGTGACAAATCACAAAACATACTATTACGTGTTCGTGCGGGATTTAAGGGAGTTTGTTCATTAGCCATAAGTCACCTCATTTAATAGTTAGTTTAAAGGGACAACGACTTCACGGTAACACACAAATCTTAAGGTTTTCTTAAAACACGCAACGAAATTGATTGGGCGACACAGACTGTATCGCCCAATGCCGTAGTTATCGAGGACTCGCTTTCAATTGAGGCCCTTGATAGGTCGCTACAAAACGAATGGCGCGTGAACGCTTACTCGGATCACCATAATTCAGATTATCGCCCGTTTCTTGCACTTCTATGTTGAAATTATTATCTGCCAATAATTTCTCCAATGTTTTACGCTTGAAATGACGAAAAACAACATCGCCCCCTTGAACAGGGATTGACGCTTTAAACATGCCATATATAACACTCGCGCCCTCGTTACCATGTTCCGCCATATACGCTTTATAACGATCTTGCTGAGGAGCATAATCTTCTTCAGCAATGCGATAATCACTGAGCACCAGTATTCCACCGGGTTTTAACACTCGCGAGACTTCTGACATTAATGCCTGTAGTTCTTTTGGATCAGACAGCGACGTTAAAACAGAAATCAAAAAAACGGCATCAAAAGATTGGCTTTCAAAACCCGATTGAAAATCTCTGATGGCCTTCAATTTACCTTCAAGATGCGGAAATTTTGCTAAACCGCGCGCTATGCTTTTGTCAGATTCATCAACGCCCTGAACATCGGGATATCCCCGCTTAATTAATTCATCGGGAATTCGACCATATCCGCAACCAAAATCGAGAATTTTGATGGCTTTATTGGGCGCACGCGCTAAAAACGCTTCCCATAATGGCGCCATTTTAAACTCACCCTTGCTCGCATCCCAATATTTGCGTTGAAGTTCCGCTTGTTTATTCGCTTCTTGTTGCATAAAAACACCCCTCTCTTTTGTTAAATTTAACAACTCAGGAAACAACTCTGGATGCAGTAACTTTAATTTTTCTACTGCAACTAAAACATCTGGCGTCATTTTTAAACCCGCCAAACTCAGCTCATCTTTAAAACCATATTGTTTAATCACGGTTTCAATTTCATCCAACGCTTGTTGAATATCTTTCATGTCATACAAAATTCCTTTAATAATATTATTGGGAGTATTGTAAACACGAAAATCTTGCTCCAAGCGCTTGAAAAATTCAGGTCTTCTTTCAGGAGGAATAAACAATTGATACACATTTCCTGCCGGGTGTTCTACAAACGTTGTCATTCCCGGATTCGGCTCGGCTTGTCCCGCAACCCTTAAAAATCCGCGACGTGCTTTATATACATCACTGTGCGCCAAACAATTACTCGCATTCAAATCATGCGCCGCTTGCTGTGGATCGTCTTCACCAAATCGTTTGAGATAAGGCGGTGGCACATCCAACATAAGATCACCGGTAACTTTTGAAACATAGTTATTATTCGCATTGCGTAAACTCAGCGATCTTTCTCTGTTATACGTCACGGTATGCGTAAGATCCAAGGGTTGCAATAATACGGGGATATTATTTTTTTGCGCGATATCAAAAACGCCTTTTGATGCATCCGGATCATAAATAATATTAAATTCAGCGTGTCGCGTGAATTTACAATATTTTTTTAATTTCTCACATAGCGCTGCTTTATCGTGTAAATTTTCCTCGATTTCTTCACTGCTAATAGCCAATCTTTCTTGCAATCCTGAGGGATGTTGGGCCATCGCAACAATTTTGCCATTCTCTTTGTAAAGTTTAATCACACCCGTTTCGACTTTTTCTTCTGCAGGTTTTTGTTCAGCTATTTCAGGCGCTAATACATAGGTCGGCGCACCTAATGCTTTCAGTGGCGCATTACATTGATGTTGATCGATAACACCGCCCATCAATGAAATAGCGGCAATATTTTTGAAATCTTCTTCGTTCAATCCGCTTAAAACGCGGTATAAATCCGTCAATCCACCCGTTGAGACTAAGGTAATAGGCCGTTTGGCCTTTTTAATGGCATCAATTGCATGTTGAGCACCGCTTCCATTTTTATCGCCAGGACGTAATACGGGATTAGGCAATTTAGCCGTGAGCGCTCCGAGCCCCTGGACACCAAAGACATGTGTTCCATCTTCTCGATGCTTAGTACTTTGTGAAGGACCACTTGAACCCGGATACACAGGAATATCGTGTCGTTCAGTAATTTCGGTCATTAATAATGCATTACTGGTAACGTTATCTAATGACACATTTCCATCACCGGTGATTGTCATCAGAATATTCATTTCTCTGTGCGCATACAGTTGAGCAATACACATCAGATCATCTGTACCAGGATCGCAGAAATAAATAATATCTTCTGCTAAATGAGGGATAGTTTTATTGACGTCTTTAAGCTCTAAATTAAATTGTTCTGTTGTTACATTTTCCAAGGCTAATTTCGACCCATTATCGTCTTGCATCTGAAAACACTCCTCTAACTGGCTTTATAAAGAAAGACATTTTACCACCCAAACCTTAAGGTTTTATTAAGTGCCGAAGGCATCCCGAAGAGCGCGCAGCGCGACGTGGGGCCTCCTGGACTAGAAAAAAACATTAATCTCTGTACCCGTAGAAACCTCAGGCGGAGGGTATACCGCTAATGAAACCTTGGTTTTAACTACATCAATATTATTTTCATTTAAAATATTGAGATAAAATACAACGTTCTTAAAGATATGCTTTAACTCTCTAGGGTCATTGTTCGTCAGCAAATGCAGAATAAAATCGCCTACTTTTTCAGGGTGTATCCCCAACCACTCTGCCAATAACCACGTAGGAATTTTATTAAATACTTTCGTTTGAAACACAGGATCGCTTAAGGCTTCCTGGATAGTTTGAGCAACTTCTTTATCGCTAAGCTGATCCAACAATATTCGAAAAAACCCCATTCTCACATTAAAAAAGCTTCCGATTTGAACGGTCGGCATTTTAGCTCTACGACGAATACTCTCAACAGCATTCAGACGTAAATGATGATTGGTCAGCATTAATGCATTCAGATCGCTTTCAGATAAATACTCCATAACCTTCAGCCATAATACTTTCAGTAGCGTGCCACCACACGTCGCATCGTGAATCGCAAACGTGGTCAGCAAAATATCGTTATCACTGTTTTCTCTTTTCTCAGGCTTTGTTGCAAAGAGTGTTCTCATGATGCGTTCCTCCTATTAATTATTGTGTTATTAGACATTTATTAGGCAGAACTGAGCATCCGGGATTTTCACGGATACCCAAAAAAAAACGAAAATAGGTTATGATAATGCTGTGTTCAATCCAAATGGTGAGAAAAATCATGCTAAATAATCCTGGTTTTGCAGCAGCTCCCGAAATTAAAAATTTGAGTGATGCGTATTTTCAGCCGTTAGGATTAGCGCTCAATTATTTTGGTCACACGACGGTTTACCGAGATGGTCGATTCAATTTTTTAGCCTCCAATGCAGAATGGGTTAAATATATTGCGGTAGAAGAAGCGCTTCCGCCGTGTGGTTATACTATTTTTGATACCGTAAAAAATTCCATTAAATTTCCGCGTTTTGATTCAGGTGTAGACGTGGGTTGGCCGGATCGTGTGATGCGCGTTGCACACGAAAGTTTTGGTTTCAATAATCTGATGTTAATTTATAGAAAATACGACGATCAGCTTCAGATTTTTGGTTTTGACCTGTGCGATAAAAAAAGTGTCGAAAAATTTTTGAATCATTTTGATGTCTTTGAGAAATTTATTTTTTACTATAAAGATAAAGCGCAGGCGTTAATTAAAACTGTTTCGCAACAGCCCTTACAGACGTCTGAAACCTATTTGAATTCGTATGACAGTAACCCGTGTCTTCAAAAAAATGGCGCATTGCCTTCGCAGTATTTTCTCAGGCATAAAGAGAAAGAGTATTCTGTGTCACCGCGCGAATATGATTGTTTGGCCTTGATGGCACATGGAAATAAAATCAAAGCATTGGCACGCCTATTTAAACTTTCTTCCCGAACAATAGAAACCCATTTGGATAATCTTAAACGCAAGCTGTGTGTGCATACATTATCCGAAGCCATCGAAATTTACTGGAAAAATCGCATTATCTAGGGCGACACACCGTGTCGCCCACTGCTTATTAAATAACCACTTTAGATCGTTTTCCTCGGACTGTTGTGCTGAGCTTGCTGTTCTGCAGCCAATTCATCAGGTGTTTTTCGACAAACGGTATTAAATAAATTAAAGGTATGTTCTCCTTTTTCGTTAAACGCTATACCAAAAAAACAATTTCCACTCGCATCATCCTGCATTTTGATCAACTTAGGAAATTCACCTACCGCTAAATTTTGGGTGAGTTTTTCCAATAAGCCCAATGCTCTGGGAGAAGTCACAATAGAAAATACGCCATCATACTTACCTTTTAATTCAGCATGCAGCGCGTGTGTTAATTGCGTCGCTACACCTCGATGCATATAACTAGGCTCTACCGCTAACATGCCTAACATAAAAACATTTTTATACTGTTCCATTTTGGACAATTCAAAATTGCCCAACACGGAACCAAATGCATTTCCAATGGCTTCACCTAAACCGGATTTCGACGCAAATAATCTGCCAAAATATTCATGTGAAGGATGTGGATTTCCATTGCCTACGCCTGAAATAATTCCCACAACAGACTGACCTGCTTTTGAAGTATCTCGTGCTAAAAACAAAATACCTTCTTTTTTATCGATTTGCGCGGCTTTTGCAATTTGTCTTATAGAATCAAAAAGCTGTTCGCGAGACAGCTCTAAAAATTCAGCTTTTAATTTTTCGTCAGTTTGTGCTTCGTACGCCGCACTCAGATTAGGATTATGATAGGTAAATGCCTGCGTAGTCAGTTCAGCTAAATGCGCCATCAGGGTGTGATCTTTTAATAATTCAGCTGCAACAACTGCTTCAATGTTAATAGTACTTTCTTTCATGGTGGATTCCTTGCGTAAGTTAAAAGAACTTTTTAACGTACGACAAAAAATCCAGGCATCCGGGATTTTAACGGAAAGACATCAACCCATAACACTGACTAAGAATTTATTCACAATACGATGATACGTTTCTGGATCTTCCAAAAACGTCGTGTGTGAACAATTTTTCAAGATGTGCAATTCAGCATTCGGTAAATAATCGCGAGAAAGCACCGCGTTTTCCGCAATAATCGCATCATATTCACCATGCAGAATTAAACACGGCTGTGTGACTTTAGGTAAATCCGCTGTGCGATCATAATCGCGCAACCATCCCGTAAGATTTAAAAAATGTTTGCCAGATACGGTCGACATCGGTGACTGTCCAATAGTAATCGACGCAAGATAACACTCCGGCCATTTTTCTAATCGACATAAATGGCGATGCGCTAATAACATGACAACGGCTTGATATTCAGGATGATCCGTTGTTCCCTCTGCTTCGCGTTTTGCCATCATTCGAACGGTTTCTGCGCCTAAAGCTAATTTGTGACGTTCAAATCCACGCTGTGTTAACGGAACATTAAACGTACTGCTGGCAATAATAAAACTTTTGACATAGTGAGGATACGCCAATAAATATTCTAATCCTAAAATACCACCCCAGGACTGGCCTAATAAATGAATTTTTTTTAATTTATAATATTCACGAACAGCCTCAATTTCTTCTATAAATCTTGGCATTGTCCATAATGAAACATCTTCTGGCTTGTCAGATAACCCACATCCTAACGTATCCCATGTGACGACTTTTAAGCCTAATTTCGCATAATGGGCATGTGATTCATGAAAATAATTCGACGGAAATCCTGGTCCCCCAGAAAGTAATAACAAACCTTCATCGCCTTCACCACAATGAAACGTCATGATATTAAAGCCATTCACAGAAATTAATTGTTGCTGCATTTTAACTATCTCCTATTTTTTCTGAATTGTGTTGCTGCGCTAAATAACACTCACGGCTATTCCAATACATCTCAATCGCATGAGACAATCCAAATACTTTTAATTTTTGTTTAATATTTATGAGATACGTATCGACGGTTCGGGCAGAAATCTTTAATAACAGCGAGATTTCTTTTATCCGCTTACCGTGTGCCATCAGCGCAAGACACTCATATTCACGTGATGAAATATTTTTTTGATACCCCAACCTGTTTAAATACTTTTGAAACCCCGGGTATTTATCTGTCACATAAACCATGGCTCAATCCTTCAATGTCACCACAACTTTTCCGCGCGGACGACCATTTTGCTGATAATCCAACGCCTGTTTTACATCATTAAAATGAAATATCTTATCAAGATGAATTTTTATGCTGTTATTATCAATTAATGTTGACAGTTGAGATAATCGATCAGTCGTCACATCGGTAAACTCAACAAAAGCATTCACGTCATATTTTTTCATCAATTCTTCATTAGGCTGTTCCAACATCGAAACAAGTATTCCACCTTTTTTCAGAATCTTATAAGAATTAATATTGGTTTCACCACCGAGCGTATCTAACACCGCATCATAATCTTTTACTATTTCCTGAAAATTTTGTTTTTGGTAATCAATAATTTCATCAGCACCTAAGGCTTTTACAAAAGCCGTATTATTTTGCGCGGCGGTTGTTGCAACATGCGCTCCCATCAATTTGGCCAGTTGAATCGCCATGCTTCCAATTCCACCCGCTCCGCCATGAATCAAAATCTTTTGATTTTTAGTGAGTTTCATATATTCCATTAAGGCTTGCAGTGCACTAATTCCCACCAACGGAAATGCGGCCGCTTGTTCGTGTGAAAGTGACGTTGGTTTATGTGCAACCGCATTTGCATCAGCAACAAAAAATTCGGCGAGCGCTCCTGTTCCTCCCGTGAATACATTACTCATGCCATACACTTCATCACCAATATTAAAATTTTTAACATTTTTACCTTTGCTTTCCACAACACCTGAAAAATCCATACCCAACGTAAAGGGAAATGACAGCGTCACTAAATGCTGCACTAATCCTTCTTGAATTTTCCAATCAACCGGATTAATCGAAACTGCATACGGTTTAATTAATACCTGGTTGTCACCCGGAATGGGTTTAGACGCATTTTCATTTAATATCAGTACCTCTTGATTGCCGTATGAATTTATCTGTAATGCTTTCATATGAAATACTCCTATGTGTTTATAAATACTGGTTAAACCATTCAACGGCTTTTTGTGACAACTCATCATCTGTTTTAACTATTTTCATACTAATCTCCCCTACATAAAACCAGTGATGGATGTGGCCGAAGAGGTATTGGGTAGACGAAACTCACGTATAATTCTCGCATCGACAGCGGTAATATTTTTTTCATCCAGGAGCTTAAGTAACGCTTCAAAATTTTTAAATATATAATTTAATTCCTTGGCATTGCGTGGTCTGAGCAACAAATGAATAAAACTCCCCCATTTTTGCGGCTCTATCGTCAACCGCTCCGCTAATATCCGCGTAGGGATTTTATTAAAGACTTTCTGCTGAAATACTGGTTCGTTTAATGCTTTTTCAATAGTCTGAGCTATTTCTTTATTCTCTAGTTGGCTCAACAAGATTCGATAAAATCCCATTCTGACATTAAAAAAACTTCCAACGTGAACACTCGGCATAGTGGCTCTGCGACGAATACTCTCGACGGCACTGAGACGGAAACTATGCGTTGTTAGCATTAGCATGCTCAAATCTTTTTCAGACAAATACTGCATAATCATTAGCCATACATTTTTGTCTAGTCTGTATGGCAGCGCACTGTTAGTCGCAAACGTGGTCAGTAAAATACCGTCATCACTGTTTTTTCTTTTCTCAGGATTTACTGCAAAAATATTTTTCATAATGAGCTCCTATTAATTAGTAATGATTTCATCGTAATGTCGCCAACATGCTTTGATCATAAGAAATAATGTCTTGATTCTTTTCTAATCGAGGAATTAAATCAGGATTAGCTATAAACGGCCGGCCGATCGCAATTAAATTAAATTGCTCTTGTTTAATCTGTTCATTGGCATCATTAAATTCATAACTGCCGCTCGCAATTAACGTACCCTTATAATGTTCGCGCATAAATGCTGTCATGGTTTTATCACCCAATTCTGCAAATAGCGTTTTGTCATTAAAATTGCCCGTGTGAATATAAGCCAATGAAAAATCATTCAGCTGCTCTAATACATATTTAAAAACATCACGATCTCTGACATCGCCTACGACTTCATTTAAATACGCGCCAGGTGATAAACGTAATCCCACGCGATGAGAACCCACTGCTTCTGTAACGGCTTTCACAACATCGAGTACAAATCGCGCCATTTTCTCAGGTGTTCCACCATAATTATCTGTGCGATGATTCGTGTGATGATGCAAAAATTGATCGATTAAAAATCCATTCGCGCCGTGAAGTTCAACGCCATCAAATCCTGCTTCCATCGCGTTTTTTGCCGCAGTCGCATAGCTTTCAACTAAACCTTTGATTTCTTCTACGGTCGCTTCACGTGATTGCCCAAAAAATAATTCTTTTCCTTTGGCTTGCCACACACGTCCTTCCATAACAGTTTGTGAAGGCGCTAACGGCAATTTTCCGTCTAAAAAATAAGGATGTGAAACACGTCCGACATGCCACAGTTGTTGAAATATTTTTCCACCGCGGGCATGCACTTTATCGGTAACAACACGCCAAGCGTTTATTTGATCAGATGTGAATATTCCGGGTACACCACCATGACCTGCATCCGCGCGAATAAGTGTGCCTTCAGTAATAATTAATCCGGCATCAGCGCGTTTCTCATAATAATCTGCCATCGCTTCTGTAGGCTTTAATCCATCACCTGCGCTATAACGCGACATCGGCGCCATAATGATGCGGTTTTTTAATATCAATTTATTATTTAATTCGTATGGCTGAAATAACGTTTCTAATTGCTGCATGATATTTTCTCCTAATTTATATGTATGGTTCTATAATTCTGCGTATCTATATATCGCAAATTTCCGATATACATAATTAAATTTTTTAAAAATTTATAAAACTTTATGAAGCTCCGCTAAAAACTCTTTTGTAAACTTTGTATTAAGCTTGCAATACGTCCATTGCCCTTGTCGTTCCATGGTAATCAAACCTGCTTTCTGGAGTTGCAACAAATATTGAGAAACCGTGGATTGACATAATCCCGCTTTTTTCTCAATTGACCCTACACAAACACCGTCTCTCTCTACATCGCAATGTTGAGAGGTAAAGTGCTTACCAGGCTCTTTCAGCCATTCCAGAATTTGTAAGCGTTTCTCGTTAGAGAGCGCTTTTAAGACATCGAGCATATTCATCATGGGGAGGATGATATATCGGGATATGCCGATATGTCAAGGCTTTTATCAAAAAAGCACTAAACCTAAGGTTTTTTAAATAAAAAAGGATTACACGGGGGTTGTCGGTGAAGAAATAAGGCCCGAGTTATAACAAGTTTATCTAAGTTTATCGAGTTATACGAAAAAAAAGATAACCTTTATATACATAGATAAGATTGATCTACATGGACCTATTTTAGCTGATTCCCCAACGCTATATCCTCTTTCATAAATGCAGTATGAAAGATATCAGCGCAATCGACTGCAACATAGGCATTTTTCGTGTTGAACATATGACCGCATAATTTTTTTGCGCCATCCCAATGCTGCCAGGTGATATACAAAGTACCATTACTTTTTATGGAATAAGTACCCTGATCAGCTTGGGGTTCATTGTCCGGCTTAACTGACATGCGACCCAAAATATTGCCTTTCCCATCGAGAAACATCGAAAAAGTATTATTTATAGTACGGCCGTTAAGATTATCTGTTGCGATCGACACTGCAGTTTTATTGATAAATGCCTGCTCAAGTTGAGATTTACTCATTGAATGCAATGTCTCAGCAAAACTGAGTGAACTTAATCCAAACAATCCCAAAAAACTAATCAATAACAATGGTTTTTTCACACTACTCTCCTCTACTAGCTTTTAAGGTTAGCATTAAGGTTTTATTAAAGCTAAGCCCTCTCCCGTCCCGAGACGCTGTAAGCGACGAGGGATCAGGCGCGGAAGAGGGGAAAATATACCGCCAAATCAGCCTCAAACCATGACCTATACTTACTAGTGGACCCATTAATAATGTGATGAGGGGGCAGTATGGAAGAGGGAAACATTAATAGAAACCAGGTTAATGCGCGAGATCAAAGTGGCAGAACTGCGCTTCATCGTGCTGTTCTTCATGATGACAAAAAACAGGTTGAAACTCTTCTCAGAAATAAGGCTGATGTTACCTTACGAGATACTTATGGCCGTATACCACTTGATTATATTGAGCGAAGAGACAACAGTGAAATCATAGAACTTCTCAGAAATGCTGCAACACGACAACTTTTTGAGATTCTCCAAATAGGCAGTGATGAAAATAAAGCCTGTCGATTAGTAAAGTGTGGCGCAGATATCTACAAACCCAATCCCGAAATGTTTAATAACACTGCATTACACTATGCCGCTAAAAATGGATTTCTAGAATTAGCGACTTTATTACTTCACAGCGGCGTCAAAATTGAAAGTGAAAATGCAGCGGGATTGACACCTCTGTTAGAAGCCCTTTTTCAGGGCCAGGAAAAAATGGTTACTCCTTTAGCCACTGCTTTAATTGAAGGCGGCGTCACTATTTATGATGACGTTAAGCAAACCATAACCAGCCCCATTCAAGTACAACAATTTCTCCAAGATTATGTGACGCGCAAACTTTTTGACGTTCTCACCAACAACGGCAGTGAAACTGTCGCGTGTCGATTAGTAGAACTTGGCGCAGATGTCCAAACTACAGATGATGCAAAAAATACGGCTCTTCATTATGCCGCTAAAAATAGCTTCATCGCATTAGCAGAATTACTACTCGATAGAGGCGCCGATATTAATGTTGTAAATAAAACAGGTCGTCCGCCGCTCTTTGAAGCATTGCTCGGAAAACAGGATGAAATGGCTGCATTTTTAATTCGAAAAGGTGCGGCGTATATTGATATCGTCGATCATGAAAAATTAGATGCCATTAATATTGCGGCTAAAAACAATCTCACAGAATCCTTCAAACTGTTAACCGCAAAACCACCAAACTATTCACCGCGTTCGCCGCGAATGTAAAAAAATCCTATTTGAAAACCCATCCGAATTACGATAGCTTAGCCGTCTATCTGCACCGTATATAAAGGAACGGAATCGTATGCGTGAATCGGCCCCAGGAACACCTCGCCCGCTCGATATTTTCGCCGTCATTGTAGAAGCATGGCAGTTAACGAAAGGGGCAAAATGGGCCATCAATGCAGTACAACTTACTGTTTTGGGCGTTTATATTCTCGCTATGGCTATCGGAACAGGCGTTCTTTTTCTTCTCTTCCCTGATGTAATCACCCAAGTTGCGACAAAAGGTTATGATGGCATCAGCTCCAGTTTCGTCATCACCCTGTTTATTATTTTTATTGCGGTTTTTTATGTCACCTACGGTTTATTGGCCGGTGTCATTAAAGTTTCCATTGAGCGTGCACGCGGCAATCCAATTTCTGCTGCGATGGGATTTAACTATTTCTCCCGAGCCTTGCCACTGATAGTAACGCAAATCATTTTATGGCTTTTTCTGATTCCAGGAATTTTTCTGGATCTGTTTCACATTCCATTTTTAATGACCCTCTATAGCTTTATCATCAGCAGTTTTTTTTATTTAAGCTTACCACTCGTTGTCGATCGCATAAGCTCTCCCTTTGCAGCCATTTCACATTCATACGAAACCATACGTCCGCATTGGCTTAAAATTGTAGGTATTGCTGCACTGATTTATATGATCTACTTCAATCTTTCGATTCCACTGAGAATTGGCCTGCATACGCATAATTATAATCTTGTTATGTTTGGAATGGCTTTAATCTTAATCGCCATGATTTGGATCGGACCGTTTATCTTTTTATTACAAGGCGTCGTCTACCATAAATTAATAGATTCCGCCGTAACAATACGATCAACAGTCTCCGCTCCCGTCATACCGCCACTCGCTCCATCGCTATCAGTCTCTCAAGCAGAATCAGCACGCATTCAACGCGAATTAAAAGAAGAACTCATGAAAGAAGCTTTTCCGGAAATAACAAAAATGCGATCACTGAGGGTTTTTGGAACCATTAATGAAACCTGGCGCAAAACCAAAGGCATACGCTTAGCGATATTAGCGCCTATGATTGCCAGTGTTTTGATTGCGATTTTGGGTGTATGGTTAATGACCGTTTTCTTCACACTTGTTCACGTGATCAGTAACGGTCCGATTGCCGGCGGAATGGGTTTAATAGGCGGCGCAATCATTGCGACTGCGACGCTTTATATCGTCATGGGTCTTTATTCTGGAATGATTAAAGCGTCTATTGATTGTGCGCGTGACCAAGCTGTTTCAATCAACGCAAGCTTTCATGCTTTTTCACACGCCGTTCCGGCATTACTGACAGGGTTAGGATTTATCATCATTCTTATTCCACAATTTTTTATTCCTGCCATTTTTGGATTGGAATCTCGAAGCTTAGGAACCGTATTTACCGCATCCATACTCCAAATGACGTATTTCGCGCTGGTTATACCCTTTCTATTTATCAGCATGCCCATTGTGGTCGACAGAACTCATTCGCCTATCAAAGCATTATCCTATTCGATTAAAACAGCGCTGCGCTACTGGACGCGATTGTTTGGAATTTCGCTTTATATTAGTTTAGTTCTTTTGCTGCTTATTATTGCCCCGCCCTTACTCGCGATGATTCTTCAAAACGTGATGATTACTGATTTTTTAAAACTGTGTTCATTTGTGTGCTTTATTTTACTGACACCTTTCTTTTGTCTTGTGCAAGGCATCGTGTATCATAAATTAATTGATTAAAGGATCGAGCACATGTCTAAACGGAAACCCGTCGCAAAACCTTTCGGCATAATTGAAACCTTACGTGAAGCCTTAACATTAACACCCGGTTCGATAGGGCCAATGTTAGCGCCAATATTCACCATGATTGTTATTTCCACCGTATTGTTTTTTATATTTGGCTTTATATTCAATAAAATGAACTTAACCGAATCTTCTGCACATGGAATGTGGGTGACGGCGTATACACTGGCGTCTTTTTTTCTTTTGCTCGTCGCAAGTTTATTTTTGATTGCCATCAGCGGTGTCTTTATGATTGCGATTGCTCGTGTTCGCACACATCAAATTGTTCAAATAAAAACAGGCTTTCAGGGTTACACACGATTTATTCCCGTTATACTGACCACCGCGTTACTCGTGATATTATTTCTGTTGCCCTTATTTTTTATTGCATTACCCGTCATTGTGTATGCTCTTTATGTCTTGATCATTGGCGTGCTGTTTTGTTTAAGTTTGCCTTTGGCCGTCGATAAAACAAACTCGCCCCTCATTGCCATTATTCATTCAGCAAGAATCAGTTCGCGCCATTTCCTAAAGATAGCCGGCATTTTTATTATTTTATCTGCCCTGTTTATAGTGGCATGCATTCCGTTGGGTGTGGGTTTGTTTTTTCACAGCATGTTTATTTCAATTTTGGGTGGAATCATATTATTTCTAACCATGCTGTGGTTTACCCCATTCAAATATCTCGTTATAAGCGTGATATACCATTCGTTAATTTCCAAGGAGCCGTAGATGAATAAAACTTTTTCTGTTTTTGAAACAATTGGTGAGAGCTGGCGATTAACAAAAGGCGCGAAGTGGGCGATTTTTTCGCCGCTGCTGTGTTTATTTCTTGCTGAACTTTTAGCGGTCGTCGTCGTTCTGGGTGGCATTGCTATTCTGCATGCAATGGGTCTCAGTGCAGAGGTAATGACAGCGATAAGCGTCTTAGTTGGAATCGCGCTTGGCATCACGCTCATTTATCTGCTCGCGGGTTTATTCGCTGGCATGATGAAAGTGTCGATTGAACGTGGGCGTGGTAATTCGGTTTCAGGCAAAAGTGGTTTGCATTCTTTCTCGCGTGTCACTCCCGTTTTACTCACGCTGATCCTCTTTGTGCTTTTTCTGCTTCCCGGCAGTCTTGTGCAATTTATTCCGGGACTTGATAACAAGAATGTTGAAACACAGATCATTGTGACTTCAATCCAAATGATTTATGACTTAATTGTCATTCCCTTTTTATATTTAAGTCTTCCGTTTGCGGTAGATAAAATTAATTCTCCGTTTACGGCCATTGCGAGTTCATTTAAAGCCGTGAGGGGAAACTGGAGTAAACTTGTCGGTCTTTTCGTGATGGTTGATCTTATTTTCCTTGTTTTTATGCTGCCTTTTTTCCTTGGTTCTGTTTTTAATATCGAGGCAATTGCGATCATCGGTGGAATTTTCTTTGCGGTATCCTATATCTGGCTCTTTCCGTTTATGTGCATCGTGCAAGGCGTCATATACCATAAGCTAGCCGACTAGAACCCTGCCACATAAAACACTCTCACACTCATTAATGCGTATAAGGCATAACTCCACTTGGCGCATCTGCATTAGATGCGACGAGTGGTGACTGTGGCACGCTAGAAACAATTTTTTCTTCCGCTCTTTTATGCTTAAGATTATTTTTAGCCCTTCGCTTTTCCACGTAAGCTTTCCATCGCATGCGTAAAGTAGGTCGTGGTGTAGTCGGTTGTTGGCCTTCTTTTCGACGAAATAATTTTGCCATTCTAGATAAACTACTCGATTTCTGGGTTGGCGTATTTTCAAGTGCAGGTGGAATTGTAATTTCTTTATTTGGAAAAAGTCTTCGAGCAAGTCGCGTGAAAAATCCAGGATTTAATTTTTCTTCTACCCATTTAATGGTATTTGGAATCTGTGGTCTCAATAAATTACAAAGAATATTCAGATTCGCTTTAAATTCATCATCAACAAGTAATCTATTATGATCAATAAAATTAACGACTTCTTTTAAATAGGCCAGTTTTTTTTCCGCGATAGTTTGATTATTTTTAATTTCCACAACATGAGCCGTATTTGTTTTATAAATTTCATAAAGATTAGCCAGAAACGTATCTTTATGCGAAATGCATTCATATTTTGCTTGGCCATCTTTACCTTGACTGATTTTAAATGTCGTTTTAACACCAACGGATACGCCCTCATCCAACGTAAGTATTTCAGTGGGTACGAAATGCATGGGTGTGTTATGAAATTGGTTGATATTTTTTACTGTCATGGTCAGAAATAACGCATTACCTTTTGTGGTAATTTCATACACAGTGTCTTCGTCTGACTGTTTATTATCACGCGTGATTTCAAGTGCGACACTCTGTTCTGCAGCAAGATCTATAAGCTTATATACTCCAGACCATCCAAAAATACCGTTTTGCGCTCCGCCTTCAATCAGATAAGTAACAACATTATCTGGAACAGAATTATTTTTTCCCTTTAATTTTTGGCGAAAAGCGTTCAAAAAGTCAGCCTGAGGCTCGATCTTTGCGCCATCGACAAACAACGGTGTTCTGGAATTTACCATTCGTTCCCATTCAAGGGTGCTGACAGGACCACGCTCCGTTTCAGGAGGTATTACATGATTATTTTCAGTTGTCATAGCTTTCTCGTTAGACTCTCGTTCTTAAGGTTTTACACCTTTACGCCTCCCAGTTTACGCCCCAAACCTTAAGGAAATATGAAGTAATGACGTTTTTTTCAAGGTTTTTCGCCTAAAACCAGCCCCATCGAGCCCATCCGAGGCTAGGTTTATGGGCTATACTTATCCTGTAGACATGCAGAGGAGCGCCCAATGAAAGACGAACTACAAGAAGCTTTAACACAGTGCTTAGCCTCAGGAGACACTGCTCATATTGATACAGCAGAAAGGCTACTCAAAAAAACCGAGGCACAGGTGGACCCCACTGACACGATGACATGGGGCTGGTTCGTTGTTGCCGTTAACAATAATCGACCCGATGTTGCTCAACTTTTGATACAAAAAGGCTTGCTTGTCAGCGCCATAAATAATGAAACAGAAATGAAAACACCGCTTCATGTTGCTGCAGATGCCGGTGATGATAAAACCGTTGCCTATCTCGTCAAAAATGGCGCAGACGTCAATGCTGAAGCCGCCAAAAAGAAAACAGCGCTTCATTTTTCTGCAAATGAAGGCCACCTTAACGTTGTCCAAATTCTTGCCGACCTCGGGGCAACTGTTGAGGCAAAAGATTCCAAGGGTAGAACAGCGGCAGATATAGCGAAACATAGGGGTCATCTACAAATCACACGCCTTTTAAACCCTTCCCATGATCCTGAACAGATACCTGGCGGTCTATTTGACGCAGCGCCTGCTGCAGACCTGTCAACAACGCCCCCTCTCACAGAAGAAAAAAAGCACAGAAAGTAGTCAATTCCGGCTACCACACCGCCCCAACAGCCCCGCTAAAACGCTATTCTTAACCTATACTTAAGATGAACCCCCAAAATATGGGCTGAGGAGAAATCTGTATGGAAGGGCCAGGGTCCCCAAAAGAGCCAAGAGCTAAGCTCAATCCAAAAACGTACAAAAGCCCTATGCCATTAGATCAAGTCGTTATGGCATTGAGCGGTATGTCTGCGACTGACGCTGAGGCCGTTATTCGTCTCAGAGAAAAAGACTTCGGTCAAAATCCCAAAGAGCTTATCAATCTTCTCAACGCAGCAGAAAAATCCCCCGAATTAAAAACTGCAATCGCTGCAACAAACCTCATAGAAACAAAACATTTAAATGCACCTACTACTTTCCAACTACTTTCATCAAATACTAATGAACACCTCAGAGAACTCCGAAATGTCGCAACCCATCGAACGAAAGATAAATTTAGTAATAATGATAGCCCTAAAAATCATACAAAAGATGAACCTCCAGAACTCGTCGATTACCTCATCGATCATACTGAAAGTGCATACCATTTCTTTCGCGAGGAAAAATTTCGAGAGGCTTTGGCCGAAAATCCCGTACTCATTGCAAAAATGATCTCAGAAGGTAATAAGAACTTAAAGCAAAGCATGATCAAAGCAGAAATAACGCAGTTGTCCAAAGAACAATCCACACTTGATGTCTTTTTGGAAAACGTAAAAACATTGGAGACGAACCAACAGGCATTCAAACCAGGTCAAAGAGAATCTTTTCAAAAAGAAACAAAAGAAATCGGAAAAACAAAAAATCTGCGCCAACTTCCCAAAGAACGTATTGAAAGCTTATGCATGCAAACAACACAAGCAATAGTCACCAGTATACGAAAAATGCTAAAAGAGCTGCCTGACACTAAAGAAAAAACAAAAATAACAGGCCCATTAGAAGCCATGGAAAAAAGATTAGCTTTAAACGACGTTAACAAAATTCGAGGTATAAATCCCATTTTGCTTGAGCTACATGTTGCGGCAGAAACACAAAAAGCAAGTAGTGACTCAAGGAAAAAAGTTGAAAATTGGGTACACGAAGGAAAAACAGAAGGATCATTATTTCAACAAAGCAAACAATTTCAAGCTTTAATGCCTACACTCGAAGCACTCCTCGAAAATAAAAATGCAACTCTTACGGAATTAACTCAACCGCTAAGAATAATAGAGAATGAGATTCAACCTTTATATCAAGCGTTGGGAACCATTGATAAAAACTTAAACGACTTGAGAAACGTGGATTCCAATGCCGCCAAAGCGCTCGAACGTTTTCGTGGAGACTACAATGAAGACTCACCCAAAAAAGACATTGATATTTTTGCAAAAGGCATTCAAACCACTATCGCTAAACTTTCCTATCTTAAAAGGGCAAATGACAATCTAGCAAAATTGGGCGCCGATCACCCTCAGTACCAAAGCTTTAGCGAACAGTTACAAGAACAAAGAAAAATGATTGACACAGAATTACGAGGCTTTAATTTCAAACGAAGCGACTCCAACGAAGAAAAACTGGATCGAGATCTGCGTCTTGCCGTTCAAAAAGCAGAACTCCAACAAGCCACTTCAGCAGAAAATAAACACGAGCAACGTGCCGCTCAAACCTCTCTTCCCGCTGCGCAAAAATGGGCTCGCAAAACCGGAGCAGTAGCTGAAGCTAAAACCGAACAAACTGCAGCGCCAACGTCGGCCGTGCAAAAGAAAACCGCCACACTTACTCTTGGACAGGCAAAAAAACTACATCAAAAACCCAGTGCACCACCACCATCACCGCCATCACCGCGCCGCGGATGATATAAATTACACGTTAGCTTTTGCGTATTTCGAGAGATAAACCGCTTGAAAGATGACAAAGATGAACGTCATACCTAACACGCCGAATAATTTAAAATTCACCCACGCGCTGGTACTGTAATGATAAACGACATATAAATTTGCAACACCCGAAATAAAAAAGAATCCCACCCAACTCATATTTAAACGCGACCACACTCCAGCAGGTAATTGTACTTGCTTACTCATCATGCGTTTAATTATAGGATCTTTGCCAATGTAATGACTGCCCCAAAATAAAACCGCCAATACCCAATTAATAACAGTCGGCTTCCATTTGATAAAGATGACATTGTGAAGCACCAACGTTGCGCCACCCAACACCACAATTAATCCCAAGGTTACCCACTGCATCATGTCGATTTTTCGAAAGCGCAGCCACTCATAACTCACTTGAATAACAGACGTCGCGATAGCAACAGAGGTCGCAACGTAAATCCCCCAAATCTTATAGGCAATAAAAAACAGGGCTATGGGAAAAAAATCAATCAGAAATTTCATGAAATCCTACTTGATGATGAAAATTCAGACGCTTATGATAACTGTTCTCTGCGTAGGACACAAAATTATGACGGTTTTCTTGACGATACACCCGATCAATCCACAAGCACATTTGCTCAGCAAAGCCGCTGTCCTCATCAAAGCCGGCGCTGTCATTGTCTATCCCACTGATTCAGGATATGCACTTGCCTGTCGATTAGGCGATAAAAAAGCCCTGGACCGCATTCGCCAAATTCGGCATCTCAAAGAAGATCATCCCCTGACGCTCGTCTGTCGAGATCTCTCTGAGCTATCGACGTATGCCAAAGTCAGCAACGAGGTCTACCACTTACTCAAAGCCCACACGCCCGGACCGTATACCTTTATATTGCCGGCGACCAGCGAAGTCCCCAAACGATTTATGCATGCCAAACGAAAAACCCTTGGATTGCGTATTCCCGACAATATTATTGCGCAAAGTTTGTTGGAAATATTGGACGAACCGCTGATGAGTACAACGTTAACGTTACCGGATGAAGAAGTGGCTTTTTTAGAAGCCGAAACCATCCGAGATATTTTAGGTAATCAAGTGGATGTCATTATTGATGGTGGAAGTTGTGGACTCGAACCCACAACCATTATTGATTTATCGGGTGATGCTCCTAAAATTATTCGAAAAGGCAAAGGTGATGTTGAGCCGTTTTTATGAAATATTTTATACTTGTCATTGCATGCTTATTATCCAGCTGCGCTGCCATTTCTGAACAAGCATCTGAAGTACTCACTGCACACTTGCAATCTATTAGCAGAAATTCAGGATATCCTTCTGCACCTACGACTCAACCAGAATTGGCCAGTTCTCCACCCAATGTAGATTTATCGTATTACAAACCCATCAACACGCGACCGTTTCAAAATCCTAAAATTGCCATTGCCGTTGCTGCATCCGGTGGTGGATATCGCGCCGCGAATTTAACCGCCGGTGTATTAATGGGATTAGAACAAGTCACCGATCCGCATTTACAAGGTAATTTATTACAAGAAGTTGATTATTTTTCGACTGTTTCTGGCGGTGGATTTGGCGTGGGTTATTACATCGCCAGCCTTGAAGATTTTATGGAAACACACGATGTAAACGGCCCGTTTGCGCCACAATTTTCATTTACCAATACCATGAATAATCTGCCCGATATTAATCCCTTAGATAAAGACTATAGTGGGCAATTATTTTTCGGCGCTGATAGGGGTCAATTAATTGAAGAAAGCTGGGCCAACAGCATTTTAAAAACCGCGCATGGAACGTTAACACTGGGCGATATTTTTATTCCGCAAAATAGTACACAACAACCACAGCTACCTTATTGGGTAACGAACAGTACTATTTATCAAAACGCGGCACTATTGCCCTTTACGCCCGATGTATTAGCAAAATATGGCGTAAACACCTATAGCTATGACAATAAAACCAATATTATTACGGATTACAATAAAATTCCCGTCGCCGTCGGCATGGCGGCAAGCGCCAGTTTTCCGTTTGCACTCACACCCACTACACTGGGCAGTAGTAATTGCGTCGGCAGCAAAGAATGTTATTTGCATTTAATCGACGGCGGTCTTTCAGATAATTTAGGCGTTTACACCGCACTGGGTTTATTACGACAAGATCCGGCAAAAACAAAAGTGTTAATTGTTATTGATGCGTATGCCGGACATACCCAACCCTTTTCACAAGACGAATATCCTCCGTACGGCACAACTTTATTTTGGCGCATTATGGGATTAGAGACCGACGCGTTTCGACAAATGATTAAGCCCAATATCAAAAATCTGGCACGCGCAGAATTATGTCATGGCAAAACCAGCAATGTACTCGTGATCTATCTGGATTTGAGTAGCTATGCGCGTGCCAAAGCAATTTCTACGGGTTTATACCTCACACCGGCGCAACAAAAACTATTATTAGGCGTTGGGCAATCTCTGGTTCAAAACAACCCACAATTTAATCAATTATTAAAACCGCTGCTTGATGGTAACATTCACATCGGGCAATGTTCGATGCACAGATAAAGGAGATTGGTTTTGGTCAATAATACACCCCCTTCGCGGATTTCATCCGGTATGCGCGTCACGGGAAAAATGCATCTGGGACATCTGCATGGCGCATTGAAAAACTGGGCAAAATTGCAATACGAATACGAATGCTTTTTCTTTGCAGCCGATTGGCATGCACTCACCACCCATTATGAAAATCCGTCTGTGATCGCTCAAAATGTCTGGGAAATGCTGATTGACTGGTTAGCGGTAGGCATTAATCCGGGCAGCGCCAATATTTTTATTCAATCCGATGTTCCTGAAGTCGCTGAACTCCATTTATTACTGTCCATGTGCACGCCCCTTTCTTGGCTGGAACGTATTCCCACCTATAAAGATCAACAAGAAAATATTAAAGATAAAGACTTAGGCACCTATGGTTTTTTAGGCTATCCCATGCTGCAAAGCGCAGATGTTTTATTATACAAAGCGAATTTCGTACCTGTCGGTGAAGATCAAGCATCGCATGTCGAACTCATTCGTGAAGTGGCCAGACGGTTTAATCATCTCTACGGTCGTGAACCTCATTTTGAAAAGAAAGCCGAAGAAGCCATTACTAAAATGGGTAAAAAACAAGCAAAATTATATAGCGACTATCGAACCGCCTATCAAGAAGCAGGCAATGCTGACGCATTAGAGATGGCAAAAGCGTTACTGAATTCTCAACAGCAATTAAGCTATGCAGATAAAGAAAGATTATTAGGTTATTTAGCCGGTTTAAGCAAAGCTATATTACCCGAACCGCAAATATTACTAACGAAAACCTCTAAACTACCGGGTTTAGATGGTCGCAAGATGTCAAAATCTTATGGCAATACGATTAGTTTGCGCGAAAAGCCAGAAGATATTGAGAAAAAAATTCGCACCATGCCAACGGATCCGGCTCGTATTAAACGCACGGATCCCGGTGAACCTGAAAAATGTCCGGTGTGGTCATTACATAAAGTGTATTCATCAGAAGAGACGAAAAAATGGGTACAAACCGGCTGTCGAAGTGCAGGTATTGGTTGTATTGAATGCAAACAACCTGTAATAGACGCTATTCAAAAAGAAGTGGGTGGTATTCGTGAACGCGCGAAAGAATATGAAGAAAATCCGCAATTAGTGAAACATATTGTTGCACAAGGTGCAGAGAAAGCACGTGATGTTGCGAAAGCGACCCTAGAAGAAGTCAAAGAAAATATGGGGTTGGTTTATTAGGGCGGGCTAATATCCCGCCCCTACAGAGGAAATTTATGATAGAACGAGATAAATTACGCCCTTATTTTGTGTGGTTTTTAGGGGCAATGTTTTTTTTAGTCGATTATGTCATCCGCGTTTCACCCAGTGTTTTAACTCCCCAATTAATGGAAACGTTCCATGTTAACGCGTTTGCGATTGGATTATTTTCTGGTTATTTTTATTATGCGTATATTTCCATGCAAATTCCGGTGGGAATATTAGTCGACCGCTTTGGGCCGAAAAGATTATTAGTCGTTTCTATATTAATTTGTGCCTTAAGCACGCTTATATTTTCCAATACAGATTCTATTTCTATAGGCTATTTTAGTAGAGCTTTAATGGGATTTGGTGCTGCGTTTGCGTTTGTCGGAACACTCAAGTTAATTTCCTTATGGTTTAGCGCACAGCGATTTGCATTATTAGCGGGTATTACACAAGCGATGGGAATGCTGGGCGCGATGATTGGACAAGGCCCGATGTCGAATCTGTATCATACGATTGGCTGGCGAGAAACGATGCACGGCTTTGGGTTATTTTTTATTTTATTATGCTTATTTGTCTTTATTTTTGTCAAAGACGAAAATGGCCAATTAAAGCAACATGATGTTGTTTCCACTGGAAAAGTTAAAGTCTTTCCGGCTTTAAAAGCTGTATTAACTAACAAACAAAGCTGGCTCAATTGCTTATTTGTAGGATTAATGTACGGTCCGAGTGCGTGTTTTGGTGAACAATGGGGGGCGCCATTTTTAAGCGTCAATCAAAACATTTCGATTACGTCAGCAGGTCATGAAACGGGAATTATGTTCATAGGCTTAGCGATTGGTTGTCCAATACTGGGCTGGATTTCAGATTATTTTAAAACGCGTGTGATGGTCATGCGTATCAGCGTAGGCATTTGTTTTATTTTATTAACGACGGTTATTTATGGCCATTTAAATCCTGCATGGGCAACAGCCATATTATTTATGTACGGCTTTTTTAATAGCGGCATTGTGGTTTCGTACGCGATGGCATCTGAAATTAATTCACGTCAATTTACGGGAATTGCATTGGGGCTATCAAACATGTCATCCGTAATTTTGGGCGCTATTATGATTCCCATTGTAGGATTTATTTTAGATTTATTGTGGAATGGTCAAATCTTGAATGGCGTACATGTATTTGCGCCGCATGAATTCAAGATTGCGTTTTTAGCGTTACCCTTAGGCTTTATTGCTGCTTTTATTATTACGTTTTTCCAAAAAGACACGAGGTGTCAATCAGTGGGTTGATTTTAGAGCCACAAAGCAATCCACAGCATGATCATTCACCATCCCAATCGCCTGCATATACGCATAACAAATCGTACTGCCGACAAACTTAAACCCCCGTTTTTTCAGGTCTTTTGAGAGCTTGTCTGAAATATCACTGGTTGCTGGAACCTGCTTAATACTTTTCCAATTATTTTTAACAGGCTTATTATCTACAAAATTCCAGAGATAACTCGAAAAGCTTTTATATTCTTTTTGGATTTTTAAAAATATCTGGGCATTGGTAATAGCAGATTGGATTTTTAATTTATTTCGAATAATACCCGGGTTATTTATCAATTCAGCTAATTTATGAGTATCATATTTAGCAATAAGCTCAGGATTAAAGTTACTGAAACATTGACGGTAATTCTCGCGCTTTTTTAATACGGTCAGCCAATTTAATCCCGCTTGAGCGCCTTCCAAAATTAAAAATTCAAATAAAACTCTATCATCATAAACAGGCCTGCCCCATTCTGTATCATGGTATTTAATATAGAGCGGATCAGCAGTGACCCAGGCACAGCGGGATTTTGTCCTCATAAATTTCTCATATATACTCAGCAACTCAAAACGGTAACATATTACGCACTAAGGAGCAGCATGATGAAGGATTTTCTGAAAAAAATTTTAGTACTGACGTCATTGAGTACATTAATGTGTGTTTCCGCCATTGCCGCTCCCTCCGATACAACACCAGGTAGTACTTCCTCCGTTAAAGCGATAGGAACGGTTTCTGAAATGACAGGCGATGTTAATGTAAAAGGTCGTGAAACCAGCATGCACGCATTACATGTCGGCGATAGAGTTTATCAAGATGATTTTATGTACATCCCATCCGCTGCCAAAGTGTGCATTAAATTCGACAACGGCGTAGATCATTGTTTTGGACCAGCACCGGCTCAAGGCATGGTTCAGGGACTCTGGGGATAACAATTATTTTGTCGATCCAATATTTTTATTTTTCACATTGCCCTTGATTAATCGCGTTAATTCTTCGCAATAAACCACTTTATCGTGATTAATCTTGAAAAAAGCCAAGTCTTTTACAACTAATTTCTCGCCATTGTTTTTAATAATAGTAATATAAAATATTGTCGCGACATTATCACCGTCTGCCACCATCCAATCGAATTTGGGTGTCATGGATTTAACCATGGCTTTAATATGCTTTTGATGCGTAACCCATTGTTGATAATTAAAGACTTTGCCATCAATTGGATTCACAAAATCGTGTGAGACATATTTGCCATAATCCATATTCGGATCTTTGTTTTCGAGTGCATAAACCACCGCGTCCTTGACGAATTGTTTGGATTGCGTGGCATCCATGGCATAAACGTTGGAAGATATCACTAATAACAATAAAGCGAGTATGGTTTTCATGCGGGGTTCCTCTATATAATACGCGTTATGCTAGATTACCAGATTATCCCCATTACTGAAGAACATATCGAAGGCTTTTGCGCCGCCGTCGATAGCGTCTCTCGTGAAAGAAAATACTTAACCTTCTTGGAAGGTCCGCCGTTAGAAATGTCACAAGTGTTTGTGCGCGAAAACTTACGCGATCATTGGCCGCACTTTGTTGCGATTAGTCATAACAAAGTCGTGGGATGGTGTGATATTACGACACTCAATCGCCCTGTATTTGAACATGCAGGAACACTGGGTATTGGCGTGATTGCTTCTCATCGCGGACAAGGTATTGGAAAAAGATTAATTGAAGCAGCGCTTGCAGCCGCAAAATTAAAAGGCTTAACGCGTATTGAATTATCCGTTCGAGAAAACAATAAAACCGCCATTGCGTTCTATGAAAAAGTTGGTTTTGTAAAAGAAGGTTTGCATCGTCATGCGGTGAAAATCGGTGATGTGTATGAAAATCATATTAGTATGGCGTTGTTGTTTTAATGGGTTAACCGCAGCTGTTCATATTTCTCACGCGCAAATTGAATTGCCATTTGTAATTTTTTCTCAAAAACTTCTCGCGGTAATGATTCAGTCAAAAACTGTGCAACATGTATGCCATTTTTGCCTAACTCTAATAACTCCACATCTTCTTGGTCTTTCTTGGCACAGATAATGATACCCAAAGGTTTTTCTTCTCCTTCATTGCGCTCATGTTTATCTAGCCATTTTAAATACCACTCCATTTGTCCTGCGTGCTCGGGTTGAAAAGCAGACATTTTTAATTCAATGGCGACTAAACGACGCATTCCTCTGTGGAAAAATAATAAATCAAGAAATCGATCATTTTGCATTGTGCTCATTCTTTTTTGACGCGCTACAAAACAAAAGTCACTACCCATCTCCTGAATAAATACTTGAAGCTCATTAAGAATAGCTTCTTCGAGATCTTTCTCCGTTAAAATTTGATGTGGATATAAGAACTTAAATAAACAGGGGTCCTGTAGATATAAATCAGGATTCATTCGATCGCCTTGCTTAAGTTTATCCAATTCGGTTCGAATGACAGATTCAGGTTGTTTGGCGATTGCGGTACGCTCGTAAAGCATCCCACTAATCTTTTGCCTTAGTCCCCTCACACTCCAATTCTCTAATCGACACATTTCCGCATAAAAATCTCGTTTTAACGGGTCATCAATAACGATAAGCTCTCTGAGGTGAGACCAGGACAATTGTTGCGACAGTGTCGCAACAATCTGTTGCTCAGGAAAAACTCTAACAAATTGAATCGTGCGAAAAAGATTACTGGGTTCAAAACCACTCCCATATTGAATAGTGAGTTGTTTCGCCAATTTCCTAACTATACGCTCACCGTATTCACCGCGTTGATCTCTGAGGACAGATTCGTTTATCCGGGAACCGATTTTCCAGTACAACATTACAAGAGAAGAATTTACATAATAGGCAACTTGAGATTTTGCTGCGTTAATCAGCTGACAGATGTCTTGAAAAAGGGTTGCAGAAATGTCTTTAACCATGAGTAAATTCCTTTTATTAGAGAGTTGCTACACTCTAGCAACAATTTCATAACAATCAAGAACTCACCACTAAAATTCTTGCCACAGTGTGGCAAGAATTTAAACCTATCTAAAACATAGTCGCGACACTGTCGCGACTATTTGGACCCAACTAAAGATAGTTGCCACACTGTGGCAACTATCTTGTTACTGGCCAAACATGGTCGCGACTATCCTGAAAAAAGGAGGATTTAGAAATGAAAACCAACTGGCTCTCCACCCTATTTATAACACTCACCGAATTCTCGTATCGTTTAAAACAAACTTTATGGCACTGGGTTTACAACAAAATTGCACGCAGAGATGTTTCGGGGAAATTCGTATTCATGAATTATGGCTATGACAATAAAACAGATACACCACTCATACTAAAGCAACAGGATGAACCCTATAGATATTTCATTCAACTTTATAATCATGTCGTTAAAGATATAGATTTAAAAAATAAAGCTATTATTGAAGTTGGCTGTGGACGCGGTGGTGGTGGGAATTTTTTATTACAGTATAAAAACCCCAGCTCTTATATTGGCATTGATTTATCTGAAGCAGCTATTATTTGGTGCAAAAACCAATTTAAATTTACAAATTCACAATGGATGCAGGGATCTGCGGATGCATTGCCTACACCAAACAACAGCGTGGATATTGTTATTAACGTCGAGTCTTCGCACTGTTATCCGTCCATGGAAAAATTCCTACAAGAAGTTAAGCGCGTACTGAAACCGAATGGCTATATGGCGTTTTGTGATCTTCGATCTGCGTCAGAAATAGCAAAGCTAGAAAGTCATATTGCAGCTTCTGGATTAGTGGTGATTAATCAATCTGAAATTACCTCTCAGGTATTACAAGCCCTGGATAAAGTATCGTCTACGCGTGAAGCAGAAATTATGTCCGTTTTTCCCACGCTATTTCATCGAGCAGTTCGTGATTTTGCCGGCGTAAAAGATACGGCGGTATATAACATGTTGAAAGCGGGGGAGATGAAGTATCTGTGTTATTTGTTGCAGAAGTAAGACCCTCACCCCCGCTGCGCTCATGGGAGAGGGGACTTTCTCAGAGGTATCATCGCCCAAATCCCCCCATTTTCAGGTACAATGCCGATTCTATATATATGAGGATCGCATGACAGAGCAGACCCCGACAGCAACAGTCCTCGTCCGAGGACATGCTATGACAGAACTCCCCCATGATCTCTACATCCCACCTGAGGCGATGGAAGTCTTCCTGGAGACCTTTCAAGGCCCGCTCGACCTGCTGTTGTACCTCATTAAGAAAGAAAATCTGGATATCTTGAATATCCCCGTTGCTGAAATTACCAAACAATATATCCAATACGTCGAGCTGATGAAGACCCTCAATCTCGAATTGGCGGCTGAATATCTCGTCATGGCAGCGCTACTCGCCGAAATCAAATCACGTATGTTATTGCCTCGTCCAACTGAATTAGGCCCCGAAGAAGAAGATCCACGCGCGCTGCTTATCCGCCGATTACAAGAATATGAGCAAATCAAATTGGCCGCTGAAAATCTGGATAAATTACCTCAAGTCGGTCGCGATATTTTCTTAGCATCCGTTGAAGTCGCTGACGACGAAATTCCTAAACCGAAACCTGAACTGGATATGAAAGATTTGATGGTCGCGTTTTTAGACGTTATGCAACGCGTTTCTCATAATGCTAAACACAAAATTGCTCATGAACCTCTTTCTATCCGCGAACGTATGGGACAAGTGTTGAGAGTATTAAAGCCCGATTCGTATACTAAATTTCAGGATTTATTTTTAGTCTCTGAAGGCAAGATGGGAGTTGTCGTGACGTTCATCGCTATTTTAGAATTATTGAAACAGTCGTTAATAGATATTGTCCAACAAGAACCGTACAGTCCACTACACGTAAAGGCAGCCGTCGCATGAATACTGAATCCGATGAATTAAATGAATTAATTGAAACTGTTGAGATAATTGAATCTGTTGAGTCAATTGAACCTCATCCCCTCCTGAAACAAATTCTGGAATGCGCTATTTTGGCTGCGGGTGAACCGGTCGATATTTCGCGTTTTCAGCAATTATTTGCAGAAGATGAACGGCCCTCTGATGATCAAATTAGAACAACCCTCGAAGAATTAAAATCAGATTTAGAAAACAGAGGCTTGAATTTAAAAGAAGTCGCGAGTGGTTATACTTTACAAATTCGGTCTGAATTACAAGCTTATATTGGCAGATTATGGGATACACGTCCTCCCCGTTATTCCCGCGCATTATTAGAAACTTTAGCATTAATAGCCTATCGTCAACCCATTACTCGCGCAGAAATTGAAGAAATTCGTGGTGTGGGGATTGCGTCTACTACTTTTAAAATTCTGACAGACCGCGAATGGATTCGTGTTGTAGGTCATCGCGATGTTCCCGGCAGACCCGGTTTATATGCAACGACGAAACAATTTTTAGATTATTTTAATTTAAAAAGCTTAGATGAATTGCCTTCACTCGCTGAAATTACTGATATTTTAGCGGCAGAAACAGAAATCGCAGAAGCGAAAGCCGTTACTGCATCCGTAGAAGAAACCACCACTCACATAGAGGCCACCCCCGTTGAAGCCTGAAAATAACGAAAAAAGTGACAAAAAAGATAACAGCGAAAAATTACAAAAAGTTCTGGCTCGAGCAGGCGTTGCATCTCGTCGTCAAGCCGAAGAATGGATTGCTGCTGGTCGAATTACCATTAATGGTCAATTAGCGAAGATTGGCGATCGTGTCGTTTCCACTGACAAAATCAGCGTTGATAATTTCCCGATGCCACAACATGCGCTCGAAGAAAAAGACGCGCGAGTATTGATTTACCATAAACCCGAAGGCGAAATTTGTACGCGATCAGATCCGCAAAATCGTCCTACTGTATTTGACCATCTACCCATATTAAGAAAAGGCCGATGGGTCATGATTGGAAGATTGGATTTTAATACCTCAGGATTATTGTTATTTACAACCGATGGCGAATTAGCGAATAAATTCATGCATCCGTCACATGAAATCGAACGTGAATATGCTGTTCGTGTATACGGCATAGTCACTGATCAGATGATCAAAAAATTAAAAAAGGGTGTTGAATTAGAAGACGGCCTGGCAAAATTCAAAGACGTACAATTTCAAGGCGGTGAAGGACGTAACAGTTGGTATCACGTTGTCATTTGTGAAGGTAAAAACCGCGAAGTTCGACGCTTGTGGGAATCACAAGATGTGATGGTGAGTCGACTCACACGTGTACGCTTCGGAACGGTCGTTCTTCCTCCTCAATTGCGTGCAGGGAAATTTGTTGAATTGGAAGAACATGAGGTTGAGGAATTACAGAAATGCTTCTCTTAGTTATTTTAGATGGTTTTGGATATCGTCCAACCGAAAAATATAACGCCATTGCATCCGCCACAAAACCCAATTGGGATTATCTTTGGGATCACTATCCGCATTGTTTTATTGATGGATCAGGTCACTCTGTAGGCTTACCTGACAGACAAATGGGTAACTCTGAAGTCGGTCATTTAAATATCGGCGCGGGTCGTGTGGTTTATCAAGAATTTACGCGTATTGATAAAGCCATTGAAACCGGCGAATTTAATCAAAACCCTGTTTTTAATAGCGAATTAGACCGCGTTAAAAAATCAAATTCAGCAGTACATATTATGGGACTGTTATCTCCTGGCGGTGTGCACAGCCATGAAGATCAAATTATAGCCATGATTAAATTAGCCCAAGCGAAAGATATTAAACATATATATTTTCATGCTTTTTTAGACGGCCGAGATACACCACCTAAAAGTGCACTACCCTCTTTATTAAAACTCGAAAAAAATACCGGAATTAAAATAGCGTCAATAACAGGACGCTATTATGCAATGGATAGAGACAAACGCATGGAGCGTACTGAAGCGGCTTTTGATTTACTCACCCAAAACAAAGCAGAGTTCCGTGCCGAAAATTCTGAATCTGCATTAAGTGCAGCTTATGCGCGAGGCGAAACAGATGAATTTGTAAAACCAACTTCAATTATCCCTATAAAAATAGAAAAAAATGATGCAGTATTTTTTATGAATTTTCGTTCTGACAGAACACGCCAATTGACGAAGATGTTTTTAGATCATGGTTTTGAGCACTTTGTTTCGCTCACACTTTATGCAGATACGTTAAAAACTAAAGTCGCATTCCCCCCTCAGACTTTAAAAAATACCTTAGGTGAATATTTATCCAATTTGGGATTAAAACAACTCAGAATAGCTGAGACAGAAAAATATGCTCACGTAACGTTCTTTTTTAATGGCGGCATTGAAAAACCGTATGAAGGCGAAGAGCGAATTTTAATTCCGTCACCGAAAGTCGACACGTATGATTTAAAACCTGAAATGTCTGCGCCTGAATTAACAGATAATCTCGTTAAAGCCATATTAGCTAAAAAATATGATTTTATAGTGTGTAATTATGCCAATCCTGACATGGTTGGTCATACGGGAAATTTTGATGCAACCGTCAAAGCCATAGAATGTATTGATACCTGCATAGGCAAAATTTATGCGGCATTAAAACAAACTCAGGGTGAAATGCTCATTACCGCAGATCACGGCAACGCCGAATGTATGTATGACGAAACAACGCATCAACCGCACACAGCACACACCAGTGACCCTGTACCGTTTTTATATATAGGAAGAAAGGCTAAAATGGTGGATGAGCATGGCGTTTTATCTGATATCGCGCCGACAATTTTATATTTGATGAATTTATCTGAACCGAAAGAAATGACAGGGAAGAATTTAATCCGATGCGAAGAATCTTAAGTTATATTCTATTATGTTTTTGTCTCAGTGGTGTACTTGCGTGCAGTTATGCGCGTTTTTTCGACGGCAGCGCAATGTCCCCTCCGTCATCCGAATGGCAGCGTTTTCTCAAAGCCTATGCCATTATCAAAACACATTATTATAAACCTGTCGCAGATGAGAAGCTTATTGATGATGCGATTAATGGCATGCTGCAGGGATTAGATCCTCACTCCATGTATCTGGATAAAAAAGATTTATCGATGATTACCCAGCTCACAACCGGCAAATTCAGTGGAATTGGCATTGAAGTCTTACCTGAAGTAGATAATCTAAAAGTGATTACTCCCTTAGATGGAAGTCCGGCACAAAAAGCGGGACTCTTACCGGGCGATGAAATTATTGCGATTGATGATACGTCGGTAGAAGCACTATCTTTTCGTGAAGCCATTGAAGCCTTGCGTGGCCCTGCAAATTCCAGCGTAAAATTGACCATGGCACGTGCAGGAATGGATAAACCGTTTACCGTCACGGTGACAAGACGCGACATTACGCCACAAAATATTAAGAGTCGCTTGATCAAACCGAATATGGGTTATGTACGCATTTCGACATTTCAAAAAAATACGCCACAAGAAACTGCAGCCACTATTAACCAATTAACCCAAACAAATCACGGCCCGTTAAAAAGCTTGATTTTAGATTTACGCAATAATCCAGGTGGTATTTTGCAAAGTGCAACAGGCGTTGCCGATCTTTTCTTAGATTACAAAACATTGGGTAAAAATCATTTAATTGTGTATAGCAAAAATAGACAGGGTGAAATAGTTTATTCCGCGAAAGCCGATGATGCTGATATTTTAAACAACATCCCCATGATTATATTGATTAACAAGGGCTCAGCGTCGGGTTCTGAAATTGTTGCAGGAGCACTGCGGGATCATCATCGCGCGAAATTAGTGGGTATGCGAACGTTTGGGAAAGGTTCTGTGCAAACGGTCATACCATTAGGCGAAGATGCGATAAAGTTAACCACAGCGCTGTATTACACCCCAGATGGCAAATTAATTGATCACATTGGCATTGCACCGGATGTTGAAGTAAAGATGGTTCCGTACAGTAAGCCGGATGTGCAGTTGGAGAGAGCAGTGAAGTTGATGTCATCCCCGTAGGGGCGATGCCTTGCAGGCAGCAAACCATGCATCGACTTGCGAGGGTTCTCCCACTACGTAGTTTTCTCAAGCTTATTAATATTAATTTCAATAACCTTTATAACTTTATCTATAACAGGATTATATAAACCCTTATCTTTAAGCTCATTTTTTTCAATCACGATAGCTTTTTTCATCTCCTGACATAAATGTTTTATTAAATTTATCATTGAAATATATCGATATCCTGACGTCTCACAAAGCTGTTCCCAATGCCTGGCTAAAACGTGATCTGCATCGTATTTACTACCGATTTTCATGGCCATCTTTGAGGTCAAATTATCATAAACACGTGTACTCACCGTATCGTATAACGGTGCCAATCGAATATGAGACGGTGCATGATGTAACAATGAAAAGTTTTTCGCATGTGCGTCCATATTGCCAATTAAATAATTAAACACAATTGCTTCAGCCAATTTATTGCGATCGACTGCAGCCTGAGTCGTTTGTTTTAATAAATCAAAACAGGCATTTACTCCCGGACCACCTTCATTTTCATATTTATTCGAAGTAATAATTGACAATGCCTGACAGAAATCTTCTTGATGAATACGCTGAATTTTTCCATCAGTGATATGTCTGTCATAACGTTCAACCAATAAAAAAACAATATCTTTTATTTTACGTAATTCAACATTTGAAACAGAAAGCCCAATTCTTTTTGCGATCTTCAAACAAAAATATTCATTTTCCGCCAAGCCTGAATAATAGGGCGATGTCGGTTTCAAAATATGTGTCGTCGGACAACCGTCTTTTGGAAAAGCAATGTGATTATCAATAAGACATACTGCCGCTTTATCTTGTACACCCGCCAGTGATAATCGAAGCCCTTCTACATCAATAAATAAGGGTCGCGTATGCAATGCTTTGATATGCACATAAAGCTCATCGTCTGAAATTTTTGTTCCTTCCAGCGAAACAGAACGTTGAGAAACAACAGCTTCATCGGTTGAATGACAAGAAATAGCACCTGCACAATCGTAACCAATGGCTTTTAATAAGCCGAAACTGTTATTTGGGCTTACGCCATATTTTTTACCAATAATTCTTCTTGCGGTTTCGCTTTCAGGCAAAAGTCCGCCAAAAAATGCTTCGCAATGTTCTTCACCATAAGGTTCTTCACGAACAGGCATGCCAATTGAAATCGGTATTGCAGATGCACTGCCATAATTAAAAACTTTTTTACCTGAGTTTTCTTGTTCCAGTATTCCAACGGGTTCACCGTACAATCGAATCGACAGCTGATTTTTTTTCATCATGATTTACGCTCCTTTTTTTCCGATTTTTCTGAAATTTCTGGAGGCAAAATTGCCTCGAATTTAATTCCTAACATTTGTGCAATTAAGAGTGATTTTTCAAGTTGGCATGTAACTTTTCCCTTCTCAAGTTCGCGTATAAAACGCTCGCCAACATTAGATGCTGCCGAAAGTTGGGATTGAGTAAGCCCGGCTGCTTTCCGAGCCTTTAAGATGAGCTCACCAAATTGTTTAGCTGTGATAACCCTCATAAAAACGTCCTTATCGGGATGTTATGAGAGATTATAGCCTAATTTTCGCAAAAAACAACCCGATCGGGTCTATATCGTAATTGCAAGGGGGTCTTTGTGAGAAAACGTCCCGAAAGGGACGTTTATAAAAGTTCTCTCGAGTGAATTATCTTCGCACCCGCCTTCTTCATTTCTTCAAATGCAGATTGTGAATCTCCAATCGCACGACAGCCATCTTCTATAACATTGACTTCATAACCTAACTTACAGGCATCTAACACAGAATACTTTACGCAGTAATCTGTCGCTAAACCCATAATATAAATATCCGTAATACCCAGCGTTTTTAAATAATCATCCAATTCTGTTTTGTGTTCATGGGCATTGTCAAAAAAAGCACTGTAACTATCGATCTCAACTTGCGTACCCTTGTAAATAATCTTTTGGATTTTTTGTGTGTTTAAGCCATCAACGAATTGCGAACCAAACGAATCTTGCACACAGTGAACGGGCCATAAATTCACAAAACTAAAATGATTTTCAGGATGCCAATCTTTCGACGCAATCACAATATCGAATTTTTCCTGTAATTGATTGGCAATGGGAACAACCTCATCTCCACCGGCAGCGCCTAACGATCCCGTCGGCATAAAATCATTTTGTATATCAACCAAAATTAACGCTTTTTTAGTATTTTTTTTGTCTTTGGTATTATCACCACTGATTAATGCTTCAATTAACTTTAATTGTTTTTCTGAAGCACCACGATTTTTAGCGATAACGACTTCGCCCCGTTTTCCTACCGCCTCTCTTTTACGGTGATCGTTTAATAATCCTAATACGGCATTCGCTAAACTATCCACGTCTTTCACTTTAATCAGCGCTTCTGCATCGGATAATAATTTATCTATCTGAGCAAAATTATATAAAGATTCGCCGGTAATAACGGGTAACCCCAACGCTGCTGGCTCAAGGACATTATGCCCACCACGGATAATTAAACTGCCGCCTACAAAAGCAATATCTGATGCGGCATACATCAACACTAATTCACCCATCGTATCGCCAATGTAAATTTTCGTATCAGGCGAGGGAACTTCACCCAAACTGCGACGACACGTTTTAAATCCATGTGAAACACATAAATCGATAACATCCTTTGCGCGCTCTGGATGACGCGGCACTAAAATTAATAACACATCGGGATCTTGTGATGAAATTCTCTTAAACGCTTGTAGGATAATTTCCTCTTCGCCTTCATGTGTACTCGCGGCGATAAAAACAGGGCGCTTGCTATCCCAAGAATCACGCAAAGCTTTTGCTTTTTGGATTAATTCGGGACTGATGGAAATATCAAATTTTACAGTCCCTGTTACATGTAATTTCTCAGGACTTAATCCTAATTTAATAAATCGATCGCCATCTTGTTGATTCTGCACCGCAACCGTACTCAACTGATTCAGCATATCTTTGGTTGCATTGCCAAAACGGCCATAACCTTTCGCTGATTTTTCAGATAGCCTGGCATTGATCAATATAATGGGAATATTTTTTTGTGAGCATTTAGCCAACATATTTGGCCATAATTCCGTTTCCATAATAATTAATAATTTTGGATTAATTTTTTTGAGGAATCGATTCCATAAATGGGGCAAATCATACGGCGCATACATATGCGAAACTAAATCGCCCAATTGTTTTTTGATTTGTGCTGAGCCTGATGGCGTCATGCCTGTGACTAATACGGGAATATTAGGATAAAGCTGCTTTAATTTTTTAATGAGTGGGAGAGCCGCGAGCGTTTCACCCACAGAAACACAGTGCCACCAAATGCAGTTTGATTGAATATTTTCAGGAACGTATCCCAAACGCTCCGACCAACGCTTGGCATAATTCGGATCGCGACGTGAACGCCATAATAATCTCAACCAGACGAAAGGCAATCCGACATAAAATAAAATACTGTACAACATTCTCATCAGGAAACACCTCACTGTATTACTTTAAAAAGTTAAGCTAACAAAATTAATCACCATGGTTGCTAACGAAGGGAGAAAAATTAACGCATAAATAACGCCCCATAATGCAGGCGCAAATCTTCGCTGTTCTGGATACGATTTTCTCAACAACACCAATAAACCCAACAAAATATAAAAGCCTACCCCACCCACCCAAAATATTTGCGACGTCGTCCATATATCTGCGGCTTTTACTAAATGCGGTATTTTCGTACTGAACAATAATAAAAGACACGCGGCTAAATGTACCCAGTCATTTTTCTCAGAAACAATCACCAAATAGGGAATCAGTAAAAGCGGAAAATAATAAATCCATGCCAACGGGGATAACAATAACATCGCGACCAATACAAGCGAAAATCCCCGGTCAAATTGTTGCTTGCTCCCTTTTCGCCATACCCATATCAAATACGCACCCAATACGCCTGAACACAGGAGGGTAAACACCTTCGCAAGATAAGGCGCATAAATAAAGGGTACGTTTTGCTCAGCATCGGAAAAAAGTCGCATAAAGAAACCATAAAACGACACATTCCAGCTATCCGCGTACCAAAAAATTCCCTTCAAACTTCCATAATAAGAACTGTATGACGCAAACCCAAATACCCCTCCCCCTATCAAAACTGTCACTAACAGCGACAATAACGCAACGCCTAACAGCCGGAAGCGTTTTTGGCATAGAAAATACACGAGAAATAAACCGCAAAATAATTTCAGTGCACACGCTAAACCAATACAGATCCCCGCCGGAATATCTTTATTTTCTCGAGCAAATAGCCACGCCAATACAATGGGCACCAGCAAGACAGCAGAAGCTTCGCCATAAATTAACGTTTCTACATTCGGAAAATAGACTAAAAATAAAGCCAAAATAGGTAAGGTATAACGATGCCATTGCGGAAACGGTCTCAGTGCAAGATAAGCGCCCCCCAACATGCACATCACGGAAATCATATTCCAGATGACATAAGCCTGAGCATAATTAACGATATAAAGCGGTAATAGCGGCAACATCATAAAAGGCGCATTTAAATTCGCCGTCACTTTGAGATAAGTCGACGCTCCGCCTTTCACAATAATGGGACTATAAATATCCTGTCCTGAAAAATAAAATAAAACAGACTGATAGAGCCTAAAAAAATCAGATGCCCCATAAGAAGCGCCAGCGATCACCGCACGCTCAAAAAAAACCACAATGGCCATAACAATTAACATCGCTGAAATCAGAAGCAAACTGATGCGCTTCAATGACATGCCATTATCCCTCTAAAGATAGCCCCTAATGATATCAAGGATGGGACAAAAATAACGATATAAATGACACACCACAGATTTTCAGAAATGGCATATTTTTCAGAACGCCTTACGCCATAAGAAACCAGACAGAGTAATCCTAACAGACCCAATAACACATAAAACCCCAGTCCCCCCCACATAAAAATCTGTTTCATTGTGTTGATCTGGTTTGGCACTAAAATCCCCGACGTTTGTGTGCTCATCAGTAATAGAAAACACGCCGCTAAATGTGTCCAGGTATTTCCTTCTTCTACTAAAACCACATAGGGAATCAGTAATAACGGGAAATAGTAAACCCATCCTAAGGGCGACAATAACAACATCGACACTATCACCAGGGAAAATCCATTATCAAATTTTTGACGGCCCCACTTTATCCAAAGTCCTATTAAGCAAACCATCAACACCACAGAACAAAGCACCGTAAAAATAGTCGTGAAGTAAGGCGCGACGACAACAGGCACATTGCCTTCCGCATTGGAAAAAAGTCGTGTGAAAAAACCATAAAAAGACGCATTCCAACTCGACGCATACCACGTAATATGATGTAAAACCGTGTGATACGACACAAAAGACTGTAGGCCAAACACATAAACACTGATTAAAAAAGCCATTATCATCGTCGCGAGCGCAGTCAACACAAGTCTCACCCGTTTTAGACATAAAAAATAAATCAAAAATAATCCAAAGAATAATTTCAGCGCGCACAAAAACCCAATGAGAACACCAGCGGAATAATCGTTGCCTTTCCGTGCCAACAACCACGCAAACACTAAAAAAACTAACAGTATCGGCGTAATTTGGCCACAGGCCAGCGTCGATGAATTCGGCAGATAAATACTGAACAGTGCCATAAGGGGTAATGTATTTTTATGCCATTGCGGAAAAGGCCTTAATGCAAAATAAGCCCCAAGCAGAACAGATAAGATTAATATCACATTCCACACTTGTGATGCCTGGGCATAATTAAATACATGAAATGGCAACAAAAATAACAGTAGAAAGGGTGTATTCAAATTATTATCCGCGCTATAGATATTCTGCCCGGAATAATAAAACAAGGTTGACTGGTACATCTTAAAAAAATCAGATACGCCGTAATAATAGCCTGACAAAACCGCTAGTTTAAAATACGCGACCATCATGACACACAGCACCAACCCTGAAATTGAAAGCAAACTGATGCGCTTCAATGACATGCCATGATCCCTCTAAAAATAGCGCCCAATGATATCAAGGAGGGAATAAAAATGACGATATAAATTACATACCACAGACTTTCAGAAATAGTGTCTTGCTCAGAACGCTTGACGCCAAAAGCAACTAGACTCAGCAATCCCAACAGACCTAATAATACATAAAACCCCACGCCTCCTGCTACAAAAATCTGCGTAAGCGTTTTGATTTGCGCAGGTCTCAAAAAATTTCCGGTCAGTGTACTCAACCACAATAAAAAACATGCCGCTAAATGGGTCCCCATATTTCCCTCTTCGACCAACACCAAATAGGGAATCAGTAATAAGGGAAAATAATAGACCCATCCTAAGGGCGACAATAACAGCATAGAAATGATGACGAGCGAAAATCCAGTATCAAATTTTTGATCGCCCCCTTTTTTCCAGATCCAGATGAGCGTTCCCATCAATACGACAGAACAACCTGTTGTAAAAATATTGGCTAAATAAGGCGCGAGTATTAAGGGCGTATTTCCCTCCACATTCGAAAAAAGCCGCAAGAAAAACCCATGAAAAGAAACGTTCCAGGTAATGCCATACCAATATATAGAACTTAAGATTACATGGTAAGAAAAGTAGGAGTTGAATCCAAATACAAAACCGCCCAATAAAAAAGCGAGTATGAATACAATAAGTGCAGCCAAGAGTAATCTCATGCGCTTAAGACATAAAAAATAAATTAAAAATAATCCACAAAATAATTTTATCGCACACGCAAAGCCAATCAACATTCCCGCAGAAATATCATGATTTTTTCGTGCTAATAACCACGCGCCCGCTACAATAACTAATAACATGGCACCTATTTCACCACAGGCGAGATTCTGAGAATTAGGCAAATACAAAGCAAATAACGCAATAATAGGCAAAGTATTTTTATGCCATTGCGGAAACGGTCTTAACGCAAGCCATCCTCCCAAAAAAATACAGGCGACTGAAATCGCATTCCACAATTGAAACGCTCTGGCATAATTAAAATAGTGTAATGACAATAAAAGCAGCGTAAAAAACGGCGTACTTAAATTCCCATCTGATCGCACCCACACTGAAATCACCGGCGTTACGATCGCCGCAAAAGTATTGTTGTACAGATCCTGGCCCGAGAAATAAAATAAAACAGACTCATAAAATTTATAAAAATCCGTGAGGCCATGTGATTCTGATGAAATCAGGGTACGCTTGAAATAGACCACGAGTGTGAAAAAAATAATACCGAGGGAAAATAGGGATACACTCAGGCGGGTCAATGACATAGCAAATATAAACTCTTCGCCAGTCCTTCTAAATACAACAAGGACGGAATAAAAATGACACTATAAATCAATATCCAGCTGTTTTCAGAAACCGTGAGATTCTCGTCGTGTCGAACGCCCTTTGCAACAACACTCAGCAATCCCAACAGACCTAGTAATACTACAAACCCCATTCCTCCCATTATCAAGAGCTCTTTCATTGTTTTTATTTGCAGTGGAATTAAAAGTCCCCACATCTGCGTGCTGAGCAATAACAAAAGACACGCGGCCAAATGTGTCCCCATATTTCCCTCTCCGACCAAAATCAAATAGGGAATCAGTAATACAGGGAAATAGTAAATCCATCCCAGTGGCGACAATAACAACATAGCGACAATGACCAATGAAAATCCCAGATCAAATTGCTGCGGGCTTTGTTTTCTCCAAAAGCGTATTAAATAGCTGAATAATGCGACAGAACAAATCACCGTTAATCCATTGGCAAGATACGGCAGATTCAAGAGAGACACATTGCCTTCTGTATTAGAAAAAATCCGTGTAAAAAATCCATAGAAAGACGCATTCCAGGTTGAGGCATACCAATGCACTTCACCCAAAACAGCATAGTATTCACGATAGGCGCTAAATCCAAATACAAAACCTGCCATTAAAAAAGCCAATATAAATACACTCAACGCCGCTATAACAATTCTTACTCGCTTGAGACATAAAAAATAAATTAAAAATAATCCACAAAATAATTTTATTGCACAGGCAAATCCTAGCAATAATCCCGCGGAAATATCCTGATTTTTTCGCGCCAATAACCACACTGACGCTAAAATTACCAATAAAATTGAGGCCATTTGACCACAAGCGATATTATCAGCCGTAGGAAGGTATAACGCAAAAAGCGCCATAATCGGCAAGGTATTTTTATGCCATTGCGGAAACGGTCGTAAGGCGAGATACGCACCGAGGAACATACACACCACTGAAATCATATTCCAGATCTGAAACGCGCGAGAATAATTAAAATAATGCAGTGGCAATAAAAGCAACGTAAAAAACGGGGGATTTAAATTACCATCGGCCTGCCCCCATATCGACGCCATCGACGACGCTTTATTGACCACAAAGGCATTGGTGTAAATATTCTGCCCTGAAAAATAAAATAAGACAGAATTATAAAATTTCCAAAAATCAGAGGCACCGAAATAGTTTCCCGAAACCAACACTCGCTTAAACGAAATCACGACCGTCACAAAAAGCATGAGCGCTGAAAAAAACAATAAGCCGATCCGTTTCAGTGACATAACCGGTATAAACCCCTGATCAATCCTCCTAGGGATAACACCGCTGGAATAAACACCACCGCATAAATTAATAACCAGTGATTTTCAGAAAGCGTATATTTCTCAGATTTTTTTACACCGGCATACACGATGATCAACAAAGCCAATACCGCGAGCAACACATAAAATCCCATACCCGCCAACACAAAGAGTTGCGCCATGGTTTTCATTTGCATAGGCCGCAAAAAATCTCCCGTTTGCATGCTCGCAAAGCACACAAAGCACGCAGCCAAATGCGTCCACGTATTGCCTTCTCTGACAATGACTAAATAGGGAATTAATAATAGCGGGAAATAATACACCCACCCCAACGGTGATAATAAAAGCATCGACACGATTACTAATGAAAATCCAATATCGAATTTTTGATTACCCCACTTTATCCAATGTCGAATCAAATATCCCATTAATAAAACAGAACAACCTACGGTAAAAATATTGACCAGATAAGGCGCAACAATAAAGGGTTGATTCTTTTCAGCATTGGAAAAAAGCTTGTAGAAAAATCCGTAGAGCGAATCATTCGCACTAACCGCATACCAACCAATCTGACTCAACGTACCGTGATAAGCAAAATAAGGCTGAATACCAAAGACTAAAAGTCCTAACAAGGCCGCCATTAAAATAACCAGAATCGATACGGCGACCAAGCGATATCGCTTCAAACATAAAAAATAAATTAAAAACAATCCACAAAATAATTTGATCGCACAGGCAAAGCCAATCAATAAACCCGCAGAAATATCTTTATTTTCACGTGCCGATAGCCACGCCAACACCACTATCACCAAAAGCATTGTACTGATTTGACCGTACGCTAAATTCACGGAATTGGGCACATACATCGCGAATAACGTCAAAATCGGAAAGGTATTTTTATGCCATTGTGGAAAAGGTCGTAAGGCAAGATACCCGCCAATAAAAATACAGGCTATCGAAATTTCACTCCATATTTTATAGGCATCGCCATAATTAAACACATGAAGCGGCAAGAGTAATAGTGTAAAAAAAGGCGGATTTAAATTACCGTTCGCGGATACCCATTCTGAATAGAGAGGCCCTTTTAATTCAATGATGAGATTACTGTAAAGATTCTGTCCTGAAAAATAAAGTAGTGTTGACTCATAAAATTTATAAAAATCTGTCGCACCATAATAGGCACCCGAGGTAATCGCCCGCTTGAAATAAACCACTAACGTCACAAAAAGAAGAATAAAACACAGCAAAAATAGACTGATTCTTTTTAATGACATGGAGGCATAATTCTATAAAAAGGATGATCGGCTAACGCCAGCAATTCTTGATCGCCGCGACTATCGCCGTAGGCATACAGTGTAAAACCTTCTTTTGGCCCAAAGCGTTCTAATAAGCGGTTCACTTTTTCTTGGCCGAAACAATTTTGTCCGTCAATTTTTCCCGTCACACGACCATTGTGAATGTGCAAACGTGTCGCACTCAATTCCAATCCCACAGAATCTGCCCAGGGTTTTAAGTAAAGCTCTAGACCTGCACTGATTAAAATACATTCATGCCCTTTTTTTTGGTGCCAATGAAGTCGTTGAAGCGCTTCGGGTTTTACACAACGTGAAAGTCTACTCAAAGAAAATATTTTTGCTTGTTCTTCAAGTTTTTCATACGAACAATTTCTTAAAAAAGCCTTGAGTAATTTTTCTTTGGCATCATGATTCTCGAGATAACCCATTTTATAGAGCGAAACCGTTGGAATTAATTGAATGGCTTTCATGACTTTAAAATGGATAGGATGCAAATGAAATAAAAAGGGGAGTAGCGTATCGTGATAGGTCATGGTTTTATCAAAATCGAACGCAGCGACCGTTCTATGACTCATATTTTATAACTCATAGTGTTTCTTCGGAAAATACGAGGGGAACAAACTCGCGCAGCGCGTTCTTATAAACTTGTCGTTTGAAAAAAATGGCATGTTTAACCGGATACCAATACGTCACCCAGCGCCAGGCATCAAATTCAGGAGAGTCTGTTCTGTCTAAACAAACCGCAGAGTGATCCGTAATCAATCTCAATAAAAACCATTTTTGTTTTTGGCCTATACAAAGAGGTCGACTGTCATGACGAATATAAGCATCGGGAATACGATAATGTAGCCACTCTTGGGTTTGGCCAATGATTTCGACATCTTCTGGCCGCAGACCTAATTCTTCATACATTTCACGGTAGAGGGCTTCTTCAGCGCTTTCTCCCGGATGAACGCCTCCCTGAGGGAATTGCCAGGCGTTTTGGCCTATGCGTCGCGCCCATAGCAAATTGGCCTTATCATTCATTACAATGATGCCAATATTCGATCGGAAACCGTTTTCGTCAATCATACTCGAGGATAATCATGGAATTGCCCCAATTTAAGCATAGAGTGCTGGCTAAAATCCAGCCAGAACTTGAAACTCTTCTGGCGCAAAATCTCAAACAGCTCGAAGCGGATGCTCTCAATGACCCCATTCAACTGTCCGAAATTCTGGAAAATCGCCTCACTCATTTCTGGTCACCCATACAGCATCTCCATGCCGTTTGCAGCACACCCGAATTGCGCAAAATTTATCTGGCGTGTTTACCTCTGTTATCTGATTATGGAACCGCTCTCAGCCATAACGAAAAGCTGTATCAGGCTTATTTAAAAGCGCCTCAAAATAGAATTACAGAATTGGCCATTCGCGATTTTAAATTATCTGGCATTGCACTCTCGCCCGAAAAGAAACAGCGCTATGCGGATATTGATAAAGCGCTGTCTGAATTATCCACAAAATATGGTGAGAATATCCTCGAGGCAACACAAGAATGGAAATATCAAGCAACACCTGAAGAATTAGCGGGTATCCCCGACAACATTCTTCCTGAAGATCATATGCTGACACTTGATGCGCCCTGTTATATGGCCGTTCAAAAATATGCTGTTTCTCGAGAATTACGTGAGAAATGTTATAAAGCTTATGTCACACGCGCATCTGAACTGGATGGTGGAAAACATGACAACGCGCCACTCATGGAAAAAATAATGACATTACGTCAAGAACAGGCTGCGTTATTAGGCTTTAAAAATTATGCTGAATATTCCCTCGCGACTAAAATGGCAAAAAAACCGCAAGAAGTATTAGATTTCTTAAATAATTTAATTACCTCCGCTAAACCCGTCGCCATGCGCGAACTTAAACGATTAGAAGAATTTGCGGGTCATGCGTTACAACCGTGGGATATGGCTTTTTACAGCGAAAAATTACAAAAGCAATTTTATGAAATTGATGAGGAGCAATTACGACCGTATTTTCCTGTTGATCATGTGATATCAGAATTATTTAATTTAATGGAAGCTGTTTTTGGATTAGAGATTAAAAAATTAGAGGGTATAGAAACCTGGCATCCAGATGTAAAAGTCTTTGAAATAAAATCTCCAAAAGCCGTTTTTTATATGGATTTATATGTCCGCAAAAATAAACGCGAAGGCGCATGGATGGATGATTATTGTTCGCGGTATAAAAAACCCGACGGCACACTTCAAATCCCGGTGGCTTTTTTAACCTGTAATTTCAGAGCCCCCACAAAAGATCAGCCCGCTTTATTAACACACGATGAAGTCATTACCTTATTTCATGAATTCGGCCATGGATTACATCATATGCTGACGCAAATCGATCGCATTGATATTTCGGGAATGAATAATGTTCCCTGGGATGCAGTTGAGTTGCCTAGCCAGTTTATGGAAAATTTCTGCTGGAACAAGGACGTCCTCAAAAAGCTTTCTAAACATTATAAAACAGCCGAGTCTTTACCCGATGATTTAATTCAAAAAATGATAGCGGCTAAACAATTTAATTCGGGTTTATATTTAATGCGTCAATTAGAATTCGGTTTATTTGATTTCGAGCTGCATCTTACTTCAAAACCTGTGATGGATATTTTGAATACCGTCCGTCAAAAAACGGCTGTTATAAAATCGCCAGACTATAATCGCTCACCGAATACGTTTTCGCATATTTTTGATGGCGGTTATGATGCAGGGTATTACAGTTATTTATGGGCAGAAGTCTTATCGTGCGATGCGTTTGCGTTATTTGAAGAAACGGGAATATTCAATCAAAAAACAGGGCAAGATTATATTAATAAATTATTATCTCAAGGCGGCTCTGAAGACATCGGCATTTTATTTAAAAATTTCCGGGGTCGAGAACCTAACAATAAAGCTTTTTTAAAGAGCTGGGGATTATTGGCATGAAAAAAATAAAAACAGTTTTAATTACGCGCCCATGTGATCAAGCTAAGCTATTAGCTGAAAAACTCAAGCAATTAAATCTGCAGCCCATTATGTTTCCTGCCATAGAAATTAAGCCAGTCAATTTTAATGCCCAGATTGATCTGAATAAATTTCACAGCCTAATTTTTGTAAGCCCTGCGGCTATTATTAATTTTCACTCCCACATTAGAAAAATTCCCTCTCATCTCCGTATTTTTACCATGGGCGAAGACTCCGCAAAAGTGATTGAACAATTAGGCTGGCCAAAAGCTATTTATCCTCTTAGCCATTTTAGTCGCGAAAATTTGCTAAAGCTTCCTGAGCTACAACAGCTCTCCCATCAAGCTGTTTTGATTATTGAAGGTAAGAATGGCAATCCTGAACTGAAAACAATCCTTGAATCACGCGGCGCGACTGTGTCCAGTCTTATTGTCTATGAACGAACCTTACCTCAGCCTAAAAAATTGCCCGAATTGGATACTATAGATATAGCCATTTGTACGAGCCAAGAAGGACTGAAAAATCTGGTGGCTTTATTAGGATCCGACATCAAAACTAAACCCTTATTATTAAGCAGCCAAAAGCTCGTTGCGCTCGCAAAAACACTCGATTTTACGGGTAGAATATTCTTAGCAGAAAATGCCGGGGATAACGCCCTGATTAAGGCCTTGCCAATTTGAGCCTAAAAAGGCAATCTTATGCTCTCTGAACTACCCTTAAAGGATGCTTTATGTCTCCGAAAGCTTTTCCTATCGCCTCATCCCTGCTTTTCATCGCTATCATGGCGGGTGTTGCGGACCTGTGGATTGAAAATCAACATGCGCATCATGAAATCATGGAGACACAGAAACACCTCGTCGAACTCACCAGCGCGCAGAAAGTGCTCGAAAATAATCTCAACACACAATCCAATCAATCCGCTGAACTCGGTCATCAAGTCAGTGATTTAATGAATCGCCTGTCGAGTGATCAACGAACGTTCAAAGTCTCTGAAATCTCTTATCTGGTCAATATGGCCAATTTACGATTGACCACACAGCATGACGTCACCAGTTCACTCATACTTTTAAAAGAAGCCAATCAAGAAATCAATGCGCTGAATGATCCGTCCATGGAAACGTTTCGCGAAGCCTTAGTTAAAAACATCAGTGCTTTACAAGATATTCCTCCCGTTGATTTAACTGCATTATCAGATAAATTAACGCAACTGCAATCACAGGTCCCTAATCTTTCTATTTTAGTAGCCCCAAAACCGAACACCTCCATTCTTGAAAATACGCCTCATCAAGCCGAGAAAAAATGGTGGGATCGTGCCTGGGATAATATTCGTGCCTCACTCAAACAACTCGTCGTTGTAACCCATCAAAGCGAAGATATTCCTGCGATGATGACACCCGACCAACAAATTTATCTTCAAGAAAATCTGCAATTATTGATCATGCAAGCACAATGGGGTGCGCTCAACCATAATGATGAGATCTATCATTCCAGTCTCAATCAAGCCAAAGATTGGGTGAATAAATATTACGTACAAAATTCAGCCAATACACAAGCGTTCTTAAAATCGGTGGATGATTTACTCACCGTTAATCTTTCTCCTCGTTATCCTGATGTAACGCAAGCCTTACCGTTACTGAATCAGGGGACACACTGATGAAACGACTGATATTTTATTTCCTGATTTTATTGTTTGCCGTATGGGGTGGATTAAAAATCGCTGCTGACCCGGGTTATTTATTAATTTCCTATCAAAAAAATACGATTGAGATGCCGGTGTGGTTTGCGTGTTTCGGCATTGTATTGGGCTTCATTGTTTTTTATTTCCTGCTGCGATTAATCAGCAATATGTTTTCTCTTACCGCTCGCATTCGCGCATGGAATCGACAACGCCGCGTTCGTCGTGCGTGGCAACGTACGCACCGTGGGTTTATAGCGTTGGCCGCCGGCGAATTTGCTTTAGCAGAAAGTGATTTGTTGCGCGCAGTTAAATATACCGATACACCTATCTTAAATTATTTAGCCGCTGCACGCGCTGCTCAAGGGCAAAATAAAATCGCGCAACGCGATGAATATCTTTCAAAAATCAACGAAAAAGGAAGATTACCTGAACTTGCCGTGGGATTAACCCAAGCAAAATTACAATTAGAACAACAGCAATATGAACAAGCATTGGCCACACTTCAGCAACTACAACATATTGCGCCGAAACATAAGCCGTTGTTGGTTTTACTCAAACAGACTTATTATCATTTACATGATTGGGCATCTCTCGAAATTTTATTTCCCCAGCTGGAAAAATATCAAATTTTTAACGAAGAAAAGCTGCAAAAATTACAGATTAAAATTTATACCGGTCTCCTCACCACGGCCTCCAAACAAAAAGGCGATTCCATCGAATTAGTGTGGCAACGCACCCCCAAAGAACTTCGCTTAAATCCTGAAGTATTAGATCTTTATCTGCCGTATATTTCGAAAAAAGATCACGACGAAGCCGAAAAAATTATTCGCCATTCACTCAGTCATGCGGAAAGTTTACTGAAAGAAAAACCGAACGATGCTAATTTGCTCTTAACACTCGGCGAATTATGCGTAAAATCTCAACTCTGGGGTAAAGCGCGCAGTTATTTTGACGCAAGCTTAATCGTCGCGCCGAAAGCAAAAACCTATTTTGAATTGGCTAAATTATTAGAACAATTAGGCGAAACGGACAAAGCCATGGAAACCTATCGCCGAGGATTGGCATTGAGTATTCAATGAATCTTTTAGTAAATAATAATATTCCGTTGTCTTTATATATCCATTTTCCGTGGTGTATTCGAAAATGTCCGTATTGTGATTTTAATTCCCATACCCTTAAACAAGATCTTCCCGAGCAAGAGTATATTTCAACTCTCCTTAGGGATCTTGATCACGATCTCAATAATTTTGATCTTAATAATCGCCCTATACACAGCATATTTATGGGTGGTGGCACCCCCAGTTTATTCTCCCCCGAAAGTATTTATAGCTTATTAAAATCTATCCAATCCCGAATAGATTTTAAATCTAATCTGGAAATTACTTTAGAAGCTAATCCCGGGACTTTCGAACAAGATAAATTCTTAGGTTTTAGACAAGCAGGAATTAATCGATTATCTATAGGCATACAGAGTTTTCAAAAAGAAAAGCTTAAAGCTTTGGGCAGAATTCATGATGATGAAGCAGCACTGCGTGCAATTAACATTGCAAAACAGGCGGGATTTGAGAATTTTAATATAGACCTCATGCACGGTTTACCTAATCAAAATCTAGATGATGCCATGTTTGATATTAAATCCGCTTTAGGTTTTTTACCGCCGCATATATCCTGGTATCAACTTACTCTAGAACCTAATACTTTATTTTTCCAAAAACCTCCTGTACTTCCGGATGAAAATATTCTGGGTGATATTAATCAACTTGGTGGAGAGCTACTTTCTCAACATAATTACAGCAATTATGAAATTTCAGCGCACTGCCAACCGGGTCGTGAATGCCAGCATAATGTAAATTACTGGGAATTTGGTGATTACTTGGGCATTGGCGCAGGAGCACACGGAAAAATTGGCCATACCCGAATCGCTAAAATCAAACATCCCAAAGAATATCTCACCAAAGATTTTATTGCTTCTCAGGCACCCATTGAAAATAACCAACTAGCATTTGAATTTATGTTAAATACCCTGAGATTAAAAAAATTAATCAGCTGGGAATTATTTGCAGAAAGAACAAATTTAGATCCAAAAGATATTTTAGATAAGCTGAATAAATTAGCAGATAAAAAGCTGATGATTATTTCTAATAATGGCTTTGAGTTAACAAACTTGGGGCAAAGATTTTTAAATGATGTATTGACGAATTTTTTATAATCCCAGGATAATTATGGAACAACAACAGCCTACACCACCCAACACCAAACTGCTGGAATCCGCCTCAGCAAAAAATAAGCCTGTTCAATGGCCTTTTGATGAGCTTGCTACACACACTATTTTTTCCCTCTTAGAAAAAACACATCTGCCACAGGTGTCTTTAACCTGTGGCTTTTTCTACAAACACGCAAAAATTTTTGCTGATCGCGCTATAACACTGGCATGCAAAACACAGGGAATCAGAAAAGAGCTACTGCCAAACACCTCATCTATCGCACTATTACCTTATATAGATATTTTCGCCCGCCCAATAGCAACGGGCCCTTATACATCAAAAATTGACGCGCGCATTCCCATCGAGCCCAGAATAAGTACGCTAGCACTTTGCCGATTAAAAAATAATGGCGGATTTTGTTTTGTCGGAACATTTGCACTCCCTACTGTTGACCGAACTGCTGCCAAAATTTGCCAATTTGTTGCAGGTGTTGATAACAATGGATTTGTTTTCGTAAAACGACTTTCTGACGCAGAATTAAAATCCTCTTTCGGCTTATCACAAGGAGATACGTACTTAACAAGACTAGCTCCTTCAGCAATACTCGATTTGACCCGCATGTTATGTTGCGCAAGCATCATGCGACAACCCGCTACCCTTGAGGGCATCATTAATGTGTTGGAGCCTTACTTTAATGTAGGCATTCAGTGTAAAAGCCACAGAACGACAGGGGATCTAGTCACGACAAACATGGCAAGATTCATCAGAGAAAAACAGCCAGCGACTAAAGCGTTAACATTTTAAGTTAGAAAATTAAGCCCTAAACAAATAATCCCACACCCCATGACCCAACTTTATTCCTCGCGTTTCAAATTTTGTCGTGGGTCTGTCATGAGCTTCTTCAACTTGTTTAAATAATCCCGAGCCATTCACAACCTCAAGAATATGCTCTGCGTAATTTTCCCAATCTGTTGCTATATGTAATAAGCCATTGGGTTTTAATTTTTGATGCAATAATTTTACAAATTCGGGCTGTATTAAACGCCTTTTGTTATGGCGCTTCTTAGGCCACGGATCGGGAAAAAATATTTGGATGGTCTCTATAGAATGGTCAGGAATATTCTGGTTCAAAACTTCAACCGCGTCTTTATTAAATATTTTTAGGTTTTGAAGATTTTCTTTTTGGATATTCAATAACAAACTGCCAATCCCCGGCCGATGGACTTCAATGCCAATATAGTTTTTCTCGGGATTCAGCTTGGCCTGGGTAATTAAAGACTGCCCCATGCCAAAGCCGATTTCTAATATAGTATGTGCCGGTATAGAAATGGGTTGAGTCAAATCAGAATCTATACCATATAGAAGCCAAAGCTTTTCGAGTGCATTAGATTGAGCAGGCGTCAGTCGACCTTCACGCCGAACAAAACTTCTGATCGGTCGCTGTTTTTTTGAAGATGCGCTATTATCTGATTCATTCACAATTTTTCCCTCACCTGCGGGTGTAGTTCAATGGTAGAACGGGAGCTTCCCAAGCTCTTAACGTGGGTCCGATTCCCATCACCCGCTCCAGACTTTACCGGCCGACATCATACCTTAAACCGCGCCAGAACGCCATTACAGCCATTTTACATTGACTTTTGGGGGGTATTTGGGTACCATGGTCGTCCGTAGTTTTTCCAAGGAGATGGAAATATGAAAGGCACTAGCAAAGGAAGCAACACCGGTACCATTAAAGTCGTATTAATCGGTAACACCACACCAAGCACAAATCCTAAGGGTAAAACCATTAGGACAGCGCTTACAAATATCTACACAGGCGGACAAAATGCTGAAGGTAACGTGATTACACGCTCCATCGGCGGCCGCTCAATAGAGGTTTCTTTACAGGAGATTGGTGGTCAAGAAACACAGACGACTAAACTTAATCAACAAAACTACACCGATACCGATGCGTTCTTGTTAACGTTCGGCTTTGGTTCACGTCCGTCGTTTGATAGCATCAAAACGTGGTTCAACGAAGCAAAGCGCTCTGCGCCTAATGCTACGTTTGTTTTGCTCGGCGTCAATGAATCGAGCAAGGCTACGGGTAATGCTGTAACGACACAAGACGCACAACAGTTGGCAAAAGAGCTTCACATCAATGCTTTTGCTCAATGTTCATTGGATAATCCACAGTCAGTACAGAAGGCTATCGATCAATCGGTTACTTCTGCGTTGGATTCGCAAGGATAAGCATTAGAAGAGAGCTACAAGGACGTAGAGAAAGGGGACTTTTGTATTGGTCCCCTTTTTATTTTTATCCATTTTCTTGTGGTTTCGTGGTAGAATTCGGGCCATGGAAGAACAGAGATCTCAAGATACAACCGGCGCTGAAGCTACCCCTAGCGTCTACCCCTATCCACTGAAACTTGTTGTTGTCGGCGACACCCCCGTTGGTATTAAAAGTGGGTTACTGCAAACCTTTACGGGTACTGCAGCTGACCCTCGTTATCCCAGTAATTATAAAAAAACACATCGGATGGGAAATCAGGTTATAAAGCTTGAGTTGTTAGATGTCACCGATCCACGCCCCCCCATCAGAAAAATGCAATACACTTTTACTCGATGCTTTATTCTCGTTTTTGATTTCAGCTCTCCTGATTCTCTTAAACGTATCAAAGATACATGGCACCCAGAAATTGTAGCGGCTAATCTCAAAGCTCCCGTTATGCTTCTCGGCGTCAGAAATAAAACTACACCAGACAAAGTAAAAATCCGTGATGCAGAAAAACTCAAAGACGAACTGAAACTCAGCGCCTTTGTAGAATGTGAAGTAGACGATGAAATATCCATCTGCAGAGCATTTGAAGCAGCAACCGTAGAAGCATTATATAAAGATGGCATACTGAACGATCCTGGTTTACCAGAAAAAGATCAAACAAAATCTCTCGCCTTACTCTTCTATCCGCACATCGCCAAAACACAGGCAGATAGATTTAATATTTTCATCAGAAGTGCGCTTGAACTTATTAAATCCGCTTATCCTCACAAGGAAGAAAATCGAGGGCAGTGTTACCGTCTTCCAGTAGATGTTTTGAAATTACTGCTCGGCTGGGTGGCAATCGCAGAAGGCTATAAAGGCAAACCGACTGATGTCATTAATGTATTGGTAGACGTTGTTCGAAAAAGACAAGTGTCTGAAACAAGAAACTTGATCTGGGACGAGAGACTTACTTTTTTCAGCCGACGTTATATGTTGGAAGAACCACCCGCTGCCCAAGTCGTTGCTGTAGAAGGAAAAGGTTCTGGAAAAACACGTGGTTGTGCTGTTCAGTAATTCCATCTTGTAAGGAATTTATCTCTCCATGGGAAAAAATCGATTAGAAGCATTCAGTGATGGTGTCATTGCTATCATCATCACCATTATGGTCTTGAACTTAAAAATTCCTCAGGGTACTGATCTTCATGCACTCAATCCCAATATCCCTGTTTTCTTAAGTTATATTTTAAGTTTCATCTATATCGGTATTTACTGGAATAATCATCACCACATGTTGCACACGGTAGAACATGTGACGGGTAGCATTTTGTGGGCGAATTTGCATCTGCTTTTCTGGCTATCGCTATTTCCTTTTGTAACAGGCTGGGTCGGAAATCATTATTTGATGTCAGCACCGATGGCCTTATATGGTTTTGTTTTATTTATGGCAGGCAATGCCTACTTCACGTTGCAATACATCATCATCGCAACTCAAGGTCGTAATTCTTTATTGGCCAAAGCCATTGGGAGAGATTTCAAAGGAAAATTATCCGGCATTTTGAATGGTGCTGGAGTGATTGTGGCCTTTTATGCTCCCTGGATTTCCGTTGCTCTTTATATTTTAGTAGCCTTAATATGGCTAATTCCGGATCAACGTATTGAGCGAGTATTAAACTAGAGGTTAACTATAATGAATGAAGGTGAAACGAAGAAGAAAAGAATATCCGTTGTTATGGTTGGCAATGTACACCGTGATCATGGCCCTCCTGTCATGCTGCTCCAGTTAATCAAACAATTGGTAAAGATGGGATGCAACGTAGTTTATTGTGATGAAATGACTCCAGATATCACGCTCCCGTTAAAAATAATTTTTGATACTACAAACACTCAGGACAGTGAAGAATATCGTCACCTATGTCATACAGATAAAGAACATGCAAAACCGTACTTTAGATTAGACGATTTGGAAATGATCAATTCTGTAGCAAAATCAAGAACCCGTTATGACCTAATCATTGGAATCAATGCGCACACAGCAGAAAAAACTCTCTGCCAATATTTATTTCAAACAAAAATTCCTTATCAAGGATTAGAACCACCCGCTGCTGAGTGGGAAGAAATGCAAGCCCGTTTTCACGAAGGTCATGCGGTTGCTGAATTCGAACAACAACGTGCCCCCTACATGGCAGCAACGCTTGTTGAAAAAGTATTCCCCGATCTAAAAGAAAATACTATTGTCATTTGTAATATCGGAGTACTTCATTCACACCGCGTAGCGGCGAATGTTTTAGAGCAACATGCACAAGCTCAAGATCCCTCCTGCAATATTAAAGCTATTCCCCTGGTTTGTTTTTCAAATTATATAGACGAGGAAGAACGAACCCTTCTATTAAATGAAATCCAAGAAATGAGAAAAAGTGATCCGGTTGTAATAGCTAAACGCTATTCAACATTACCCACAGTCCAAGCAACTGCACTCAAAGAAACAAAAGACGGCAACAGTTTTGAATCTGAAGATTTCTGCAAAGCTTTTCAAGAAGCGGCCATGTTCGCCAAACCCCCCAAGATGTATTTTATACCCACAACAGATAAAGAATTAATTACACGGCAAAATGGCAAAGTCTTACAAGCAAAAAACGGTGGGTTATATGCAAGTTTTCGCTCTTGTGATTTAACGGCAGAAAAACGTAAAGCACTGGGCATTGAGCGCAAACAACTTACATTAGATAAAAATGGCGCAGAAAAATTGGAATTACTTCGAACTCGCAAAGAATTTATTGTTATTGAAGAAACCTGTATTCCACATAAATTTTTAGTGACTTTTCCACCTGAACAATTAGACTTTGTGACAAAAGTGGCGTCTAAAGAGTGGCGTGAGTTGCTCGCAAAAGATACTACACAAACGAAATTGAAAGGACCCGATTCGCCATGACCAAAGTTGCTGCAATACAGCTGTGCTCTAGTGACAATGTCGATGAAAATCTTGCCGCTGCAGAAAAACTGATCGAAGCAGCCGCAAAAAATCATGCCAAATTAGTCGTACTTCCCGAAATGTTTCCAATAATGGCCAAAGATAAAACTCATGTGGTTGAAAAAATAGGTCATGGCAAAATCCAAGATTTTTTATCGAATACGGCTAAGAAAAACAACCTCTGGATTATTGGCGGAACAATTCCTATTGCCTGCGACAATCCCAAAAAATTTCGCGCCGCGTGTTTAGTCTTTGATGACCACGGAAAAAATGTTGCGCGTTATGACAAAATTCATATGTTTGATGTCGTGCTTTCGGATATTGAAAAATATGTAGAATCTGATGGCACAGAGCCAGGCACTGAAATTGTCTGTGTTGATTCGCCGTTTGGTAAAATTGGATTGGGCGTTTGTTTTGATATTCGTTTTCCGGACATGTTTAAAAAATTAGTCGAAAAAGGCGCAGAAATTATTGCGTTGCCAACAGCATTTACGGTTCCCACAGGCAAAGCGCACTGGGAAGTACTTGCGCGAAGTAATGCGATTTTAAATCTCAGCTATTTTATTGGCGCCTGCCAGGGTGGAAAACACAGTGAAACACGCCAAACTTTTGGACACAGTCTAATTGTCGATCCCTGGGGAAAGGTTATTGCAGAAAAATCGGATGATCAACCCGGCGTTATTTATGCGGATATTGATATAGATGAAGTCAGAAAAATGCGGAAAATTTTACCGGTATTATAGGAACAACCGCACAAGTCGAATATTAATATATGAATATTTTCCTTCAAATTTATCATAAATCGGCTTTAATCTTCCGTCTTCTGATAGTTTTAATTCAGTAAAAATCAAATCAAAATCGTTTTGAGGGAGACTATTTTTTAAATACGAAAGATAACCGTGCTCAATTTGTTTTAGATTGTTGAGCTTTTCTATATGGCTTATTATTGTTGCAATGGTAACGCCACAGGTTGTGGCGATTAATTCCAGAGATGATCCCTTTTTCAACATCTCCAGAGTTACAATTTTGGTAGGAATGGTTTTTGCTTTTTTTGCTTTTTTTTCTTTTTTTGCTTTCGCGCCTGTTTTATTTATTATTTTATCCACACAGCCTTCAAAACGCTCGATAAGCATTTTACTCTGACATTGTATGATTTCGTTTTCAGATAAAGCATGCAAATACTGAACAACATCCATCGAATATTCTTTAAACACACTATCCTGCTGAAGAATTTTAGGATGCACTTTTAATGCCATTTCATTGAGGTTCATCAGTTTTAAACCATTTAAACTGCGTACCCTCGATAAGGCAACGTATCCCATCCCAGGCTCAAATGCATCACCCAAATCGATCTCTACCGCATCCAATGTCATACCCTGACTTTTATGAATCGTAATTGCCCACGCAAGACGAAGGGGCACTTGCCTAATTGTCGCGCGCACTATGCCATTATCTTCATATTTCCATTCTTCCGGGTAAGCCACAATGATGTCACCACCATACGTTTTAACGATAGGCCAACCCTCGCGTTTATCAAAACCCACAACGATACACCGTGTACCGTTAACATATCTCCCTAACATATCGTTTTTGATGAACATCACTTCAGCGCCAATTTTTAATTGTAATTTTTCCACAGCAAGACAATTTTTTTTCAGTCCCTTCAGTAAAGGTGCAAACCCTTCCGTTATCATCATAAATGTTTTTTCTTCACCCTGAAGATTCACCAGCTCGAGATCATTAATGGTATCGACATTAATATTACGAGAATAAAGTTTGGTGGCTTTAGTTGAACCTTCGGGTTCTTTTTTATAACGGGTGCGTAAAGGAATTTTAGTATGCTCACCTGCTGTACCACTTCGTATCGCTTTTAAAACTGCTAATAAGGGATCATCGCCCTGACGATGTTGTTCATGCAAATAACAAACATGAAAATCTCCCGATTTCCAGGCAGAACCTTCAAAAGCAAATAATTTTTCCGCTCCTGAAGCAATGGAAGAAACCGGTGGCAATTGAAAAAAATCACCACACAAAACGACTTGAATACCCCCAAAAGGTTTATCACAATCCAGAATAGAACGCGCAATCATATCCACCATATCAAGCTGATATTGATGTAACATCGATATTTCATCAATAATTAATACCTTGGTTTTTTTGTAATGGCGCTTTATACGCTCCTCTGTTCGTAATTTTTCTAAATCTTTTTGAGTAAGATGATCCCTCACACCGATGCCAGACCAGAAATGGATTGTGGTTCCTTGTAGATGCGTTGCTGCAATGCCAGTAGAGGCTGTCACAGCAACTTCTACCTTATGCGCTTTTAGATAGTGGATATATTGATTTAACAGATAAGTTTTACCAGAGCCCGCTTCACCGGTAAGAAATACATTTTTCCCCAGTTTTAATACATTCAATGCTTCATCTTGCCGCATATATATTTATATTCCTTATTGTAAACATCACACGATTTACCTGACGTTGAGAAACTCATCCGCCACAAGATTCAATCTCTTCACAATCTCATCTGCATCCGCTTGCGTAATAATCAAGGGCGGTAAAAGTCTAATCACTTTATCTGCGCTGATAATAAATAACATGCCATGCTTTAATCCAATCGCCATTAAATCACGACACGGGCGATCAAATTCAATACCAATCATTAAGCCTCGGCCACGAATATCTTTAATTTCTGATTTTTTACCCAGGGTTTCTTTGAGTTTTTTGACTACATAATTTCCCATGGTTTCAGCATTTTTAACGAGATTATCTTTTTCTAAAGTATTTAGTACGGCTAATCCTGCTGTACACACTAAGGGATTACCACCAAACGTAGTGCCGTGTTTACCGGGCTGAAACATATTGCTGGCTTTTCCACGTGCTAAACACGCGCCAATCGGTAAACCACCCGCCAAAGATTTCGCCAATGTCATAATATCCGGCAAAACATTGAAATGCTGACAATCAAACCATTTACCTGTTCGACCTAATCCTGTTTGTACTTCATCTAATATCATCAACCAATCGTGTTGATCACAAATTTCACGAATGCCCTTTAAATAATTTTCATTGGGAATATGAACACCACTTTCACCCTGGATGGGTTCTACCATCACAGCGACAATATTTTCATATTGATGCGCAGCTGATTTTATAGCTTCTAAATCATCATAGGGAACTCTGACAAAATCAGGCAAGAACGGCTCGAATCCACCACGCGTTCTTTTATTACACGCACCAACCACACCCATCGTTCGACCATGAAAACCGTTTTCCATTACAACAATCGCTGGATTAGAAATGTTCTTTTTACGTGCAAACATGCGAGAAATTTTAATCGCAGCTTCGTTGGCTTCTGCGCCTGAATTACAAAAATACACTTGTTCCATGCCCGAAAGTTTTACTAATTTTTGCGCTAATATTTGCTGCGCGGGAATTTGAAAAGTATTCGAGGTATGAATTAATTTCGCGGCTTGATCACAAATGGCTTTAGTAATAACAGGATGCGAATGACCAAGGTTGGTGACAGATATTCCACACAAGCCGTCTAAATATTTTTTTCCTTCGGCATCATATAACCAAATACCTTCACCTTTTTCAAAAGCGATGGGTAATTGAAAAAAATAAGTCGGCATAATGGCGCTGGGTGTTGTTGCAGTAGCTTGGGTCATTTTTGTGTTTCCTAAGTTCGTTTATTCACTAACGTGGGCGAAGCTTGATCCGTAGGATAAATCACTATTTCAGCGATATCTACATGCGGCGGGCGTGTCGCACAAAATACTATAGTATCAGCGACATCTACGGCTTGAAGCGGCGTAAATCCCGTGTAAAACGCATCCGATTTAGCTTTATCACCTTTCCATCGTACTTCGCTGAATTCGGTATGGACCATGCCAGGCGCGATATCTGTTACACGAATGGCGGTACCGCATAAATCCAATCGCATGGATTCGCTGAGTGATCGGACCGCATGTTTTGTCGCGCAATACACATTGCCGTTAGGATAATTATGATGACCTGCGGTAGAACTAATATTAATAATGTGTCCCGCATTACGCTCAACCATTCCCGGTAAAATTGCACGGCTCACATATAATAAGCCTTTAATATTAGTATCAATCATGTTTTCCCAGTCATCCAAATTTCCTTCTTGGATTTTTGCAGTAGATAATGCTTTACCCGCATTGTTAATTAAAACATCAATTTTTTGCCATGCTTTAGGTAATGCGTGAAGCGTACTCTCAACATTCTTTTGATCTTGCACGTCTAAATTAATACACAACGTTTCTGTATTGTATTTCGTTTTTAATGAAGTCGATAAATCATTTAAACGCTCAATACGACGCGCCGTTAAGATTAATTTCGCGCCGGCGGCGGCAAATTGTTCTGCGCACGCTTTGCCGATACCGCTTGAAGCACCGGTGATAAAAACAATCTTGTCTTTTAGTTTAGTCATGGATAACTCCTATGGATTCAAACAATGATACCAAACGTTTGCGAAGATTTTCCCGAATATCTGGATTAGCTTTTGCGGGCGAACCAGCATCAAACGGCGGCTCAGGATCATATTCAATGCCAAGCTGTAATGTCTCTGCAACCGTTTTTCCTGCAATTTTAGCGGCTAAAGTAAGTGCCATATCAATGCCAGCAGACACGCCTGCGGCTGTCATAATTTTTCCCGATTCGACTATTCGAGATTGTTTGGGATGTGCACCAAAAATCGCTAAGCGATCAAGCGCTGCCCAATGTGTGGTTGCAGACAATCCTTTAAGTAAACCTGCTGCGCCCAAAATTAAACTTCCTGTACAAACTGAGGTTGTCCATGTTGTTGTTTTATGAATATTTCTTACCCATTCCAGTATTTCTGGATATTGTTTGAGAGTTGTTGCGCTTCCTGCTCCAGGTAGAAATAAAATATCTGCTTGATTGACGTCAGCTAATCCATATTCGGCCATTAACACTAAACCCGAATCTGTTTGTATAGAACCAGCATTTTTTGCTACGCGATAGACTTTTGCATTGGGCAAACGACAAAGAATTTCGTGGGGACCAACAGCATCGAGTGCAGTCATGCCGTCATAAAAGAGAAATGCGATTTTCATTTTATATTGGCTCCGCACCTTTGCTTAAAATATCCAAATATTTTTTGTACGTATAAATTTTATTTCGTGATCGCCCTGTTACTTCTTTAACAATATTCAAATCTGCTAAGTGATTTAGCAATTTATACACTGTTGGTGGTGAAACCTTGCACTGCTCAACAATTTTTTTAATTTCTGTAATAGGATGTCGCTGCAAATAATGATGCACAATTAAAGTAGATACTGAAGATTTGTCTGCCTCTTCTATTTTTTTTCTGTCTTCCACAAAAAGCGCTAAAATCATTTGCGCAGTTTCTACTGCTTGATTAGCAGTTTCAATAACGCCTTTCAAAAAGAATTGAATCCACTCTTCCCAATCGCCGGTTTCTCGCACCAATTGCAAATGGTCATAATAAGCCGCTCTATGCGTTTTAAAATACAGACTCAGATACAATAAAGGCTCACGCATAATACCGGCGACACATAATATAAAAGTAATTAAAAGTCTACCTAGACGCCCATTACCATCTAAAAATGGATGGATCGTCTCAAATTGATGATGCGCTAATGCTGCTTTTATTAAAGTCGGTAATGCCACAGTTTCATCATGTAAAAATTTCTCAAGCGCGCTCAAGAGATCCATTAATGTTTCAGGCGATGGTGGAACAAATTTGGCATTGCCCGGTCGCGTACCCCCAATCCAATTTTGTGAGCGACGAAATTCACCTGGTTGTTTTGAACTTCCACGACCTTTGCTCAATAAAATTTCATGCATCTCACGAATTAAGCGAAGCGAAAGAGGAAAACCGCCTTGAATACGTTTTAAACCATGCATCATTGCCGCTACATAATTTGAAACCTCAACAACATCGTGACTCGGTACGCCTGAAACCTCTTGATCTTCATACAATAAAAGATCTGAAAGAGAAGATTGTGTCCCTTCAATTTGGGAAGAGAGAACTGCCTCTTTCCTGATATACATATAAAGGAATAACGAGGGATCGGGCAAAATGACACTCAGACCATCGAGACGACCTAATGCAACATTGGCTTGGTCCAGCAACGGATAAAGTTTTTCCATTTCGATGGCAGGATGCGGTGGCAACGGCTTTGGGACGTAAGAGACATAACTTTCCCCTGCCACAGAGCATTTAACCTGGTCACCTACCCGTTCTACATATGCTGTCATACAGCCCCCACTAATAAACAAAATCGCGATTTTCTTTATTAACAAGAACTGTAACTAAAAAAACTTTATTAAGCAATAGCGTTAATAAAGAAAACGGCACTTTTCTTTATTATAGAGCAGAGTCAAACGAGGCCAACTTGAGGTCACAATACAAGGTTTCAGGTCTAATAGACAGCGGTAGAATGCGGGTTTCGAGCGATCTTGAGGTCACAATTTGTGACCTCAAGATTTGAGATGACACATCCCCGAATCATTCCAATATTCACTGCCCACACAATGATGACAATAAAACAGTCCGTTCGGGTCATATTTCTGTTTTATTTCGAGTAGTCTCTTATAATTCACTCCCCAAAAATCTTCCTGCCAGTTTTTTTGGAAATAATCAGATTCGTTCGCATACGTTCCTGCATTCGGTGTGATGGCTGTGATGTATTGCATCGCCTGTTTGATATTATCCTGAGCTTTTTTTACTTTTACAGGATCAGGTTTTTGTTGATCATTACTACCTGCCGCCATAATGACTAATCCCGCAGCATCATAGACCGCAGGATTAGTTGATGTTTCACGCCCACGCTTAATTGCATCTGCTGATGCGCCAGCCAATCCTTTGTTGAAATGCAAACTGACAGTATCCAATCGCGAGGCTTGATAAAAAGCATTGGTTAATTGATCAATATGGCCATTGGAAAAAAGTTGGATGGGAATCCATCGTGTTATATGCGCATATAAATAGATATAGACTTCATCGCTGTTACCCTTCCACCAAAATTCTTCTTTTGGCGCGCCTTTTTCGGGATTACGCACAATTAAATTTGGATAATGTTTTTCCCAAAAACGGTAATCCCACATTTGACGAGGAGGAATGGTAATAATCTCCGTATTCATCGTGTAGTGTTTAGACGACTGGTCCACCCATGTTTTGAGTGGCAACCATATTTTTTCCATGTCGGATTTACTGAGCCCTTCTGAACGCATATTAAGCGTCAATGTATTATCGGGATTAAAATGAACTTGTTCACCCCAATGTTCATTATTCAAATTATCTCGATAAAAAATTAAAAATTCTTTGATCAGTTTTTTATAATCTTCATTATTGTCTGCGGTAATTTTTCCATCAACTCTTCCGAAATAGCTGGGTAAATTGTGCGTCATCAAGGTCATTTTTGACACAACACCAAAAGAACCACCGCCGCCTCCCCGTATGGCCCAAAAGAGATCTGGGTTTTGATATTGATTTGCAATTAATGTCTTACCCTCTGCAGTCACTACTTCAACTTGTAATACCCCTGCTGCTCCTGTTCCAAATTTCTTGGAATAACTTCCAAAACCTCCACCTTGTGTAAAACCACCCGCGGCTCCCACACTGGTGCAACCTCCACCTTGAACATATTGATTATGTTGAGTCGTCGCTACACCATACGCATCCAACCATCGAGTACCCGCGCCAACTGTAATCGCTGGCACGCTTTTTATATTACGAGGAGCACCATCAGGAATAAAAGACGGTTGAAATTTTATTTGGCGCATTTTGTGCGTCCAAATTAAAAGGGAATTAGGCGCACTGCTACGTCCGAGATAATCATGACCTGTGCCTTTTATAACTACTCTTAAATTGTGCTCGTGTGCAAAATTAACCGCAGCTGCAATATCTGCAGTATTTTCTGCGACAACCGCATATTCACTCGGTTGCGCATGCCATGCTCCTGCCCATTGTTGTGTTTGAGTTCCGCCTGGAATAGATTCTAAAAAGAAGGGGTTTTTATTTTTGAGTGTAGCCTGAGGTAATTCTGGTTTGACGAGTTTTCCTGTCAGTTGTTTCGCCAATCCCGCCCAGTCTTGTGCATTTGGCCAGCAGGGTTCGTTTGGTTGACACCGACAAGAAGCACCTAACACTGTAATTGGAAAAACAAGAACAAAAAGCAAACTTAATAAACGCCGCATAATTAAATTTTTTCCCACAAAATCTCTCTACTCTTTCCATCAACAGGCTTCAATGCCATTTTGTTATCATAGAAAGAATATTTGCGCTCTAATGTTTTTCCAATGTAATTTAAATGCAAACTGCCTTCCACAAAATGTCGAACCACTTCTTTTTCGGTATCAATTTCATAGCGACCGAAATAGGCTAGATAATCATTGGGATCCAAACTTTCCCGTTTTTTACGGCTAATTTGAACCGCCATTTTTCCGAAGCCATCGTACATAATATAACCAATCGCATCGTCTCCGAACGGATAACGTTTCTCTCCTGAATCTTCTATGACCATAGAATGAACTAATTTCCAGGTGCCTATAATTTTCTGTTTAATATCAGACATAAAACATACTCCTATTGAATGGGGGCTTTTGGCAACACGGATTTGCCTTTCTTTAATTGAAAATTATACTGAAGGGTGTAGTGATCTTTTTCTTTTTTAAATTCGCCAATCATATTTTCGCTGGCGGTAAATACCGCATCTGTTCCCACAAGCTCATCGCCTTCTACAAATACTTGTGTCACAAACGTTTCGTAACCGGGTGCTGAAACCACAAAATGTATATGCGCCGGACGATTCGGATGGCGTTTCGCCATTCTCAATAATTCGCCCACAGGACCATCCGTCGGAACAGGATACGGCGTGGGCATCAAAGCAATTAATTCATACGTCCCATTCTTATCCGTCTCAAATTTACCACGAAGATTCATGTCAGATTGATTCGGATCTTGCGATTCATACAAGCCATTGGTTGCTCCCTGCCACGTATCTAATACGGCATTTGGAATAGGTTGATTATTCTCTATATCAATAACGTGACCCTTAATAATAACTCGCTCACCCTGTGTATCAGCACTTGCAATAGATTCGCCGCGTTTTCGAAGCGGCGCATTTGCACGATAAAAAGGCCCGACTAAAGCAAATCCTGCGGTATTTTCAGGACGTTGATGATTAATTAATTCTATGAGTTGGCTCACGCCTAATACATCGGCCAATAATAGAAACTCATTGCCATCATCGTGCGTAAATTTGGCCATTTGGGCTAAATAATCCCAGGTAAATTCCCACTCACTGGTTGATAAATTGGTTTCTTTTACATAGGCGTGTAAATGTTTAATTAAATTTTGAATTAATTCTTTTGAACGGGGATTTTCAATTGCAGCGTAGGCTTTTAATACTTTATCAGTAAAGTTCATCTTTCATTCCTAGTTAAAAATATTCTTACTCATCTTTCCATGCATGAAAACCAATAGGGCGTTTTTTTGGTGGTTCAGGTGGCATCATTAATTGCCGGATAGCCTCAAAGACCACATTAAACTTTTTATCGCATTTCTTTTCAAGTTCCTGAAGCTTTTGTTGAAGCTCTTTATGCGAACTCACCACCTGACGCAAGTTCACAAAAGCACGCATAATTTCAATGTTAACCTGAATAGCTTGTTTACTGTTGAGAACACTCGAAAGCATAGCGACACCTTGTTCGGTAAACGCATACGGCTGATAGCGCCTACCACCTCGTTTTGAGATCTCAGCGTGTGATCTCAAATTTTGAAACTCATCTGGCGTTAGTTGAAACATAAAATCTGTGGGAAACCGATCGCTATTACGCTTTATTGACTGAAGAAGCACCTTAGTTTGAACACCATATAACATAGCTAAATGCTTATCGAGCATAACTTTTTGGCCGCGCACAAACAGAATTGATTGTTGAATTTCTTCAGAAGAAAGTACGATGGGATACAAATTTTCCGTCATTATTATTCCTTAAATACAAAATTGGTAAGAGCACACACTCTACCAAAAAATGCTTGCTCTTAACATGGGGTAATCACCAAACTTGAGGTCACAAATTGTGACCTCAAGTTGATCATCTAACGGTAGAATGCGGCTCTCGGGCGACTTTGAGGTCACAATTTGTGACCTCAAACGTAAACCCAACGCTAGAATGCAACTTTCAGACGATTTTGAGATCACAAATTGTGATCTCAAGTTTAAAATTTAATCACAACCCTTTTCCCCGCCGAACCTTCCAACACTGCTTTATATGCATCCGTCGCTTTTTCAGGGGAATAAATCATCTCGGGATCGACGGTAAGCGGTTTTAATTTATTGGCTTCAAAACCCATTCTGAGTTCATCTAACATTCTGGCATTTTCGCTAAAATCAAACGAAATCGTATTAATGCCAATTAAATCTTGGTTCGCGCGATATAAGTTAAACAAATTGATATTTACTTCACGAAAATTTTCACGCGCGCCAATGGTTACAATACGTCCAAATTCAGCGAGTGCTTTTATATAATCAGCCCAATAAATATTGCCTACGGTATTTAAGATAACATTCACTGGCTTATTATTATTTGCAGCCAGCATTTTTTCAGCCATATTTTTGTCGTCTGTATCAATGGCCTGCCACCCTAATTTTTTAGCTGTTTCGACAGACTTATTTCCACGGACTAAAGCAATAGCCTTGCATTTTTTCCAATGACAAATCGACATCGCAGCACTTCCGACTTGACCTAACGCACCCACGACAACAACGGTTTCATGCTCTTGAATATGCGCGCGCTTCACTAAACTGTAATACGCTGTTACATAGGGCAATGGCTGTGCACCTGCAACCAGCGGATCCAATATACTGGGAATTTCTGAGATTTCTTGCGACGATAAGACAATAAATTCTGCTTGCGTGCCGTCTGAAGAAATTCCTGCTGCACCGCCCGTCCCCCAAACATGTTTACCGATTAAATCCTTGGGGCCCTCAACGACAGTACCTGCAAAATCTCTGCCGGGAATACGTGGTGCAACCGCATGGCTAAAATAACCTGTTACCGCTAAAGCATCCGATGGATTAATACCCGATGAAATAATCTTGATTAAACACTGATCTTTTTTAATCTCAGGTTTAGGTTTTTCAACGAGATCAACAACAATGCTTTTTGCATCTTTCACGTGCTGAGCAACATATAACGCTTTCATGAATTTTATTCCTGCTTTGCAAAATACTTCTGATAAAAGAAACTCGGCGCATGCGGTAAATAATCCGGAATTTGCCAGTATTCATCATTAATTTGTTTTAATACCGTATCTCTATAGGCTGGATAGTTAAAATCTTGCCCCAAGACATAATAGAAAGTCGCGTGATCATAAATAAATGACTTTACTTTAGTTTTCGCAAAATAGGGCTTGTATTCAGCTGATCGAGGCGGACGAGAATAAAAAATCAATAAATTTTTATGGTTGTAGGTTGCCCAATTCGTAATCAAATCATCTTCGCGTCCATGCACATCACCCGTTCCAAATGTCGGACAATATTGATCGCTGTCATAAAACATCATATCGGCTTGGACATAATCTATGCTGGTAAAAGTATAGTTATTATTATATTGATTTAAGCTGTCTCTTAGCTGTTTATGTTTAAAGAAGAAAACTATTTTGGTATATAATTTTTCTTTGAGTGGCAATTTATAAATAGTATCCATAGGCAATACAGCAATGGTTAATGCTAATACAAGATGCGCACCCGTAAACCATACTAAGAATTTAAAGGCTTTTTTAAGCTCCGCCTGACTTAAATAAATTCCCGCCCAAATATAAACAAACGTTATGAAAGATAAGGGCCAATGTAAGCCAATCGTTTTCCAGGTGCTTAATATTAAGAAAAATAAAATAGGAACCAGAATAAAATAATTAAGCGCAGTTTTTTGAAATAATTTTTGGCGATATTTAATGAGATAATAAAATAATGGCGGGGTCATAATATAAAATAAAGTAACAATATAAGTCAGAACAGTTGTAATTCTAAAATGATCTTGTGTATTACGGTTATAGACATTGAATAAAATATTCGCCCAGGCGTGATTGTAATTCCACCAGATATTTTCTAAGCCGAAGGGCAATACGCATAAAAACATAATAAACAAGCCCAATATGCGTTTCTTTGTTGGGGCAGCGATAACTAAATACACAAAATAACCTAAGGCCAATAAGACAGCGAAGTATTTAGAGAAAAACGCTAAGCCTAAACATAAACCACCCAAAGCAAACCATCCCAAGTGGTCTTTTTTCTCTAATGCTTTTAATACACACAGCCCTGATAAAAAAGAAAATAAAATAACGGGTGTGTCAGTCGTCACTAATACGGCACATAAACTTAAGGGTGATATCAAAAATAAAAGACTTGCCCACGCGGCTTTGACCCGATCTTCACGACGCAGAAAAGCATAAATCAGCCAGCCAATCAGTGTAGTGGTTAATACGATGGGTAAACGTAAGATAACTTGCTGGTGACTTATCTTTAAGAATGGATACAATAGCCAGCCTATAAATGGCGTGTGGTCATACCCACCCCACGAGGGAAAGATTCCCCAAATCGCGTAGTACGCTTCATCGCCAGTAACGGGAATGATCTGGCATAATGCCAGCTTAATCATCAGTGTAATAAGAAGCGCCCAACCAACAACCCGTGAGGCATTTTCAGAATTTAACATTGAGAATTTCCTATGAAAGAACACTTTCGTAAAATCAAAAAACTGTCGCTTAATGATCTCTTTAAGACCGATCCCGATAGATTTAAGACTTTTTCTTACCGAGAAGGCGATTTCTTGGTCGATTTCTCCAAAAATCATATCACTCAAGAAACCATTGCATTATTACTGGAATTCGCACAGAGCCGCAATTTACCCGATGCTTTGGCCAAACTCAATGCAGGCAAGGTCGTCAATCTCTCTGAAAAACGAGCCGCACGCCAAAACGAACTGCGTAAACCCAAAGGTCAGAGGCTTCCTGAAGTCCAAGCAGCCCTTGATCACATGAATCTTTTAATTCAAAAAATTCATCAGGATAAGACTATTACAGATATTCTTACGATTGGCATCGGCGGTTCGCATTTGGGACCCAAGATGGCCATCGAGGCTTTATCTCCATATGCCGTAACTCAGCAAAAATTCCATTTTGTTTCAACGCTCGATGCCCACCAGATCACAAAAGTATTAAACTCACTGAATCCCCCAAATACTATAATAATTATTTCGTCTAAGTCTTTTACGACCCAAGAAACTGTTTTAAATTCTAAGCTTGCTCAGAAATGGTTAGGTCAATACGCTAAAAATAATATATATGGAATCACAGCAAATCATAAAGCCGCTGAAGACTTTGGCATTTTAAAAGACCATATTTTACCGTTATGGGATTGGGTCGGCGGACGATATTCCATATGGTCAACCATAGGTTTTCCACTAGCGTTACAAATTGGCCTCAAGAATTTTGAAGATTTTTTAGCCGGTGGTCATGCCATGGATAAACATGTTGCTTCAACCCCACTCGAAAAAAATATTCCCGTCATGATGGGATTAATTAATCACTGGTATATTAATTTTTTCAACGCGCAGTCTCATGCCATATTGGCCTATGATATTCGACTTTCTTCACTACCGTCCTATTTGCAGCAATTAGAAATGGAAAGTAACGGCAAATCAGTTACACAAAAAGGAAAGAACGTTAAAGTTCAAACGGGTCCGATTATTTGGGGCTCGGCTGAAACCGATGGTCAACATGCTTTTCATCAATTATTACACCAGGGTACGCAACTGTGTCCGATTGATTTTATTGCGACACGAAAACCTCACCATAGCGATATCGATCAACATCGTTTATTATTCGCGAACTGTTTGAGTCAAGCGTACACACTCATGACAGGTGAAGATGTGTCATTACCTTACAAGAAAATGCCGGGCAACCGTCCTAGTACAATGATATTACTCCCCGAATTAAATCCGTTTATGTTGGGCTTTTTAATTGCGTTGTATGAGTATAAAGTGTTTGTTTCCGCAACCCTGTGGGGAATTAATCCCTTCGATCAATGGGGTGTGGAATTAGGGAAAAAATGCGCGGCAGATATCGACACGGTCATAAAAAATCCTGACGCAGCGAATCCGTTGGACATTTCAACACGAGGGCTAATCGAGTGGTTTTCAAAGGAATGCTGAAGCGCGGAAGTAATGAAGAACCTATCCCAGATGACTCCGTTCACATCGCCTGTGAAAACGTACGGCAAAATATTGGCGATGCCGTAAAATTTCTGAAAGAACGATTAGCAAAAAATCTGTCGGGGTTTCGCGCCTTTCAACAAATGCCGTGGTATCTCGTCATCGGTCCTGAAAGCTCCGGAAAAACACGTCTGCTCTCAAAATCTCAACTGACTTTTTTAGAAGCCGAACGTTTTGTTCAACTGACCCCGACGCGCATTAATACCAGTGGAAATATCAATTGGTGGTTTACGCAAAGCGCCGCGCTTTTAGATGTGCCAGGAAATTTTTTGGACACTCCGGTCAGTCTTACCGCTCCGCGCGCCTCGTGGCTTGAATTATTGCGACAACTCAAACGCGTACGCCCCAAACGTCCTATTCAGGGTGTGATTCTTGCCATTGATACACAAACACTCTCCCAACCCATCGAAGAAATGGCCAAAAAATTTCGAGAGCGATTACAAGAATTAGCGTACCGTTTAAAACAAGCGTTTCCCATTTATATCGTCTGCACACAATCTGACAAAATATTGGGGTTTAATGAATATTTCGATGATTTGGGAAAAACAGAACGCGAACAACATTTGGGCATTACCTTTCCGTTACATTTTAACCAAAAGAATTCGCCTACGCAGATTTTTCCTGAAACCTTCGATAAATTACTGCAAAATTTACACCAACGCGCCTTGTGGCGTATTCATCATGAACGCGATATCAATCGACGAAAACTCATCCAACATTTTCCGTATCAATTAAATGGCTTAAAAGAAAATCTTCAGCGATTAATTTATGAACTCAGCACATCCGGTTATCGCATGGCCGTACGAGGCATTTATTTCACTAGCACGGCTGCAGAAGAAGAAAATACGATTGATCATATTAACAGCCAGATTGAAAAAACTTTTTCTTTATTACCGACTCGACATTCACAACAACCCGATATGGCCTTTATTCCACAAGAAAAAGAAAAAGCTTTTTTTATTAAACAATTATTCAGCGATCGTATTTTTACCGAGTCGGCGATTGTCACGGATGCCTTACGAGCACCGCCGTCTTGGCGCGACCACGCATTGCGTTTCATCACCATGGGAATTGCAGCCGCGGGACTTGTCAGTATCACGATGTTTTGGACACATCAATATCAAAATCAAAAAACCTATTTAACCCAAACGAGCAATGCATTGTCGGTCTATCGCTTATTAAGCCTCGCGTATAACCCGCATCCCGTGGATCTCACGACGTTAGTGCCGTCGCTTAATGCGTTAAGTCTTGCGCACAACAATGCCGCAGAAGCGAATTTACCCTTACTTTTACGCTTCCAATTGCACCATGAGCGTTCAATCAATTCTCTGACACAATCGCTCTATCAAAAAGAATTGCAAACGAAATTAATTCCTGCTGTTCGCGGAACGTTGGCATGGCAATTACAAAGTGAAAACATTACAGACTCCACTCAACTGTACAGCATATTCCAAGCCTATTTGATGTTGGGCGATCCAACCCATATCGATAAACAATTTCTCACGATGTGGTTTGCACGTGATTGGCAAAATACCGCCACCCGAAACCCTGAATTTATGGGACATTTGGATGCGGCGTTGCAAAATCCTCTGCCTCCGTCTCAACCAAATACGACATTAGCCACACAAATACGCGCGAATTTAAATGCACTACCGTATAGTTTATTGGCTGAAGCTATTTTACGTACAAAACTATCACCCAAACCTATCCAACCCGTTCCTTTTTCGACACAACATGTTTTTATGCTTCCACCCGAAGGCGTTTCGGAAATTTTTACGGTTGCGCAACTACCCCATCTTGATAATCAAATGACGAATTCGCTTTCTGAAGCCATTCAGGGAAATTGGGTATTGGGCAAAAAAGCGCCGTCGAATCTCACGACGCAAGATATCAGTGGATTTAAGCAAGAATTAATGAATAGCTATGCACAAGATTATCTCACTGCATGGCAAAATTGGTTAGACCGAATTAATTTCACGACAATTCCTTCAACCGGATCACTGGAAGCGACACTGCAAGAATTGACGAGTACACATTCTCCGTTAAAAGAAATCATCACGGTTGTGGCTAAAAACACTAATTTCACAGGTTTACGATTACATGATCCAGCATTTGTGACAACCTTACAAAATAGCTTGTCACCCCGTTTTCAACGATTTTATACCTTGTCTGATCCCACACAATTAAATGCCTTTATTGAACCTTTAAAAACATTACAGACAGAATTGCATCAACAAAAAGTTTCACCGCGAACGATTTCTAAAATTTTGACCTCTGCGAAAACAGCGCCGGAGCCATTAAACCGTTGGTTATTTAGCATTGCCGAGACGCAACGTAATTTAAGTATTGCATCCTGGCAGCAGCAAGCGTATCCCACCTGTCATGCGCTCATCGACAATCATTATCCGTTTTCTAAAACAGCGCCTACCGCAACATCGTTACACAGTTTTGAACAATATTTTGCCGAGGGTGGTATTTTAGGTCGGTTCTTTACACAAACCTTGTCGCCTTTTGTGGATATCACACAGCCGCAATGGCAATGGCAAAATACCAATCCTGCTTTTGCGCAAACGAATGCGGTTCCGCTTTCACAATTTGAACGCGCCAATATCATTCACCAATTATATTTCGACAGCCAAAATAAATTATCCGTGCCGTTTACCCTAAAATTAATATCCGCTTCTCCTTCCGTTAAAAAAGCAGAGTTACTGGTGGGAGGCACTGTCAGTACAGCTTCGCAATTTACGTGGCCTAAAGACACCGAAAGCTTCAGCTTCGCCGTTATTGATCGCAAGGGCACAACACATCCCATTACTGAAACAGGCTCATGGGGATTATTTAAATTATTGGATCAAGCACAAGTGGTTCCATTACCGGGCGGTCAAAAATTTAATGTTGTATTTAATGTCGACGGTTATCGCGCGACGTATTTACTCACGGCGCAGCCATTAAATCCTTTCACGCCAGGATTGATCACATCATTTGGATGCCCGAAATTTGTTGCGCATTAATAGTTAAGATCGGCGTATTTAAAACAAATCCGCCGGATGTTCCCACAATATTCACGCCATTTGTTTGAAGTAAAACATTAGTCATATTCACTAATACACTTTGCGCAAATACATCAATCTTATTACTACTATTTATTTCAAGATTTTGCTGAGTTTGAAACGTAATATTTTCAGCCAATAGCTGAATTTTCTCCCCACGCCATTCACTATTCCCTGTTGAACTTAGCTCAAGAAGATTCTCTGCAGATAAGCTGGTATTTCTTCCCGACTGAAAAACCATATCGCCCTGAAGTGTTTTGATTGTTTGATTATGCTGAACAGCAATTTTCTGATTTTTTTGAATAGCTTGAATATGGTTGTCTTTTGAATAAATCAGAACTTGATGTCCTGCAGACCAATTTATTTCTCCCAAACCCGTGTTTATTACCGTATTTTCAGCTAGCTGTATAAAATTATTTAAATTGCCGTGTGTAAGTTTTATATAATTTTTGTTTAATATACATTCATGACCCGCATAGCTCTTATGAATATATTCGTCAGGAATTGCAGATAGTGTGGGTAACACGCCAAGTAATAGGGGTTGGTTTATATTGCCATCTATAAATCTCACCGCAACATCTGTGTTATTTCTCAAGGGAAAATGCATGTAATGAGGAGAAAGTAATGCTGCAGGTAAACTACCCTGTAATAGCTCAGAAGTTTTATCAAAAAATAGTCTTATATAATAATATCCCTCATGATTAATAGTCGGGCTGTTATGATCCGGAGATTCTACTTTTGCGGTCATCAGCGGCGCGCGTGGAGATTTCTCAAAATCATATCCCAGCGTCTTTTCCAGTGTTTTGCTGTGATAGTGGTGATGTTCTTCAACATGATGAGTCATATTTTTTAGATTTAAATTATCAGATATTTTTAATATTCCCAGCTCGAAAATAAAATCTAATTGATATTCTGCTATAAGCTCCATTATAAAATCATAATCAGCCTGGTGATATTGGACCCGGTACGCTAAGACAGGCAAAGGATTTTTGAGCGCCCATCGCCATTGAATAGGCTTCCATCCAGCCGTTTGAAATACCTGATCTATAATTTCATTGGGTGTTTTATTAACAAATACCCTATTGGGGCCCCGTGTTTTAAAGAAAGCCAGTGGCGAAGACAGCAAAAACTCATAGAAATATCCCTCAAAGTCTTTTATATATGCTTTGCCCAGCGTTAAGAGTCCTGATCTAAATAATTCATTTTTATAATATATTTTGGATTTTTTTAATCCCCACTCTGAAATATCATAAGATTCTGAACTAAAGCATTTAAGATGAAAAACAAAATCTTGGGAGATTCCATCGTTTTGGCAGTCTAGATAAATTAAGCGGAAAGTATCATTGGGAATATCTTGAATGTGCAGCGAAAAATTATAAATATAGTCCATATGATTTACCTTTTATTACTGTTTTAAACAACTTTATTCAAAAAGTGCGCTGTGTGAACCCGTTCTAATAAGTTCTAGACATTTCTCAGAACCCTTGCTTTGTTTTTCATAGATCAATAACCAATCAGGTTTTATATGACACTCACGAAACCCTAACCACTGACCCGATAAGGTGTGATCACGATATTTTGATGGCAAACAAACATCGCAGGCTAATGAATCGACAACAAATAAGAAATCATCCATTGAATAACGACCAGACTTAGCAATTTTTTTATAATCTCGCTTAAACTGATTACTTTGGATTATTTTTCGCATGCATCTGCCAATTTTTTCTTAGTTTTTTCAATGAGGTTTTTTCAAGGTTTTTCCCGTTGCGAGCATCACGCATTGCAGCACGAGTCGTTGCATTAGGAACGTTAATGGAAAAAGGAATGCGATTCTCTGATACTGATTGGTAAATAAAAATACGAATGGCCTCGCTCAGTGTTAATCCCATGTGCTCAAATAAATCTATGGCTTTCGCTTTAATTTGAGGGTCGATACGAGAACGAATAACACAATCGGCCATATCATCTTCCTTAGCGAACGCTCCTAAATTTGTAGCTACATGATAGCCACTGTTTTGTTTTTTTGTCAATCGTGCAGAATAAGAAATATAATCCATAGTACCCTCTCTTATTAATGGTGGAAAAATTATGTCACAACCTTCAAAACAAGATATTACCGCAGGCCAACAAATTTATCGCCCCTGGGCATTAAAATTATACAATATTATTGTCTTGTGGTTTTCCAATAATTGGGCGTGGCGTTGTTCGCGACATCGTCAATTACAGCATTACCAAAAAAACATCTCATCAAATCATCTAGATGTAGGAATTGGAACGGGATATTATTTAGATCATGTCAATTTTCCCACAAATTCTCCCAAGCTGACTTTGATGGACTTAAACCCCAACTGTTTGTATTACAGCCAGCAATTATTAAGCCGTTATTCACCTAAGATTTATAAACACGATGTTTTTCAACCCTTGAACGATCTTAATGACCAGTATGATTCTATTGGGGTCAATTATCTTTTGCATTGTTTGCCCGGAAATTTAGACCAGAAAAAAATTGCGCTCGCTAACCTTGCCAAGAAGCTCACACCAAACGGCATATTATTTGGCAGTACTATTTTAGGCGACAGTGCCAAACATAATTTTGTAGGAAAATATTTAATTTCGCTGTATGACCGTAAGAAGATTTTCTGTAACCGACAAGATTCAGTGGAAGATTTGAAAAAAATATTAAATCAGCTTTTTCGAGAAGTACATGTGGAAGTGGTAGGCGCAGTGGCATTATTTACGGCAAAATCCCTTCAAACACAGTCACCGCAGGACCCGTCATGATCACCGGCTGACCTTCACCGGCCCACGACACATAAAGCTTTCCGCCCGTTAATTCCACACAAACCGTATTATCTAATTCGTTTTGTTTAATCCCGACAACCACTGCCGCGCACGCACCACTTCCACACGCTTGAGTTTCACCGGCACCACGCTCAAATACCCTGAGTTTTATATGCGTTCTATCTATGACCTTCATAAAGCCAATATTAATACTGTCTAAACCCAAATTACTCAAACCAGAATCTTTAATATTGTCGACTTTAAATACGGCATGCGGATTACCCAAAGATAACTGCAATCCTGAAAAGGCTAATGTCTGAATAGGCCGAAAATCTTTCGGAATACCCATTCTCACGGAAACATCGCCATCTTTTTGTAAGGTTAATTCTAAAATACTGGTAATAGTTTTAACGTTAAGCTGTTTTTTATCGCTTAATTTTTTATCGTGAATAAATTTCGCTAAACACCGCGCGCCATTTCCGCATTGACCCACCTCTGACCCATCTGAATTAAATATGCGGTAATTAAAGTCAATATTGGCTTCAGTAGCTTTTTCTAAAATTAATACTTGATCACAGCCGATACCAAAATGTCTGTTTGAAATAGTCGAGATCATTTCTGCAGAAAAATCAATTTTTTGGTCAATATTGTTAATCACCACAAAGTCATTACCTAAACCATGCATCTTGGTGAATATTATTCTGGAAGGCATATTTCATTTTCCCATAAATTTTCGAGTGTTTCGCGCGCACGAACTAAATAAGACTTTTCACCATCCACCATCACTTCTGCACAACGCGGTCGAGAATTGTAATTCGAACTCATCACAAAACCATAGGCGCCCGTGTTCATGATCATCAGTAAGTCATTTTTTTCGACACAGAGTTTTCGATGATGCCCCAAGAAATCTCCTGTTTCACACACAGGACCCACAACATCGTATTCTTTTTCCTCACCCTTTCTTTTATTGCAGGGAACAATATCATGATAGGCTTCATACAGTGCAGGGCGAATTAAATCATTCATCGCGGCATCCACAATCACAAAATTTTTACCGGATTGTACTTTTGTCGAAATCACTTTGGTCAATAACACACCACTGTCTGCGACAATCGCCCGACCAGGTTCAACCAATAGCTTAAGATTTCTGTTTTTAAATTCCGGCAAAATCACCTTACCCAATTTATGAAGATCAAAACTCTGTTCGTCGTGATACTTAACGCTGTATCCACCCCCAATATCACACTGTGTAATACGAATATTTTTCTTGGCTAATTCATCCACTAATCCTAATAATTTCTTTAGGGCGATAAGATAGGGCTCAGCGTCTTGAATTTGAGAACCTAAATGACACGCAATACCCACAATACTTAAATGTGGCAGATTTTTGGCATACAAATATAAGAAAAGTGCCTCTTCGATGGGAATGCCAAACTTGTTTTCTTTTAATCCTGTCGCAATATAACGGTGAGACTTAATAGGAATATCAGGATTAATGCGCAACGCAATGGGAGCGACCATCCCAACGGATTTGGCTAATTGATTGATCTGGCCCAATTCAAATTGCGATTCGACGTTAAAACAACCGATGCCCGCTTTAAGTGCACTTAAAATTTCATGATCTTGTTTTCCCACACCTGAGAAAACTATTTTTTTGGGATCACCGCCCGCTTTTAATACACGCGCCAATTCTCCACCCGACACAATATCAAAACCTGATCCTAATTTTGCCAAGACCTGTAATACCGCCAAATTACTGTTCGCCTTGACGGCATAACAAATTTGATGAGGAATAGATTCAAACGTATGAAAAAAAGCCGTCCAATTTTTTTCGATCAGCTTTTTGTCATAGACATAACAGGGCGTGCCATATTGTTGCGCGAGCTCATTCCACATGATTAGTTTGCGCTTTTGTGTGTGGTGGTAAATAAAGTGGACCAGACTGACCACACGAGGCGGTCAGTGCCACAATAAAAATAAGGGGAAGAATTCGGAAACGGTTCAACATTTTTTCTCTCCAGGGGTACCTAAAAATACCACTTTCTGCTAGGATTTCAATTCTTTTATTTTTTCACTCTAGGGAGCTTTTCATGAAGAAACAAATGTTGTTAGCGTTAAGTGCAGGACTTGCTATCACAGCTTCAGGTTTAACCTTTGCAAATACGCAGTCAAATTCTTTCCAAAATGGTTCATCCAATGGCACGTCCATCTCGGGTTACGACCAATCAAACGGCCAGGCTACTGACCAAACGAACACGACGACGGAACAAGGCTCAACCAACTCAAACACCAATACGTTCAAAAAGAAAATTTCTGACGCCAAATGTGGTAATGGAAAATGTGGCAGCAGCACATCGACCACCACCACCCAAAACAAAACACAAAATAACTCGAGTGATGACACAACCACCCAAAGTTCTTAATACCGGACTTGGGTTACGCCGCGAAATCTTAGATGATTTTCGAAACCATCCGCTGCCAACTTCCATCGATTTTCTCGAAATCGCCCCGGAAAATTGGATGCGGATGGGAGGCTACCGAAAAGAAGTCTTTCAATCGTTAACGCAACATTATCCCTTTTTCTGTCACGGCCTTTCGCTCTCATTGGGAAGTCCCGCGCCTCTTGACGAAGAATTTCTCAAAGAAATAAAACTATTTTTAGATACTTATCATATTTCAGTCTATAGCGAACATTTAAGTTTTTGCAGTGATACGAAGGGCATGTTACTGGATTTACTGCCGATGCCGTTTACAGAAGAAGCTGTGCATTATCTGGCTGACCGCATTCAACGCACACAAGATATTTTGGAACGGCGCATTGCAGTTGAAAATATTTCTTATTACACAACCCTGGCACAAGATTTATCAGAGCTAGAATTTACAAATGCTGTCTTAGATACTGCTGGCTGTGATTTATTATTAGATATTAATAATATTTATGTTAACAGCCAAAACCATCATTATGATCCCGAAAAATTTTTATTAGGTATTCATCCAGAAAAAATTCGCTACTTTCATATCGCTGGCCATGAAAATACGGGTAAAAAAATTGTAGATACGCACGGTGAACCTGTCATTGAACCCGTCTGGGATTTGCTCAAAACAGCGTATAAAACGATTGGCCTCAAACCGACTTTATTAGAACGTGATAATAATGTTCCCGAATTAGCTGAATTATTAGTTGAAATAGACCGGCTTAATCATATTCAGCGGGAATTTTCCGCATGAAAGATTTACAAGAAACGTACACCCACTCTCTGCGGGAATCCGAAACGCCGGGTATTTTATTTGAAATTCTGGGAAATGTTTTTCCCTTATTACATCAGCAATTAGAACCAGCTGTCTGGGAAAAACTCGTCCGTGATTTTTTTCACACACATCCGATTAAGACTCCCTTCTCGCATGAAATTCCCGATGATTTTGTCGAATATCTCTATACGCATGCGGAAAAAAATTGGTTTGAATTAGCGCATTATGATTGGGTTGAGCTAGCGCTCGGCATCGACATGGCTGATTTAAGCCACATAAAATCTGAAGGCAATATTCCGCTCGTCTCACCACTGGCGTATTTATTACATTATGAAACCTTGAATAACAGCTACTATATTGCGTTTCGTAATCGCACCCATGAAGTTTTTTATCACCCCATTAATCTCTTTAGCGCAAAATTTTTTGAATTATTAAAAAACAACACTACTCTTACAGGCGAAGCCGTATTAGAAAAACTTGCGTTGGAAACACAGCATCCGAATCCTGAGTTGATGAAAAAAGATGGTCTTGCGTTACTGCAAGAATGGCGCGAAAAAGATATTTTATTATTTTAATTTTTTATATTAATTTATTATATTAAGTGGAGATATCATGTTAGATAATGTTTTTATTGAACCTGCTGAGACAGCACAATATGCCGTACTGTGGTTTCACGGTTTAGGTGCAGATGGAAACGACTTTGCGCCCATTGGTCATGAGTTATTGCGTATGACTAAGTTACCTATTCGCTTTATATTTCCGCACGCTCCTGAACGTCCTATTACCTTAAACAACGGCTATATTATGCGTGCGTGGTACGATATTTTTGGATTAGACATCAACGCGGAAGAAGACCGACTGGGATTAGAAGCCATTTCCAAGAAAGTCGACGAGATGATTCAACATCAGATTAAATTAGGCATTCCTGCGAATAAAATATTTTTAGGGGGATTTTCACAAGGCGGAGCCGTTGCGTTATATACC
>DASZBR010000008.1:0-3525 GCA_035943935.1 Gammaproteobacteria bacterium
AATTGAACGACAAAATTATGTGTCACTCAAAGCCTATTTTGAAGAGAAAAAAAGAAGATTAAAATTAGATGCTCCACTGATTTTTTATGATGATGAGGCGATGCGAATTGATCTCGGTTATGGCCCACGAGAATTTAATATGTATTTTAAGGACCTGGATAGATTGGTGAAATCTAAAGGAATAATACGCTTTGATCATTCTTCGATGAGTCTAGCGGGAAATAAAATAGTGAACATGAATGATGAATATTCTGATTTTTTAGATAATGAAAAAGAGCAATTAATTAAAATGGCTGATGAAGTCGGTGAGCGTGTGCTACCTTCTAAAGTTAAAACGACTCTCGATGAGGGTGTCACGAATGAGAAAATCTTTTTAAGAAAAATGATGGAACAAAATCGTGGAGTGGTGATAGGGGAGAAACACAGCGAAAGAAGCGCAAAAGAATTTTTAGTGAACAATATGGCTTATTTAAAAGAACTGGGTGTGACACAAATTTATATGGAACATTTGTTGTCCGAGCGCTTTCAAGCGATGTTGGATTTGCCTGAAATGCCGCAAGATCTGAAAGCATATTTAAAATATCTCGATAAAGAGCATGACTTAGAAGACGAGAAAGGATCTTTTAGTCAGATCGTTCAAGTGGCAAAAGAAAATGGCATACGTGTGATCGCGATTGATTCAGAGGCAATATATCGCATTGGTGCGTATTCCGGTGAAATCGGCCGGTGATTCTGGTTCATTCCGGCCACTGATTCTGGTTCAAATCGGCCACCCCCTATCGGAGCGAAGCGACGCGAGAGTTTCAGTATGAATTACTTTCCCTCTTCCTGACAAATTAATGCGGATTTCTTTCGCATTGAACCCCCTGTTAAATTTATTTTATACGCGTTATGAACTAAGCGATCGAGAATGGCATCGGCTAACGTATTGTCCCCAATTATTTCGTGCCACAAGGAGATAGGTAATTGGCTCGTCACGATGGTTGAGCGTAAATGGTGTCTGTCATCCAACAACTCTAATAGATCACGACGTTGCTCATCAGTGAGTGGTGCTAAGCCCCAATCATCTAGAATTAATAAATCTGTTTTAGCAAAGTCTGTCATTAATTTTGTATAACGACCGTCATGTTTCGCTACAGATAATTCTTGAAATAAACGTGGTATACGCACATAACGCGCACTGTAATTTTCTAAACACGCTTTGTGCGCTAATGCGCAACTGATATATGATTTTCCTGTTCCGGTTGGACCTGTTAATAAAAGGTTGTGATGTTCTTTAATCCAATGGCCTGTGGCTAATTTCAGCATCAGTGATTTATCTAAACCACGCCGTTCTTTGTAATCAATGTTTTCAACACACGCTGCTTGCTTAAGTTTGGCATTGCGCAAACGATTATCCAGACGCTGATTCTCACGTACCGTTATCTCGTGTTGCACCAATAAACTTAAACGTTCTTCAAAGCTTAGTGATGTGATATCGGGTTGTTGCAGTTGCGTTTCTAAAGCATGCACCATGCCTTTTAAACGTAGTTGTCCAAGTTGTTCTAAGAGAGGATGTAATAACATAAATAAACTCCTGTTAAGTTGAGTGAAGGGTTAATGGTAATAATTCGCACCACGAATATTATTGTGGTGCGAAATTTCGAGGGAGAGTTGTGAATTATTTGTTTGCGGCGTGAACGGCTTTTCTTCTAATCTATTCTTTAAAATGGATTCAATACTTTTATAAGTCGTTGCACCAATGGCTAATGCGCGTACACATGCCTTTTCTAAACGTTCCGCTCCATAGCATTTACTGAATCGTAAAATGCCTAGGCAAGAACGATAAGATTGTTGCGGATGGGGTCGTGATTCGATAACACATGAAATTAATTGTGCAGTAGCTTTTCCCGTTTTGCTTGCCCAATTAATTAAACGCTCTGGTGTCCACTGCGCATATTCTTGATGTGAGCGCGGCATATGTTCTGTCACTGTCGTGTGACGACCTTGCATGTAGCTGCGCACATGTGTAGCAATTAATTTATTCTTGTAAAAACATTCCAGTGTTTTATTGGTTAAACGCACATCTAATTCGTGTTGACGAAACTTGTGCGGCACACTGTAAAAGTGTTTATCAACAGCAACGTGATAATCAATGCCGGCTCGTGCTTTCTTCCACTCCGCAAAACGATAAGGAAATTCCGGCAATGCACGTAATGCGGGTTTATCCAGTAATTCAAATTGTGATTGACGTGATCCCGGTAATTGCTGGAATGGTTTGTTATTGTAGATTTCAAGCAACCGTAAAATAGCATCGTTTAATTCTGCCAAACTAAAAAAAGTATGGTTGCGTAAGGGTGCTAATATCCAACGCTCAATACCTTGTACACCTACTTCTACTTTAGATTTATCTTGTGGTTTGCGAACGCGTGCCGGTACAATTGCGACTCCATAATGATTCGCCATCTCCTGGTAACTGAGATTAATAGCAGGATCATAATGATGGGGTTGTGTAACACCACTTTTTAAATTATCCGGAATAATAATTTCAGGAACACCATTAAAAAACTCAAAAGCGTAACGATGTGAATCAATCCAATCAGGTAACGACTGACTCATTGCGGCACGTACAAACGTGTAATTCGACGCACCCAATACGGCAACAAATATTTCAGCGAATTTTATTTCACCCGTTTGTGCATCCGTTATTGGAACCGTTAAACCTGCATAATCCACAAAACATTTCTCACCCGCTTTATGCGACTGTCGCATGCTGATATCAAGTCCATTCACAAAATGTCGGTGTCTATGACAAAACTGACTGTAGCTGTAACCAATACACGCAGTGGATTTATATTCATGCCACAACAACATGAGTGTTACACCTTTACGTTTAAGTTCGCGATTTACATACACCCAATCAGGTTCAAGGTAGGAAGGTTCAGACACAGCAGATTGAATTGGAAATAACGCTGTTTCCAACCGCACGTCATCATAATCAGATGGAAGTGGCCACGTTAACCTCGCGTGCTTTGCACGGCAAAGATAATCACTCACTGTACTGCGAGCTAATACACAGCTTTGTGCAATTTGACGGTCGCTTAAATTGCATTCCCATTTCAAACGTAATACTTCTCTAATCTTGCGCATGGATAACCTCTCTCGTGGCATTTGCGACCCCTATTTATTGATTAATAAAGGCAACAGAATACGTGGATAAATTGTTATCTCGCGTCGGGGATTATTTCGTCAGAGGGGGGTGGCCGATTTGAGCCAGAATCAGTGGCCGGAATCAACCAGAATGGGTGGCCGATTTGAACCAGAATCGATGGCCGATTTCAGCCAGAATATGCACCAGAAGGGGGAGCGAATACCTTAGAGCGGAGTAACGAAGCGAAATTTAGGAGAATGACATCATGCAAAGCAGCTCATCTTCACAGCAACCGCGAGATAGGGTAACCATTAGTTTGTATGGTACAGAGCAAGATGTCCTCCCATCTTTAAAGGCCGCGAAGGGCGAGGTACCAAATATTGCTCTTATAAAAT
>DASZBR010000009.1:0-9242 GCA_035943935.1 Gammaproteobacteria bacterium
TGATATATCGTTTTCTCACCTGTAATTGCCAACTTTACTGCTTCAGCTCTAAACGCTTTGTCGTAACTCGTTCTCATATAACACCTCATTTGATTGCTGCAGTTTATCAAATTTAGTGTCCACTTTTACCGAGGCAGACCAGTTCGTTAGTTACGCCGAAAGGAAGTCTTCCTTTAAATAGTGCCACCATGCGTTTATTTGAGCATGACGTTCCTTTATTGTTTGACTGTAAATCAACAGATGGTTTCACGCCTTTTTACTTCTTCCATGTTTGCGATGATGAGGACATTCGTCGTGATGCTATACATTGGTACGAATGGGCGCATGAAATGAATAAGTGCTACAGGGACAATAGGGATAATAAATCTAAAGTAAGACTGATTAAAGCAGGAGACGTAAAACTTGATGCTGCTTTGCAGTATGAATTTCAAAGAAGCCCTCAAGATTTTGACTTTATACAACAGGTGATTGCACTCTGTGGACTTCGTTGTCCTGATATCTTAAATCTTGTTAAAAATAATATTCTTGCTGTTATGGAAGCAAATCACATTCCATTATTGAAATGCCTTGTTTCGGAAGGTTTGATTACGGATATTGAAAAGCCTGATCTTATTAGTCTCAGTATCATTGGGTTTTTATTCGAAGCAGGGTGCAGCAAGGATTTGGCCTGTTTGCTAAAAGATAAAGATCTTTATGTTTTACGTAGGGAGTTAAGCAATTTTGTCTGTCAGTGGAGTGTGGCAGTCGTGGTTGGTCGTGTCAGTGTTAATCAAGCATTAACTCAACATTTAGGAAGTGTGGATAGCTTTTTAGCCAATGAAATACGACGACAGGATGCGCGAAGCATCAGAGAGCTGATTAAAATATGGATGTTTAAAAGCGAAGAGACTCAGTTGGGGACTGTTCCTGCAGAAATACTTTATAATAATATTATTGAAAAGAATTTTTCAGTGAGCCGGAAAGAACCATTAGTTCCAAGAAGAGGGTAAGAGACTCATGAATCGCAATGGTATATATTTAATTTTCTGGTTACTGCTGTTTCCAGTTTCCGCATTTGCCAATCAATATGTTCCTGCTTTAGTCGGCGGACTTAATATTCTCCAGATTAATCAGTGTAAACAAAAGTATGAATATGTGTGTTCTACGCCATGGAAATGTTTGCACAAAAAACAAATGGCAAAAGATAAGTCGTGCATACAGGCGACAAAAATTGTATCGCTGACCTATTATCTTCCGACAGAGATAAAAAAATATGGAGCCGTTACAGTATTCTATGTCACGTTCCCGGCAGATGGTGGTGAGATTTATTATATGGTCGATTCAAAGGGATATTTAATTAAAGCCAAGGGTGAACATTTTCCAGCGAGTCATATTTTGCCGAATAAAAATCAGCAATTGATTTTTAAACATGCACACAAAGACTGTATGGCGTGTGAAGTGGTTGCACTTGAAAAGGTGGTGTATGAATTTAATCCGCAGGGTGTTTATCTTCGCAACAAACTAGGGGAAATTCAAAATGAAAGAAAAGATTGATTATGGCATTTTAACCGCAGTACCAAAAGAAATAACTGAATATCTTCATGCGTGTCAGGATGTAAAAACTGAATGCATTGGAATAGTTGAATATACGATTGGCACATTATGTGGAAAGCGAGTTGCGATGATTTCAACCGGTATTGGCACAACATGCGCTGCTGCTGTGATGGCACATCTTGTAACGCACTTTCATCCTAAAGCAGTATTTTTTACGGGAACAGCGGCAGGCATTGCAGATAATCTTCAGCAAGGTGATATCGTTGTTGGAACACAAGCCTATGAAGTTGAACTCTATGATTTAATTGAAGGTTGTAAAGGTACGCCTTATAACAAAGATAATTATTTAATCCATTCTTTTAAGAAAGAAATTCAGCCAAACATTTATCCCGGCGACGCTGATTTGCTAAAATTAGCCAATAGTTTATCTAATCAATTTCAAGAAAATGCTTTACATAATGGTGTGCCATCTGTTGCTAAATTGCATATGGGTTTATTGGCAACCATTAATCATTTTCCACTGAAATCAGAATTGTATTTCCCTCTAAAAAATAAAGGTACTGTTGCTGTCTCAATGGAAGGATCGGCAATCTATCAAACCAGCTGGCTGCTTGATACACCTAGCTTAATTGTGCGTGGCATCAGTAATATTTACACAGAGGATGGACGAAATTCTAATACAAAAACATCAGAAATTGCGCTTGCATCCGGAAATGCAGCAAAGTTTGTGATGAATATATTGAGTGCATTAAAATAATTCAGCACCTTCATTCATCAACATCGTCGTCAACGCAATCAACGGTAACCCCAAAATTTTTTTTGAAAAAATTAACAAAAGAGTTTGATTAAATTGAAATGCATTTGTTACACTAGCTTCGAATAATTACCCAAGGAGTTACATCATGTCTGAAGTTGTCATTTACAAAGCTAAAGATGGTCATATTCAACTCGATGTGAGCATTTCCAATGAAACAGTATGGCTTTCCCAGCAACAACTCGCTGTCCTATTCGGAACCAAACGGCAAGCTATAACAAAACACCTCAAAAACATATTCAATTCACGTGAACTCAACGAAGATACGACGTGTTCCATTTTGGAACACATGGGGGCTAAAGGTGCCAGAAGTTACAAAACAAAATACTATAATCTGGATGCTACTTTATCTGTTGGGTATCGTGTCAATTCCTCAAAAGCCACTCAATTCAGGATATGGGCCACCACAGTATTAAAAGAACATCTTATACGAGGTTATACGACGTATGAAAAACGTCTGGCTGAACGAGGTATAAAAGAGCTCCAACAGTCCGTTGAATTACTCCAAAAAACGTTAACTCGCCATGAACTCGTGAATGATATTGGCGCTGAAACTATTCAGCTCATCATGAGCTATTCAAAAACGTGGCATCTACTTTTAGCTTACGACGAGGGAAAGTTGCCTTTACCTCCAAAAGGGAAGAAGCCCCTTAATTCTTTGGATTACCATGCGGCTGTCAAAGCAATTGCTCAGTTGAAGTTTGATCTCAGTTCTCGTTATGAATCCAGTGAATTATTTGGTAATGAACGAGAAAAAGGTCTTCAAAGTATTCTCGGCAATATTGAACAAACATTCGGTGGAAAAATGCTTTATTCAACGGCAGAAGAGCGTGCGGCTCATTTGCTCTATTTTGTTATTAAAGATCACCCATTTACAGACGGTAACAAACGTATTGCGTGTTTGATGTTCTTAATTTATCTCAAGTTACAGAACCGAGTGATTAAGCTGAATGAGAATGGATTGGTAGCGTTAGCATTATTAGTTGCTGAGAGTAATCCATCACAAAAAGATATGATGGTACGTTTAATCGTTAATTTGCTTGTGGATTAAGTGAGGTGATGCCTGTATTAAAATAACTCAACACCTTCGTTAATTAACATCGTCGTTAATGTTATTAACGGCAACCCCAATATCGCTGTCGGATCGCTACTTTCTAGTTGAGTAAATAACGCCATTCCTAACCCTTCAGCTTTAATACTTCCAGCACAGTGAAGCGGATTATCGCGGCGAATATATTCGCGAATAATTTCATCAGATAATTCTCTAAAATAAACGCGAGTATAAATTACATTAGATTGGAATTTTTTTGTTTCAGTATTTAATAAGCAAATAGCTGTGTGGGAGTCTATATATTTATTACTAATAAGCTTGAGTTGTTGCGTAGCATTCTCGACAGTTTCGGGTTTATCTAGTCTGGTATCACCACAAAAGATAACTTGGTCGGACCCAATGATTAAAGCGTCAGGATATTTGGACTGAAATACTTGGGCTTTTTTGATAGCTAATCTCAGGGCTAAATCAGCTGGTTTTTCATGGGGCAGGGGAGTCTCGTCGACGTCGGGTGAATGGCTTTCGAACGGCAATTCCAGTCTGGCTAAGAGACTTCGGCGGGATAATGAGCTGGACGCTAAAATGATCGCTTTCATATTCCTATTCTATCCCGCTATAATGGAATGTCACGTTTATTAATACTCCGGAGAGAACATGGCCCGTATAACCGTAGAAGATTGCTTGCAATTTGTAGAGAACCGATTTGAATTGGTGCTCATAGGAGCGAAGCGTGCGCGCCAGCTTGCTATGACAGCCGTTGAGCCACGTGTGCCGTGGGATCACGACAAACCAACCGTGGTTGCGTTGCGCGAAATCGCTGCTGGTTTCACTAAATTTGAAGATTTTAAAGAAGAAGCATTGGAGAAAAAACACCAGCCGCGTCGGGAAGCTGATGATATTCAAGACTTTTAGACTAACCGGTCCTTCATTTCGAGAGCTCAAGGACGAGCTTTCTCAGTACTTAAACACCGATCACGTAACCCTGATTGAAAAAGCCTTTCACGTTGCTGAAAAAGCACACAAAGGTCAAAAACGCCAAAGTGGCGAACCGTATATAACCCATCCTCTTGCCGCCGCAACTATTTTGGCTCAACTCCGTCTTGATCCAGAAACCATCATGGCTGCTTTGTTACATGATGTGCTTGAAGACACCGGCATGGATAAAAAACAATTAGCCCAAGAATTTGGTGAAGAAGTCGCAAATTTAGTTGATGGTGTGAGTAAACTGGCCCAAATAGAATTTGAAACACGCGTCGAAGCCCAAGCAGAAAATTTCCGCAAAATGATTTTGGCGATGGTCAAAGATATTCGCGTGATTTTAGTGAAACTCGCGGATAGATTACACAACATGCGAACACTCGGTTCACTCGAACCCGTAAAACGTCGACGCATTGCTCAAGAAACCTTAGAAATTTATGCGCCTATTGCGAATCGATTGGGTATGCATGTGTTTCGATTGGATTTAGAAGAATTGGGTTTTGCTGCACTTTATCCACGACGTTACCGCGTAATAAAAGATGCCGTAAAAAAAGCCGGTGGAAATCGCAAGCAAATTCTTACAACCATTGAATCTTCTTTGCAAGCAGCCATCGAAAAAAATAATTTACCTCCCGCCGCGGTTATTGGTCGTGAAAAGCATTTGTATAGCATTTATAAAAAAATGTTGAGCAAACATTTGTCGTTTAATGAAATTATGGATGTGTATGGTTTTCGCATCGTTACCGATAGCATAGATTCTTGTTATAGAGTATTGGGCGCAGTGCATGGTTTGTATAAACCGGTTCCCGAAAGATTTAAAGATTATATTGCGATTCCTAAAGCCAATGGCTACCAATCTTTACACACAATATTATTTGGTCCGTTTGGTGTGCCGGTTGAAATTCAAATCAGAACCGTTGATATGGATAATATTGCAGAGCAGGGCATTGCGGCACATTGGTTATACAAAGAAGAGAAAGGTCATGTATCAAACGCAGCACAAGTTCGAGCGCGTCAATGGCTAAAAAGCCTGTTGGAAATGCAACAAAGCACAGGTAATTCTTTAGAGTTTATCGAAAATGTCAAAATAGATTTATTTCCTGATGAGGTTTATTTATTTACACCAAAAGGACGAATTTTAGAATTACCTGTCGGAGCCACGCCTGTTGATTTTGCGTATGCGATTCACTCGGATGTTGGAAACACGTGTATTGCAGCAAAAATTAATCGCCGACTCGCGCCGCTCAGTACGAAATTATCTAACGGCCAGACGGTAGAAGTCATTACTGCGCCTGATGCTCGTCCTAATCCCTCGTGGTTGAATTTTGTGGTAACCGGCAAAGCGCGTAGCAATATTCGTCATTTCTTAAAAAGCCAAAAACGTGCGGAATCCATTTCGTTTGGACAGCAACTATTGGAAAGCTTATTGGCGTCGCATCAATTAAATTTTAATACATTGCCTGCTGAACTTACCGCCGCGTTATTGGATTTTTACCAAGTTAAATCAATAGACGATTTTTCAGAAGCGATTGGGTTAGGCAATATTTTACCGTTAGCCGCCGTGCGCTATATCACGCAGTATTTAAAGAGCACAGAATTCGAAGCAAGTAGTGCAGTCGCGATCAGAGGCACAGAGGGTGTCGCGGTAATGTTTGCGCCGTGTTGTCGTCCGATTCCGGGTGATCCGATTTTGGGTATTATTCAGCCGAATCATGGATTAATGATTCATGTGGATGATTGCCGCAAGATTACCAAAGAGCGTTATTTAGCGGATAAATGTATTACGGTGCAATGGCATACAGATGTTCAAGGACAATTTCCGGTTGATATTGTGATTGATACCTTAAACCAACGCGGATTGTTGGCACGTATGACGACACTGATATCTTCTATGGAAGTGGATATTAATAACGTTCATCTCACCGAAACGGATGACGGCGAATATTGTCGTATTAAAATGACATTGTCTGTACATAATCGAATTCATTTAGCTCAAATTTTTAGACGTTTACGAAATATGCCTTCGGTCACTCATATTGCAAGGAAAAAAGTCTGATGAAAGAAGTTATTTTTACGGATAAAGCCCCTGCGGCAATTGGCACTTATTCTCAGGCAATAAAAGTTAATAATACTGTTTATCTCTCGGGACAAATTCCCAAAGATCCCTTGACCGGCGCAATGATCACGGGTGATTTTAAAAAAGAAGTGAAACAAATTTTTGCTAATCTTTCTGCTGTGGCGAATGCGGCTGGCGGAAATTTATCTCAGATTGTTAAGTTAACGGTATTTTTAACAGATTTTAATTTATTCGCAGATTTAAATGCGGTCATGCTGGAATTATTTTCAGAACCGTATCCTGCGCGCAGTACTGTACAAGTTTCACGTTTACCTGCCGATTCCCGTGTTGAAATTGAGGCTGTCATGACCGTAGGAGAGTAGTATGTCGCTATATGGATATATGATTGCATTCCGAAAAAAAATAATTTCCGCACCCTTGTTTCATTTTATTAAACACAAAACCCCAAAAATGTCTGATACGGAACTCGATGCGCTTCGTGCGGGAACGGTGAATTGGGATGCTGAATTATTCAGTGGTAAGCCAGACTGGAAAAAATTATTTGCTTTTTCTAAGCCCAAATTAACCACAGAAGAAAAGGCTTTTATAAATGGCCCCGTGGAAGAACTGTGTAGCAAAATTAACGATTGGCAAATTACGCATATCGATGCTGATCTCCCCAAAACTTTATGGAAGTTTATTAAAGATAAGGGTTTTTGGGCATTAATTATTCCCAAGAAATTTGGCGGAAAAGCATTTTCGGCTTATGCGCATTCGGAAATATTATCTAAAATTTATGGCGTGAGTGTGACCGTAGGATCCGTGGTCAATGTTCCCAATTCGTTGGGTCCCGCAGAATTAATTTTAAAATATGGGACGGATGAACAAAAAGAATATTACTTGCCGCGTTTAGCAAAAGGTAAAGAAATTCCGTGTTTTGCCTTAACCGGTCCTGAAGCCGGATCGGATGCAAGTAGTTTGACCGATACGGGAATTGTTTGTCGGGGATCGTTTGAAGGTAAGCAAATTATAGGCATTAAATTAAATTGGGATAAGCGCTATATTACGCTTGCGCCTGTTGCGACGGTTTTAGGATTGGCGTTTAAATTATTTGATCCCAATAAATTAATCGGTAACAAAGAAGAGTATGGCATTACCTGCGCATTGATTCCCACTGATCTAGAAGGTATTACCATTGGTCGGCGTCATTTTCCGCTGAACGCGACGTTTCAAAATGGTCCGACGCAAGGTAAAAATGTTTTTATTCCACTGGATTGGATCATCGGTGGCGTCAGCATGGCTGGGAATGGCTGGCGTATGTTAATGGAATGTTTGTCAGTGGGTCGTGGAATATCATTACCTTCCAGTGCACTGGGTGGAAGTCGTATGGCTGTATTTGCAACGGGAGCTTATGCGCGTATTCGAAAACAATTTCATTTGCCGATCGGGAAATTTGAAGGCGTGCGTGAAGTGCTTGCGCGTATGGCAGGAAATTTATATGTGATGGATGCAACGCGACGCCTCACGCTTTCTATTATTGATGACGGAGAACATCCGTCGGTGCTGACAGCCATCACAAAATATCACACGACTGAACTGGGTCGAAAAATAGCGTGCGATGCGATGGATGTGCATGGAGGTAAGGGAATTTGTTTAGGCCCTCGAAATTATTTAGCGCGTTTTTTTGAATCGATGCCTGTCGGAATTACGGTTGAGGGCGCAAATATTTTAACACGCAGCATGATTATTTTTGGGCAAGGTGCGATACGGTGTCATCGTTTTATTTTTAAAGAAATGGTGGCGATGCAAGAAAATAATCTCAATAATTTTGATAAAGCGTTATTTGGACATATTAAATTATTTTTTAGCAATTTAGGCAGGACAGTATTTTTAGGGTTTACGGGCGGGAGATTATCTTCTGTGCCTAATGCTGCTCCATCTACCGAAAAATATTATAAATATATAAACAGATTCAGTGCGGTGTTTGCATTGCTATCCGATACTTGTTTAATTATGTTGGGAGCGCAGCTAAAACGTAAAGAACATTTGTCGGCCAGGCTGGGTGATATTTTAAGTTACTTATATATGCTCTCGGCGACACTCAAGCGATTTGAAGATGACGGACGGCAAGAAGCAGATTTTCCGTTAGTGCAATGGGTTTGTGAAAGCTATTTTTATCATATTCAGTCTACTATAAATGATATTCTGGATAATTTTCCGTCCCGTATGACGGCATTTATGTTGAGAGCCTTGATTTTTCCCTGGGGAAGAAACTTTAAGAAGCCGAAAGATGACCTGACCCAAGTACTTTCAGATGTTTTATTGTCCCCGTCTTCCACTCGCGATAGACTTACCGCCGGAATGTTCAAGGGCAATGTGATGGCCGTTCTTCAAGAAGCCTTAGAAAAAGTAGATACCGCGGATGGAGAAGCATTACGAAAAGAAGTGATTGCCGTAGATGATTTTGATCCTAAAGAACTCATGCATTGATGAAACGAGGAGTAAGTGTGAAATACTTTAAAAGTATGTTGTGTCTAGGTTTATTGCTGTGGTCTGCAAAAGGATTTTCACTGACGTTTCAATTACCCACCAATGGCGATAATGTCGTGGGAAAAGTGCAATGGACGCAATCATTACCGGGCGATGATTTTATTACTGTCGGACGTCGCTACGATATAGGGTATTACGAATTAGTTGAAGCGAATCCTGGCGTTGATCCTAATCTTCCTCATCCCGGCACGCTATTAGTTATTCCCAGCCGATTTGTGATTCCGAATGTTCCTCATAAGGGTATTGTGGTGAGTTTGGCC
>DASZBR010000010.1:0-27508 GCA_035943935.1 Gammaproteobacteria bacterium
CCAATAATTATCCCAGTTTTCTTTTCGACAGAAATTAAACGTGGTGGCGCCTGCTTGAGGTGCAGCGGCTGGCGTTATCTTTACTGCTTCTGCTATCTGAGGCTTTGCTTCTGGCAGATTCATTTCAACAGCATCAATGGCAACAAATTGCGCAGGCTTTTGCGCAACACGAGGCGCAGCAGGTTCAACCGTAAATAATTTATCTTTCAAAATGTCATTGCAAAACTTAGCGAGCTCTGTATTTTTGGAATCTTTAAATTTAGATGCCGCCTCGCGGATTTCACCTACGATCTCTTTATGTTGTTCTGGGAATTTAGCTTCCACTAACGGTAACAGTACTTTTAAATTCTGTTCTAGAAAGTTCTTCACTTCAGCTACGTCAACTTTTTTATTACGTAACATCCCTTGAAATCGATCTGCACAATCCATCGCTCTCGACAAAACAGGATTAAAAAGTTCTCTTGAATTAAATAATTCATCAGTACCATATTTTTTATATACGGCATCCAAAAATGAGGCATACATCATGTATGACTTAGGATCTTTACCCAGAACCGCAACTTCATAATTCTTAGCAAAACCCTTCACACCTTCATCTTTTGGATGACGACCGACAAAATCCAGTACCTTTTTATGCATGTCAGACTTCGGCTCTGGTTCTTGTGTACGAGGCGGCTCTACTGATGGAGGAGTTTTTGATTGAGATACCACAGGTTCAACCGCAAATAATTTATCTGCCAAAATATCATTGCAGAGTTTAGCGAGATCTGCATTTTTGGAATCTTTTAATTTAGACGCCGCCTCGCGGATTTCACCTACAAGCTCTTTATGCTGTTCTGGGAACTTTTCTTTCACTAACGGTAACAGTACTTTTAAATTCTGTTCTAGAAAGTTTTTCGCCACAGCAACATCAACTTTTTTATCACGTAACATCCCTTGAAGTCGATCGGCACAATCCATCGCTCTCGACAAAACAGGATTAAAAAGTTCTCTTGAATTAAATAATTCGTCAGTACCATATTTTTTATATGCCGCATCCAAAAACGAGGCATACATCATGTATAACGAGCGATCTTTACCAAGAACCGCAGCTTCATAATTCTTAGCAAAACCAACCACAGTTTCATCTTTTGGATGACGACCGACAAAATCCAGCACTCTTTTATGCATGTCAGACTTCGGCTCTGGTTCTTGTAAACGAGCTTTTAAAACCTCTAACGTCATCACTTCTTTTTCCGGTACACCAATCTCCTTCATGGCTTCTTTCACATGAAAAATAACGCCATTAATGGAATCGTATTTTGCAGATGTTTTCATGGGAGCTTCAGGTTCTGTGAGGCGCGCTAATACTACATTTCTCAACCCTTTAGGTTTCTCAACAGTAATAGGTTTCTTATCTTCTTCTGCAAGAGCGGCCATAAGCCCCACAAGTAATTCATCCAACTCTTTTTCCAGCTCTGCTTTATCAACTGTACCTTGGCGCAACAGAGATTTTATTTCATAAATTTTTTTATCTGTTTTCTCATCACCCAGGGGCAACATCATCGCGTCAAAAGCAATCTCGACACGCTGTTTATTACCTTCTGGGATAGGGCCACTTTCAACTTTTGGCGTTTCGGGTTTTGCAATTACCGGTTTGGGTGCGACAGGTTTTTCAACTTTAACGTCTACTTGCTCAACGTCCATTTTCGCGGAAACAGTTGGTTCGGGTTTTGGCTGGGGTTCTTCTAAAGGTGGTGAAATATCACGCAAGGTATCGACGACTTTCAATACCGCAGTATTTCTTTCAGCTTTATCATTCGCAATTCCAGAATAGACAGTTCCAATCAGAAAATCAGCGTACTCTTTATTGTCAGGCGTCATATCGTTTTGCGCATACGCCACAAAATTCAAACTTGTAAGCGGATCGAAATCTTTCCCGTTTAACAAACTTCTACTTGCAAACGAACTCGCAAAAAACATGAGATCTTGAGCTCTGAGTTTTTTAGTTTCATCACTCATCTCACTGGGTAAACAATTAATTCCCATAATTTCTTTGGCTGCAGCGGGAATTGCAGCAAAAAAAGCTTTTTGGAATTTGTCTGAATCTTTATCTTTCATAAATGTTTGATAATGAGCATAAACTTGATTAACAAAATCAGACCGTCTCAATACTTCTCGCAAACATTCTGCGGCAAGCGATTTTCTTCGCAGCATGTTTTTAGGATCATCCGCAAACTCGAGCTGCATTAATCTTTTGGCCAATGCGACGAGCGCAGCGTTATCTTCTTCAGTTTTACCTTCAGGGAAATAAATTTTCGCCAATACGACATCTGCATTACCTTGACGAGAGGCCGTCAGAATTCTCGCTAAACCTTCTGGTGTATTTATGTCTTCTTTAACGACGGGATACACTAATTCTCTCAAGAGTGCTTTATAGTTCGGATTCCCTTTTTCACCGGCGGCCATATTATCTTTCATCCGCTCACTGAGTTTTGCTCCTTCACGGGGATCTGTACCATAGGCTTCAGAGAGCAAATATTTGTTTGCAAGTGATTTCAAAAAGAACATGAGCTGTTCAGCTTCACCATCCGCCGTAACTTTATCGGAGGAGCCTTTCACGAACAGTTGTTGAAAAACTGATTTCATCTCCGGAGGCACTACGTTTAAAACATTCACCAAAAACTCTTCAAATGCTTCTGGTGTTAATTTCAACTCATTCGTCGTACGTGGCTGCTGTTGCATCACCGGACCAGAAACAACGTCGCTGGAAGGCTTAGAAGCAACTCGATTTAAAAATCCACGAAGCGTATTAAGAAGGCCTGATTTTTTTGGTTCTGGTTTTACTTCTACCGCTGGCTGTTCAACTTTTGGTTGTGGACTTTTCGCTTCAGCGGCTTTATAAGAATTAACAAGTTGTTCAGCAAAATCAGGTGAAGTTCTTTCCATCATTCTTTCTAGACATTCTCTTGCAAGCGATCCGGTTCGCAAAAACTTATTATCTGTTCCCGTAATTTGTTTTTGTGCTTCTAATAGAAGTAATCTTCCATTTAATTCAGCAAACGCTTTTGTGTCTGGGATAAGTCGACTTAAACGTTGAGAAGCCTCATGTGCACGCGTTTTTTTACCGTCGAATTCAATTGCATTATTTTCACGATCATAAATTTCCGCTAACCCTTCGGGCGTCTTAATTTTTGCTAACAGTTGTTCGTCAGATAATTGTGTAGCAGGTTTTTCTGTTGGAGACGGCGCATGAACTTTTGGTACTGCTGCTAATGCAACTGGAGCAGCCACAGGTGCAAGAGTAAAAGCTACAGCTGGCTTCCCACGTAGTATTCCATATTGCCACTTTCTTAAATCAGTCGTATCAGCAATAGGCAGACCAACCGGTTTATTTTCTGCACGTAAAAATAAATCATTCATGGTGAACGCACCACACGCTACTTTCACGCGCTCTACCTGTCGAGCCGGTTCATTATTGCTCGCATTTTCAAATTTCGCCTTAATATCTCGACCTAACGCTTGTATTAATCTCCCTTCTATTCCCGACTTAAATTCTTCAGTAATCTCTGCGTCACTAAAGTGACCACCACCTAATGGATCATGCGGATTAAATTTAACGGTTATATCTTTTCCATTTTTGATGAAATCAACTTCACCTAATATCCAGTGACCACCACCCAGATTAAAGGGAAAGAGTGCTCTACACGTTACCTTTTCCTGACCGGCTAAATACGGAGCCATGTCCTCAATCGGATCATGTCCGACTCTTTCTTGTTCTCGCTCATCAAGAAAAACTTTTAGTTCTGCGTTGTCCCAGTGACACTCTTTGAGCTTGTTGGAAACAGCTTCAGTCATCAGAACGGCATGTTCCTGCTCAAGCTGATCACCATAGTGCGCTCTTATTACTTCATCATAATCGTGTAAATCATTAAGATTTTTAATTTTATCCAGAAGGTTAAGAAACACATCATCAGGTGAACGCGTGTTTTTATTGAAAATATACGAAAGATTTCTACCCGCCCCCACAAGATTGTGACTCGCTCCTGTCATTTCTAAGACAAAAACATGCATGGGAGTGCCATCAGCGCCAACGAAAATTTCGGGTAGCAAACCAGAACCAACCTCTGCACCTTTTTGCTCAAGAAACCGAGCCGTTAGCGCAGCACAATCTTCCTCATAGTACTGATACCCTGTATTCAACATAGACGCATGTTGATCTTCGTTAATGGCGAGTGGTTTTCGCGAAAGAACAGGCGTCACAACAAGAGGTGGTACGTCGAGTGGTACTTTTTGAATAATATTATTTACAACGCCAATATTACTTTCGACGAGAGCCGTATTATTTTTTCTTTCTGCATCCAGCAACTGACCTAACTCGGGAATTAGATCTGCGAGTTCTTTGTGATTGCCGTCTTTGTTCAGGTTATTGAACAGAAGAATAAGCTCATTAATGACTTCTTTCCCGGAGCCCGGAATACGTTGTAGAGGACCTGTTTCTTCTGCTTTTTCTTTGTCGTCTTTTTTCGGTTCAGCGACTACCGCAGCAGCTGGAACTATATCGAGAGGCAATTCCGCTGTTACTTTCGAAAGTACTTGGGTAACAGAGGTAGAATAACCTTTACCTTCTAATCTCGGATCGGAAAGACGTGCATCAATATTTTTTTCCGCATAGCTAATTGCAGATTTTAAAATGTTATACGTTTTTGCCTCTACGCTTTCTAATGCTTTCCCTATTTTTTGTGTTTCTAGCCCTTGCAAGATTTGTTTTGCTGTATTCAATGCCTTACCCATTGAACCTTCAACATCGGATGGCTCTACTTTTTTTAGAGCAGTTACAACAGCCCCCTTTGGGGACGGGTTAGATTGCTCTCGAAACGTAGACAATGCATCAAGTAATTCATTAATCTCTTTGAATACACGAGCTTCTTTAGATGCGAAAATTGATTTCAACTTACCGATTTCTTTTCGATCAAACTCAGGCTCAGTACCCAATGCCGAAATGGGATTTACCCCAAACTCATCTTCTTGAGCTAACGCAACTCTTATTTCACCCAGCGGTTTTTCCAAATGTTCCAATCGACGCTTAACGCTTTCTCTCGCAAACGCAAGTGCATCCTTAAATGCTTCGCTTTTGGGCTCAACCTTATCCATCTCTCGAAATATTTTAGCAATTTCACCTTCCGCCCCAAGCCACTTTTCATCAATGGCTCCTTTTATGTTCTCCCTAAATTCAATAACAGCTTCATATAATTTTGCTATTAATACTTTTTCGCTTTCACTAATATCAGATTTTTGAATTTGTCTTAATTTTGCTTTCAGCGCTGCTTGCTGAAATGTTTTATCTACCGCTACAGCATAACCTACTGTTTTACCCACTAAACCTAACAGCTGAATAGAGGAAAGTCTTTCCGTGCTTTTTGAATCTGTCACCGCAAGACCTTTCCGTTTTGCTCCTTCTTCAACTTTTTCTTTTTGGCCTCTTAAAAGATCTAATTTTTTATTAATGGCTTCTTCAGTAACCGAGGATTCAAAATGCTGATCTAACTCAACTTCACCTACCGCTTGTGTTTTTTGACTGTTTAACTCCGCGGCCATCCCATCGATTGTTTGTTTTAATAGCTTACTCAATTCTTCTCGTTCTTTTGGATTCGATTGAGCTAAACCTTCTTTTCTTGTCAAAACCGAGTTGCTTACAAATGCAACCGTAGGAAGATAAGATTGATTATTATTCTGAAAAAACTCTCCTACCGCTTTCAAATTCGCTTTATTGCCAAAATCATCCATGACAACTAAGAGCGCCTGGTATAAATTCGCATCCGGACCTTTTTCTTTGGCTATTTTTTCAAGATAAGGTGCTGCATCGACTTTTAATTGCGCAAAAATCTGATAAGCCAAATCGAGATTATGCTTTGCCAATAATGTACCCACTACGTTTAACCAACGACGTGTTAATAAAATGCGTGATTCAAACGAAGTAGCCTCTGCAAAATTATCTCTCATTTTAAGAGTGATTTTTCCGGTTAAATTCGAAACAGGCGTGAAGGCATCCGAAGGTTCTTTAGCCGTCCAGAGTTTTGAAAAGTCACATTGGTTGTAAGCTGATTGATGCGCGTTATAAATATTTTCTGCAATTGCCTGGGTTAAATTTTCGCTGATTTCATTGTACTTTGCTAGCGCGTGCTTATTCACATCACCATAAATTCTCTGAAAATTACCCATCAATCGATCAAGAGCAAATGCTTTTTGCGCTGGAGACAACGCCCTTGATTGGCTGATCTTATCGAGCTCAACGATTAATTGTTCAGCGGGATTAGGAATAGACTTTAAACTCGCTATTAATTTCTCAACATCACTGCTGCTTTGCGTTAATCTAAAAATGTCTAAATGCGAAGTGGCAAGAATTTCAATGGAAGGAGCGGCAAGCGTTTTTTTAAACGCCTCATCAATCTTAACCGTTATGGCTTTTTTGATAGTTTTCAATCGAGCGAGTTGCCCTTCCGTTAAGCTCAAGTTTTGTTTTTTTTGTTGTGCTTCAAAAACGTTCAATTCATAAAAACTTTCAAGAGAGATTTCTTTGCTTTCTAATGCTTTTAGTGGATTATTGATTAATTCAAAAAGTTCATCCTCTATTCTTTGCTTTAATGGATTTCCATCAGGCAAAAATGATCTTGCATCTTGATAAAATTTATTTTTTGCAGCCAGAATTTCTGAGGATGCTTTACCTTGAAGCAATTCCTCAAGTTTTGCATAGCGGTCTTGTAACTTAAGCAATAGTCCTTGTTGTAGCTGCTCTTTTTGTTCACCCTCTAACATCACTATTTCAATATCATTAAGATCCGAAGATAATTTATCAGGAGCGATGTCCGTAATTTGAGAAACTGATTTGAATTTTTCAATAGTATCCGCAAGTTTTTTATTTATTGGATCGTCAAGATGCTTAATTAACGCCTCAAGTTCCTGCTTTATATGGCTATCTTCTTCAGACGTTAGATATTGCCCACAGTAGCCTATTATTCGGGTAATATCTTTTTTTGCGTTCAGCATTACACTTAATGCCACTTGACCGCTCATTAATTTTTCAAATTTTTTATCCTTGTCAGCCTTAATTTCTAAAAATGCGGCTTTAATTTTTTCAGGCATTATTGCCTTCAATTTTTCTAAATTTTCTTGAAGCGGCTGTTTTTGTTCATCAGAAAGCTCAGCAAGAAGCTGTTGTTCCATTTTGACAATAAGCTCTGAAAGAGGCTTCAATTGATCTTGTGCTGATATAATTCTTTCAGGCGACGGCGATAAAAGTGCAGCAGCTTCCTTAATAAGCTTATCGACGAGTTCCTTAGTAGCTTCTGCGCTGAGTTTTTTAGGTTCTTCTTTTACAACGGTGGCTTTCGATTGAGTGACGGGTTTAGGGCCTAGCTGTACTTCCGACGTTTTATTTTCTTCAACCGTTTCTTCTTTTGCTGGCACTTTAACTAACACTCTCTCCGGTCTCTCCTCTGGATGTTCGGTAAAGAACACAGAGCGACGAGCCGCTGTATCGAAAAGCCTACTTACATTTCCATATTCTGTATCTCTTCCTTCTTTTGTTGTGTAGGGCACATTGACTGAATTTGCAAAAAATGGAATGCCATGATTCGCAGCAAATCCTCTAGCCTCTCCATAATCAACGACGGAACCTTCTTCACCCGCTTTATTTCCGACGAGAATAATGTCAACTTCTTTAGGCGTATTTTCCTGAACCTCTCGAATCAATCTTTTGGCTTCTCGAAATGACTCTTTATTTTGAAAATCAAAAACAACAACGATTCCATTCATTCCTTCATAAGACTGTGGCTTATCAAAAACCTTGAGCTCAACTTTTTTCCCATCCACATCTCTATATGGAGAATCTTTAGCAAAGCGAGCTGCAATTGAAGTTTTCCCCACACCCTTATCACCGATGAGCGCAACATTAAGTGTCTTCGCGCCGTCTTGTTTTTGTGCAGCCATTTGGACTGGTTCAACAGGAACAGGCTTCACTACTTCAGGAGGTACTGGAGAAACAGGCGCTGCTCGCGTGTTTTTTTTAAGCGCCTTCGGATCGTAGGTTGGTTTTGCGGCTAATTGTTGAGGCAATCCTCTATTTCTTTTTCCTGGACTCACAGGCTGAACTTTAGCACTAGGTGTCGGTTGTTGTGGTTGTGGTTGAGCGTGTTCTTGGGCTGCATTATCCACTTTAGGTGATACCGGAGGAATTGGTTTCGCTACCACAGGAGGTACTACAGAAGTTTGTTGAGAAGTTTTAGTGGGTTGCGATTTCTCCTGCTGCATGTCTATTGCACCGGCATCTGGTTTTGCATTTTCTTTTTTCGAGCGGAAAATACTTTTGGGTTCTTTCGCTTCACGCCCCTCTTTAGTTTTTTTTATTGCAGAGCCTATGCGCTGAAATACATTCGCACTGGACTTAGCAGTCTTCGGCTTATCCCCAGGCTTTTTCTCATCCATAACCCACCCCTCTTTATGGAACCTCTATGACTATAACTATAGGCTAGAAATCTTAAGATAATGTTAAGTTTGTCTGTTTTTGCGAAAAAAATTCGGTCGTGGGCGCATGGACCAGAGGAAGCTCTTCTGACGCCTTAGTAGGCCCTGAAATGACCTTTTTGAGTGATAGCGGGAAACGGCTGAAGTCGGCGTGCAATGCATGAATACGCGCCAATAGACCCGAAATGGCTTGGTAAGGCTTGTCCAACGGCGATAACTGGCGTTCCAGCGCCATCAGCTCTTCCTTCACGACATTGAGCCAATCCACCCGTTCCACCCGCTGCTGAAAAGGAGATATATAGGTATAAAGCTCCTCGGGTGTTTCAAACGTCGGCATGATCATGGAAAGCGGCGGTTGGGCCTCCAACGGTTTGAGTTCTTGATCAAGTTGGTTAATTCGCGCGCCAATATTTTCTAAAGCGGTATTTGATAGGCTCGTATTCGACGAAATCTTTTGTGGAGGACAATAGGGGGGCAAAAATTCAATCGGCTTTTCTTTCACAAACGCTAAATAGACCTCTAATAAGTCAAAATAGATTTCAGAATCCTGATGCGTCGACAAATAATCAATCACCACTAATTGATTCTGTAATTTTTGTGCACGTTGTGCCAATGCTTCAAATTCATCCGGAGGAAGTAATTGATCCGCATCAAAATTAATCAGTATTTTTTCGATATCACGAACCGCATCCGGTGAAACGGGCCGCTTTTGTTTTAGTTCTTCAAAAAAACCTGCGATTTTTTTTTCGACAGGCGCTAAAACTTTGAATTCAAAAATTGCAGCAGATTTCGGCGCCACGCTTTTGCTCCTGTACACCCTTGAAATAACCCCATAATCGGTCGCGCTAAAATAGACAACGGCACGCCTTTTTTATGCTCTTCTTTCATATAGGCTAAATAATATTCTAACGCGTCTTCACGGCTAAGCGGAACGCGATGATCCCCATAAAATAACCGATCAACATCCGACAGTATATAGGGTTCATGCATGATGGCTCGGCCTAACATCACGCCATTAAATTGTTGTGATAATTCTTTTGCTGTTTCTAATGATTTAATTCCGCCATTTAATATAAAGCTTATATCAGGAAAATCAGATTTAAGTTTTTGAACAATTTCATATCGCAAGGGCGGAATTTCACGATTTTCTTTTGGACTCAGCCCCTTCAATAACGCTTTACGTGCATGAATAATAAAAAAATCACACCCGGCTTGCGCCGTCGTTTCTATAAAGTAGTGAAGCAAATCATAATGATCATGCTCATCCACGCCTATTCTGGTTTTAATGGTCACGGGAATTGAAACAGCCGATTTCATGGCGGAGATACACTCGGCAACCAGATCGGGCTCTTTCATCAAACAAGCCCCAAACTTGCCCTTCTGCACTCTGTCGCTGGGACACCCAATATTGAGATTGATTTCATCATAGCCAACATCTTCACCCTGCTTCGCGCACAGTGCTAAATCCGTGGGATTTGCACCACCCAGCTGCAATCCGACGGGGTTTTCACCGGGATTAAAGTGCAGATGACGGTGCGCATCACCATGCAAGATAGCCCCCGTTGTAATCATTTCTGTATATAAAAACGCGTGTTTTGAGAGCAATCGCAAGAAAAAACGGCAATGGCGATCCGTCCAATCGATCATCGGGGCTACGGAAAATACGGGGCCTAATTTACGTGAAGGGTCTTCACAGCGAGCATTCATCGCATTATGATAGCGTTTTTCCGAACCCTTTTGTTAATCTTTGTGGAGAGTCCATTTATGTTGAAGAAATCATTGATTGCTGCTGCAGTCGCTGCTGTTGTTAGCATGCCTGCGTTTGCAATCGCATCACCAAACACATCTACAAATCCTACACCCGCTACCTCTGCTACAGCTGCTACAACAGCAACTCAAGGGCAGAATGTTGATGTTGCAATGAACAAAGAAGAAGCTCATGAAAGTGCTACTGCAGAACGTCATGAACATCATGCTAAACGTCACAAAGCCGAGCATCACGCTAAACGTCATCACAAAGCTGAAGGTCATGAAGCAAAAGGCCAAAAGTAAAAAAGATTGTCTGTAAGTAATCTTCAAAAACCCCGTCTTCAAACAACGGGGTTTTTTTATGTCTCGAGATATTCAATCATCAACTGTAATTTTTGCTGATTATTATAATGATTAATATCCAGTCTATACGCTATTTTTATATTTTTTGTTTTTACCGTATCACCGTAATTAAATAACATGGCTTCTATTCCATGCGATTGAGCAGGATGCGTCAGAACTAATTTAAGATGTTTATCTTGAATTAATTTCTGATTCAACACTTCAAATTCACCCTCAAACAATGGCTCCGGAAATCCTTGACCCCACGGTGCGTGATCGCACAATAACTGTGCATTTTCTAGGGTTAATTGCGTGCTATTTAATTCACCATCGGTTAATAAAATATTTTCGAAATTATGTTTCTCTGCTTTTTCCAAAACAGTACTATTTAAAATACTGGAAAAATTATCGAGATTTTCAATAGGAAGTGTTAAGCCTGCAGCCATTGCATGACCGCCAAACTTTTTAATTAATCCCGGATGACGCGTATCCATCAATGCTAAAATATCGCGTAAATGCAAACCCGGAATGGATCGCGCAGAAGATTTGAGTTCAGTATCATTTACTTTTGAGAATATAAAAGTTGGCCGATGATAACGATCTTTAAGTCTTCCGGCCAAAATACCAATCACGCCTTGATGAAATTCCGGATGGAATAAACAAATGCTGGCAGGAATTTCGTCTAAATCAAACCGTTCAACTATTTTTTCAGCATTGATCAACATATCCGATTCGATTTCACGTCGATTTTTATTTAAAGAATCCAATTCAATGGCAATTCGAAAAGCCTCAATATCATTGTCACTGAGTAAACAGGCAACCCCTAAAGACATATCCTCAAGTCGACCAGCAGCATTTAATCTTGGTGCAACTGCAAAACCCAAGTCTGACGTTCTTACTCGAGGGGCTTCACGCTTTCCGACTTTTAATAAGGCATAAATTCCGGGGCGGGCTAATCCTGCACGAATTCTTTTTATACCCTGAGTCACTAATATTCTGTTGTTTTTATCGAGGACAACAACATCCGCAACCGTTCCGAGTGCGACTAAATCTAAAAACTGCCCCATAGACACAGCGCTTTTAAGATATTTGCGCGTCGCTAACATGACGTAAAAAATTACACCCACGCCCGCAATATGTTTGCTTTCAAATACATCATTGGGCTGATTCGGATTGATAATTACATCTGCCTCTGGAAGTGTTTCGCCTGAAAGATGGTGATCTGTCACAACCACTTTCATTCCATATTCTTTGGCTTTTTTAACACCCTCATGACTGCTAATACCATTATCAACCGTAATTAAAATATCGGGATGGCGCGTTGCGGCAAGATCAACGATTTCTGGGCTTAATCCATACCCATATTCAAATCGATTGGGAATTAAATAATCGACATGTTTTGCACCCAAAGCCTTTAATGCACTGACGGCAAGTGTCGTACTGGTAGCGCCATCCGTATCAAAATCGCCGAGAATTAAAAACTTTTCTTGTGCGCGAATGCCCTCGCCGATGATTTCAGCGGCTTTGTCTATATTCAATAATTGGTCAAAATTGAGTAGCTGAGATAAATCGGTATTAAGCTCATCTGGGCTTTCAATACCGCGATTGGAGTAGATTCGACTTAAGATATCTTGCTCATGGGAAAATTCACGACGCTTGAGCGTTCTTTTCATTGCTGTTCGCGTCATACAAAATCCCTTAGAATAGAAACACTATGGATTTTACGCCGGACACCTCACCAAGTCATTATCAAATTCGTTCTTATGAGCGCGGGAAGATAATAATTAACGACCAGGCGATTACGCAAAATTTAATTATCTCTGCGAGTCAATTAATCTATCCGTGGGACGAAAATAATCTCGAACCTATTTTGGAATTAAAACCTGTGATTGTTTTATTGGGTACGGGTGAAAAATTTAAAATTATTCCCCCACAAATTTTATCGCCGTTCTATAAAAATAAAATTGGCGTAGAAGTCATGAATACCTCAGCAGCCTGTAGAACCTTCAATGTCTTGGCGGCAGAAGGGCGAAACGTTGTAGCAGGATTAATTATTTAGTATCTATACCAGTCGGTTTTATACGGCCCAGCAATATTCAAACCTAAATAATCCGCTTGTTTCTTGGTCAACGTCGTTAATTTCACACCTAATTTATCTAAGTGTAATCTCGCGACTTTTTCATCCAAATGCTTTGGCAATACATGAACGCCAATCGGATATTTATCCGCATGATTCCATAATTCTATTTGAGCAATAACTTGATTGGTAAATGACGACGACATCACGAAACTCGGATGGCCTGTCGCACACCCCAAATTCACCAAACGACCTTCCGCTAATAAAATAATATGTTTGCCATTTGGAAATTCAATCAAATCGACTTGCGGTTTAATATTAGCCCAGGTGTATTTTCGTAATGACGCGACATCAATTTCAGAATCAAAATGACCTATGTTACAAACAATGGCATTGTCTTTCATTTTTAATACATGGTCGTGCGTAATGACATCGATATTCCCCGTCGCAGTCACAAAAATATCGCCAATGGATGCCGCTTCGTCCATCGTAACCACTTGAAAACCTTCCATAGCCGCTTGAAGCGCATTAATCGGATCAATTTCTGTTACACGAACCGTTGCACCTAAGCCTTTAAAGGATTGCGCACAGCCTTTACCAACATCACCATAACCACATACGATAGCGATCTTGCCGGCAATCATCACATCCGTTGCACGCTTAATGCCATCCACTAATGACTCACGACAACCGTACAAATTATCAAATTTAGACTTCGTGACTGAATCATTGATATTAATAGCAGGCGTTTTTAATTGTTTTTTCGCATGCATCTCATACAAGCGATGTACCCCTGTCGTTGTTTCTTCTGAAATTCCCTTAATATTTTTTATTAACTCAGGATATTTTTCATAAATGCGCATCGTTAAATCACCGCCGTCATCCAAAACCATATTGGGACGCCAGCCATTAGGTCCCTCAATTGTTTGATCGATGCACCATACTGCTTCTTCTTCCGTTTCACCTTTCCATGCAAATACCGGAATATTTTGTGCTGCCATTGCTGCTGCTGCGTGATCTTGTGTTGAAAAAATATTACAGGATGACCATCGAATTTCTGCACCCAAATCAATTAAGGTTTCGATTAAAACAGCTGTTTGTATAGTCATGTGCAAACAACCCGCAATGCGAGCGCCTTTTAATGGCTTTTTACCCTGATATTCTTTACGGAGAGACATTAATCCAGGCATTTCAACTTCAGCTAATTTGATTTCTTTTTTGCCCCAATCAGCGAGCGCAATATCAGCTACACGAAAATCTTGATTCATAGTTAAATCCTTTGGCATCGCCCGTTTAGTCTCTACCGTCATTTTAAACAATCCACTTTATCAGTCTTTTCCCACGTGAAATTTGCTTCTTCACGACCAAAATGTCCATATGCTGCTGTCGGAAAATAAATAGGGCGTAATAAATCTAACATGCTGATTAATCCGCGAGGACGTAAATCAAAATGCTCACGAATCAATGCAATTAATTTTTCTTCCGGAAGTTTTCCCGTCCCAAACGTTTGAACGCTAATAGACGTCGGCTCTGCAATGCCAATGGCATACGAAATTTGAATTTCACAACGATCAGCTAAACCTGCTGCAACAATATTTTTAGCGACATATCGCGCTGCATACGATGCCGAGCGATCCACTTTCGACGCATCTTTGCCGGAAAAACATCCGCCACCGTGTCGTGCCATACCACCATAACTGTCTACAATAATTTTACGGCCCGTTAATCCGGTATCACCCAACGGCCCACCAATCACAAATCGTCCCGTTGGATTAATAAAATATTTAGTGTTTTTATCGAGCCACTTAGCCGGTAATACTTTTTTGATCACTTCTTCCATGACGGCTTCTTTAATTTCAGATTGAGACACTTCTGGCGCATGCTGCGTTGAAATAACAACAGCCTCAACGCCAACTGGCTTGGAATTTTCATAGCGTATTGTTAGCTGACTTTTTGCATCTGGTCTAAGCCAATTTAAAATTTTCTGTTTTCTGAGATCCGCCAATTTTTTGACAAGCCTATGTGAATACGTAATTGGCGCAGGCATTAATACATCCGTCTCATTGGTCGCATACCCAAACATCAGGCCTTGATCACCCGCGCCTTGCTCATGATCCGCGCGATGATTGACACCCATCGCAATATCCGGTGATTGCTTACCAATGGCAGTAATCACCGCACACGATTCCCAATCAAATCCCATCGCCGAACTGTTGTATCCAATTTCTTTAATGACTTCACGTGCAACGTGTTCGATATCTACCCATGCATGCGTGGTAATCTCACCACCCACCAATACCATGCCCGTTTTAACAAACGTTTCACAAGCCACACGCGCACCTGGATCTTGCGTTAAAATCGCATCTAATACCGCATCAGAAATTTGATCGGCAATTTTATCAGGATGACCTTCAGAAACCGATTCAGAGGTAAAAATAGAATAATCAGACATCAATGTTCTCCGCCAATAATGCATTCAATTCAATAAACGCACGACGAGGCTCAACTTGATCGCCCATCAATGTCGTAAAGAGTAGATCTGCAGCAACAGCGTCTTCAATATTCACTCTTAACAAACGGCGCGTTTCAGGATTCATCGTCGTTTCCCATAACTGCTCAGGATTCATTTCACCCAGACCTTTGTAGCGTTGCGTGGTCTGTCCGCGTTTTGCTTCTTCCATTAACCAATGTACGGCTGCACCAAACGTCGTGACTTTTTGTTTACGCTCACCACGCTGAACATACGCACTTTCTTGGAATAATCCGTGCAAAATAGCATGCAAAGAATGCAATCGAATATAATCTTGAGAACTTAAAAACTCATGCCCCAATGAATAATGATGCGTTTGACCATGCTGTAAAAATTCTAATTCTGGAATAAATTCATGTTTTTCGTCATGTGGAACGACTTTAATCTGACAAACCATACCGTGTGCTTCTAAGCTTTTTAAGCGCTGCTCCAATTGCTTGGCCCAAGAAGAGACTTTTTCTTGAGAAACGAGATCAGCCACACTCAAGCTCGCCATATGACTAATTTCATGCAGAACATCAATGGGATAACGGCGTGAAAGACGCTTCAGCGACTTCTCCACATCATGATGCTCTTTTAATAATTTTTCCAAGGCAACACCCGTAATAGGCAGCTCATTTTCTGCAGGGAACAACGCAGCTTCATCGAGCGCCGTCTGAATTAAATATTCATTTAAGGCATCATCGTCTTTGAGATATTGCTCTTGTTTGCCTTTTTTAATTTTGTATAACGGCGGTTGCCCAACATAGACATAACCACGCGTAATTAATTCTGGCATTTGCCTATAGAAAAAAGTCAGCAATAAAGTACGAATATGTGAACCGTCCACATCCGCGTCGGTCATAATAATAATACGGTGATAACGTAATTTGTCTGGATTGTATTCATCGCGACCGATGCCACAACCCAATGCGGTAATTAACGTCCCCACTTCTTGTGACGCAATCATTTTGTCAAATCGCGCTTTCTCGACATTTAAAATCTTACCCTTCAATGGCAATATCGCTTGATTTTTGCGATCACGCGCTTGCTTAGCGGAACCACCGGCGGATTCACCTTCGACTAAAAACAATTCAGAATTAGCAGGATCTTTTTCTTGGCAATCGGCTAATTTCCCTGGTAATCCTGCAATATCCAATGCACTCTTACGTCGTGTCATTTCTCGCGCTTTGCGCGCTGCTTCTCTTGCACGTGCAGCGTCAACAATTTTTAAAACAATATTTTTCGCTTCCGTAGGTTTTTCCAACAAAAACTCTTCTAATTTTTCGGACATGATTTGAGCAACGATAGGTGTTACTTCCGAAGATACTAGTTTTTCTTTGGTTTGCGATGAGAATTTTGGATCGGGGAGTTTCACAGAAACAACGGCCGTCAAACCTTCACGAACATCATCACCCGTCATTTCAACTTTTTCTTTCTTGGAAAAACCTTCTTTTTCTAAGTAATTACCCAGTGTTCGCGTTAAGGCGGTTCTAAATCCTGTAAGGTGCGTTCCACCATCTTTTTGCGGAATATTATTGGTATAACAAAAAATACTTTCTTGGAATCCATCATTCCATTGCATCGCCACTTCAACCGTAATTCTGTCTTTCTCTGCACAAAAATAAAATACGGATGGATGAATAACGGTTTTATTGGTACTCAAATGTTTAACAAAAGCCCCAATACCACCTTCATATTCAAATACTTCCTGTCGTCCCGTACGTTCATCCATCAAGGAAATACGCACACCCGAATTTAAGAAAGATAATTCGCGAAGACGTTTAGCCAAAATATCGTAGTGAAATTCTGTATTGGTAAAGATAACCGTGCTGGGTTTAAAGCGAACTTCAGTGCCTGTCTTTGTAGAATCACCGGTCACTGCAAGCGGTGCCAATGGCTCGCCGTCTGCGTAATCTTGTTCATGTACTTTTCCATTCCGGCGAATCAACAAGTGTAACTTTTCGGAAAGCGCGTTAACCACCGAAACACCCACACCGTGCAACCCACCTGAAACTTTATAGGAGTTACTGTCAAACTTACCACCCGCGTGCAGAATAGTCATAATGACTTCAGCCGCTGAACGGCCCTCTTCCGCATGAATATCAACCGGAATGCCACGGCCATCGTCTTTTACGGTAACAGAACCATCAGTATGAATAATGACAGAAACCTGATGGCAATACCCTGCAAGCGCCTCATCGATAGAGTTATCAACAACCTCAAAGACCATATGATGAAGGCCTGTACCGTCATCTGTGTCACCAATATACATTCCAGGGCGTTTCTTAACCGCATCCAATCCCTTAAGGACTTTGATGTTCGAAGAATCGTAGGTATCTGCTGAGGCTGAGGTGTTCATTTTTTCAATCCATCTTTCGTTTGAAATAATCCGTGCATTATACCTCTTTTATCGCTCCATGTTCCACGTGGAACAATTTAGGGAGTGTAAAATTTATACAAGATTTCACCTCGTTATAATCTATAGTCGTTAAAAAAACCTGGGACTTAAAACTCGCCAGTCTTTCAATCACGCACAACCTGTGATTAGCGTCAAGTTCCGCCGCAAAATCATCTAAAAGATAGAGGCATGTTTTATCCATCAACTCTTTAAGCAACTGCCCCTGCGCAAGCCTAAGCGCTATTACAACAAGCTTCTGCTCTCCACGGGACAACATCTCGCTAGCCTTGTTTTCACCGCACTGAATAATTACATCGTCTCTGTGGGGACCGTAATGCGTGTGCTTAAGCTGAACATCCCGAAAATAATGACGCTCGAGCAGCTCTACCAACAAGGAATCTTTAGGCCATCCACGGTGATAAACTAATTCAAGCTGAAACTCAGGCAGAAAATCTTTAATGATCGATTGGAATTGAACCGCGAGCTTTTCAAGATAATCCTGTCGAAAAACAGCCATCATTTCGCAGGTTTTTATATACTCTTCATCCCAACCACAGACTTGATCACGACTTAACCCTGTTTTTAGCGCCGCATTACGCTGTTTTAGGATTCTCTGCCAGCGCTGCCATACCCCTAAAAAAGAATGTTCCACGTGGAACACTCCCCAATCCAAAAATTGTCGGCGCAAACTTGGTGACCCCGTTAATAACTCATCGCTATCCGGATGAATCAATTGCAACGGCAATAACTCTGCCAATACGGCTGCAGAAGAAATTGTTTCACCATCTAAACGCAGCGTTGTTTTACCCTCGCGTGTTTTTTCTATTCCCAAAAACTGCGTTAAATCCCGCTGTTTTAAGCGCGAAAAGACTGACAAGGCTTGAGATTCATGATGAATAACGGGTTGAATGCTGTGGTGGCGAAAAGAACGATTGTGACTCAGAAGGTAGAGTGATTCTAGAACACTGGTTTTTCCGCTGCCATTTTGGCCATAAAAAACATTAAAATCGGGAGATAATGCCAACGAAACAGAGGTTAAATTACGAACCGAATTGATATCACACTGCAACAACACCATTTACAGTGACATAGGCATAATCACAAACTGCGCCTGCCCTAACCCATCAGAGTGAATCAAAACACTGTTATCCGGACTCGACAAGGTGAAAACGACCTCTCCTGGCGGAACAGCAGACAATACATCCAACAGATAATTAACATTGAAGCCCATTTCAAGCGCATCGCCTTCATAATGCATCGCAATTTCTTCTTTAGCTTCTTCTTGCTCTGTATTCGTTGCTGTAATTAACAAGCCACTGGTATCAAAATGTAACCTCACAGCGTGATATTTTTCATTGGTCAAAATCGCTGCGCGTGTTAAAGCTTGTTTAAGCATATCTCTATCCACAACCGCTTTTTTATTCCCACCCTGCGGAATAACGCGTCGATAATCGGGGAATTTTCCTTCAATCAAGCGAGAAACAAAGGTAAACGTATCGGATTCTAATCGAATCGCATTTTGACCGATACGCATCGAAAGTGTTTTACCCTCTTCTTTGGATAATAACCGCAGTAACTCAATTACCCCTTTGCGCGGTAAAATAAATTGCGTAGGTGTGGTAATTCCTTGAAATTCCATTTTTCGTACAGCCAATCGATGGCCATCCGTTGCGACAGAACAAATTGAATTGTCATTTGCTTCGAAAAATAAACCATTTAAATAATATCGAACATCCTGCTGCGCCATTGCAAATGAGGTGGATTCCAATAACGACGCTAATTCTGCTTGTGAACACGTCACTTCATTTCCAGAAGATTCAAACGCTGCCAGAGGAAAATCAGCTGACGGCAATGTGACAAGAGAAAAACGACTTTTCCCTGCAACCAAAAAAGCTTTTGCCCCCTCCAGATGAAAACTAATGTCTGCATCATCGGGAAGCGTTCGACAAATATCCATTAATTTACGGCCTGAAACCGTTGTTTCAAAGGGTGTTTCAGTTTCCATTAAATCTGCATGACCCGTTAATTCAATTTCGAGATCCGATCCCACCAAAGACAATCGATTATTCTGAACACGAATCAATACATGCGATAAAATAGGTAAGCTTTGTCGTCGTTCGACAACACCTGTCACAAACTGTAGCCCTTTTAATAACTGATCACGCTTAGTTGTAAATTTCATCATGAAATCCTATGTCGATAATATTCGCATTAAGTTCTGAAAATCTTCTCTTATTGCACTGGATGATTCCTTGAGATCCGCAATGGTTCGATTCGCATGTAACACGGTTGTGTGATCTCGCCCACCAAACGCATCACCAATTTCAGGCAAACTGTGCGTCGTTAATTCTTTCGCCAACGCCATCGCAAGTTGACGTGGTCGTGTTACCGATCGGCTTCGGCGTTTTGATAATAAATCAGACACTTTGATTTTATAATACTCAGCAACAACTTTCTGTATATTTTCAATGGTAACCATTCTGTCTTGTAGCGCAATTAAATCTTTTAAAGCTTCTTTTGCTAAAACCAAATCAATTTCTTTGCCCATGAAATTAGCGCTTGCTGTCACACGTTTGAGCGCACCTTCCAATTCACGTACATTAGAACGAACGCGTTTTGCAATAAAAAACGCAACTTCTGTAGATAATACGACATTGGATTGAGCGGCTTTATTTAATAAAATAGCCACGCGCGTTTCTAATTCAGGTGGCTCAACCGCAACAGTCAGTCCCCATCCAAAACGTGATTTTAATCGCTCTTCTAAACCTTGAACTTCTTTTGGATAACGATCGCAGGTAAAAATCATCTGCCGACCAGACTCAATCAAGCTATTAAACACATGAAACAGTTCTTCCTGCGAACGATCTTTCCCTGCAAAGAATTGAATATCATCAATCAATAACGCATCTAATGACCGATAATAATTTTTAAATTGGGTAATCGTATTGGTTTGAAGTGCACGTATCATTTCTGATACAAATCGCTCGGAATGCAAATATAACACTTTGAGATAAGGATTTTTTTTCATCATCGCGTTACCGACCGCTTGCATAAGATGTGTTTTGCCCAATCCCACAGAACCATATAAAAATAAGGGATTATACGCTTGACCAAAGTTCTCAGAAACTTGAATAGCAGCCGCTTTAGCTAATTGATTCGACTTGCCTTCCACGAAATAATCAAAATTAAAATTGGGGTTTAGGTTGGAATAGAATTTTTCGTCGGATTTAACCTCATGCCGTTCCATTTCTTTTTGCGGAATACCTACGCTTAGAATGAGCTCTGTGCCAAGAATAGATTTGATTTTCGTCAAAAACTGCGTGGACACTTTTTCTGTAATAAAGTGGTTGGGCGCTAAAAGATAATACTTGCCCTCATGAGCATGAAACTGGAGTGGTTTAATCCAGGTATCGAACTCCTGCGTACTCATATCTTGCGAAAGTGCCGTAAGACAGTCTTCCCAATGCTTTGCTGTCGTCATCTGGTTCAAAAACCTGTGGATATCTCTGTGGAAAGGTGTGGAAAACTAGCCTAACACAAGTGGTTGGTTTCTACGACTAGATTTATCCACAGCTTATTCTATGTGTTTTCACTGCGTACTCTACAGCCTAATTTCATGGTTAAGTAATTGTTTTATATGTCAATAAAAAACATTCCCACAGAAACAGAGCTGCTTCATCATCAATACATATTAAATAATATATATATATTATTATATGATAGGATAGAAATTTAGCTTTTTGAAAAGAGAGGCCACCATGGCAATAAAAGTAGCAATCAACGGCTATGGCCGTATCGGTAGAAATATTCTAAGAGCGCTCTATGAGGGCAACCATAAAGGCAATATTCAGATAGTAGCTATCAATGACATGGGCGATGTGGCAACTAACGCTCATCTTACGCAATACGATTCCACACACGGCAAGTTTAATGGCCAAGTAACCACGCAAGGCAATGATTTAGTCGTTAACGGTGATCACATTAAAGTATTCAGCGAACGCGACCCCAGCAAGCTTCCTTGGGGACAGTTGGGTATTGATGTGGTATTAGAGTGCACCGGCATTTTTACCAGCAAAGAAAAAGCGATGGTTCACATCAAGAGCGGTGCTAAAAAAGTGATTATTTCTGCTCCAGGCGGTAATGACGTAGATGCGACTGTTGTTTATGGCGTAAATCATCATATCCTCAAACCAGAACACCTTGTTATATCAAACGCCTCTTGTACGACGAATTGCTTGGCGCCTCTCGCGAAAATACTTAACCAAGCAATTGGGATAGAAGAGGGATTGATGACGACCATTCATTCTTACACAAATGATCAGGTTTTAGTCGATAGCTATCATAGTGATTTACGTCGTGCACGTTCTGCCACGCAATCCATGATTCCCACAAAGACAGGGGCAGCCGCTGCGGTAGGGTTGGTTTTACCAGAATTGAATGGAAAATTGGATGGATTTGCGATGCGAGTTCCCACTTTGAATGTTTCCATCGTCGACCTGTGTTTTACGTCAAAACGACAAACCAGTGTGGATGAGGTTAACCAATTGCTGAAAAAAGCATCAGATGGCGAAATGAAGGGAATTATCGCGTATAATACGGCTCAATTAGTTTCGATCGATTTTAACCATCACGCCGCGTCGTCTATTTTCGATGCAACACAAACCAAGGTGATAGGGAAGTTAGTGAAAGTTTTGTCCTGGTACGATAACGAGTGGGGTTTTTCCAATCGAATGTTAGATGTTACGGCAGCCTGGATGAAATAAATGTCATTTGTTGCATGCGGTTTAAGTCATAAAACAGCTCCCATTGATATTCGGGAGCGGTTTTATTTCCCGAAAGAAAAAATTGCGGCTTCACTAAAAGATTTTAAAAAAAATGTTTTAGTGAACGATGCGGTTATTTTATCGACGTGTAATCGTACGGAAATTTATTGTTCTTCTGTTAAAAATCCTCATGTCATCTCTGATTGGTTGGCGCATCATCAAGAATTGACCTCAGCTGATCTCGCGCCGCATTTATATGTTTATCAAGGTGAAGAAAGTATTAAACACGTTTTTCGTGTGGCGAGCGGGATAGACTCCATGGTATTGGGCGAACCCCAAATATTTGGTCAATTAAAAGAGGCGGTTTCTATCGCAGAAGACACCGGGACGCTTAACGGGACGCTTAGAAAATTTTTTCATCATGCTTTTTCTGTAGGAAAAAAGATTAGAACGGAAACTGATATAGGCGTGAATCCGGTTTCGTTGGGACAAGTCATTTTTCATTTGGCCAGAAAAAAAATAAAAGATCTGTCTCATGCGCGAGTGTTACTGATAGGCGCAGGAGAAACCATCGAATCCATTGCGCACGTTTTACAGTCACACCACGTAAAAGATATTTGTATTGCGAATAGAACTTTATCAAAAGCCCATAAAATTGCAGATACCTTACCTGGTGCACGTGTTTGTACGTTGAGTGAAATAGACTTATCCAACACAGATTTAGTCATCTCTGCTGCACATTGTATAAAGCCTATCATTACTAAAAACGCCACTATTCAGCAGCCAATACTCTTTTTTGATTTAGGGGTGCCTCGAAATATAGCCCCAGAAATAAAAAAAAATAAAAACACGACGTTGTTTAGCTTTGATGATCTCAAAGAAATTTTAGATCAAAACCGAGATAAGCGATTAAGCTCAGTGAGTGCCGCTGAATCCATGATTGATGCACAAACCAAGCAATTTATGTTGAATTTGCGTTCATGCAGTGTTGCGGATGCAGTAAAAAGATATCGACATAAGATGAATGATATTCGCGATGATTATTTAGAAAAAGCATTACAGTCTTTAGTGTTAGGCGAAAATCCTGAGAAAGTGCTTGAGAAATTCGCGCATCAACTCACCAACAAATTTTTACACGCTCCTTCCGTTAATTTAAAAAAGGCCGCTTGTCAGGAAGATTGGATTTTAGTCCACGCTGTTGAAAAATTGTGGGACATCTAAAAAAACCATGAAACCTACGCTTTCCAAAAAACTGATTTACTTAGTTGAACGTCACGAAGAAATTAATCATCTGTTGAGTTCGCCCGAAATTATTAATGACAATACTAAATTTCGTGAATTATCCAAAGAATATTCCGAATTACAAAAAGTGGTTGATCTGTATAAGAAATATGATGAAATCAATAAACAGCTCGAGGCATCCCTTTTATTATTACAAGACAGTGACGAAGATGTAAGGGCGATGGCCAATGAGGATTGTGAGGAGCTCAAAAAATCAAAAGAACAAAGCGAAGCAGATTTACAAGTATTGTTACTCCCACAAGATCCCAAAGACAGCCACAATATATTTTTAGAAATTCGCGCAGCGGCGGGTGGTGATGAGTCGTCTATCTTTGCAGGCGATTTATTTCGTATGTATTCGCGGTATGCTGAAAAAAAACGTTGGTTAGTTGAAGTACTGCAGTCTAGCAGTGGTGAACACGGCGGGTATAAGTCCATTGTTGCACGCGTGAGTGGCGAAGACGTTTATGCAAAACTAAAATTTGAATCGGGTGCACATCGCGTACAACGCGTTCCGGAAACCGAAGCACAAGGAAGAGTGCACACCTCAACCTGTACGGTCGCAGTATTGCCAGAACTTGAGGAAGTCGAAGAAATTGATATTAATCCTGCTGATTTAAAAATAGATACGTATCGTGCATCGGGCGCGGGTGGACAGCATGTTAATAAAACAGATTCTGCGATTCGTATTACGCATATTCCAACCGGAACGGTGGTGGAATGCCAGGAAGAGCGTTCACAGCATAAAAATCGCGCACGAGCGATGTCATTATTAAAATCGCGATTACTGGACGCTGAAGTTGCTAAGCAACAAAAACACGAAGCAGAAACCAGACGAAATCTTGTAGGAACTGGGGATCGTTCAGAAAGAATTCGAACCTACAATTTTCCGCAGGGAAGACTTACCGACCATCGTATCAATCTTACGCTGTATAAGTTATCCGATATCATGGAAGGGGATTTAGATTGTGTCATTGAGCCATTACGCCATGAATATCAAGCAGATTTGCTCGCAAGCCTCGGCGACGACTGAGCGTTTCGAGCGTGAATTATTATTAACCCACGCGTTAAATCAGCCAAGAGCATATTTATATTCTCATCCCGAAAAAGAACTTTCTCAGACAGAATTCGAATTATTTAATCAGTTATTACAACGACGTGAGCAGGGAGAGCCTATTGCTTATATTTTAGGCGAAACAGAATTTTATTCCCTCAAATTTTATATTACTCCAGCTGTACTTATTCCCAGGCCCGAAACAGAATTATTAATAGATTATGTTTTGGAAAACTTTAAACAAAAAAAATTATGTATGTGGGAGCTGGGGACGGGGAGTGGAATTATTTCAGTTACACTTGCTAGACACAGACCCGATTGGGACATTACGGCAACGGATATTTCAGAAGAAGCTTTAGATGTTGCCAAAAAAAATGCCCATTTTCACAAAGCCCATAATATAAAATTTATAAAATCAAATTGGTATGAAGGACTAGATTCAGCAAAAGCTGATTTAATCATCAGCAATCCACCTTATGTTGCAGAAAACGATACACATCTCAACGAACTGCGCTTTGAGCCGTCATTAGCGTTGATATCAGGCAAAGAGGGCATGGATGCCATAAAAACTATCATTCAGGAAGCAAAAACGCACTTGAAGTCCAATGGCTGGGTTTTATTAGAACATGGCTACGATCAAGCCAAATGGGTTCAAAACAGCTTCCGTGAAAACCAATTTAGTGAGATAAAAACCATGGACGATTTAAATCATCACCCCCGTATGACAATTGCGAAGAATGTCTAGTTTTGGTATATACTCGCTATTTTGGAGGATGTTATGGCAAAACGCAGTACGAAGGGAACAAAGTCAAAGCCAAAAAAAGCCGTCCCCGCAAAGCCTAAAAAGCCTGTTTTGAAGAAAAAACCCGTCAAAAAAGTCAAAATTACCCTAAAAAAAGAGAAGCTTGTTAAAAAAGTAACTAAAAAACCGGTAAAGCCTACTAAGCCCCTTTCAGCCGTCGCAAAGAAGCTCAAACAGATTCCTTCCCCCTTTGTGAGCCACGTTAAGCCTTATCATGCAGGAAAAAATGAAGAATATATGAACCATGCACAACGTGAGCACTTCCGAAAAGTGTTATTATCTTGGAAGCGGGAGCTGTTGAACGAAATGGAGAGGACGGTTCATCACATGCAAGATGAAGCGGCGAACTTCCCAGACCCAAACGACAGAGCCACCCAGGAAGAAGAATTTAGTTTAGAGCTACGTGCGCGCGATCGCGAACGAAAGCTGATAAAGAAGATAGATGAAACGATTTCTCGAATTGATAACAACGATTATGGGTACTGTGATGCCTGCGGCGTTGAAATTGGAATCAGCCGATTGGAAGCGCGGCCCACAGCCACATTGTGTATAGATTGCAAAACCATTGATGAGATTCGCGAGAAACACTACAGCTAACCGAGGAGTTTTATGATAGCTCATGGCCTTTTGCATTTTTCCTTTTGGGAATTAGTGCTTTTCACCTTAGCAATGACACAATTAACGGTTATCAGCGTGACCGTCTATCTCCACCGGTGCCAAGCGCATCGAGCCCTTGAAGTACATTCTTCTGTCGGTCATTTTTTTCGATTTTGGTTGTGGCTAACGACGGGTATGACTACAAAAGCTTGGACAGCCATTCATCGTAAACATCATGCGAAATGCGAAACAACAGAAGATCCACACAGTCCCGTTGTGATGGGAATCAAAACCGTTCTATTTAATGGTGCAGAATTGTACCGTCGCGAAAAACAAAATTCAGAAACCTTGGAGCGTTATGGTCAAGGAACACCGGATGATGCGATGGAGCGTTTTTATGTGAAAAACAGTGTTTTGGGTGTTGGCATCATGCTTGTCTTGAATGTTCTTTTATTTGGATTGCCGGGTATTACCATTTGGGGTATTCAAATGCTGTGGATTCCCTTTTTCGCCGCGGGAGTTATTAATGGTATTGGTCATTATTGGGGTTACCGCAATTTTGAATGTCCGGATGCGGCACGCAATATTATTCCGTTTGGATTTTTATTGTCGGGTGAAGAATTGCATAACAATCACCATACTTTTGGTAGTTCCGCGAAGTTGTCATACAAATGGTATGAGTTTGATTTAGGTTGGGGTGTTATTAAAACCTTGAGTTTTTTTGGTTTAGCGAAAGTTAAAAAGCTTCCGCCGAAATTAATTTCTCATCCTTCAAAACAAGTTATCGATGGTGAGACATTAAAAGCGGTTTTATTAAACCGATTTAATATTATGTCGAATTACACCAAAGAAGTGGTTTTGCCGTTAATAAAGAAAGAAAAAAATAAACTAGATGCGGGTTTGAAAGAATTATTAATTCGCGAAAAAAGTTTGATTGATAATTTGGAACATAAAAAATTGGTCTTTTTATTACAGAAGCAAAAAATGTTGAATCAGGTGTATCAATATAAATTATCCCTTCAAGACATCTGGAGTCGAACCAGTGCGACTCAAAAAGAACTTTTAGACGCCTTACATCAATGGTGTAAATCGGCAGAAGAAAGCGGCATTGAAGGGCTTAAGCATTTTGCCAAGCGTTTGAAATCCTACGTTACCCAGCCTATTTCTCATTAAATAGTCTCTTTCTTCCTCGAATGGGCGTTCCGACGCCCGTTTTGAACAGCCTCCTACTCCGTAAATACGTGCTATACCTACTATATAGGCCGAAAACCTATGGTTTTCTTAATAAAACCTTAAGGTACAGGACAAAAAGTGAATTTTTTCATATGTTTTCGCTTCTCCCGGAGGAAGAAGGTGCCCGAAGGGCGGATGAGGGGGATCAAAAAAGCACAAAACTCGCTGTAAACTGAGGTTTCGACCACCAAACACAAG